>CAZKBB010000001.1:0-129175 GCA_964550935.1 uncultured Caulobacterales bacterium
GCACGACGCGACAAGCATGACGACAACGCCCCGGAGCCCCAAGCTCCGGGGCGTTGTCGTTCGCGAAGGTCTGCGCGCGCTGAGCGGGCGGGGATAATTTGTCGGTTCGATTGCACGGGCGCTGTTGACGCGCCCGCGAACGCCCGGTACATCACCGGCCTTCACACGGGCTGGCCGTGCCTTCGAGGCAAACGCAGTCGTTGAAACGAACAATTTGGACAGGCGCGAGCCCGCGCGGGACCGATAATGGTCCGCGAGGCGGCTCGCGCTCTTTTTGGGACCGGATCGATGGCGCAACAAAACATCAGAATCCGCCTGAAGGCGTTCGATCACCGCGTGCTGGACAACTCCGCGCGCGAGATCGTCTCCACGGCGAAGCGCACCGGCGCGAACGTGCGCGGGCCCATCCCGCTGCCGACGCGTCTTGAGCGTTTCACCGTTCTGCGTGGCCCGCACGTCGACAAGAAGTCCCGCGAGCAGTTCGAGATCCGCACCCATAAGCGGGTTCTCGATATCGTTGATCCCACCCCCCAGACGGTCGATGCGCTGATGAAGCTCGACCTGTCCGCGGGCGTGGACGTCGAAATCAAGCTGGGGGCCTGATCCATATGACCGAGGTCGCTCAACGCCGCACGGGCGTGCTGGCCAAGAAGGTCGGCATGACCCGCGTCTACACCGAGGACGGCAATCACGTTCCGGTCACCGTTCTGCATCTGGACGGCGTTCAGGTCGTGGCCCAGCGCACCCAGGAGCGCGACGGCTACACCGCGCTGCAGCTGGGCGCGGGCAAAGCCAAGGCCAAGCGCACGCCGAAGGCCATGCGCGGCCATTTCGCCAAGGCCAATGTCGAGCCCAAGCGCAAGCTGGCTGAGTTCCGCGTCAGCGACGACGCGCTCATTGAGCCCGGCTCCTCGATCACGGCCGATCATTTCGTGCCGGGTCAAAAGATCGACGTCGCCGGGACCTCGATCGGTAAAGGGTTCGCCGGCGGCATGAAGCGCTGGAACTTCGCCGGTCTGCGCGCCACGCACGGCGTGTCGATCTCACACCGCGCCCACGGCTCCACCGGCCAGTGCCAGGACCCGGGCAAGGTGTTCAAGGGCAAGAAGATGGCCGGCCATCTCGGCGGCGAGCGCGTGACGGTCCAGAACCTGGAAGTGGTGCGCGTCGATGTCGAGCGCGGCCTGGTGCTGGTGCGCGGCGGGGTGCCGGGCGCGGACGACAGCTGGGTCGAAGTGCGCGACGCGGTCAAGGGCGTGCGCACCGAGGGCGAGATTCCGTTCCCCGGCAGGTTCGCCACGCTTGATGAGCTGAACGCGCCGGCGGGCGATCCCGAGCCGGCCACCGAAGACGCCGAGATGGTCGCTGAAGGCGCGCCCGCCGAGGGCGAGGCCGCGCCTGAAGGCGGCGCCGAGGACGATGGGGCCAAGGCATGAAGACCGATGTTGTAAAGCTTGATGCGGCCAAGGCCGGATCGGTCGATCTCGACGACGCCGTGTTCGGCATCGCCGAGGTTCGCGCCGACCTCTTGCAGCGCGCTGTGAAGTGGCAGCTTTCGCGCCGCCAGGCCGGCACGCACAAAGCCAAGGAGCGCGGCGAGATCGCGCGCACCAAGAAGAAGATGTACCGCCAGAAGGGCACCGGCGGCGCGCGTCACGGTGCACGCTCCGCGCCGCTCTTCGTGGGCGGCGGCAAGGCGCACGGTCCGCGCGTGCGCTCGCACGCCACCGAGCTGCCCAAGAAGGTGCGCGCCCTGGCTCTCAAGCACGCCCTGTCCTCCAAGGCGGGCGCGTCGAACCTGATCGTGCTCGACGAAGCCAAGCTCGACGCGCCGAAAACGAAAAGCCTCGTGGACGCCTTCGGCAAGCTCGGCGTTAGCAACGCTCTGATTGTCGACGGCGAGACGCTGGACGAGAACTTCGCCCGCGCTGCGCGCAACATCCCGAACGTGGATGTGCTGCCGGCCCAGGGCCTTAATGTTTACGACGTGCTTCGCCGCGACACGCTGGTCCTGACCAAGGCCGCGATCGCGAAGATCGAAGAGCGTCTCGGCGCCAAGGAGACCGCCTGATGCCCGCCGCGCGCCATTACGACATCATCCTGTCGCCGGTCGTCACTGAGAAGTCCACGCTGCTGTCCGAGGACAACAAGGTGGTGTTCAAGGTGAAGCTTGACGCGACCAAAGCTGAGATCGGCGAAGCCGTCGAAGAGCTGTTCAAGGTCAAGGTGAAGGCCGTCAACACCCTGCGCCAAAAGGGCAAGGTGAAGCGTTTTCGCGGGATCATGGGTCGCCGCGACGACGTCAAGAAGGCGGTTGTGACGCTCGAAGAGGGTCACTCCATCGACGTGACCACCGGACTGTAGGGCGGACGAGAGGAGCTAAGACCAATGGCCTTGAAGACCTTCAAGCCGACCTCCGCCGGCCGCCGCGCGCTGGTTCTCGTCGATCGCGAGGATCTCCACGCCGGGCGCCCGGAAAAGACCCTCGTCGAGGGTCTGACCAAGAAGGGCGGTCGTAACAATACCGGTCGCATCACCGCGCGTCGCCGCGGCGGCGGGGCCAAGCGGCTTTATCGCGTCATCGACTTCAAGCGCCGCAAGACCGGCGTGGCCGGCGTCGTGGAGCGCCTGGAGTATGATCCGAACCGGACCGCTTTCATCGCGCTGATCAAGTATGAAGACGGCGAGCTCGCCTATATCCTCGCGCCGCAGCGTCTTGCGGTCGGCGACAAGGTGATCGCCGGCGATAAGGTCGAGGTGAAGCCCGGAAACGCCATGCCGCTTCGCGCCATGCCGGTCGGCACGATCATTCACAACGTCGAACTGAAGCCCAAGAAGGGCGGTCAGATCGCGCGTTCGGCCGGCGCCTACGCCCAACTGGTTGGCCGCGACGCGGGTTATGCGCAAATTCGCCTGATGTCGGGCGAGCTTCGCACCGTTGAGGAGTCCTGCCTGGCCACCGTCGGCGCGGTCTCCAACCCGGACCACCTGAACATCAATCTCGGCAAGGCCGGGCGCGCGCGCCATTTCGGCAAGCGTCCCGCGGTGCGCGGCGTGGCGATGAACCCCATCGATCACCCCCACGGCGGCGGCGAAGGGCGCACCTCCGGCGGCCGTCACCCGGTGACCCCTTGGGGCAAGCCCACCAAGGGGCGGCGCACGCGTCGCAACAAGGCCACCGACAAATTCATCATCCGCTCGCGTCACGAGCGGAAGAAACGCTAAGGGAGCGCGCCTAGATGCCCCGTTCCGTCTGGAAAGGTCCGTTCGTCGACGGATACCTGCTTAAGAAAGCGGACGCCGCCCACGCCGGCGGCCGCAAGCAGGCGATCAAGACCTGGTCGCGCCGCTCCACAATCATGCCGCAGTTCGTAGGCCTGACTTTCCAGGTCCACAACGGCAATAAGTTCGTGCCGGTGCTCGTGACTGAGGACATGGTCGGCCACAAGCTCGGCGAGTTCGCTCCGACCCGGACCTATTACGGCCACGCGGCGGACAAGAAGGCGAAGAGGAAGTAAGCGATGGGCCAGGTGAAGAACCCCCGCCGCGTCGCCGAAAACGAGGCGCGCGCCAAGCTGCGGATGATGCGCATCAGCCCGCAGAAGCTGAACCTCGTCGCGTCGATGATCCGCGGCAAGTCCGTTGAGCGTGCGCTTAACGATCTGACGTTTTCGCGCAAGCGCGCGGCGTCGGATGTGAAGAAGGTGCTCGAGTCCGCGATCGCCAACGCTGAGAACAATCACGGCCTGGACATCGACAGCCTGGTGGTGGCCGAAGCCTATGTCGGCAAGAACCTGGTGATGAAGCGCTTCCGCGCCCGCGCTCGCGGCCGCGGCGCGCGCATCCTGAAGCCGTTCTCCGAACTCACCATCGTGGTGCGCGAAGTCGAGGAGGCCGCGTAATGGGTCAGAAAATCAATCCGATCGGCCTTCGCGTCGGGATCAACCGCACCTGGGAGTCGCGCTGGTTCGCGCGCGGCGAAGAGTACGCCGATCTCCTGCACGAGGATCTCAAGATCCGCGAGTATCTGAAGAACGAGCTCAAGGCCGCTTCGGTGTCGCGCATTGTCATCGAGCGCCCGCACAAGAAGTGCCGCGTCACGATCCACACCGCCCGTCCGGGCGTGGTGATCGGCAAGAAGGGCGCGGATATCGAGAAGCTGCGCCGCAAGGTGGCGCAGATGGTCGACGGCGAGGTCTTCTTGAACCTCGTTGAGGTGCGTAAGCCTGAGATCGACGCCAATCTGGTCGCCGAGAGCATCGCCCAGCAGCTTGAGCGCCGGGTGGCCTTCCGCCGCGCGATGAAGCGCTCGCTGCAGTCGGCCATGCGCATGGGCGCGCTGGGCTGCAAGATCATCTGCGGGGGCCGCCTCGGCGGCGCCGAGATCGCGCGCACCGAGCAGTATGCGGAAGGCTCCGTGCCGCTGCACACGCTGCGCGCGGATATCGATTACGGCTTCGCCGAAGCCAAGACGGCCATGGGCATCATCGGGATCAAGGTTTGGATCTACAAAGGCGAGATCCTGGAACACGATCCGTTCGCCCAGGAGCGTCGCCTGCAGGACTCCGGCGAGCAGCGCGCCCGTTCGGGCCGCCAGGCCGCGTAACGCTTGAGGGCGGAGGAATAAGACGATGCTTCAACCGAAGCGCACCAAGTTCCGTAAGGCCCACAAGGGCCGGATTCACGGCAACGCCAAGGGCGGGTTCACGCTTAATTTCGGCTCCTACGGTTTGAAAGCCGTCGAGCCGGAGCGCGTGACCGCGCGTCAGATCGAGGCGACCCGCCGGGCCATCACGCGCCACATGAAGCGCGCCGGCCGAGTTTGGATCCGCGTCTTCCCGGACCTGCCGGTTTCAAAGAAGCCGACCGAGGTCCGCATGGGTAAGGGCAAGGGTTCGCCGGAATACTGGGTGGCCAAGGTCAAGCCGGGCCGGATCATGTTCGAGATCGACGGCGTGCCCGATGAGGTCGCCCGCGAAGCCCTGCGCCTTGGCGCGGCGAAGCTTCCGATCAAGACCAAGGTCGTGACCCGTCCGGGCGCCCAGACCGAGGAGGCCGCGTAATGACTGGTGAAGACGTGCGCGCGCTCAGCGACGATCAGCTGCAGGACGAAATCCTCAAGCTGAAAAAAGAACAGTTCAATCTGCGGTTCCAGCAGGCCACGGGCCAGCTTGAGAACACCGCGCGCTTTCGCACGGTGCGCCGCGACATCGCGCGCTTGAAGACCGATCAGCGTCGGCGCGCGCTTGAAAGCCAAGGGAGCTAGACGATGCCGAAGCGCATTCTGCAAGGCGTCGTGGTGAGCGACAAGCAGGCCAAGACGGTCATCGTACGCGTGGAGCGGACCTTCCTGCACCCGCTGTTGCGGAAGACCGTGCGCCGCTCGAAAAAGTACCACGCGCACGACGAAGCCGGCGCGAAAAAGGTGGGCGACCGCGTTCAGATTCAAGAATGCGCGCCCAAGTCGAAGCTTAAGCGGTGGGAGGTCGTCGCGGACCAGGCCTGAGGCCTTGACCGCACGCCCGACCTTTTGACGGGGGATCGCCATGATCCAGATGCAGACCAATCTCGATGTCGCCGATAATTCCGGCGCCCGCCGCGTGCAGTGCATCAAGGTGCTCGGCGGCGCGAAGCGGCGCTACGCCGGCGTCGGCGACATCATCGTGGTGTCGGTGAAGGACGCCGCGCCGAAGGGCCGCGTGAAGAAGGGCGATGTGCGCCGGGCCGTGGTCGTGCGCACCGCGCGCGACATTAAGCGCCGCGACGGCAGCGTCATCCGCTTCGACAACAACGCCGCCGTTCTGTTGAGCAATACCGGCGAGCCGATCGGCACGCGCATTTTCGGCCCGGTGCCGCGTGAGCTGCGCGCCAAGCAGCAGATGAAGATCGTCTCGCTCGCGCCGGAGGTGCTGTAGTCATGGCTGCGAAGATCAAAAAGGGCGACAAGGTCACGGTGCTGACCGGGCGCGACAAGGGCAAGACCGGTGAGGTGACCAAGGTCGTCCCCGCCGAGGGCCGCGTGTTCGTGTCCGGCGTCAACATGGTCAAGCGCCACAACCGCCCCACTCAGATGAGCCCGGGCGGGATCGAAGAGAAAGAAGCCGCGCTCGACATCTCGAACGTGGCCCTGGTGGACCCCAAATCCGGCGAGCCGACCCGCGTCGGCTTCAAGACGCTCGATGACGGCCGCAAGGTCCGCATCGCGAAAAAGTCCGGCGAGGTGATCGATGGCTGAAGTCGCTGAATACGAACCGCGCCTGCGCGCCAAATATCGCGACGAGATCCGTGCGCGCATGAAGGAGAAGTTCGGCTACTCCAACGAGTTGGAGATCCCGCGTCTGGAAAAGATCGTGATCAACATGGGTGTTGGCGAAGCGGCTCAGGACGCCAAGAAGATCCAGGGCGCGCTGGCCGATCTCGAAGCGATCGCGGGCCAGAAGCCGGTCGCGACGAGCGCGAAGAAATCGATCGCCGGCTTCAAGCTGCGCGAAGAGCAGCTGATCGGCGCGAAGGTCACGCTTCGCAAGGACCGGATGTTTGAATTCCTGGACCGCCTGATCACGATCGCGCTGCCGCGCGTTCGCGACTTCCGCGGTCTCAACGGCAAGAGCTTCGATGGACGCGGCAACTTCGCCATGGGCCTGAAGGAGCACATCGTTTTCCCGGAGATCAACTACGACAAGGTCGAGAAGATCCGGGGCATGGACATCGTCGTCGCGACCACGGCGAAAACCGACGAAGAGGCGAAGGCCCTGCTGGCCGAGTTCGAGTTCCCGTTCTCGAACTGACGCGGCGGGAGCGCGGACCCGTGGTGGGTCCGCACGCTAGGAGAAGGATAGAATGGCGAAAAAGAGCGCAATCGAGCGGAATGAGCGCGTCAAGCAGCTCTCCAAGCGGTACGCGGACAAGCGCGCCCGCCTGAAGGCTGTCGCGCGCGACACCTCGCTGCCGGTGGAGGAGCGGTTCGCGGCTCAGCTGAAGCTGGCCGAGTTGCCGCGCAACTCCGCGCCGACGCGGGTTCGCAACCGCTGCCAGGTCACCGGCCGGCCGCGCGGTTACTATCGCCGCTTGAAGATGTCGCGCATCGCGCTTCGGGACCTGGCCAGCCACGGGTTGATCCCTGGCATGGTCAAGTCGAGCTGGTAGGGAGGCTGCAATGTCCGTAACCGATCCGCTCGGCGATATGCTGACCCGCATTCGCAACGCCATCCTGCGCAAGCGCACCAGCGTGACGACGCCGGCCTCCAAGCTGCGCGAGCACGTGCTCGAGGTGCTGCTGGCGGAAGGCTTCATCCGCGGCTACTCCGAGAGCTTGGATGCGAAGGGCTTCAAGCAGTTCGAGATCGAGCTGAAATACTACGAGGGCCTGCCCGTCATTCAGGAGATCCAACGGGTCTCAAAGCCGGGTCGGCGTGAATATCGCAAAGTGCGCGACCTGCCGCTGATCCAGAACGGCCTTGGCATCTGCATCGTCTCCACGCCCAAAGGCGTGATGAGCGACGCCCAGGCCCGCCAGGAGAATGTCGGCGGCGAAGTGCTCTGTCAGGTGAGCTAGGGAAGGGAGAACGCACATGTCACGTTTGGGCAAGCTGCCGGTTTCCATTCCGTCCGGCGTCACCGCCTCGGTCGATGGCGGCCAGGTTTCGGTCAAGGGGCCGAAGGGCGAGCTGAGCTTTGTCGCGCCGTATCTGGTCTCCGTCAGCGAGGGCGAAGACGGCATCTCGGTAAAGCCGGTTGAAGAAAGCCAGAAGGCCCGGGCGATGTGGGGCACCGCGCGTGCGCGCATCGACAACATGGTCAAAGGCGTCACCGACGGCTTCACCAAGACGCTCGAACTCGTTGGCGTCGGCTATCGCGCGCAGATGCAGGGCAGCGACCTGAAGTTGGCGCTCGGTCTATCTCACGATGTCGTCTACAAGCCGCGCGAGGGCGTGAAGCTTTCGACGCCGAAGCCGACCGAGATCGTGATCGAGGGCTACGACAAGCAGGCCGTGGGTCAGACCGCTGCGGAGATCCGCTCCTTCCGTCCGCCCGAGCCCTACAAGGGCAAGGGGATCAAGTACGCGAACGAGCAGATCCGCCGCAAAGAAGGCAAGAAGAAGTAGGACCGGCCATGACACCTCGCGAAAAAATGCGCCGGCGCGCTCAGCGCAACCGCTCGCGCCTGGCGAAAATGGGCAGCGGGCGTCCGCGCTTGTCGGTTTATCGATCGTCAAAGCATATCTACGCCCAGATCATCGACGACAAGAAGGGCGAAACGCTGGCCGCCGCCTCCACCGCGGAGGGCGATCTTCGTGGCCCGGCCGCGACCGGCGCCACCGTGGAGCTCGCCCGCAAGGTCGGCGAAACGCTGGCCAAGCGCGCCAAGGACAAGGGGCTGACCGAGGTCGTGTTCGACCGCGGCGGCTACATTTATCACGGGCGCGTCAAAGCGCTCGCCGACGCCGCCCGCGAGGGCGGCCTGAACTTCTAAGGAGCGGCCGATGGCTCGGGAAAACAATCGCGATCGGGGCCGCGACCGTAAGCGTCGCGGCGACGAGGACGGCGAAAACGAACTCGTCGACAAGCTGGTCCACATCAACCGCGTCGCCAAGACGGTGAAGGGCGGGCGGAACTTCCAGTTCGCCGCGCTCGCCATCGTGGGCGACCAGAAGGGCCGGGTCGGCTTTGGACAGGGCAAGGCGCGCGAAGTGCCCGAGTCCATCCGCAAGGCCACCGACGAGGCCAAGAAGACCATGGTGCGCATTCCCCTGCGCGAGGGCCGCACTCTGCACCACGACGCCCGCGGGCGTTGGGGCGCGGGTAAGGTGATCCTGCGCGCCGCGCCTCCGGGCACCGGCGTGATCGCCGGCGGTCCGATGCGCGCCGTTCTGGAATCGCTGGGCGTTCAGGACGTGGTGGCCAAGTCCACCGGCTCGTCGAACCCCTACAACATGATCCGCGCCACGTTCGAAGCGCTGAAGGCTCAACAGAGCCCGCGCTCGGTTGCGGCCAAGCGCGGTCTGAAGGTGGGTGATCTCGTCGCGCGCCGCGCCGACGGCGCGTCCGCGCCTGAAGCGATCGAGTCCTAGGAGAAACGGCCGTGGCCAAGACCGACACCCTCACCGTGCGCCAGACCGGCAGCGCCATCCGTCAGCCCAAGGATCAGCGTCAGACGCTGACCGGGCTTGGCCTCGGGCGCATCGGCAAAACCCGTACGCTGGAAGACACGCCTTCGGTGCGCGGCATGATCAACAAGGTCGCCCACCTGGTCGAAATCGTCGAGGAGCGCGTCTAGGCGACGCCGCTCCCGTTCAAGGAGAGTTCTCATGCGCCTGAACGAACTTCGCGACAATCCCGGCTCCTCCAAGGAGCGGACCCGCGTCGGCCGCGGCATCGGCTCGGGCAAGGGCAAGACCGGCGGCCGCGGCGTCAAGGGTCAAAAGTCGCGCTCCGGCGTGGCGATCAAGGGCTTCGAGGGCGGTCAGATGCCGCTCCACCAGCGCCTGCCCAAGCGCGGCTTCACCAAGCCGAACCGCGCGCGCTACGCCGAGGTCAAGCTGGGTCGCCTGCAGCAGGCGATCGACGCCGAGAAGCTCGACTCGAAAAAGCCGGTCGACGCGGCCGCGCTGGTCGAAGCCGGCGTGATCCGGCGCGAGCGCGACGGCGTGCGACTGATCGGCGGCGGCGACCTGAAGACCAAGCTCGACCTGCACGTGGCGGGGGCCTCCAAGCCCGCCGCCGCGGCGGTCGAGAAAGCCGGCGGCTCAGTGACGCTGACCGGTAAAGCGGCGAAAGACGCCGAGGGCTGATTGCGGCGCCCCGTGCGCGGACTTAACGCCGCGCACGGGGCCTCAGCCGCTTCAATCAGCTGCAGGGAGTGACCTCGCACGATGGCGTCAGCCGCCGAACAACTCGCCTCGAACATGAACTTCGGCGCCTTCGCCCGTGCGAAGGAGCTTCAGAAGCGCATTCTCTTCACGCTGTTCGTGCTGGTGATCTACCGGCTGGGCACGTACGTGCCGATGCCCGGCATCGATCCTGAGGTCTACGCGAACGCCTTCGCCGCCCAGCAGGGCGGTGTCCTTGGCATGTTCAACATGTTCTCCGGCGGGGCCGTCGAGCGCATGGCGATCTTCGCGCTCAACGTCATGCCCTACATCTCCGCCTCCATCATCATGCAGCTCATGGCGGCCACGGTGCCGAGCCTTGAGCGGCTGAAGAAGGAAGGCGGCGAGCAGGGTCGCAAGCAGATCAACCAGTATTCGCGGTATCTCACCGTGCTATTGGCCGCCGTCCAGGCCTTCGCGATCGCGATCGGCATGGAGAACCCCGACCCGACGACCGGGGCGACCATCGCGATCGATCCGGGCTGGTTTTTCCGCATCACCACCGTTGTGACGCTGGTGGGCGGGACGATGTTTCTGCTCTGGCTCGGCGAGCAGATCACCGCGCGCGGCGTGGGCAACGGTGTGTCGCTGATCATCTTTGCGGGCATCATCGCGGAGATGCCGCGCGCGCTGTTCCAGACGCTGGAGCAGGGCCGCACCGGCGCGCTGAACCCGGCCTTCATCATCGCCATGCTGGCGCTGATCGTGCTCGTGCTCGGCTTCGTGGTGTTTATGGAGCGCTCGCAGCGCCGACTTCTGGTGCAGTATCCCAAGCGCCAGGTGGGCAACCGCATGACCGGCGGTGAGTCGAGCTTCCTGCCGCTGAAACTCAACACCGCAGGCGTCATTCCCGCGATCTTCGCGTCGTCTCTTTTGCTCCTGCCGGCGACCGTGGCGGGCTTTTCCGCCCAGTCCGGTCCTGAGTGGCTGCGCACGCTGACCGCGCTCCTGGGCCCGGGCCAGCCGCTCTTTTTGGTCCTTTACGCGTCGATGATCGTCTTCTTCGCCTTCTTCTACACCTCGATCGTCTTCAATCCGGAGGACACCGCCGACAATCTGAAGAAGTATGGCGGCTTCCTGCCGGGCATCCGTCCGGGCAAGCGCACCGCGGAGTACATCGACTACGTGCTGACGCGCCTGACCACGATCGGCGCGGCGTATCTGACTGCGGTCTGCCTGTTTCCCGAGATCCTGCGCGCCTACTACAACGTGCCGTTCTACATCGGCGGCACCGCGCTGCTCATCGTGGTCTCGGTGACGCTCGACACGGTGTCCCAGGTCCAGTCCCACCTTCTGGCCCACCAGTACGAAGGGCTGATCAAGAAGACCAAGCTGAGGGGGCGCAAGCGATGAACCTCGTGCTGTTCGGACCGCCGGGCGCGGGCAAGGGGACCCAGGCCAAGCGGCTCGTCGCCGAGCGCGGCTGGGTGCAGCTGTCCACCGGCGACATGTTGCGCGCGGCGAAGGCCGCCGGCACTGAGCTCGGCCGCAAGGTCGCCGACATCATGGATCGCGGCGACCTGGTCTCCGACGATATCGTCATCGCGCTGATCGACGAGCGCCTGCCTGAGGCCGAAGCGGCCGGCGGCGCGATTTTCGACGGCTTCCCGCGCACTGTCGCTCAAGCCGAGGCGCTCGACGCGCTGCTCGCCAATCGCGGCGGCGAGATCGACCGGGTGGTGCGCCTGGTCGTGGACCAGGACGAGTTGGTCGCGCGCATGGAGAAACGCGCCGCCGAAGAGGGCCGCTCCGACGACACCGTCGAGGCGTTCAAGACGCGGCTGCAGAACTACAACGACCAGACCGCGCCCCTGATTCCGTACTACCAGAAGGCCGGCAAGCTCGCCGACGTGGACGGCATGGGCTCGGTCGAAGACGTGGCCGCGAGGATCGCACGCGCGATCGACGGCTGAACTGACTTCGCCGGAGCGGTCCCTGGCGGATCGGTTCGGCCCCGAACGGCGCGCGAGGCCCGGTTGACGCGGGTCCCGCGCAAATATAAGAAGCGCCCTTCGCCGAACGGGACGAAGCGCGCGCCTCGCAGCCGCATAATGCTGCGCCGGCGCGTTTTTCTGTCTCTGTAGGCGGAAATGTTTTGGACGAGGGAGAGCGTCGTGGCCCGTATCGCCGGCGTGAACATTCCGACTGGCAAGCGCGTGGAAGTCGCGCTGCGCTATATCCACGGCATCGGTCCGTCTCTGGCCCGTGAGATCGTCGACAAGGTCGGCATCGAGCGAGAGCGCCGCGTGCACGAGTTGACCGATGCGGAGATCCTTCAGATCCGCGAGACGATCGACGGCGGCTACATGGTCGAGGGCGATCTTCGCCGCGAGCGCGCGGTCAACATCAAGCGCCTGATGGATCTTGGCTGCTATCGCGGCCTGCGGCACCGCCGCGGCCTTCCGGTCCGCGGTCAGCGCACGCACACCAATGCGCGCACCCGCAAGGGTCCGGCCAAGCCGATCGCCGGCAAGAAGAAATAAGCGAAGGGACCAGGTCCGATGGCCAAACAGGACACCCGCGTCCGCCGCCGCGAGCGGAAGAACATCACCGCCGGCGTTGCGCACGTGAACGCCAGCTTCAACAACACGAAGATCATGATCACCGACGCCCAGGGCAATGCGATCTCCTGGTCCAGCGCCGGCGCCATGGGCTTCAAGGGGTCGCGCAAGTCGACGCCCTACGCCGCTCAGGTTGCGGCCGAGGACGCCGGCAAGAAGGCGCAGGACCACGGCATGAAGACGCTGGAAGTGCGCGTCTCCGGGCCGGGGTCGGGCCGTGAGTCGGCGCTGCGCGCGCTGCAGTCGGTCGGGTTCACGATCACGACCATCCAGGACGTGACGCCAATCCCGCACAACGGCTGCCGCCCGCCCAAGCGCCGCCGGGTCTAGCCGGCCGGCCGTGACGAGCATTATGACGCGCGCGCCGCGCTTCGGCGCGCCTCGCCTGAAAGGGTGAACCCGTGATTGAAAAGAACTGGCAGGAACTCATCCGCCCCATGAAGCCCGAGATCGTCTCAGGCCATGACCCGGAGCGTCATGCGACGATCATCGCCGAGCCGCTCGAGCGCGGCTTCGGCACGACGCTCGGCAACGCCCTGCGCCGGGTGCTCTTGTCCTCGCTTCAGGGCGCGGCCGTCACCGCGATCCAGATCGACGGCGTGGTGCACGAGTTTTCTTCGATCCCGGGCGTGCGCGAGGACGTCACCGACATCGTCCTGAACATCAAGCAGATCGCGCTTCGTATGCACGCCGAGGGCCCCAAGCGCCTGACGCTGAAGAAGTCCGGCCCGGGCGAGGTCACCGCCGGCGACATCGAAGACGTCGCCGATGTGGAGGTGATCAACAAGGATCACGTCATCTGCACCTTGGATGAGGGCGCGGACGTGCGCTTCGTGCTCAGTGTGAGCGCGGGTAAGGGCTATGTCCCGGCCGAGCGCAACCGCCCCGAAGACGCGCCCATCGGCCTGATCGGCGTGGACGCGCTCTACAGCCCGGTCAAGCGCGTCGCCTACCGCGTGGAGAACACGCGCGAAGGTCAGGTGCTCGACTATGACAAGCTGATCCTGGAAGTTGAGACCAACGGCGCGGTGAAGCCGGATGACTCGGTCGCCTACGCCGCACGCATCCTGCAGGACCAGTTCCAGATCTTCGTCAATTTCGAGGAGCCCTCCGAGGCGCGCCCGATCGAGGAAGACAAGCCGGACCTGCCGTTCAATCCGGCGCTTCTGAAGAAGGTCGACGAGCTGGAGCTTTCGGTCCGTTCGGCGAACTGCCTGAAGAACGACAACATCGTCTATATCGGCGATCTCATCCAGAAGTCGGAAGCGGAGATGCTGCGCACGCCGAACTTCGGGCGCAAGTCGCTCAACGAGATCAAGGAAGTGCTTGCGCAGATGGGCCTCCATCTTGGCATGGAGGCGCCGAACTGGCCGCCTGAAAACATCGAAGAGCTGGCCAAGCGCTACGAGGACCAGATCTAGAGGGATCGCAGGTCGGTCCGCCGCGAGGCGCGCCGAAACCGGGATTTAAAGGAGAGGATCCATGCGTCACGGCGTGGCCCATCGCAAGCTGAACCGCACCTCGTCGCATCGTAAGGCGATGTTCGCCAACATGGCGGCGTCCCTGATCGAGCATGAGCAGATCGTCACGACCCTGCCCAAGGCCAAAGAGCTCAAGCCGGTGATGGACAAGCTCATCACGCTGGCCAAGCGCGGCGACCTTCACGCGCGCCGTCAGGCCATCTCCAAGGTGCGCAACAAGGACCAGGTCGCCAAGCTCTTCGAGACGCTGGGCCCGCGCTATCAGGAGCGCTCGGGCGGCTACACCCGCGTTCTCAAGGCTGGCTTCCGCCATGGAGACAATGCGCCGATGGCCGTCATCGAGCTGGTCGACCGCGACCCCGAAGCCAAGGGCAAGGTCGACCGCGAGCGCCTCGAGACCGAGGGCGACGCCGAGGACTAAGGCGCCGTCAGCGCTGAACGATTAAAGGCCGCGTCGGGCGATCCCGGCGCGGCCTTTTTCGTGTTCTGGTTTCGTGAACTACCGGATGGGCCCCAGGCCCGATGCCGGACCTGAGCGCGATGAGCCGCAAGTCGCCACGAGTTCCCGGCTCTTCGCTTCGCTCGGCCGGGAGTTCAGGCGCGCGGCTCGTCCACCACGCCCAGCGCTTCGCGGGCCTTGGCGCGATGGTCTTCCGTGATCGCGCCGCCGACCTCGGCGATGACGGTGGCCAGCACGGTTCCGTCGTCTGCAAAACCCACGATCCCAAGAAAGTCCGGGATGATGTCGAAGGTCCACAGGAAGTAGAGCAGCGCGAAGGCGAGCACCGCGCGGGCGCGAAGCGGCGTCTTCGGATCGCGCATGGCGTAGAAGGCCGCGATCAGGTCTTCGAGATAGGGCGCCTTGCGCGCGACGCGCTGCACCTTCGGCCAGAACTCGCGCTCCACTTTCTCCGTGTCGGCCTCGACCTTCTCCTCGGGCTCGGCCGCGGCCTCTTCGGCGCGGACCTTGGCCAGTTCCTCGGCGCGGTCGAGCGCGCGCGATCGCCCGTCCTTGTAGAGGGGGCGATACTCGGCGACGGCGCGGCTTTCGATGCGCTGCAGCGCCTTTCGCGCTTTTCCCGGCTTGAAGAGCGGCGCGCGCGGGCGGGAGTCCTCATCGTCTCGACGTGTCATCGGTCGCGTTCCCGTGGTTCGGCGACGGGTGATCCTAGCCCAGCTTTCGCGCCCGCTCAGCCCCTGTTCAGGCGCGCCGTGATCGCCTACATCGCCGCAGGACCGATGCTCGTCGCCACGGAGGCTTTCGCCGATGATCCGCACGCTCTCCGCCTTCGCCGCGCTTCTCGCGCTCGCCGCCGCTCCGGCCTGCGCGCAGGAGGTCGAGCCCGAAACCGGGCCCGCGCCGGACAGCTTCGCTCCAGTCGCCACCGATCGCGTCGCGCCGGAGAGCGCGGCTCAGATCCAGCTCTCCTTCGCGCCGATCGTGCGCGAGGCCGCGCCTGCGGTCGTCAACGTCTACTCCCGGCGCACGGTCGCGCGGCGGTCCCCGTTCGCGGGCGATCCGTTCTTCGAGCGCTTTTTCGGACCCCAGGTGCGCCGGCGTGAGGTGCAGTCGCTCGGCTCCGGCGTGATCGTGGACCCGTCAGGCGTGATCGTGACGAACAACCATGTGGTGGAAGGCGCGCGCGAGCTGCGGGTGGTCTTGTCGGACCGGCGCGAGTTCGAGGCCGAGCTTCTGCTCGCCGACGAGCGCACAGACTTGGCCGTCCTGCGCATCAAGGCCGAGGAGCCGTTGCCGGTCCTGCCCTACGACGAGACCGGCGAGGCGGAGGTGGGCGACCTCGTGCTGGCCATCGGCAACCCGTTCGGGGTGGGACAGACCGTCACCTCGGGCATCGTCTCAGCGCTCGCGCGCACCGATGTCGGCATCACGGACTACGCCTTCTTCATCCAGACCGACGCGGCGGTGAACCCGGGCAATTCGGGCGGCGCGCTCGTAGATATGGACGGCGAGCTGATCGGGGTGAACACGGCGATCTTCTCGCGCTCGGGCGGCTCGAACGGCATCGGCTTCGCCATCCCGGTCGAGATGGTGCGCGCGGTGGTGGACGCCGCGCGCGAGGGCGGCGAGCTGGTGCGTCCCTGGCTCGGTGCGCGGCTGCAGCCGGTGACCAGCGATCTGGCGGACTCGCTCGGCCTTGATCGCCCGCGCGGCGCCATCGTGGCCGAGCTTTATCCCGGCGGCGCGGCGGACGCGGCGGGCCTTGAGCGCGGCGACGTTCTGATCTCCATCGACGGCGGCGCGGTCAATGACGAGACCGGCGCGCGCTTCCGCTTCGCCACAAGGGCGCTCGGCGAGGACGTGGCCGTAACAGTGCTGCGCGGGGGCGAGGAGGTCACGCTGACGGTAGCGGCCGAACCCGCGCCCGGAGCGGGCGACGGCGAGCCGGAGGAGGTCTCCGGCCGCAACCCGCTCCAGGGCGCTCAGATCGTCGATCTCTCCCCGGCGTTCAACGAGGAGACCGGGATCGACCCGTTCCTGTCCGGGGTCATGGTGCTCTCCGTCGACCGGCGCTCCGCGGCGGATTTCTTCGGTTTTCAGCCGGGCGACATCGTGCTTGAGATGGACGGCGAGCAGATTGATGACGTCGAGCAGCTGCTCGATCTGCTCGAGGCGCGCGACGACGCGGAGACTTGGCCGATGGTGATTGAACGACGCGGCGAGCGCTTCTCGCGAACGCTGAGGCTCTAGCCTGCGATCGACGCGCGGCGCAGCAGCGCTCACGTCTTGACGCAGCGTGCGTCGCCGCGCTCCCTCAGGCGATGACCGATCTGTTTCAGGCCGCAGGGATGGAGGCGGGCGCGCCGCGCCCTCTGGCCGACCGGCTGCGCCCTCAATCCCTCGCCGAGGTCGTCGGCCAGGACCATGTGCTCGGCCAGAGCGCGCCGCTCGGGCGCATGGTGGGGCAGGGGCGCTTATCCTCGATCATCCTCTGGGGGCCGCCGGGCGTCGGCAAGACGACGATCGCGCGCCTGCTCGCCGACGGGGCCGGGCTGGAGTTCGACGCGATCTCGGCGGTGTTCTCCGGCGTGGCGGATCTGAAAAAGGCGTTCGACCGGGCGCGCGCCCGCCGCGCCTCGGGTCAGGGCACGCTCCTTTTCGTGGATGAGATTCACCGCTTCAATCGCGCCCAGCAGGACGGCTTCCTGCCCGTGGTGGAGGAGGGGGTGGTCACGCTTGTCGGCGCGACCACGGAGAACCCGAGCTTCGAGCTGAACGCCGCGCTGCTCTCGCGTTGCCAGGTCATGGTCCTGAAGCGCCTCTCCGCAGAGGCGCTGGAGCGGCTGCTCGCCCGCGCCGAAGCGCTTGAAGACAAGGAGCTGCCGCTCGACGCCGATGCGCGCGAGGGGCTTATCGCCATGGCCGACGGGGACGGGCGGTATCTGTTGAACCTCGCCGAGGAGTTGTTCTCGCTCCAGCCGGAGACGCCGCTGGCGCCGGGCGATCTCGCCGCGATCCTGCAGCGCCGCGCGCCGGTCTACGACAAGGATCGCGAGGAGCACTACAACCTCATCTCCGCGCTGCACAAAAGCGTGCGCGGATCGGATCCGGACGCCGCGCTTTACTGGCTCGCGCGCATGCTCGCAGGCGGCGAAGAGCCGCTTTATCTCGCCCGACGCATCGTGCGCATGGCCAACGAGGATATCGGCCTGGCCGATCCCACCGCCATCCACGCCGCCTTGGCCGCGAAAGAGACCTACGACTTTCTGGGCAGCCCGGAGGGCGAGCTGGCGCTCGCGCAGGCGGTGGTTCATCTCGCCTGCGCGCCGAAGTCGAACGCGGTCTATCGCGGCTGGAAGGCCGCGATGCGCTCGGCGAAAGAGACCGGCTCGCTCATGCCGCCCAAGCACATCCTCAACGCCCCGACCAAGCTGATGAAGGGCGAGGGCTATGGAAAGGGCTATGAGTACGACCACGAGTCACACGGCGGCGTCTCCGGCCAGGACTATTTCCCCGACGAGATGAGTGAGCGCCCGGTCTTTTACGAGCCCACCGACCGCGGACGCGAACAAGCCATCAAGGAGCGGCTCGACCGGTTTCGGGCGCTGCGGGCGGGCCGGCGAGGCGGTTAGCCGCCCTTGCCCTGAGGCCCTTGCGCGCCTATCGCTCTGCGGCGATGAACCATCTCCTTCTCATTGCGGTCGGCGGGGCTCTGGGCGCTGTTGCGCGGCATCTGGTGAGCCAGGCGGGGCTGCGCCTCATCGGGCCTGAGCTGCCCTATGGCACGTTCGCGGTGAACATCGCCGGCTCGTTCCTGATCGGCGCGCTGGTGGGCTGGCTCGCGCTCGCCTACCGGCCTGACGCGACCGAGCTGCGCTATGGGCTGGGCGCGGGTTTCTTAGGCGGGTTCACGACGATGAGCGCGTTCGCGCTGGATCTCGTCATCATGATCGAGCGCAAGCAGATCCTCACCGCGTCCGCCTACGCCGTCGGCACGGTGGCGCTGTCAGTGCTGGCCGTGATGGCGGGCATGGTGGTGATGCGCCGGATGATGGGCGCATGAGCGGGGTTCAGCATATCGACGTCACCGCCGACGAGGCGGATTCGCGCCTCGACCGCTGGTTCAAGAAGCGCTTTCCCCACGTGCCCCACGGCATGGTCGCCAAGCTGTTGCGCAAGGGTCAGATCCGCGTCGACGGCGGTCGGGCCAAGGGCGATCAACGCCTGGAGGCCGGCCAGACCGTCCGTGTCCCGCCTCTGCCCGAGCCCGAGGCGGTCCAGGAGAGCCCGCCCCTGTCGGCCGAGGACGCCGCCTACGCCCGCTCGCTGGTGATCCACGAGGACCGCGAGATCATCGCCTTCAACAAGCCCCATGGCCTCGCCGTGCAGGGCGGCTCCAAGATCACGCGCCACATGGACCGCTTGCTGGACGCCTTCGGCAAGGGCGATCAGCGACCGCGCCTGGTCCATCGCCTCGACAAGGATACTTCCGGGCTTCTGGTGGTCGCCAAGACCGCGCAGGGCGCAAAGCGCCTGTCGCGCCTGTTCCAGACGCGCGACGTGAAGAAGACCTACTGGTCGGTGTGCCTCGGCGCCCCGAACCCGCGCGCCGGCGAGATCAAGGGCTTCATGAGGAAGGCCGGCGGACCGGACGGCGAGCGCATGGTCGCCGCGCGCCACGGCGAGGAGGGGGCTCAGCACGCGCTGACCCGCTACGCCGTCGCCGACGCGGCCGGTCAGCGCGCCAGCTGGGTGGTCCTGCGCCCTGAGACAGGCCGTACGCACCAGCTGCGCGTGCACATGGCCGCGCTGGGCCACGCCATCCTCGGCGACGGCAAGTATATGTGCGGCATCCCCGCGCCGAACGATCTCTCCCACAGGCTGCATCTTCACGCCCGCAAGGTGGAGATCCCGCGCGCGGGCGGCGGCGCGCTGCTGGTGCTGGAAGCCGAGCTTCCGCGCCACATGAAGGAGACCTTCGCCAGCCTCGGCTTCGATGCGCGCGATGATCTGACCCTCGTCGAGGAGGCGCTGGAATGAGCGCGGGGCTGAAGCTCGCCGTCTTCGACATCGACGGCACGATCGTGGATTCGCGCGAGGTGATCCGGCGCGCGATGAACACCGCGTTCCGCCGTGCAGGGCTCGGCGGCATCGACTATGACCGCGCGCGCACCATCGTCGGGCTGGAGCTTACCGAGGGGCTGAAGCGGCTCGCGCCGCCGGACTACTCCCACGAGCGCTTGAGCCGGCTTGCCGGGCTCTACAAGCAGGCTTTCGTCGAGCAGCGCGCCGAGCCGGGCTTTAAAGAACCGCTCTATGACGGCGCGCGCGAGACCATTGAGCGCCTGGCCGATGACGGCTGGCTTCTGGGCGTGGCCACGGGCAAGGCGCGGCGCGGGCTCGACATCGTCTTCACCCATCACGGGCTCCACAGCTATTTCCAGACCTTCCAGACCGTCGACGGCGGGCCCGGCAAGCCCCATCCGCGCATGGTGCTCGACGCCATGGGCGAGACCGGCGCGCCGCCTGAGGAAACCGTGATGATCGGGGACACCAGCTTCGACATGACCATGGCGCGCGAGGCCAAGGCCGCGGCGCTGGGCGTGACCTGGGGTTTTCACACCCCAGATGAGATCCAGTCCGGGGGCGCGCATTCGCTCCATGACGATTACGCCTGCCTGAACCGCGCGCTCGACGCGTTCGCCCGGCGGGTTGATGGAGACGCCGCATGAGTTCGAAAGCCAAGGCTCAGAACCGCGAGCTGCCCAAGCGCTTCTACGAGGCCGCAAGCGCCGCGCCGGACGAGCGCGGCTATGGGGTGCGCCTGGACGGACGCGTGGTGAAGACGCCTGCGCGCCAGGCCTTAAGCGCGCCGACGGCCGAACTCGCCGAGGCGATCGCGAAGGAGTGGGAGGATCAGCGCGAGGTGATCGATCCCTTCACCATGCCGCTGACGCGCCTGGCGCACGTGGCCATCGACCGGATCGGAGATCTGCGCGACCAGGCCGCCGACGAGGTGGTGCGCTTCGCCACTACAGACGCGCTTTGCTATCGCGCTGAGGACCCAGATCTAGAGCGCCGCCAGCGCGCGCAGTGGGACCCTTGGCTCGACTGGGCGCGCAACGCGCTCGACGCGCCGCTTCAGACGACGACCAGCATCAACCCCGCCGCCCAGCCGGAAGCGAGCCTCGATGCGTTGCGCCGGCGCTCGCTCGCGCTCGACGACTGGCGGCTGACCGGGCTGGTCTCGGCCGCGCCGCTTCTGTCCTCGGCGGTGCTCGCCTTCGCGCTTCTGGAGGCTGAAGGCGACGCGCAAACCCTGTTCGAGGTCTCGCGCCTTGAAGAGCGCATGCAGCAGGAGCGCTGGGGCGAGGACGCCGAGGCGGCTGAGGCGGCGGCGAACAAGCGCCGCGACCTGAAGGCCACCGAACGCCTGTTCCGCCTGCTCGACGCGGCTGAGGCCTGACCGGGCAAGGGTTTGGCGCGGCGAAGGTTTGCCGCTGCCGCGCGGACGGTGCTAGCTAGCACGCGACAGTGATCCGCCAGGGAGCCCGCGCGCCATGAAGCACGTCCTCGATCAGCTCGAAGCCAAGCGCGAGGCCGCGCGCGCCGGCGGCGGCGAGAAGCGCATCGCCGCCCAGCACGAAAAGGGCAAGCTCTCCGCGCGCGAGCGCCTGGAGGTCCTGCTCGACGAGGGCTCGTTCGAAGAGTTCGACATGTTCGTCGAGCACCAATGCGCCGAGTTCGGCATGGCCGACAAGAAGATCCCCGGCGACGGCGTGATCACCGGCTCCGGCTCCATCAACGGGCGCCTGGTCTACGTGTTCGCGAAGGATTTCACCGTGTTCGGCGGCTCGCTTTCGCTCGCCCACGCGCGCAAGATCTGCAAGGTGCAGGACGCGGCGCTGAAGAACGGCGCGCCGATCATCGGCCTGTTCGACGCCGGCGGGGCGCGCATCCAGGAAGGCGTTGATGCGCTGGGCGGCTACGCCGAGATCTTCCAGCGCAACACCATCGCGTCTGGCGTCATCCCCCAGATCAGCGTCATTATGGGCCCGTGCGCGGGCGGAGACGTGTACTCGCCGGCCATCACCGACTTCATCTTCATGGTGAAGGACACCGCCTACATGTACGTCACCGGCCCGGACGTGGTGAAGACCGTCACCAACGAGGTCGTCACCCACGAGGAGCTCGGCGGCGCCAGCGTGCACGCGAAGAAGTCCGGCGTCGCCGACGGCGCGTTCGACAACGATATCGAGGCGCTGGTGCAGGTGCGCCGCCTCATCGACTTCCTGCCCGCCTCTAACCGCGCGCCCGCGCCGGTGCGCGAGGTCTACGACGATCCGCGCCGCGCCGAGCCCAGCCTTGATACGCTCGTGCCGCCCAACCCGAACAAGCCCTACGACATCAAGGAGCTGATCGAGAAGGTCGCCGATGAGCGCGATTTCTACGAGATCGCGCCGGACTACGCGAAGAACATCGTGGTCGGCTTCGGCCGGCTCGACGGTCAGCCCGTGGGGTTTGTGGCGAACCAGCCCATGGCGCTCGCCGGCGTGCTGGACATCGACGCCTCGAAGAAGGCCGCGCGCTTCGTGCGCTTCTGCGACGCCTTCGGCATTCCCATCGTGACGTTCGTGGACGTGCCGGGCTTCCTGCCGGGCACGAACCAGGAGTATGGCGGCCTCATCAAGCACGGCGCGAAGCTTCTGTTCGCCTACGCCGAGGCGACGGTCCCGAAGCTCACCGTGATCACGCGCAAGGCCTATGGCGGCGCCTACGACGTCATGGCGTCGAAACACCTGCGCGGGGACATGAACTACGCCTGGCCCACCGCAGAGATCGCCGTGATGGGCCCCAAGGGCGCCGCGGAGATCATCTTCCGCAAGGATCTCGGCGACGAAGAGAAGATGGCCGAGCACGTGAAGGAATACGAAGACCGCTTCGCCAACCCCTTTGTCGCCGCCTCACGCGGCTATCTTGATGACGTCATCCAGCCGCGCAACACGCGATGGCGCTTGATCCGCGCCCTGCGCACTCTCGCCGACAAGCAGCTCGAGAACCCCTGGAAGAAGCACGATAATATTCCGTTGTGAGCGAGCTTAACGGGTTGATGCGACGCCAAGATCGTTGCGAAACGCGGCTTTCATAAGTTCTTCCGCCTCTGCCCTCGCAGATGACTTGCGCTCGCTTTCAAAAAGCATATCAACCGCATCGCGAACGCTTTTAGGGGCGACGAGCTCGCAACGAAACCGCCAATATTCAGCCTCTATCGAAGCCACTTTAGTTTGTTCCGCGGCTGCCCTTCTATATGCTTTAAGCAGGCCGATGTAGGCTTCCTTCCCTTCATTGTAGCTCAGTTGCCTTTTAGACGCACGGGCAGACAAAAAAGACTGGACCATTGTTGTAATTATTGAACCTAGCCCGAATGCGGCTAGCAAAGAGGCAGCTTCGGGGCCCACATTGTTCTCCTCGATTTTTCTATCCCTTAGTAGTGGAACCGGCACTGCGCGATTTGGACGCGCGTGACATTTGTCTCGCCGACGATGCGATAGACGAGGCGGTGCTCTCCATCGATTCGGCGCGACCACCAGCCTGAGAGATCGCCCTTCAGGGGTTCCGGCTTTCCAATGCCGTCGAACGGGCTCCGGCGGACGTCCTCGAGCAGCTTGATCAGTCGGCGCAGCAGGCGCGGTTCGTTGCGCGCAAGCCATTGAAGGTCCTCGAAGGCTTGCGGCGTGAACTCTAGGTTCACCGCCGGCCGCTCAAGCCTGATCGCCGGTGAGGGCGGCGAGGTCGGCAGGCGTCAGGGCGCGCGTTTCGCCCGTTTCGGCCGCATCGATCGCGGCGCGCAGCCGACGCGCGTTCGCCGGGCTGCGCAGGAGATGCTGGGTCTCCTGGATCGACTCCCACTCCGACAGGGACACCATCACAACAGGCTCGCCGGACCGGCGCGTGATCACCGCCGCCGCCTTGTCGTTCGTCACCCGCTCCATCAGCTCGCGCAGACGTTTGCGGGCCTCCGAGACGGACAGAATGGTGTCACCGTTCGTCATGAGGGCATCGTACGTCCATTCGAACGCTAGCTCAATTCGTCCTTGTAGCACCCCGCCCCAATCCGGTTTTCCGTGACCATTGCGCCAGCTTCGGTTAGACGGAGGGCCTTGGTTCAACCGACTTGGAAGTGGGGTGCGTGCGATGAAATCGATCTGGATGAGCGCTGCGGCGGCCGGCGTGCTGGCTCTGGCGGCGTGCGCCGAGCCGGTGGCCGACGAGGCCGAAACGAGCGATGCGGAGATGGCGGCCGAAGCGGGCGCTGGCGAAGCGGAAGGCGCCTCTGAGGAGGCAATGTCTGACGGCGCCGACGCCGAGATGGACGACGCCGAGATGGACTCCGGCGAGACGGACTCCGGCGAGGCCGAGACCGCCGCGCTGCCGGACCAGCCTGATGCGCGTCTGGACGCCGTTTTGGCGGCTGAGCGCCGGGCCGAGGACCGCGCCCGCGACGCGTTCCGCAATCCGGAAGAGACGCTGGAGTTCTTCGGGGTTCAGCCGGACATGACCGTGGTCGAGGCTCTGCCCGGCGGCGGCTGGTATTCGCGCGTGATCCTGCCCTACCTCAATGAGGAGGGCGAGTATTTCGCCATGACCTATCCCATGGACGTGCTGGCCGAAATCTTCGGCGAGAGCTTCGAGGGCGAGCGCCGCGAGCAGGCCGCGGCCTGGGAGCAGACCTTCCCGGTCCGCGCGGCCGAGTGGGGCGGCGAGGTCGATCGCGCCTTCCGCTTCGGCGCGGTCCCGGCCGAGGCCGAAGGGGCCGCGGACATGGTCCTGTATATCCGCGCGCTGCATAACATGGCCCGCACCGGCCGGCTCGACGTGGCGGCGGCTGACGCGTTCACCCTGCTGGCGCCGGGCGGCGTCGCGGGCGTGGTTCAGCACCGCGCCCCGGCCGATGAAACCGATGAGCGCGCCGACGGCTCGCGCGGCTATCTGCGCGAAGCCGACGTGATCGCCGCGTTCGAAGCGGCCGGCTTCACGCTGGAGGAAAGCGTGGAGATCAACGCCAATCCGGCCGATGCTGCGGACTATGATCGCGGTGTGTGGATGCTCGCCCCGACGCTCGGCGGCGGCGAGGAGATGGCCGAGATCGGCGAAAGCGACCGCATGACGCTGCGCTTCCGCAAGCCGGAATAGCGCCCAGGCCACTTCCCAACTGAAAGGACCGTCCCGGCGCTCCGGGGCGGGCCTTTCCACATCCAGGCTGTGGACAAATCCGCCAACTCAGCGCTTTTCGCACCTGCGGCGCCTTGAGGGGCTGGGCGTATTGGGGTTAATGTATGTTACGAGAACGGCGTTTCCAGAAACGTCGTGCCTGTGCTTTTCGGCCGATCGCTGTTGGCCGTCATACAGTTTTTCTTTTGTGAGGTTGATACATGTCCAGCGGCGCTGTTGCTCGCGCATCCCAACTTCAGGAAGTCAAAGCGTTCCGCGAGAACGTGGAGGCGCGGCGCGAAGCCGCCAGAGCCGCGCGAGAGGCCGACGCGCCCAAGGACCCCACCGACAAGCGCCGGCTCAGCGAGGAGGCGCGCGAGCGCCTGCGCGCCGTCGTCGTCGATCTCTTCGCGGAGGGCCTGTTCCACCAGGTCGGCATGCGCGAGATCGCCAAGCGCGCCGGGGTCGGCCTGGCTACGATCTACAAGTATTTCGGGGCCAAGGAGGACATGGTGGTCGCCTGCCTGGAGCCCGACCTTGAACGGCTTCTGCAGTCGCTGGCCCTGGCCTCTCGCTGCGAAGTGGGGGCCAAGCGGCGCACCCGCGCCTATCTCGTCGCCTTCGTGCGCTTCCATCTGGAGAACCCTCGGCTCGCCGAGATCGTGCACCTGAACACGCCTGCGAAACTCTGGGCGGAGACCGAAGGCGGGCTGATGCGCGATCAGCGCGCGGTGCTTGCGGAGATCCTGCGCCATGGCGCGCGCGAGAAGTCCGTGCGCGGCGACATCTCCATTGATGAGATCGTGGACCTGGTCGCTGGCGCGATGCGCCAGTTCATCCTGCGCGTGATCGAGGACGGCTCGAACGAAGTCGATCCGGAGGTCGAGGGCGAGCGCCTGTTCGCGGCGGTCTGGCCGATGGTCTCGGCTTAAGCGCTACTCGTCCCCGTTTTCTTCGGCCTGATCGAGCGCGCCCGTGCTGACGGCGCGCGTCGCGAGGCGTGTCAGGGTCGTCTGCATGCGTTGGACCGCCTCGCTGTTCGGGTCCGCGCCCATGCGCTCGGCCATGGCGGTCGGCGCGGCGTAGACCAGCTGCGTTTGCCCATCGGCCTCGTAGGCGAGCATCCGAATCGGAAGCTCCAGGCCGGCCAGCTGTGATTGCGCCATTACGGGCGCGCCCATGCGCGGACTGCCGAAAATAACGAGTTCGGTCGGCGCCAGCTCCACGCCCACGTTCGCCGCGCCGTCGCTGTGACTGATGCGCGCAAAGATCGTGGCGCCGCCGGCGCGCGCGATCTGCTCGACTCGTTCGATCGTCTCCACGGCCGGGTAGGGGCTCTGAGCGACCACGAGGCCGTCGGGAACCTGGGCCGCCGCTCCGGCGGTAAGGATCGGGCCGAGCGCGAGGACGGCGGCGAGCATGCGGGTCATGGGAGGTTCTCCAGTCTGGTGGGGAAGGCGCGCGGCGGCTTAGTACGGGATGTACCCCGCGCCGGTGATCAGCGTCCAGTCGGCGCCCCGGCTCACGGCGCGTTGCGTTGCGAAGGGTCGCGGGTGAATGCGGCGGGGCGTCCGGCCGCGCCTTCGGCGCGCTGGCGGCTTGCGGCCTCGGCCCACCACTTCAGCTGCGCGAAAGTCCGCCCAAGATAGTCGTTCCATCGGTCCCCGTCGACGCCGGCGGCGTAGCCGCCATCCTCATCGAAGACCTCCTGCGCGTTGGGCACATGGATCATCGCCGAGACCGGCAGGCAGCCGAGTTCCGACAGGAAGGCGCGCATGTTCACCCCCGCGCGCGCGCCGCCCCACTGCCCGGCGGAATAGGTCGCGATCGCGCTCGGCTTGTAGGCGTAAAGCGAGCTGCCGAAATGGTTCAGCAGATGGGCGAGCGCGGGGCTCATCGAGTGGTTGTATTCTGGGCTGACCATGACGAAGCCGTCGGCCGCCGCGACCCGCTCCGCCAGATCCTCGAGCGCGGCGGGCGCGCGGCCCTGCGCATAGGCGAAATGCGGCTTGAACACCCCGCCGAGGTCGAGGTTCAGCGGATCAATCAGCGCGACATCATGGCCTTCGGTTTCAAGCTTATCCCGGCATGCGCGCGCCACCCGCTCCCCCAACCGTGCGGGCCGCGGCGGCGTGCTGTCCCGCACCGAGCCGAGGAACACCAGAAAGTTAAGAGCCACTGCGCACACCCCCTTGGCGACCCCTGATAAAGCGCCGCGCCTCCCGTTGCCAGCCTGCGGTGCGCCCAGGTTCCGATTTGCGGGCGCAAGAGGTCGAAGCGCCGCCACCCCAGTGGTCATGCAGGCAGGCGCATATGCCGCATAGCGCATATGCAACGCTCAGCATATACAGACGACATGCAGGATGTCCTCATCGCCCTATGCGACCCGACCCGCCGCGCCGCGCTCGCCATCATCTGGGATGGGGGCGAACATTGTGTTTGTGAACTGATGGCGCGGCTCGACGCCGGCCAAAGCAGGATGTCGCGGCACATGAAGGTGCTGCGCGAGGCCGGGCTCGTGCGCGACCGGCGCGACGCGCAATGGGTGCGCTATCGCCGCAACCCGGATCTCGCGCCCGAATTGGCGGCGATTATCGACGCGGTCTTGGCCGCCGAACACAAATTCGACATGGAGGTCGCATGACCATTGAAACACACGACACCGCCGCGCCGCACGTCGCCCCAAACTGGCTTTGGTATGTTGGCGTCCCCGTGGCGGGCGCGCTGCTCTATCTGCTCTACGGGCAACTCATCCCGTTTTCCGAATGGGCCACGTCTCTGTTCCCTGTCGACCGGCACAGCCACACCGGCGAGGCGATCGCCTTTTTCATCTACGACGTGCCCAAGGTGCTCTTGCTGCTGACGGGAATTGTCTTCGCCACCGGCGTGTTGCGCAGCTGGTTCAGCCCGGAAAAGACGCGCGCCATCCTCGCGGGCAAGCGCGAAATCGCGGGCTATCCACTGGCAGCCCTTCTAGGCGTGTTCACACCGTTCTGCTCTTGTTCGTCTGTGCCGCTTTTCATCGGTTTCGTCTCGGCGGGTATCCCGCTGGGCGTCACCTTTTCCTTCCTGATCGCGGGGCCAATGGTCGGGCCAGTGGGGCTGGGCCTGCTCTTTGGTCTGGTGGGTTGGAAAATCGCCACGATCTACCTTGTGTTCGGGTTCACGATCGCCACGGCTGCGGGCTTCGTGCTCGGCAGGCTCGGGCTGGAACGCTACCTGCAGGACTGGGTGCGCGAGTTGAACGCGGGTTCGGCGCAGGATGTCCCTGAGGAGCAGTTGAGTTTCGCGGATCGGCTGCGCATGGGCTGGGAGCAGGTGCGCGAGATCCTCGGCAAGGTCTGGATCTGGGTCGTCACCGGTATCTCCATCGGCGCGCTGATCCACGGCTATGTGCCCGAAGCGATGATGCTGCGCATCATGGGCGGCGAGGCCTGGTGGTCGGTTCCCGCCGCTGTCGTTGTGGGTGTGCCCATGTACACCAACGCCGCCGGAGTCATCCCCATCGTCGAGGCGCTTCTTGGAAAGGGCGCGGCCCTTGGCACCACGCTGGCCTTCATGATGAGCGTGATCGCGCTCAGCCTGCCCGAGATGGT
The DNA here is from genome assembly GCA_964550935.1 of uncultured Caulobacterales bacterium. Taxonomy (GTDB): domain Bacteria; phylum Pseudomonadota; class Alphaproteobacteria; order Caulobacterales; family Maricaulaceae; genus JBCBSP01. Next base: position 28,180 of record CAZKBB010000001.1, read on the forward strand.
CATCCTCAAGCAGGTGCTGACCTATCGCCTGATCGCCATTTTCATCGCCGTTGTGTCGCTGGGCATCCTCGCCACCGGCTTTCTCTTCAACATCATACTGTGAGAGGCGAAGCGCCATGCTTCTACCCGATCACTGGAACGCCAACTATGCGGCGCGAGCCGAGGGCGACCTGACCTGGTTCGAGGACGTGCCGGAGGTCTCGTTGCACGAAGTGCGGCGCTACCTGCCGCAAGGCGGGGCGATGGTCGACGTTGGCGGCGGGGCGTCGCGCCTGGTCGACCACGTCCTGCACGAACGGCTCGGGTCGGTTACCGTGCGGGACCTGTCCGCCGAGGCGCTGGAGATCACGCGCGACCGGCTTGGCGCGCTGGCCTGCTGACCCCGCTCACCTCCACGAAGCACGCCCCTGTCACGCCGAAAGGCAACACGCAAGACTTCCAGTTTTCCATCTTCCAGAAAAAGGAGACATATGCATGAAGACCGTCAAGGTTTACGGACCCGGCTGCAAGCGCTGTGCGGCAACCGAAACGATGATCCACGAGGCCGCCGCCAAGCTCGGCCTTGAGGTCGAGGTCGAAAAGATCACCGACCCAAAATCCATCGCCATGGCCGGTGTCATGTCCACCCCCGGCGTGGCGGTGGACGGCAAGCTGGTGCATACCGGCGGCCTCCCGGACGAGGCGAAGCTGGAAAGATGGCTCCGCGCATGATCCGCGCTCTCGTCGCCGCTGCCCTCATTGGTGTTGCGATCCTCGCACGCTCCGTCCGTTTCCACGGTGATGTCGGCGGGCGCTGTCGGAAACCGACCGCTTAGGCCGCCCTTCTCGGCTCGGTAGCGTTCGGGTAAAAGCAACCCGTTGAGCTATTTCGAACCATCGCCCGAGGCTATCGGCTTGGGCGTGATGATGTGTGTCGATTTCTCGCTTTCGCTCACGCATCCGTCCACGACCTCTTCAACACTGACCGGTCCTTCGATCGACGCGCGCGGTTCAATGACCTCCGCAACGCCGCGCGCGCGGAATCGCGTCAGCTTCTGAACGCTTTAGGCTGTGCGTTGCGATTTTGGAGACCCTCTCGCGTTGGTCTGAAACCTCCGGCGCAAGCGATCTTGATGCGCTCTTCAGCCATCGCCTACGGCCCGGCGATCGTGGTGCGCTGGAGGAGGCGGGCGTGGCCGTCATAGCCGCCGGTGGCCATGTGCTGGGTGCATCGATTGTCCCACATCACCAGCATGTTTTTCGACCAGCGCTGGCGATGCACGTTCGCCTCGTCATGGCAGGCCGCGTAGAGCTCGACGAGCAGCATGAACGCCTCCTCGTCGCACACGCCTTCGATCGTGCGCACATAGCCTGGATTGACGAACAGGGCTTTGCGCCCGGTTTCGGGGTGCGCGCGCACGATCGGATGGCTGCGGGTCTCGCGCGCCTCAGGCGCGGGGCGGATCGTCATCGTGCGGTCCGCGCCGTCGTGTTCCCCGTAGACGCCTTCCGGCGCGTAGGCGAGGGCGGCCGAATGCACCGCGTTCAGCCCCTTGATGCGCGCCCTGGTCTCGTCTGAGAGCGCGTCATAGGCGGCGTAGGCGTTGCAGAACAGCGTATCTCCGCCCGCCGGGGGTATGACCTTGCCGTGCAGCACGGTGCCCGCCGGCGGGGTCTCCTGAAAGCTCCAGTCCGAATGCCAGGCGGCGGCGAACACGCTCGCCTGTTCGTCGGCTGAGCGCTTCACCTCGATGATGTGCGGCCGGTCGGGCAGGGGCTCGATGAAGGGGTCCTCGCCGAAATCCCCGAAATAGCGCGTGAAACGCTCCAGATCGTCGTGGTCCATCGGCTGGTCGGGGAAGGCGAGCACCAGATGGTCGAGCCAGGCCGCGCGGATCGCCGCGACCGTGTCCGCATCGAGCGGGCGGGTGAGGTCCACCCCGGTCACGTGCGCGCCGAGCGCGCCCCCGCTCGGCGTCACGCTCAGGCCCGCCGAAGCTGCAAGCGCCATCAATGCCTCCCATTCGTCGTTGTTTTCGCTCATGGTCCGGCTAGGGCCCGCGCGCCGTCAAGCGCGCGCGCGTCTTGCCGCTGTTTGACGGCGCGCGCTAAACAGATGCGCACGTTATCCTTTCCGCCGCCGTCCGGCGGCCCGGCCGTTGAGGGCCTTGAGATCCATGTTCGACAAGATTGTGATCGCCAACCGGGGCGAGATCGCCGTGCGGGTGATCAAGACCTGCAAGCGGCTCGGCATTCCCACCGTGGCGGTCTACTCCGAGGCTGACGCGGACACCCCGGCGGTGAAGATGGCCGACGAGGCGGTCTTCATCGGTCCACCGGCGCCAGGGGAGTCCTACCTCTTGATGGATCGCATCATCGAGGCCTGCAAAGAGACCGGCGCCGATGCGGTCCACCCCGGCTTCGGCTTCCTGTCGGAGAACGCGAAATTTCCCGCCGCCTTGTCCGAGGCCGGGATCGCGTGGATCGGCCCGAACCCGCACGCCATCTCGGCCATGGGCGACAAGCTGGAATCGAAAAAGCTCGCCGCCGAAGCCGGCGTGAACACGGTTCCCGGTTTCAAGGGCGAGATCGAGGACGATCAGCAGGCCGTCGAGGTCGCCGAGGAGGTCGGCTATCCGGTCATGATCAAGGCCTCCGCCGGGGGCGGCGGCAAGGGCATGCTCATCGCGCGCTCATCCGACGACGTGAAAGAGGGCTTCAAGGCGGCGAAGAACGAGGCGAAATCCTCCTTCGGCGACGACCGCATCCTGATCGAGAAATTCGTCGAGCGCCCGCGCCATATCGAGATCCAGGTGCTCGGCGACAAGCACGGCAACGTGGTCCACTTCAACGAGCGCGAATGCTCGGTCCAGCGCCGGAACCAGAAAGTCCTTGAAGAGGCGCCGTCGCCCTTCCTTGACGAAAAGACGCGCAAGAAGATGGGCGACCAGGCCGTCTCGCTCGCGGCGGCGGTCGACTACGATTCCGCCGGCACGGTGGAGTTCATCGTCGATCCGGAGAAGAACTTCTACTTCCTGGAGATGAACACCCGGCTGCAGGTGGAGCACCCGGTCACCGAGCTGACCCACGACGTGGATCTCGTCGAGCAGATGATCCGCGTCGCCGCCGGCGAGGCGATCGAGTATCGCCAGGCGACGATCAAGCCGCGCGGCTGGGCCGTTGAGGCGCGGCTTTACGCCGAGGATCCCTATCGCGGCTTCCTGCCCTCGATCGGGCGGCTGACCCGCTACATCCAGCCAGAGGAAGGCCCGCTCGGCCCGGGCCGGCTGCGCATCGATTCCGGCGTCGAAGAGGGCGACGAGATCTCCATGTTCTATGATCCGATGATCGCGAAGGTGATCGGGTCGGGATCCTCTCGTGCGGATGCGATCGAGACCCTGTCGCTGGCGCTCGACCGGCTGCACGTGGAAGGGCTGCAGTCGAACGCGCCCTTCCTGTCCGCGGTGCTGGACGAGGCGGACTTCCGCTCCGGCGAAATCCACACCGGTTATATCGCCGAGCACTTCCCCGAAGGCTTTCACGGAACCGCGCCGCGTCAGAACCAGCTGAGGTGGATGGCCGCCGCGGCGGCTTACGCCCAGCTCCTGATAGAGCAGCGCGATGCGCGCACGCCCGGCCGCATGAGCGAGCCCGAGCCGGACGGCGCACCGCGCGAACGCGTGGTGATCCTGGACGATCAGCGTTTCGCGCTCGAGATTGCGGTACCGGAGGGCGGCGCGGCGCCTGACGCGCCGGCGGAGATCTGGTCTCCGGGCCTCGCCGACGGTCGCATGCATCTGGTGACGGACTGGACGCCGGGCGCGGCCCTGTTCGAGGGCGAGCTTGACGGGGAGACGTTCTGCCTGTCGCTCAAGCCGGGCGCCCAGGGCTGGCGCATGCGCCATCGCGGCTATGCGGCGACCGCGCTCGTCATGACGCCGCGCGCGGCCGAGCTGCACGCCCGCCTGCCGAAGAAAGAGGCCGCCGACACCGCCAAGATGATCACGAGCCCGATGCCGGGCCTGGTGGTCTCGATCGCGGTGGAGGAAGGCCAGGCGGTCGAGGCCGGCGCTTCGCTCATGGTGGTGGAGGCGATGAAGATGGAGAACGTGATCCGGGCTGAGCTGTCCGGCGTGATCAAGTCGGTCGCCTGTGAGCTCGGCGCCAGCGTCGCGGCCGACGAGTTGCTGATCGAGTTCGAATAGCGCGTCCTATAGCCGGATGGCGAATCGCGGCGCTGTCGGTTAGCGTGAATCCCTCAACCTTGGGGAGGGCGCACATGCCGGACATCATCAAACGCTTCACCACCTTCGACAGTCTGATCGCGACGACGCTGATCAAGATCCTCTACTGGATCGGCCTCGTCGGAATCGCGCTCGGCACGCTGATCTCCATGCTGGGCGGTCTGGGCATGATGACGCAGAGCTTCGTGGCGGGCGTGGGGATGTTTCTGTTCGCGCCGATCGGCGGGCTCATCGCGCTCCTGTTCTGGCGCTTCGTGATGGAGATCAACATCGTGATCTTCTCCATCCACGACCGCCTGGGCGAAATCCGTGATCTGAAGAAAACGCCTGAAGCGCCCGCGAGCTGATCGGCGCTTGAGTCGCTTCACGCGACGCTTCATCTATCTCGCGCAAGCCCGACGATGATGGAGTGTTGAATGAGCCGCGCCGCGAGACTGGACTTCTCCGCCTTCGTCCTGCCGGGGCGCCGGCTCGATCCGGATGCGTTCCAGGCCGGGCTCGCCTTTGTCGCGCTCATTGACGGCGTGCGGCTCCTGATCTTCGCTGGGACCGCCGCTGCGGTGCTCTGGCTGGCGGTGTTATTCTGCCTCGGCGCGGTCTACGCCAACCGCCTGCGTGACTCCGGCGGCTCGATGAGCGCAGCCGCCGCGCCGCTTCTGGCGGCCGTGGCGGTGAAGGTGATCGTCGCCATCGCGGCGTCGAGCTCGGCCATGTGGCCCGAGATGCTCGCCGTCCTCGCCGATCGAGGGGTGAACGTGGACAATCCAGAGGCTGTGAACCGCGCGCTCGCCGATCCCGAGACCCGCCGCGCGGTGCAGGGCCGCTTCCTTCAGGACCCTGAAGCGGCGCGAGCGGTGTCGCGCGCGGGCGCATGGCCTTCGACCTACGCGTTCTGGGCGGCGGTGGCGGTGTCGGCCGTCTGGTTCGTGCGCCGGCCGCGCGTCTCCTAGGCCTGCACGCCCTCGACCGGGGGGGCGGCCGCCGCGATCGGCCCGAACACCGCTTCGAACCCGCGCTTCAGCGCCGCGTCGGCGTCGTCCATTGTGACGGGCAGGCCAAGGTCCACCAGGCTTGTCACGCCATAGCGCGGATCGGCGATGCCGCACGGCGTGATGCCGTCGAAATGGTTCAGATCCGGCTCGACATTCAGCGCGATGCCGTGAAACGACACCCAGCGGCGAAGGCGGATGCCGATCGCGGCGATCTTGTCCTCGCGCTCTGGCCCGCCCGGCTGCGTGCGATCGACCCAGACGCCCACGCGCTCGCAGCGCCGCTCGCCCTCCACGTTGAACTCGGCCAGCGCCTCGATGATCCACTGCTCCAGATCGCGCACGAAGCGACGCGCGTCCCGGCCGCGCTCTCGCAGATCAAGCATCACGTAGGCGGTGCGCTGGCCCGGCCCATGATAGGTGTACTCGCCGCCGCGGCCCGTCTTGAACACCGGGAACCGATCGCGATCGCGCAGGTCTTCCGGCTTCGCGCTGGTCCCGGCGGTGTAGAGCGGGGGGTGCTCGACGAGCCAGACCAGTTCGCCGGCTTCGCCGCGCGCGATGGCTTCGGCGCGCGCCTCCATCGCGGCGACGGCGGTGTGGTAGTCCACATATCCGTTCGAGACGGCCCAGCCGATCGGGGCGGTTTCCGGCGTGGTCATGTGCAGTTGATCCTGTCGGCGAGGCGGGGTCTTAACGCGCGGGAAACCGTGGCGGAAGAAGTTTGAACGGCGATCAGCGCGAAGGCGAGGCGCGCTCCAAGCGCCGGCGAGGGATATATGAGCCAGCTCGGCGATGTGAATGTGGAGATTTCGGTCCTTCTGGGCCGCTCGCGCCTGCCGATCCACCAGTTTCTGCGCATGGGCCGTGGCGCGGTGATTCCCCTCGACGCTTCAGAGCATGACGAGGTGTGGATTCTGGCGAACAACTATCCGATCGCGCGCGGCGAAATCGTCATCCAGGGCGACCGGGTCGCGGTGTCCATCACCGAGGCCGCCGACGTGCACGACTATTTCGCCGCGTAAGACGCAGCGTCAAGGCGCATAAGAGGACTTCACAAGCCAGCCCCGGCTTGGTACACGCCCGGCTCTCCATTTCGCGGCCGTGGCGGAATTGGTAGACGCGCAGCGTTGAGGTCGCTGTGGGGTAAAACCCGTGGAAGTTCGACTCTTCTCGGCCGCACCACTCTCAGCTCACAAGCTGTTAAAACCGGAGCGACAGGGTCGAATACCGCCCTGTCTCACCAAGTTTTTTTGAAGCTCTAGCCGTGATCACCCATAAGCGTGTTCATCCGGCCTGACCGCTTGGATCGCGTTGCTGGAAGGCCGCTAGCGGACAGGGCGCGCCGGGCGGGGCTCGACCGGAGCGCCGTGCCGAAATCCTGTTCGGTTTCAAGACGGCTGGAGCCTACGCCCGCCGTCAGGTCCTGATCTCACGGCTTCGTCTATAAGAGCTCCTCGCAACCGGCGCTCTGCGCCTATATTTCGCCCTGCGCGGGGTTTAGCGTGCAGGTGTCCTTTTCGCTTCGGAGCCCGTTCATGGCCGAACCCGCCGTCGAGTTCGAACCCGTCGCCGACGCCGTCGAACCGGAGACTTCGCTGCACGAGCTAGCCGATACGGCGGTGGAGCTGCTCGACGCCGACGACGCGCTTGGACTGCGCTCCCTGTTCGACGCGCTGCACCCGGCCGACGGCGCGGACGTGGTCGAGCAGCTGACCTGGGAGCAGCAGGTCAAGGTCGCCACCATCGCGCCGGACATCCTCACCGGCGAGCTTTTGTCCGAACTGGTCGAGGACACCCGCGCCGACCTGATGGCCGCGCTCGACCCCGAGCACATCGCCGAGGCGATCCAGGCGCTCGATTCCGACGACATGACAATGATCGTCGAAGAACTCGCGCCGGACGTCCGCGACCAGGTGCTCGACAATTTCGACGACGCCGAGCGCCAGATTCTTGAGGCCTCGCTCCTGTTCGGCGAGGAGACCGCCGGGCGGCTGATGCAGCGCGAGTTCGTCGCCGCGCCACGCTTCTGGACCGTGGGCGACACGATCGACCACATGCGCCGCGCCGGGGAGGACCTGCCCGACCGCTTCTTCGAAGTCTTCATCGTGGACGAGGGCTTCCACCCGATCGGCAGCGTGGGCGTCAGCCGGCTCATGCGTTCCAAGCGCGAGACGCCGCTCTCGGAGATTCTCGAAACGCCCCAGGTGGTCATCCAGCCTGATCTCGATCAGGAGGAAGTCGCCTACATGTTCCAAAAATATCACCTGATCTCCGCCCCGGTGGTCGACGAGAACGGCCGGCTCAACGGCATGCTGACCGTCGACGACGTGGTCGACGTGATCCAGGAGGAGAACAAGGAAGACCTGCTGGCGCTAGCAGGGGTGAGCGATGCGGGCCTGGCCGACACGGTCTATACCTCGGTGCGCGCCCGCGCGCCCTGGCTCTTGGTTAATTTGGGCACCGCCGTTTTGGCCTCCGCCGTCATCGCGCTGTTCGAAAGCGCGATCTCCCAACTGGTCGCGCTAGCCGTGCTGATGCCGATCGTCGCGTCCATGGGCGGCAACGCCGGCACGCAGTGCCTGGCGGTCGCGGTGCGCGCGATCGCCTCGCACTCGCTCACCGGGGCGAATTCGCGCCGCGTCATCGTGCGCGAGCTGGCGGTCGGCTCCGCCAACGGGCTGATCTTCGCGATCGTGATGGGCGCGGTGGCGGGGTTGTGGTTCCGCGACTTCGACCTGGCCTGGGTGATCGGCCTGGCCATGGTGATCACGCTCGCCGCGGCGGGGCTCTCCGGTATCCTGATCCCGCTGGGCTTGCGCAAGATGGGCGCGGACCCGGCGGTGGCGTCGTCGGTTTTCGTCACGACGGTCACTGACGTGGTCGGCTTTTTCGTGTTCCTGGGGCTTGGCGCCATGGTGCTCTTGTAGCGATGCTAGCACAGGCCTTAAGGGGGCGGTGTGAGAGATCAAGGGTCGAAGATGACGTCACTTCGCTTCGCAGCGCTCGCCGCGGCGCTTTGCGCCGTGATCGCCGCGCCTGCGGCCGCGCAAGTCTCAGGCGAGTCCTCAGAGCCGGCCGCGAGCGGTCTGACCCTGTCGGGGCCCTGGCGCATCGGGCCGGCGCTTGAGAACGCCCGGGCGGGCCTGTCGGCCGCCGCGCTGGATGGAAAAATCTACGCCGCAGGCGGGGCGGGCGTCGTCGATCCTCGCGACGAGTTCGAGCTATACGACCCTGACACCGGTCGATGGCGCGCGCTGTCGCCCCTGCCTGTGGGGCTTGAGCGCTTCGGCATGGCCGCCTTCGACGACAGGATCTGGATCGCAGGCGGGTATAGCGCGGAGAGCGCGGCCGAACCGGTCACTGACGTGCGCATCTACGACCCCATCGGCGATTTCTGGGAGACGGGGCCTCAGCTGCCCGGCGCGAAGGCCGCCTTCGAGCTCGTCGCCGGCGAGGACGCGCTTTACGCCGTCGGGGGCGATCAGGCGCCGGGCGGGCTTTATGTCTTCGACGCCGAGGCGCAGAGCTGGAGCGCGGCGCCCGCGCCGGCCGAGATCGCGCGGCGCGGCGGCGATGCGGTGATGCTCGGCGGCGCGCTTTACGTGATCGGCGGCGTCCTCGGGGATGCGGCGAGCGCGCGCGTCGACGTCTACGATCCTCGGACCGGCGAGTGGGAGCGCGCTGCGGACCTGCCCGCGCCGCGCGCCGGTCACAGCGCCGTGGCGATGGACGGGGCGATCCATGTTTTCGGCGGGCGCAGCGCAGATCTGCGTCGCACGCTTGCGGACCACCTGATCTATGACGCCGAGGCCGGCGCCTGGTCTGAAGGCCCCGGCATGGTCACCGCGCGCACCGAGGCCTCAGCCGTGGTTCATGACGGTGAGGCCTGGCTAATCGGCGGCGGTGCGGGGGCGGGCGTGTTCGCGCCGTTCACCGCGCTTGATTCTGTCGACGTCTACGCGCCGGAGACGGACGCGCAGCGCTGACGGCTCCGGTCTTGCATCGCAGGGGCGAACGACAGCCGCCCTTGTTTCGGAACGGGACGCCCATGAAACCGCGCCTGAAGTCCAGCCGCGCCGCGCGCGAACTGATCAAGGCCCACGAGCCCTTCCGGCCGCAGGCCGAGCCGAAAGGCAAGCGGTGGGTCGTCGGCTACGGGCACACCTCCGCCGCGCGCGAGGGCGTCAGCCTGACCAAGGACGACGCAGATCTGATCCTGCTCTACGACGTGCTTCAGGCCGAACAGGCGATCGACGCCGCGGTCGGTGAAGATCTGTCCCAGAACGCCCGTGACGCTCTGGTCTCGTTCGCCTGTTCGATCGGCCCGCGCGCCTTCAAGGTGTGCGACGTGGCCCGGCTCGCCGCGGCCGGGCGCCATCGCGAGGCGGCTGCGGCGATGGAGACCTGGGTGCGCGCGCAGGAGGGCGGCCGCCAGGTGGTCTCAGAGCGGTTGGTGCGCCGGCGCGCGGCCGAAAGCGCGCTCTATCTGCGCGCCGACGAAGCCGCCGGCGCCCCGCCCGCCGCAGACCCAAGCGAAGATGACGAACCGAAACTCGGCGCGCTTGTCGAGCTCGACATCGCCTTCGAGGAGCCGGCTGAAGCCGCGCCTGAGTTTGAGCCCGAGCCTGAGCCCGAGACGGCGGTCGAACCAGACCCCGAACCTGAGCCGGTTGCGGAGCCCGCGCCGTCGCCGGCGCCGAGCGCAGACGAGGAAGCCGCCGCGCGCGCTGACGCGAAGGTGCGTCAGGACGAGGTGGTGCGCTCCGTCATGGCGCGCATGGCCGCCCAGATCGCCGACAGCGTGGAGCGTACGCCGCCTCAGCCCAAGCCCGTGGCGGAGCCTGCGCCCGAAGCCGAGCCCGAAGCCGAGGCTCGTGTCTCCGACGACGCCCGTCTCGGCTTCAGCTTCTTGACGCCCTGGACGGCCCCCGCGCCGGATGCCGATTTTGACGCCCCTCACGGCGCTAGCGGCCAGCCTGAGGCCGAGCCGCAGCCGGAGCGCGCGCCTGAAACAGCGTTGGGGCCGGTCTATGCAAGTCCCGTCGACGCTCCTGAGGCCGAGCCCGCCGCAGTCGACGAGCCCGCGCCGCCCCATCCCGCCAACGCGCCCGCCGACGCCGAAGGCGTGAGCGGCGAGGTCGGGGGAACCGGGCGCCCGGCGGAGACCGAGGCCGAGTTCGAGACCGACGCAATGGATGATCAGGCGCTGCACCCCGGCGTCGTGGCCGGTCCCGAAGCCGAGAGCGGTGCGCAGGCGCGCGGCGGCGATGCGCTGGAGCCGGACGGGCGCGGCGGGGACTGGGTGTTCTTCGCGAACCTGGCCGTGGGCCTTGGCCTGCTCGGGGCGGGCGGCTGGGACCTGGCGACTCATTTCGAGACCTATCGCGACCAGGGCTTTTTCTTCTTCGGACCGGTCGCGTTCGCTGCCGGGCTGGTGCTGACCGTCGCTTCGGCCTGGTTCCTGGTCAGCCGCTTCCTGCGCCGGCGCGGCTGAGCCGCGGCGCGCCCGCCTTGACCGCCCACGGGCCCGTGGTATGTCGCGGGCATGATCTCAAACCAGTATCCCACGCTCGAATTTCCAATGAGCGACACGGCTGAGATGCTGCGCGACACCGTGCGCAGTTTCGCCGCCGACCGCATCGCCCCGCGCGCCCACGACATCGACGCCAGCGACGAGCACCCGGCCGATCTCTGGCCGCAGATGGGCGAGCTCGGCCTGCTCGGCATCACAGTCGAGGAGGAGTATGGCGGCTCAGGCCTCGGCTATCTCGAACACTGCATCGCGATGGAGGAGATCTCCCGCGCGAGCGCGTCGGTCGGGCTGTCCTACGGCGCGCACTCCAATCTGTGCGTGAACCAGATCCGGCTGAACGGCTCGGAGGTCCAGCGCGAAAAGTATCTGCCAAAGCTCGTCTCCGGCGAACACCTGGGCGCTCTGGCGATGTCAGAGCCCGGCGCGGGCTCGGATGTCGTCTCGATGAAGCTGAAGGCGGAAAAGACCGGCGACCGCTACGTGCTGAACGGCTCGAAGATGTGGATCACCAACGGGCCGAGCGCGGACGTTCTGGTGGTCTACGCCAAGACCGACCCCGAGGCGGGCTCGAAAGGCATCACCGCTTTCCTGATCGAAAAGGGCATGAAGGGTTTCTCCGTCGCCCAGAAGCTCGACAAGCTCGGCATGCGCGGTTCGGAGACCGGTGAGCTGGTCTTCGAGGACTGCGAGGTGCCCGATGAGAACGTGCTCGGCGCCGAGGGCGGGGGCGTGCGCGTCCTGATGAGCGGGCTCGATTATGAGCGCGCGGTGCTCGCGGCCGGCCCGGTGGGCATCCTGCAGGCCTGCATGGACGCGGTGGTCCCCTACATCCACGAGCGCAAGCAGTTCGGCAAGGCGATCGGCGAGTTCCAGCTCATCCAGGGCAAGATCGCCGACATGTATACGCGCATGAACGCGACGCGCGCCTATGTCTACGCCGTGGCCCAGGCCTGCGACGCGGGCAAGACCACGCGCAAGGACGCCGCCGGCGCCATCCTGTTCGCCGCCGAGGCCGCCACCCAAAGCGCGCTCGACGCGATCCAGATTCTCGGCGGGAACGGCTATATCAACGAATACCCGACCGGACGCCTCCTGCGCGACGCCAAGCTCTACGAGATCGGCGCGGGCACGAGCGAGATCCGCCGCTGGCTGATCGGGCGGGAGTTGTTCGACCAGAGCGCTTAAGGGCGGCGATCGAACTTCATCCGCGCGCAAGCGTTTCCCGGTCCAAGGCTCAATCGCTGAGACTGGGAGACAGACGCGATGGATACGCTCGACGTTCAGGGCATGCGCATGCCCAAGCTCGGCTTCGGGACCTGGAAGCTGAAGGGCGAGGAGGCGCGCGAGGCCGTCACGCACGCGCTCTACATCGGCTATCGCCATATCGACACCGCCCAGGTTTACGACAACGAGGCGCAGGTCGGCGCGGCGATCGCCGACGCGTCCGTCGACCGCGAGGACCTGTTCATCACCACCAAGGTGTGGATGGACCGGTACGCCAGGGGCGATCTTGAGGCGTCAGCGCGTGAAAGCCTGGAACGCCTCGGCGTCGATTATGTGGATCTTCTGATCCTGCATTGGCCGAACCCGGACTTTCCGATCGAGCAGACCATCGAGGCGCTGAACCAGGTCAAGGAGAACGGCCACGCCCGGCATATCGGCGTGTCTAACTTCACCACCATGTGGCTCGGCGAGGCGGTCGCCGCGACGCGCCATCCGCTCGCGGTCAACCAGGTGGAGTATCATCCCTTCATCGACCAGACGCCTGTACTGGACGCGGTGGAGAAGTACGACATGTGCCTCACGGCCTATTGCCCGATCGCGCAGGGCGAGGTCTTCAAGGACGAAACGCTGGGGTCGATCGCGAAGCGCCACGGAAAAACTCCGGCCCAAGTCGCGCTGCGCTGGCTCATCCAGCAGCCGCGCGTCAGCGCCATCCCGCGCTCCTCGAACGCAGAGCATGCGAAGGCGAACTTCGACATCTTCGATTTCGAGCTTTCAGATCACGAGATGGGCGAAATCGCCAAGCTGCGCCGCTCCGACCGGCGCATCGTCGATCCCTCCTGGGCGCCGGCCTGGGACGTGGCGGCTTGAGGCGCGGTCGAGCGCTCGTGATGTGACTGTGAGGGCGGGCCGTGCGATGACGGGCCGTCCTTTTCTAGACCGGAGCCGAGCCATGTTCAGATTGAAGACAGGCGGAGAAGCGCCCGAGCCAAAGGCGCGCACCGGCCCGCCGGCGCGCTATGACGATCTGAAGGCGCTTTACGTGAACTGCACGCTGAAGCGCTCGCCGGAGGTGTCCAACACCGACGGTCTGATGCAGGTCTCGCGCGCCATCATGGCCGAACAAGGCGTATCGGTGGAGACGGTGCGGCTCGCCGATCACCAGATCGCCTTCGGCGTGCAGCCGGACATGACCGAGCACGGCTGGCCGCGCGACGACTGGCCGAAAATCTGGGAGACGGTCAAGGCCGCCGACATCCTCGTCGTGGGCTCGCCGATCTGGCTCGGCGAGGAAAGCTCCGTCGCCCGGCTCCTGATCGAGCGTCTGTATTCCCAGTCAGGCCAGCATAACGAGAAGGGCCAGTATGTCTATTATGGCAAGGTCGGCGGATGCATCGTCACCGGCAACGAGGACGGGGTGAAACACGTCGCGATGAGCGTGCTCTACGCGCTCCAGCACGTCGGCTACGCCATCCCGCCGCAGGCCGACGCCGGCTGGATCGGCGAGGCGGGGCCGGGCCCGTCCTATCTCGACGAGGGCTCAGGTGGGCCGGAGAACGACTTCACCCGGCGCAACACCACCTTCATGACCTGGAACCTTCTCCACCTGGCGCGGATGCTGAAGGATAACGGCGGCCTGCCCGCCTATGGCAACAGTCGTCAGACCTGGAGCGAGGGCGACCGGTCGGGCGCCGAGAACCCCGAATATCGCTAGACGGACCTGAAACGGGCCTCGTGCGTTCTACGTCCATTGCTCATGGAACGCTGGCTCTCATACGAAACCTTCGAACGCGGCGTCGCGCTGCTGCTCACGATCGGTGTGACGGTGATCATCGCGCTGTCGCTCCTGCACCTCGGCTTCGGCCTCTGGGGCACGATCTGGGACTATTCCCCGGATATCGACTATCGCGTCTTCCAAGGGCTGTTCGACCGGGTGCTCGCCACGCTCATCGCGCTGGAGCTCGCCCACTCGGTGCGCCAGATGGCCCAAGGCAAGCACGGCCTCGCCCAGGTGCGCACGGTCGTGCTGATCGGCATCCTGGCGGTGGTGCGCAAGCTCATCCTCCTCGAGATCGAGACAACCTCGGGGATGTTCCTCCTCGGTCTAGGCGGCGCGATCCTGGCGCTCGGCGCGGTCTACGCGCTGGTGCTCTGGGCGGAGTCGGGGACGCGGCGCGATCCGCCGGCTTCACCCGGCGCGCCAGACTAGAGCGCCATTCGACCTGACGGGATCAGGTTGGGCGCTCTAAACTCTGGATTTTACGCGCAATTAATCCGAAAACCGGTTCCCACTTTTCGGATTGCGCTCTTATACGCCGCGCGCGCCTGGCGATTTTGGGTATGATCAAGGCCGTCCAAAGGAGGCCTGTCCATGATCCTCGCCCTTGTCGCCGCGCTGTCCCTCGCCCAAGCCCCCTCCGGATCGCCCGGGCCTGAACCCGATACGGGTGAGCGCGCGCGCTTTGAGGCGTGTGTAAGCGAGGCCGGCTCCAACGCGGTTAGGGCGTGCGGAGGCGTGGTGGCCGGGGCGTGCATGGATCAGCCGGGCGGCGATACGACGGCCGGCATGATCGCCTGCACGAGCCGCGAATTGAGCCTCTGGGACGATCTCCTGAACACCGCTTACGCCGAAATGATGGAGACGCTGGACCGGGTCGGTGGGGAGAACCGCCGTTCGGCGTTGCGAGAGGCGCAGCGGGCCTGGATCGCCTATCGCGATGCGGAATGCGACCAACAGGCGCTCCAGTTCGAAGGCGGTTCGCTCGCCCGCGTCATACACGTGGGCTGCGTCAACCACCTCACCGCCGTGCGCGCGATTGATCTGCGCGGTCAAGGCGGAGAGCCGGATCTTTAGGCGACGCCTAATTTCTGCAGGCTCGCCGCCGGGGCGTTCTCCAGGGCTTCGCTGGCGGCGCGGTAGCCGGCTTCGACGGCTTCGTCGAAGCGCGTCCAGTTGCGCAGGTCCAGGTCGAGCTCGGGCAGGATCAGAAGGTCGATCGCGTCGTGGGTGGTCTTGTGGCTCGTCAAGGAGCCGACGGTGGCCGCACGCATCAGGAGCGAGGCGATCGGCGGGGGATCTTTCAGGCCGTGCTTCATCACCCAGGCTGGAAAGCTTGGCGGATCGATGAAGTCGGCCGGGTTGATGGCGCGCGCGCGGGTCACGTCGCAGCCGAAATTGAACCCGCGATGGGCCGCGCGCAGCTCGGGGGCGGGGAAGTTGTTGAACACCGCCCCGTCCACCAGCACGTCCTCGCCGTCCACCACGGGAGGCAAAAGCCCTGGGATCGCGATCGAGGCGCGCAGCGCATCGCGCAGACGCCCGGTGCGGTGAATGCGAACCGATCCGTCCCTGAGGTTCGAGGAGACGCAGAAGAAGGGCCGGGGCAGGGCGTCGATCTCCACGTCGCCGAAGTGGGTCTCCAGACGCTTGTCGACCTTGCGGCCGGACGTCATCGCGACCACCGGCAGCACCCAGTCGTCCAGCGGGCTGGAGCTGACGAAGGCGTCGCGCATGCGCGTTTCCAGCTCCTCACCGCCCCAGCCGAGCGCCAGCCCGGCGGCGATGATCGCGCCCATCGAGGCGCCGGCGTGGAAGTCGAACTCCACCCCGGCTTTCTTCAGCGCCTTCACCGCGCCCACATGGGCGTAGGCGCGCGCGCCGCCGCCTGAAAGCACCAGCCCTGTGGAGCGCCCCGCCGCCACGCGGGCGAGCGCGTCGACGTCGTCGTCGCAGCCTTGTCTGAGGTGAAAGCAGCGCGCTGCGTCTGCCGCCTCGACCCACTCGGACGGCTTCGCGCCGGAGCGGTCCGCGCCGTGATGGATCAGAACGACGTCGATCAGTTTCAGCCGCGCCGCCGGCGAGGGGTCGTCGGGCATCAAGGGCCGCGAGGGTTTCGCGTCGCCGCGCGCAAACAGCCAAATCCGGTCCGCGCGCCCCATGGCGCGCCGCGCCCAGAGCGGATCGGCGAGACTGGCGCATAAAAGCACCAAGTCGGCGCTGTCCTCGACCTTGTCGAGCTTCGGCCCCGCCCAGCCGGCGGCCTCCGCCTCAAGGATCTCTACGGTCAGGCCCAGCCGGCCGAGCGCGGCCTTGAGCGCCTTGGCGCGCAGGGCGAGATCGATGGTCGGGGATGTCGCCACGAGCGCGAAGACGCGCGGCTCGGCGCGCGCGCGCAGATCCCCGCCGCGCAGGCGGTAGAGCATCATGCGCGCCAGCTCGCGCATGAGCGAGGCGTGCTTGCGGGTCAGCTTGTCGAAGGTGCGCTTGGGCAGGCGGACGAGCTCTGAGTCCCGCATCGCGTAGACGCTTGCGGAGTGCGGGCGATCCTCGACCAGCGCCATCTCGCCGATCGGTTCGCCCGCGCGGATATGGCCGACCAGCTCCGGGCGTCCGTCGGCGCCGGTCCTGAAGGCCGCGAGCGCGCCGGAGCGTACGAGGTAGAACGCGTCGGCCGGTTCTCCCGCCTCGAACAGCGTAGTCCCGGCGGGCACGCAGAACCACTCCACCTCCGCCTCGACCGCGCGAAGCGCGGACTTCTCGAGGTGTTTCAGGAAGGGCAGGAAGCCGAGATTGAGCGCCATGGCCGTGGTTCGCTTTACTGCTTCAGCCCTTCGCACCCATGCGCTTGACCGGCTTGAGCGTCTCGAACGCCCCGTCGCGCTTTTCACCCCGCGCGGTGATCGCCTCCATGATGTCGGCGGGGCTCCACAGGCTCGCCTGCAGGGTCATCGCGTGCTCAAGGCTGTCGGCGACGGAGTGATCGCGCGCATAGAGGAAGGAGCGCTTAATCCCTGAGATCGTCAGGGGCGCCTTCGAGGCGATCTTCGCCGCCACCGCGTCCACACGGGCGCGCAGCGCCGCCTCGTCCTGAAGCACGGCGTTGACGAGGCCGAGCGCCTCGGCGCGCTTAGGGCTCAAGGTCTCGCCGGTATAGGCCAGCTCGCGCGCGACGCCTTCGGGGATCAGCTTGGGCAGGCGTTGCAGCGTCCCCACGTCGGCCATCATGGCGATATTGGTCTCCTCGATGCGCATCCAGGCGTCGGCCGTGGCGTAGCGCAGATCGCATGCGGTGATCATGTCGACGCCGCCGCCCACGCAAGGGCCCTGCATGGCCGCGATCACCGGGAAGCGCGCCGTCTCGAAAGCGGTGAACGCCTCCTGCAGGGCGAGCGCGGCGGTCATGAAGGCCTCGCGCGAGGGCGCATCCTCGGTCGACAACGCGCCGGCGTCGGTGAACACCGAGATGTCCATGCCCGCGGTGAAGACCGGGCCTTCAGCCTGGAGAATAAGAACCCGCGTCTCGCCGGCGTCCGACAGCGCGCGCACGGCCTCCGGCAGCTCGCGCCAGAAGGCCGGCGTCATTGTGTTGCGCTTGTCCGGGCGGTTCAGCGTCAGGCGCGCGACCGCGCCGTCTCTGGACAACGCGAAACTGGTGTATTCAGCCATCACAATCCTAAAGCCGGGCCTGACAGGAGTGTGAATCGCGCCGGGGGTGCGTGCAAGCCCGCGAGCGGCCTAGCAAGCCTTTGTGAACACGCGCTCGTGCATTGCCCTTCGCGCCGGGCGGGCCATGCATCAAATCGGGTGAGCGGCTATTGCAGATAGTCCAGCGGGTCGGCCAGCGTGAATTCGTCAGAGTGTCCGAAGAAATACTCGAGGAGGTGCTTATGTCCGCTACCGTAAACGACAAGAATTCGGTCGCCCGCCTCGGCGAATTTGGCCGTCTGGGCGAAGATGTGGAGGTTCCTTCGCCACCATTCGCTCATCTGCTCGGTGGCGTAAGGCGTGTCCAGATCGCCCATCTGTGCAAGCGTCAGATAGTTCGAGTGTAGCGCGTCATAGGCCTTGCCGTTCAGCACGATCAAACGTTCGCAGAAAGACTGATCCGCCCAGCCTTCCAGGACGGCGTCATAGCGAGCGCCGATCTGACCGTGGTTCTCGACCAGATGGGTTTGGCCCGCCTCTTCGGCGGCTGCGATCATTCCAGGGAAATCCATGTAGATTTCAAATTGGTGGTCATAGAAATCGGCGGCGTAAAGACGATCATGACCCAACTCGGCGGCGAGACGCATGCCGATCTGCTGGCGCTCGTTGGCGCCGAGCGCATGCTCGCCTGCGAGGTAGGCTTGATAATCGGCGTTGAACGCCGCCTCGTGCTCCGGAAGCAGTTCGACCACAATTTTAGTGGGCTCGAAACGACGCAGCCGTTCCACCACCTCAATGATTTCTGCCTGACGCTGAGGCGCCAGCGTGTCATCGGGCGTGGCGCTTAAGTGGTAGCTAGCGAGCACCATGACTTCGACGGGCTCCTGCGCGGACTGGGCAAGGGCGGGTGCGCTACTAAAAATGAGCACGAGGCAAGCAAAGACGCTCTTCAACATGGGTGACAGACCTTTGCCAGGCGCTTCGACGAACCTGAAGCCAGGATGCAGACCGACGGGCCGGCGGATGCAGACTAACTGAATTATTTCGCCACGCACTGCTCGCATTGCCCTTCGCGCCGGTTACCGGTTAAGAGCAGCGCCCGATATGTCCTTCTGGAAGCCGGAAGCCTGCCATGCACCTGCTCACGACCCAGCTCGACCCGGCTTCCGACGCGTTCAAAGCCAACGCCGCCGCCATGGAGGCGCTGGTCGCCGAGCTGAAGGAGAAGACTGCCGAAGCCGCGCTGGGCGGCAATGAGCGGGCGCGGGAAAAGCACCTGAAACGCGGCAAGCTCCTGCCGCGCGATCGGGTTCAGCGCCTGCTCGATCCCGGCTCGGCCTTTCTGGAGATCGCGCCGCTGGCCGCGAACGGCATGTATGAGGGCGACGTGCACGGCGCCGGGGTGATCGCCGGGATCGGGCGGGTCTCTGGGCGCGAATGCGTCATCGTGTGCAACGACGCCACGGTGAAGGGCGGCACCTATTATCCGATGACGGTGAAGAAGCATCTGCGCGCCCAGGAGATCGCGCGCGAAAACAAGCTGCCTTGCCTTTACCTGGTCGATTCCGGCGGGGCGAACCTGCCCTACCAGGCCGACGTCTTCCCGGACCGGGACCATTTCGGCCGCATCTTCTTCAACCAGGCGAGCCTCTCCTCAGAAGGCGTCGCCCAGATCGCCGTGGTCATGGGCTCTTGCACGGCCGGCGGCGCCTACGTTCCGGCCATGTCGGACGAGACCGTGATGGTTCGAAAGCAGGGCACGATCTTTCTCGGCGGACCGCCGCTGGTGAAGGCGGCCACAGGCGAAGAGATCTCGGCGGAAGACCTCGGCGGCGCGGATGTCCATGCGCGCCGCTCCGGCGTGGTCGATCACTACGCCGCCGACGATGATCACGCGCTGCAGATCGCCCGGCGCATCGTCGCCTCGCTGAACCGGCCAAAGCGCGCCGATCTGGAGCTTTCCGCGGCGGAGCCGCCCGCAGTCGATCCCGCCACGATCGCCGGCGTGGCGCCCGAAGACGTGCGCAGCCCCTACGACGTGCGCGAGGTGATCGCGAGGCTCGTCGACGGCTCTCGCTTCGACGAGTTCAAGAAGCTGTTCGGTGAGACGCTGGTGTGCGGCTTTGCGCGCGTCCACGGCATGCCGGTGGGGATCCTGGCCAATAACGGGGTTCTGTTCTCCGAAAGCGCGCTGAAGGGCGCGCACTTCATCGAGCTGTGCTGCCAGCGCAAGATCCCGCTTCTCTTCCTGCAGAACATCACCGGCTTCATGGTCGGATCGAAGTACGAGGCCGGCGGCATCGCCAAGGACGGCGCCAAGCTCGTCACGGCGGTCTCCTGCGCGAAGGTGCCCAAGATCACCGTCGTGATCGGCGGCTCCTACGGGGCGGGCAATTACGGCATGTGCGGGCGGGCCTATCAGCCGCGCTTCCTGTTCATGTGGCCCAATGCGCGCATCTCCGTGATGGGCGGCGAGCAGGCCGCAAGCGTGCTGGCCACGGTCAAGCGCGACGGCATGGCCGCGCGCGGCGAGGACTGGCCGGCTGAGGAGGAAGAGGCGTTCAAGGCCCCCATCCGCGAGAAGTACGAGCAGGAAGGTTCGCCCTACTACTCCACCGCCCGGCTCTGGGACGACGGCGTCATCGCGCCGGAGGACACCCGCGACGTGGTCGGTCTCGCCCTCTCAGCCGCGCTCAACGCCCCGGTTGAGGAGACCAGGTTCGGCGTGTTTCGGATGTGAGCGGAAAGGCTCATCAAAGACCTTTCTGTAAAATGGATCGGCGGAATGCCGATCATTGTCCTTGGAATTCTCTCGATTTCGTTCACGTGCTGAACTGAAGCGGGAGGCCTGGTCTACGCAGGAATTTCCGCACTGAATTGGGGTATGAATTTTCACCCGATATGCGTGGAGTAAACAATTATTTGAGCTTTAATTTAAAAGGCATTCGATTATTTCGAAAGGTGGAAAAGGCTAAAGTGAGTTTCGAAAGATTCATAGCAATCAGCCCTGCTTCAAGGCTATACTCCAACCCATGGACTCCGCGATCGAAATCCTGAAGGGCCTCAAGCCGGAACTGCGTGAGCGCTTGGGCGTGACCGGCATCTGCGTATTCGGGTCCCGCGCGCGCGGCGAGGCGCGGCCCGATAGCGATCTCGACCTCATCGTGGATTTTGAAACGACGCCGACATTGTTCGATATCTCGCGGTGCAACGCGCGCTCGAAGTCATCGGCGAGGCCGCCGGCAGGGTGCCGGATCCGGTCAGGCGCGATTTGCCGACGATACCGTTTCGCAAAGCCGTCGATATGCGTAACCGGATCATTCATGGCTACGGAGCGGTAGACCCGGAGTGGTGGTCGACACGATCAACAAATCGTTGCCTGGGATGATCGCGGCGCTCGAAACCGCGTTGGCGGGCCAACTCCCCGACGAAACCGCCTGAGCCCCCGCGACGCTCGACCGCAGCGGCGGGGCCGGCGGTGCGGCGGTATCATGGTGCATTAAGGTCGAGCGCCGCAGCGGCGCTGACGCATGGAAGGCGCGCCCCATGACCCGCATCTGTCTCATCAACGGCCATCCCGACCCATCGCCGGAGCGCTTCGCCCATGCGCTGTGCGAGGCCTACGCCGAGGGCGCTGAGGCCGTCGGCCACATCGTCTCGCGCGTGGAGGCCGGCGCGCTGGATCTCGGCTTTCTCACAAACCAGGCCGAGTTCGAGGCGCCCGCGCCCCAGGCCGTCGCCCACGTCCAGGCCTCCATCGCGGGCGCCGAGCATGTCGTGTTCGTCTATCCGCTCTGGCTCGGGACCATGCCGGCGAAGATGAAGGCGTTTCTGGAGCATGTGGGCCGGGGGAATTTCTTTCTGGAGACCGGCGCGCCGGGCGAGTGGCCGGCCCGGAAGATGACCGGCAAGTCCGCGCGCGTGATCGTGACCATGGGCATGCCGGGCTTCGCCTACCGGCTCTTCTTTGGCTCCCACTCGCTGAAGGCGCTCCAGGGCGGGGTTCTGAAACTCTCCGGCTTCAAGCCTGTGCGCGACACGGTTCTGGGGCTCGTGGAGTCCGGACCGGAGCGGCGCGCGAAGATGCTCGCCGACGTGCGCGCGCTTGGCGCGAACGCGAAGTGATCGCGTTCCCACTTGCGTCAGCCGTCCGAGCGCCGTTTCATGGGTGCCTGGCGAGGAGGGGGTCCCCATGGACGTGCTCAATCAGATTCTCGATGTGATCCGCGAGGGCTTCTACGAGGTCAACGCGGTGCAGGGCCTGATCATCGCGCTCGTGGCGGTGGTGATGATCCCGGGTTGGAATCGACTGTTCTACTTCGCGATCGGCGCGACGATCGTCCACATCCTGGTGGATATCCTGCTGCCCGTGGTGGCGAACGGCGCGGCCTTCCGGCTTCCCCCCTTCGTGGAGGTCTCGTTCTGGCGCGATGTGGGCGTGTTGTTCATCGGCTACCTGATCGTCATCGCCATCTTGTTGCTTATCAAGAAGATTCTGTTCCGCCGTCGCTAGACGCCGCCGCGTTGCAATCAGGTCGCGCGCGGCGTCCGCCGCCCCGGACAGAGTGCGAATTTTATTGATTTTCGTTAAGAATTTGGCAGGTTTCTTTCCCGGGTGGTCGGCGCGGCCGCCGAATGAGGGGAAGAGTTATGGAATTCATCGACACCATCTGGAGCTATCTCGCTCCGATCTGGGCCTGGCTCATGGTCGGCGTGGAGGCCTACGGTCCGATCGCCGCGGACGGCTCGGTCGACTGGCTGCACCTTGGCGTGCAGCTGGGCGTGATCGCGCTGGTCATGGCGCTTTTGATGCAGGCCTACGGCGCGATCCTGGTCTTCACCATCGTGGGCGTGATCGTGCATGTGATCGTGGACGTGGTGCTGCCGATCGTGCTCGGCGGGGCGGATTTCGCCATGCCTCCGGTCACCGACATGGCTTATCTGCGCTATCTCGCCTTCGCGGCGCTGGCCTATCTGGTCGGCGTCACGGTGCTCTACATTCTCAAGAGCATCGTCTTCCGCGGCGACTGATCCGCACTGCGGACGTTAAGCGATACTACGCCCGGCCGGCTCGCCCGGCCGGGCGTTACGCCTGAGCGCCTCGACGCGCGCGTCTTGGCCTGACGGCCTGGGCGGTCTAAGCATCGCGGGTCCCATGACCGCTGACGCGAAAGGCCCGCCATGACCGCTGACAACGACGTCCTCCTCGACGCCACCCGCGCCGGCGTCGCGGTGATCACGCTGAATCGGCCTGACAAGCACAACGCCTTCAACGCCGACGTCATTGCGCGCCTGTCCGACATCTTCGAGACCCTGCGCGCGAGCACCGACGAGGTGCGCTACGTGGTGCTGCGCGGCGCGGGGCCCAGCTTCTCCGCCGGCGCTGATCTGGAGTGGATGAAGGCCGCCGCCGATTGGACCCATGAGGACAATGTCAATGACGCGCTCGGCCTGGCGCGCATGCTCAAGCGCCTGCACGACCTGCCTCAGTTGACCGTGGCGCTGGTGAAGGGCGCGGCGATGGGCGGCGGCGCCGGCCTGATGGCGGCCTGCGACGTGGCCGTGACGACCCGGCAGGCGAAGATCCGCTTCTCCGAGGTGCGCCTCGGCCTGACCCCGGCGACCATTTCGCCGTTCGTGGTCAAGGCGATCGGTCCGCGCTGGGCCAAGGCGTTGTTCGCCACCGGCGAAAGCTTCGACGGCGCGTTCGCCCACCAGATCGGGCTCGCCCAATACGTCGTGGAGACCGAGGACGAGCTCGACGACATGATGGAGCACCTCGCCAAGCTCGCGTTCCACGCTGCGCCGGGCGCGGTGGCCGACGCGGTGCGCCTGGTCGACGAGGTGTTCGGCGAGGAGATCGACGACCGGCTCCTGCGCCACACCGCCAAGGCGATCGCCGACCGGCGCGCCAGCGAGGAGGGCCGCGAGGGCCTTTCCGCCTTCCTGGAGAAGCGCAAGCCCTGGTGGGCGGAGTAGGGCGACCGCCGCGCCCGCCGGCTGGATGCGTCGAGCCGCCTGTTGATGATCATCTCTTTCGTCCACGTCGCCGCGGTGCGCGGCGCGGACGGTGAAGCCGACGGAAAACCCTCATGATCCGCAAGCTCCTCATCGCCAATCGCGGCGAGATCGCCTGCCGCGTCATCCGCACCGCCAAGCGGCTCGGCGTGGCCACGGTCGCGGTCTACTCCGACGCCGACGCCGCCGCGCCCCACGTGCGCGAGGCCGACGAGGCGGTGCGGCTGGGACCGGCTCCGGCGCGGGAAAGCTATCTGCGCTCCGATGCGATTCTTGACGCCGCCAAAGCGACCGGCGCGGACGCGATCCACCCCGGCTACGGCTTCCTGTCCGAGAACGCCGACTTCGCGCGCGCCTGCGACAAGGCCGGCCTGATCTTCGTCGGCCCGCCGGCGGATGCGATCGACGCGATGGGGTTGAAGGACCGTGCGAAAAAGCTGATGGAGGAGGCCGGCGTGCCGGTCACGCCCGGCTATCACGGCGAGGATCAGGACCCCGGCCAACTCGCCAAGGAGGCCAGCCGGATCGGCTATCCGGTGCTGATCAAGGCCGTCGCCGGCGGCGGCGGTAAGGGCATGCGCCGCGTGGAGGGCGCGAAGGAGTTCCGCGACGCGCTCGACAGCTGCAAGCGCGAGGCCTCGGCGAGCTTCGGCGACGACCGCGTGCTCATCGAGAAGTACATCGAGAGCCCGCGCCATATCGAGGTGCAGGTGTTCGGCGATCAGCGCGGGCGCGTCGTCCATTTCTTCGAGCGCGACTGCACGCTGCAGCGCCGCCACCAGAAGGTGATCGAGGAGGCCCCCGCGCCCGGTATGACGCCGAACGTGCGCGCCGCGATGTGTTCGGCCGCGGTGCGCGCGGCCAAGGCGGTCGGCTATGTCGGCGCGGGCACGGTGGAGTTCATCGTCGACGGCGCCGGGGCGCTGTCCGAGGACGGCTTCTTCTTCATGGAGATGAACACCCGGCTGCAGGTCGAGCATCCGGTGACCGAGATGATCACCGGTTTCGACCTGGTGGAGCTGCAGCTGCGCGTGGCGTCGGGCGGATCCGTGCCGGAGCAGGACCGCATCTCCATCGACGGCCACGCAGTCGAGGCCCGGCTCTACGCGGAGGATCCCGAAAGCGGCTTTTTGCCCTCCACCGGCCGGCTGGAACGGCTCGACCTGCCGTCGGGGCGGGGTGTGCGCGTGGATTCCGGCGTGGCCGAGGGCGGGGAGGTGACGCTGCACTACGACCCGATGATCGCGAAGATCATCACCCACGGCGCCACGCGCGCCGAGGCGCTTTCGCGCCTGTCGCGCGCTCTGCGCGAGGAGACGCGCGTCTGGCCGGTCAAGACCAACGCCGGCTTCCTCGACCGCGCCGCGACCCATCCCGCCTTCACTGAGTTCGCCGTGGACACCCGCTTCATTGAGCGCGAGCAGGAGGCGCTGGTCCCCGAGGGCGCGCCACGTGAGATGCTGGCGCTCGCCGCGCTCGCCGAGATGGAGGGCGGCCCGTTCGCCGCTCCGACACGCGCGGGCTGGACCGACCCCTGGTCGGTGCGCTCAGGCTTCCGGCTCAACGCCGATCCGGTGTGCGAGACCGGGTTTCACGAGGATCAAGGCCGGCGGGCCGTGCGCTTCACCGGCCGGCCCGAGACCGGGGTGAGCGCCGAGATCGACGGCGAGGCGCTGTCGGTCTCAGGCGCGGCGATCAATGGCGAGCGCATCACTGCGCTGATCGGCGGGGAGCCCTGGTCGGGCGTGTTCGAGCGCCGCCATGAAGGCGTTTTGCTGTTCTGCCGCGGCGCGGCGCGCCTGATGCGCGCCTACAATCCCGAAGCCGCCGCGGAAGGACTTGAGGCGGGCGCGGCGGTCAAGGCGCCCATGCCCGGCAAGGTGCTGTCGGTGAAGGTCGCCGAGGGCGACGCCGTCACCAAGGGCCAGACGCTTCTGGTGCTGGAAGCCATGAAGATGGAACACGCGCTCGCCGCCCCGCGCGACGGCGTGGTCGAGACCTTGAGCGCCAGCGAGGGCGGGCAGGTCGCCGACGGCGACGTACTGGTGCGCCTGGCCGAAGCCGAGGGCGACGCGGCGTAGGCCCGGTTTGGTGCGCTTCTTGCCGCTTGCAGTGCGACGAACGCGCAGGGCGTTCCGGATTGCGACGGCGGAGGCCCCCGATGACCGATCCTGTTCTGACCGACTGGTGCGAAGACAAGCGCGCTGAGTTTCGCAGCGGCGTCATCACGGCGCGCCACCGCCTGCATCGTGATCCGGCGTTTTCGAACGAAGCTCTGGCCGAACTCATCGAGCGTCATCCGCGCGAACTGTGCGACTTCTGCACGATGGGCGACGACCCGGCCGACCGCGACAGCTGGCGCGCCGGCGATCCGGGCGATCTGGACGGCGAGACGCTGATCGAGGCGGTGCGCAACGGCAAGCTCTGGATCCATCTGCGCGAGGCGATGAATGTCGACCCGGTCTACAAGCCGCTGTTCGACAGGCTGTTCTCTCAGCTGCGCACGCTCAATCCGGGCTATCGCCCCGTGCGCGCCTACGCCGGGATTTTGATCTCGAGCCCAGGCGCTCAGGTCTTCTACCACGCCGACGTGTCGGAGACCTTCCTGCTGCACGTGAAGGGCCGCAAGCGCTTCCGCATCTATCCGCCGAACGCGCCCTACGTGACCGATGAGGCGCTTGAGGCGATCCTGCACATGGATCAGACCGAAGACATTCCCTATGACCCGGCCTGGGACGCCGACGCCGCCCAGATCGATCTCGGACCGGGCGACATGGCCGCCTGGCCGCTGCACGCGCCGCACCGGGTGGAAAATCTCGACGGGCTGAACGTGTCGATCGCGTGCGAGGTCGTGACGCGTCAGAGCGTTCTGAAAAACGCGGTTCTGCACGCCAACGGCGCGCTGCGCCGGGCGGGCTTCACCCCGCGCTCCACGCGCGCCGACGGTGTTCCGGCCTACGCCAAGCTGGCGCTGTCGAAAGGCGTCAAGGCGGCGCGCAAGGTGTTTGCACTCAGCGCCCGGCCGATGCCGAAGAGCGAGACCACGTTCGACGTGGACCCGGACGCGCAGACGGGTTTTCGCGACCGCGCGGCGGCCTGACCGACGCTTTGACGCCAGACCGGAGTCGGCCTAACTGAAGCGTAATGGCGCTTCATCTCATCAAGCTGTGTGTCGGGGCCGAGACAATCGAGGATCTCGAGGCCTGGCGCGACAAGATCGCGCCCGACCGCGCGCCCATGCCCCACGTCACGCGCATGTTCCCCAAGCGCGGCGATGCGCTGCTGGACGGCGGCTCGCTCTACTGGGTGATCAAACGGGTCATTCAGGTCCGCCAGCGCATCCTCGATCTGGAGGAGGTGCGCGGCGAGGACGGCGTGAAGCGCTGCCGCATCTGGCTGGAGAACGAGCTGGTCGCGACCGCGCCGCGCCCGAAAAAGCCGTTTCAGGGCTGGCGCTATCTGCGCCCCGAAGAGGCGCCGGCGGATCTGGGCGAGGGGGCGTCCGGGGGTGAGGACCTGCCGCCGGACCTGCGCCGCAAACTGATCGAGATCGGCGCCTGGTGACGCGTCACGCCGGCGGAGTCGCTTGGCGGTTGTCGATCAGGCGCACCGCGCCGAGCCGCACCGCGCCGAGCGCGCGCGCGGGCCGGTCCAGCCGGCCCGGTCTAACGGCCGCCAGCGTGTCCGCATCGCGAAGCTCCACGTAGTCGACCGCATCGAAAGCCTCTGCGGCTTCGGCGCGCGCGGACGAGAGCGCGTCCTCCACCGCCGTGTCGCGCCCCACCGCCTCACACAGTCGCGCCAGGATCGCATTTAACGCGCCCGCCCGCGCGCGCGCGGGTTCGTCCAGATAGGCGTTGCGTGAGGACAGGGCGAGACCGTCCGCCTCGCGCAGGGTTTCGCCTGCAATGATCTCCACGCCGAGATCGAGATCGTCGGTCATTCTGCGGATGACCAGGAGCTGCTGATAATCCTTCTCTCCGAACACCGCGATGTCGGGTCGGACCTGGTTGAACAGCTTTGAGACCACCGTGGCGACGCCCGCGAAGAAGTGTGGGCGGGCGGCGCTCTCAAGACCCTCGGCCGGGCCTGAGACCCTCACCGCCGTGGCGAAGCCGTCCGGGTACATCTCTTCAGCGCTTGGCGCGTAGAGCAGCTGACAGCCGGCTCCGGCGAGCTTGGCGGCGTCAGTCTCCAGCGTGCGCGGATAAGTCTGGAAGTCCTCGCCCGGCGCAAATTGGGTCGGATTGACGAATATGCTCGCCACCACGCGGTCGGCCTTGGCGACTGCGGTTTCGATAAGGGAGACATGGCCGGCGTGCAGCGCGCCCATCGTGGGGACGAGTCCGATGGTGAGCCCCTCGGCGCGCCAGGCCTGGACCTGGGCGCGAAGCGCGGCTCGGCTTGCGACGGCGGGCAGGGGGAGGGTGTCGAGCATGGCGGCGTCCGGGATCGGGGATCGGGCGGACGCTGTGATAGACGCTCACACGCAGCGCGCAAGCGCGCGACTCGTGCTAGCGAAAATGACCATGCGCCGTCTCGCTTTGATCCCGCTCTGCCTCATCGCTTCGGCTTGCGTCAGCTTCGGCGACGAGCCTGCGCCTACGCCGGGCGCGGCTCAGGCCGTGCGCCTGGCCGAAGCGCTGAACGTCGCCGCGCGCGAGAACCCGGCGCGCCTTGAGCGCGCCCGCGGTGAAATGGACGCGCTTGAAGCTGCGCTCGACGGCCGGTCTCAGCGCGCAACTGCGCCGCCGCCGCCGCCCGCGCCTCCGCCGTCGGCGCCGGCCATGGGCGATGCGGCGAGCCTTCTGAGCGCGGTTCACCTGGCGAGCTATCGCGAGCGTGAAAACGCGGTGTCCGGCTGGTCCGAGCTGCAAGCCGCGCACGCCTCGCTCTCCGGGCTTCAGGCCCGGCTCCATGAAGTCGCCCTGCCGGATCGCGGCGTGTTCTTGCGTTTGAAAGCCGGGCCGTTCGACAGCCCGGGCGAGGCGGCCTCGGCGTGCGAACCGCTGGCGGCGGCGGGCGAATACTGCGAACCGAGCGATTTCACCGGCCGAGCCTTGCGATAACGCTGCCGGATTCTTGCCCTGACGATGAAAAGGCGTGCTAAACGGCGGTGTTGTCCGACAAGGGCCGCTGGAGCCGTTTTCGAAGCGCCATGAACCAGCCCTCCTGGCTCAAGATCCCAGACCGCGAACCGGCCGCGCCGCGCAAGGACGGCGGCGGCGCCCACGTGATCGTGGTGGGCAACGAGAAAGGCGGAGCGGGCAAGTCCACCGTCGCGATTCATCTCGCTGTTGCGCTGATGCGCATGGAGCGTCGCGTCGGCGTGATCGATCTTGATCTCAGACAGGCCTCCTTGTCGCGCTATCTGCAGAACCGCCGAGGTTGGTCCGAGCGCAACGGCGTGGGGCTGCCCTTTCCCGAAGAGATTCGACTCGAACCCAGTCGCTTGCGGGACCTGGACGCGGTGGAAGCCGAAGAGCGCGCGGCTTTTGACGCCGCGCTCGCCAGCCTGAAGCCGCGCTGCGACTTCATCGTGATCGATGCGCCGGGCCACGACACGTTGTTTTCGCGCTTGGCTCACGCCCACGCCGATACGATCCTGACGCCGGTCAACGACAGCTTCGTCGATTTCGACCTGCTCGCCAGCGTCGACCCGAAGACGTTCGAGGTGGAGCGCCCGAGCCTCTACACGGAGATGGTGTGGGAGGCGCGCAAGCAGAAGGCGGCCGTCCAGAAGCGCTCCATCGACTGGGTCGTCATGCGCACTCGCATCTCCACGCTGGACGCGCGCAACAAGCGCCGCGTCGGCGAGGGATTGAAAGCGCTCTCCAAACGCGTGGGTTTTCGTATCGCGCCGGGCTTTTCAGAGCGCGTGATCTATCGTGAGCTGTTTCCCACAGGACTGACCCTGCTCGATCTGACCGCGAGCGGCTCACAGGTTCAGTTCACAATGAGCCATGTCGCGGCGCGCCAAGAGCTGCGCGATCTGGTGATCGTTCTTAAGCTGCCCCAGCTCGCCGGGGCGGAGTTGACCTTCTAGGAGGCGCAAAGCGCGCGATGGGCATCCTGTTCGGCGCACTCGCCACGATCGGCGCTCTGGTCTTCCTCGCCTGGACCTTCTCGCGCATGAAGACCGAAAGCGCGGCCCAGGCCCTTCGCGTCACGCTGGGCGTGCTGGGCGTCGTCCTTGGCGGGTTGCTCACCATTCGCGGGCTCGCTGTGGCGGGTATCCCTCTGATCGGCGCGGCGCTGGGACTTCTGGGCGTCGCGCTGCGGGGCGGGAAGAAAACCGCGGGCGGCGCCGGAAGCGGTCGGGGTCAGCGCCGGGCCGCCTCGAGCGCCATGACCGAGGCCGAGGCGCGCCAGGTGCTCAATATCGGCCCCGACGCCGGCGAGGACGACATCCGCCGCGCCCACCGCGAGATGATGAAGAAGGTCCATCCGGACGCAGGCGGCTCGGCCGACCTCGCCCGGCGTGTCCAGGAGGCGCGCGAGGTTCTGTTGAAGAAGCGCTAGGCGCGCTCGCAGCGGAACCCTGTCAGGCGTCCGGGCTGAGCGCCACGCACGTCTCGCCGCGCTCGGACAGGCGGCGGCAGGCCGAACGCGCGGCGTCCTGATCGAGCGCTGTGAAGCGCGCACGCCAGAGCGCGCGACCGGCCGCGTCGACCCGGGCGGTCATCGCGCGCGCCGCGGCGAGTTCGGGCGTGTCCAGCGCCGCGATGCTTTCGAGGCGCGCTTCGGCGGCGGCCTGCGAGGAGAACGCGCCGACCTGGACCGACCAGCCCGCGGCATGCCGCGCTGGGTCGTCAAAGGCGATTTGAGCCGGCGCCGCACCCGCGCTCGAGCCCATAGCCGTCGGGCCCGCCAGGCCGGAGAGCTCGGCGGTGAGCAGCTCCTGTTCACGGATCGGGTTGAGGCGCGGCGCATCCAGCGAAGCGAGCGCCATGCCGGTTTCGCGCGCGTCCAGGGCGGCGAAGGCGGCGTCGACGAGCTCCTCGGCGTGGGCGTCGCGCACCGACGCGGTCGCCCCGCCCATCACGACCGTGACGATGCGGCGATCATCGCGCTCGGCTGACACCGCGACATTGAAGCCCGAGGCGCGGATATAGCCGGTTTTCAGCCCGTCGACCCCGTCCACCCGGCCGACCAGCGTATTGTGGCTTGTGAACCGACGCCCGCGCCAGCTTACGCTCTGGTCGTCGAAAACGTGGAAATGCTCTGGAAAGTCCCGCTTCAACGCGACGGCGAGGGCGGCCATATCGCGCGCCGTGGTGCGCTGGTTGCGATTGGGCAGGCCCGAAGCGTTTTTGAATGTCGTCGCCTCGAGACCGAGCGCGGCCGCGCGGGTCGTCATGGCTTCGGCGAACTCGGCTTCGCTTCCGGCAAGGTGCTCGGCGACGGCCACCGCGACGTCATTGGCGCTTCGCACCACAAGGGCGCGGATCGCAGTTTCGACCGGCAGGCGGTCGCCCTCGCGAAGTCCAAGCTTTGATTCAGGCCTGGAGGCGGCCTCGCGAGAGGCGGTGATCTCGTCATCGAGCGCCAGCTCGCCCTGCTCGATCGCCTCGAAGACCATGTAGAGCGTCATCATCTTGGTCAGCGAGGCGGGATAGCGCGGCGCATCGGCGCGCCGGGCATGGAGCACCTCGCCGGTCTCGGCGTCGGCGACGAAAGCGGCGTAGCGCTGCGAGGCCTCGACCGGGGCGGCGAGGCCGACACCGACAAGCAGCGCGAGCAGGGCGAAGCGGACCGACATGAACGCGATCCTTCCCGATACCGGTTATGGCCGCGTTAACTTCGCGTCCATTCAGGCTTTTTGTGCGCCGCAACATTTTCGTTGACAAACGCCCTCTCGACCGCCATTTTTGCTGCGGTTGCGAAGAGCGGCCGAAAGGATGAACTGATGGCTTCCAACGACGCCAAACCCGGGTCTGACGCGCAGGTTGGGGCTCAATCTGCGCCGAAACAGCTTGGTCAGACAGCTCAGGCCAAGGCGGCCCCCTCCGCCAAGGCGCAAGCGAGCGCTCCGGTTTCGGCTCAGCCGGCTTCGTCCAAGCCGGCGGCGAGCAAAGCCGGGAAGCCGACGTCCAAGCCGGCCGCCGCAAAATCGAAAACCAAGGCTGCTTCGTCCCAGAAGCCGGCCGCCGCAAACACCAACAAGCGGGCTCGCACTGCCAAACGCCAGCCGTCCGCCCCGCGCCGCTACACTGGAGAGAGCACCATGGCCACCGCCGCCAAAAAAGACGCCGCCAAAGAAACCTTCGAAACCATCTCCGTCGCTTCGAACGAGGCGATCAAGGAAGGCTTCGAAAAGTCACTCGCTGCGTTCAACGACGTGAGCGCGTTCCAAAAGGAAAGCGTCGACGCTGTGATCGCCTCGGCGACGACCGCGACGAAGTCGATCGAAGAGATCAACACGAGCATGGTCACCTTCGCCAAGAAGTCGATGGAAGACTCGGTGTCGGCTGCAAAGTCGATGGCGGCGGCCAAGTCGGTTCAGGAACTTATCGAGATCCACGCCGACTACACCAAGTCCGCGCTCGACGGCTATCTCGCCGAAATGAACAAGACGAACGACCTGATGTCGGGCATGTTCAAGGACAGCTTCAAGCCGCTCAATGACCGCATGGCTGCGGCCGTCGAGATGATGCAATCTCAGCGCTGATCACAAGTTTTGATCGGCGCCCTTCTTTTGCGCCGATCTTACCGTTCCTCCCTGACTGGCCCGGCGAAGCTTTCGCCGGGTCTTTTTTTGTTTGTTCGCCGTGGGGCGCGACACGTGCGCGCGATCTGCGCGCCGCGGACCGTCGGCCTTTTCATGGGGGGGCGGATACCTATTTAATTAGAGCCGGCTCGAACGAAGCGGGCCGGCAGCGAGACCTGACGACGCATGACCGAACGTCGAAGTCCTGCGGATCCCGGACGCGAAAGCGGCGTCGCGGTTAAGCCGCGCGCCCGCACGCAACGGCCGTCGATGTATAAGGTGTTGCTGCTCAACGACGATTACACTCCGATGGAGTTCGTCGTGGAGGTTCTGATGCGCATCTTCCACAAGACTCAGGAGGAGGCGACTCGCATCATGCTCCATGTGCACCAACATGGAGTCGGGTTGTGCGGCGTGTTCACCTACGAAGTCGCCGAAACCAAAGTCGCACAGGTTATGGACGCGGCGCGCCGCGCGCAGCATCCTCTGCAATGCACCATGGAAAAGGATTGAGCCTTTGCCGTCGTTTTCTCCAGCTCTCGAAGCCTCCCTGCGCCGCGGGCTGACGCTCGCCAACGAGCGCCAGCACGAATACGCCACGTTGGAGCACCTCCTCCTGTCCCTCTGCGAGGATGAGGACGCCGGCGCGGTCATGCGCGCGTGCGACGTGGATATCGACGAGCTGGCCGGCACGCTTACCGAGTACATCGACAATGAGCTTGAAAGCCTTGTCGCGGACACCGGCGAGGACGCGAAGCCGACCGCCGGCTTCCAGCGCGTCATCCAACGCGCGGTCATCCACGTGCAGAATTCTGGGCGCGAGGAGGTGACCGGCGCGAACGTGCTCGTGGCCCTGTTCGCCGAGCGGGAAAGTCACGCGGCCTACTTCCTGGCTGAGCGGGACATGACGCGTTACGACGCGGTGAACTTCATCTCCCACGGCATCGCGAAAAAGCCGGGCGCCGATGAGCCGAGACCGGCGCGCGGCGCGGCTGAAGAGGTCGAGGAAGAGGACGCCGGCGAGGACAAGGACGACGTCCTGTCGGCCTATTGCGTCGATCTGAACGCTAAGGCTCGCACGGGCGGGGTCGATCCGCTGATCGGGCGCGAGCATGAAGTCGAGCGCTGCGTCCAGGTCCTGTGCCGCCGACGCAAGAACAACCCGCTACTGGTGGGCGATCCGGGCGTGGGCAAGACCGCGATTGCGGAAGGCCTGGCGCGCAAGATCATCGAGAACGATGTGCCCGTCGTCCTTGAGGACGCGGTGATCTTCTCCCTCGACATGGGCGCGCTCCTGGCCGGCACGCGCTACCGCGGCGACTTTGAGGAGCGCGTCAAGCAGGTGGTCAAGGCGCTGGAGAAGCGCCCTGAAGCCATCTTGTTCATTGACGAGATCCACACCGTCATCGGCGCCGGCGCGACCTCGGGCGGCGCGATGGATGCCTCGAACTTGCTCAAGCCGGCGCTGCAATCGGGCAGCCTGCGCTGCATGGGCTCGACCACCTACAAGGAATACCGCCAGCACTTCGAGAAAGACCGCGCGCTCGCGCGCCGGTTCCAGAAGATCGACGTGGTGGAGCCGACCGTGCCCGACACGGTGAAGATCCTCGGAGGGCTGAAGCCCTATTTTGAGGAGTTTCACGATATCCGTTTCACCGCCGAGGCGCTGAAGTCGGCCGCCGAGCTGTCCGCGCGCTACCTCACCGACCGCAAGCTGCCCGACAAGGCGATCGACGTGATCGACGAGGCTGGGGCCTCCATGCGGCTTTTGAGCCCGTCGAAGCGGAAAAAGACGATCGGCGTGAAGGAGGTCGAGGCGGTCATCTCGAAGATGGCGCGCATCCCGCCGAAATCGGTTTCCAAGACCGACGAGGCGGCGCTGAAGGATCTCGACAGCGCCCTCAAGCGCGTCGTCTACGGTCAGGAAGGCGCGATCGACAAGCTGGCCAGCGCCATCAAGCTGGCCCGTGCGGGCCTTCGCGAGCCGAACAAGCCGATCGGCAGCTATCTGTTCTCCGGCCCGACGGGCGTCGGCAAGACCGAGGTCGCGCGTCAGCTCGCCAGCCAACTCGGCGTTGAGCTCCTGCGCTTTGATATGTCCGAGTACATGGAGCGCCACACCGTCAGCCGTCTGCTCGGCGCGCCTCCAGGCTATGTGGGCTACGATCAAGGCGGTCAGCTGACCGACGCGGTCGACCAGCACCCGCACTCGGTCCTTCTGCTGGATGAGATCGAGAAGGCGCACCCGGACATCTTCAACGTGCTCCTGCAGGTGATGGACAACGGGTCGCTGACCGACTCAAACGGCAAGAAGGTCGATTTCCGCAACGTGGTCCTGATCATGACCACGAACGCGGGCGCGGCCGACGCGGCCAAGGAAGCGATCGGGTTCGGGCGCGGCAAGCGAGAAGGCGAGGACGAGGCGGCCATCGAGCGCCTGTTCACGCCTGAATTCCGCAACCGCCTGGACGCGGTCATTCCGTTCGCGGGCCTCAGCCCGGCCATCGTGGGCCGTGTGGTGGAGAAGTTCGTGCTGGAGCTTGAAGCCCAGCTCGCCGACCGCAACGTCACCTTCGAGCTGACCGAGGCGGCCACCGACTGGCTCGCCGGCAAGGGTTATGACGACAAGTTCGGCGCGCGTCCGCTCAGCCGCGTCATCCAGGAGCACATCAAGAAGCCGCTCGCCGACGAGATCCTGTTCGGCCAGCTGAAGAAGGGCGGCGTGGTCAAGGTGGACGTCGACGCCGCCGACGCCGACCGGCTCGACTTCGAGATCATCCCGGCCGACCGGCTGAAGACGCCCAAGACCAAGGGCGGCCCGAAGAAGACCCCGGCGGAGGAGACGGTCCGCTAAGCGCGGATTTTCCGCTCGCCGAATTGAAAACGCCCCGGACGATTGCTCGTCCGGGGCGTTTTTTACGCGTGACGCCAGGCGGACCTAGCCGCCGGTGTCGAAGCCGCGATTGCGCAGCAGCGGCTCCACGCTCGGCTCGCGGCCGCGGAAGCCGACATAGGCGTCCATCGCCGGCTGAGTGTCGCCGGCGGAGAAGACCTCGTCCTTCAGCTTCTGAGCCAGGTCGGGATCGAAGATGTTCCCGGCCTCCTCGAAGGCGGCGAAACCGTCATTGTCGAGCACGCCGGCCCAGAGATAGCTGTAATACCCGGCCGAGTAGCCTTCGCCTGCGAAGGTGTGCAGGAAATGCGTCGAGCGGTGACGCATCGGGATGTCCTCAAGATTCTCCCGGCTCGACAGCACTTCCTGTTCGAACAGGTCGATCTCCAGCTCCGACGGCTGGGTGTTGAGGTGATAGGCCATGTCCACGAAGCCGGAGTTCAAGAACTCCACCGTGGCGAAGCCCTGGTTGAACTGCGTCGCGTCGAGGACGCGCTCGAGGAGCGCCTCGGGCATCGGCTCGCCGGTCTCATGGTGCAGGGCGAAGCGCTGAAGCACCTCCGGCTCCGACAGCCAGTGCTCGTAGATTTGCGCGGGGAACTCCACGAAGTCCCGGTCCACCGAGGTGCCCGCCAGAGAGGGATACTCGGTGTCGGACAGGAGCCCGTGCAGGCCGTGGCCGAACTCGTGGAACAGCGTCGTCGCATCGGTGAAGGAGAGCAGAGCCGGCTCGCCCTCGGCCGGCTTGTTGTAGTTGCAGTTGTTGATGATCAGCGGGATTTCGCCGGTCACGCCGTTTTGCGGGCGGAAGCTCGACATCCAGGCGCCGCCGCGCTTGCCCGGCCGGGCGAAGAAGTCGCCGTAGAACAACCCCGCGACCTCGCCGTCCGCATCGCGCATCTCCCAGACGCGCACGTCCGGGTGATAGGTCGGGATGTCGTCACGCTCCACGAAGCTGACGTCGAACAGCTCACCGGCGACGTAGAACATCGCCTCGATCATGTTGTCGAGCTGCAGATAGGCCTTCACCTCGCTCTCATCGAGGTCATAGCGCTCGGCGCGGACCTGCTCGGTGTAGTAGCGCCAATCCCAGGGCTGCAGCGCGTGATCGGCGCCGGAGGCGGCGATGCGCGCCTCAATGTCCTCGGCCTCTTCAAGGGCGCGCTGACGCGCCGGCCACCAGACTTCCTCCATCAGCGACAGGGCGGCGTCCGGCGTGCCCGCCATGGTGCCCGCAGTGCGGTAGTGGGCGAAGGTTTCAAAGCCGAGAAGGTTCACCAATTCGAGGCGGAGCGCGAGGATCTCGCGGATCGTCTGCTTGTTGTCGTTGGCGTTGTCATTGTCGCCGCGCTGGGTCCAGGCGCGCCAGGCCTGTTCGCGCAGGTCGCGGTCGGGCGAGGTCTGCAGGAAGGGCTCCACGCTGGAGCGCGCCAGCGTGACGACATGGCCGTCCATGCCGCGATCGGCGGCCGCGCCGGCGGCCGCCGAAACCACGTAGTTCGGCAGACCCTCCAGGTCCTCCTCGCTCAGCTCCAGGGTCCAGGCTTCACGGTCGGCCTGTTCGTTCTGGGCGAAGCGGGTGTAAAGCCCGGCCAGTTCGGAGCGGACCTCGGCGAAGCGCTCGCGATCCTCACCTTCAAGCTGCGCGCCGGCGCGGATGAAGTCGTCGCGCGTGGTCTCGACGAGACGCAGCTGCTGCGCGGAGAGATCCAGGCTGTCTCGCGCCTGGTAAAGCGTGTCGATGCGCGCGAACAGGTCCGGGTTCAGCGTGATCGAGGCGGTGTGCGCGGCCAGCCGCGGGCTCATCTCGCGCTGGATCGCGCGGATTTCGTCGTTCGAGGCCGAGCTTGAGAGGTTGAAGAAGACTCGCGAGACGCGGCCCAGCGCGTCGCCGGAGGTCTCAAGCGCCAGCATCGTGTTCTCGAAGGTCGGCGCGTCCGGGTTCGTGGCGATCGCCTCGATCTCGGCGGAGTGCTCGGCGAGGGCGGTTTCAAACGCCGGCAGGAAGTCGGCGTCCTCGAACCGGTCGAAAGGCGGGGCGTCGTAGGGCGTGTCCCACTCGGCCAGAAGCGGGTTGTCGGAGGTGCCGGCGGTCGCGGACGTGGCGCCTTCGCTCGTCGCTTCGCCGGCGTCGGTCTCGGCCGCAGGTGCGTCCGATTGCGCCTCGTCGGTCGGCGAGCAGGCCGCGATCAGAAGCGCAGCGGCGGCCGCGCCTAGAAACAGATGAGCTTTCATGGTCTCTCCCCGAAAACAGTGACGGTGTTATCGTGTCACGTCGTGATTTAGCGCCTTCGCGCCGCCTGCTCAATTCGCACCGCGCAGCGCGAGCGTTATCAAGCCTTTAGGAAGCCGATCGCGCGCGACACAACGCGTGCGTCGCGCAAAACGCCGCGATGACCGAGCCCGTCGAAGATTTCCGCCTCGGCGCCGGGCCAGGCGGCCGCGATCGTTTCGGCGGCGCGCGCCGGCGCGATCGTGTCTCCAGCCCCATGCAGAAAGAGCCCTTCAGCAGTGAAGTCCGGCGCATCGTTCGCCACGGCGAACCGCGACACCGCACGGTCGAGCCGGAACGCGACCGCCTCAAGAAGCAGGTCGATCGCGCGCGGGCTCATCCCCATGCCGGCGCCCTGGAAGCGCACGTTCTCGTCAAGGCTCGCCGGCGCGCCGAGGCCGATGACGGCCTGCGGCGACAGACCGTGCTCGGCCATGGCGATCACGCCTGAGGGCAGGCCCATGGAGTGCGCCACGAGCGCGTAGGGCTGGCCGAAGGCGCGCGCGGCGCGTCCCAGCCCGTCGGCGAAGCTGACCATGCTTGCGGTGCGCCCGTGCGACCCGCCATGGGCCGGGCCATCGATCAGCACGGCGCGAAAGCCGGCCTCGGCGATCGCCTGGCCGAGCGTTGAGAGGTCCGCGCTGTCGGCTTCCCAGCCATGCTGCAGGAAGATGCGCGGCGCATCGTCTGGGCCGGCGAGGTAGGCGCGTTGCTCGCCCGCGGCGCCCTCGAACGCGGTGATGTGTTGAGATTCGAGCCAGTCGCGGCCGCGATCGGTCTGCTTCTTCGCGCGCGGGGTGACGAACTGCTTGCCCGCCGCGCGCTTGAAGGTCGTGGGCGCGAACGCGGCCATGGCGTTGGCGACGAAGATGGCTGGGCTCGGCATTGCGTCAGGGTTGCGCGTTTCGCTGCGCTTGCGAAGAGGGCGCTTACACCATGGTGGCCACTGCGTAGACCGTATAGACGCCGACGATGGCGGCGCTTTCGAACCCGATGCCGGCCGGGCCTTCACGCTCGCGCCGCAGAAGGCCGAGGATCAGCACGGACGTCATCAGCATCGTCACGGCCAGCCCGCCAAGGATCTTGTCGGTCATGGCGTGGTAGAGCGAACCGTCGCGATAGGCGATGTCGGCGACCGCCAGGAACAGCGTGTCGAACACATTGCCCCCGATGATGCCGCCCACTGCAAGGGTGAGCGCGCCCCGTCGGATCGCTGCAAGCGTGGTGACCAATTCGGGCAGTGAGGTGATCACCGCGGTGATCAGCGCGCCGATGGCGGCCTCGTCGAGGGCGGTGCGATCGGCCAGCGCGATCGCCGATCGGCTGACCAGATAACCCGCCGCGCCCGTGATCAGGCTGAGCCCGGCGAAGGTGAGCCAAAGGCCGGCGCCGGCGCCTTTCGCGGAGCCGGAACCGCCTTCGTCGACCTCGTCGTTCTGCGTCTCGGTGCTCATCATCGGTCGCCACATGGGCTCTGACCGGTTTTTGCCGATCAGATGCAGGCCGTAGACATAGCTGCCGAGCAGGATCGGGGTGGCGGGATGCACCCCCGCCACGGTGAACTCAGGGCCCGCATAGGCGAGCAGCGGGATGCACAGCAGAGCCATGAGAAGCACAGCCTGCGTGATCGCGGACAGCGAGGCGGCGGCGTGCTCCAGATTGACGCGGCGATAGGTGATGTCCGCGATCGCCAGGAACAGCGTCTGCACCGCGATGCCGCCGATCGCATTGGACGCTGCCAGTTCGCTATAACCGTTCCAGGCGGTTGCGACCGAGGTGATGATGCCGGGAAGCGAGGTCGCCGCGCCGAGAAACACCGCGCCCACGATCGCCTCGCCCCATCCGGTCTCGTCGGCGAGCCGGTCGGCCTTGCCCGCCAAAGCGGACCCGGCGAGCAGTATGACGAGCGCGCTTGCGCCCAACACCGCCGCGAGCCCCCAAAGGGCGACCTCATTCAGATCGAAAAGCATCATTGCGCTCAAACGCCCCAGCCTGCGAAGCGATCCGCCCGCGAGCCTACACGTTCCCGCCCGCCGCGCGCGCTGCTAGGCTCGACGCCTCGCCGCTGAAGGAGCCGAGCCATGTTCATCCTCGCCGCCGCGCTGTCGCTGTCCGCCGCCGAGCCGGCGATCGCGGGGCTCTGGTCCACGGGAGACGACGGCGGCCGGGTGCGCATCGAGACTTGCGGCGACGCGGTGTGCGGGCGCCTGGTGGCCGCCGACGCGCTGGCTGAGGATCCCGAGTTGAAGGACGTCAACCATCCCGACCCGCAGATGCGCGATCGGCCGCTTCGGGGCGTGGCGGTCATCGAAGACTTCACCCGCACCGAGGACGGCAAGTGGGAGCCAGGCGTGCTTTACGACCCGGAGGAGGGCCGCGTGATCACGCGCGGCCATCTTGAGCTTCTGGGTGAAGACACGCTGCAGGTGCGCGGCTGCGTCGCGTTCATTTGCCAGACCCGGGAGTGGACGCGCGTCGACAAGGCGGGCTGACCTTTAGAGGTTCGCGCGGATTTTCTCAGCAAGCGCTTCAAGCGCGTCGGTGTCGGCCTGGCCGGCCTTGCCGTGGCCTTTCAGGCTTTGGCCGTCGCGCTGCGGGATGACGTGGAAGTGGATGTGGAAGACGGTCTGGCCCGCCGGGGCGCCGTTGAACTGCACCACGGTGACGCCGTCGGGCTCCAGCGCCGCGCGGACCGCTTGGGCGACGCGCTTCACGCGCACGATCGCCGCCGCGGCTGCGTCCTCGCTAAGCTCCAGGAGATTGCGCGCCGGCTCCTTGGGCACGATCAGCGTGTGGCCCTCGGCCTGGGGAAAGACGTCCATGAAAGCCAGGACATGCTCGTCCTCGAACACCTTCACGCACTTCGCCTCGCCGCGCAGGATCTTGGCGAAGATGTTCTGGTCGTCATAGCGGCCGTCGAGGCTCATCGCGCGTCTCCTTGCAAGCGTTGAGCGCGAGCCTAGCCGGGCGCCGGCCGGTTTTGAACCAGGCGTGGTTCAGGCGCGCTCGGTCTTGGCGGCTTAAGGCTCGCGCTTATAAGGCGACTCCTCATCAAGCGACAGGATTTCAGCCTCAACGGCCGGGCGTTCGCGCGCCAGAAAGCGCCCCACGGCGTCGGAGAAGCCGGGATCGGGGATGAAATGCGCCGAGTGCACCACCTCGGGGCGGTAGCCGCGCGCCAGCTTGTGCGGGCCTTGCGCGCCGGCTTCGACCTTTCTCAGACCGCGCTCAATCGCGAACTCGACCGCCTGATGGTAGCAGAGCTCGAAGTGGAGGAACTCCCGATCCTCCAAGCAGCCCCAATAGCGCCCGAACAGCGTTTCCGAGCCGATGAAGTTCAGCGCGGAGGCGATGTAGGCGCCCTCGCGCCTTGCGGTGACCAGCAAGATTTGCTCGCGCATGCGCTCATGCATCAGATCGAAGAAGGCGCGTGTGAGATAAGGCGTGCCCCACTTGCGCGCGCCGGTGTCCTGATAGCAGGCGAAGAACAGGTCCCAGTGTTCGGGCTGGATCGCGTCGCCGGTCAGGCGTTCGATCTCGACGTCCTCGTTTGCTGATTTGCGCTCCTTCCTCAGGGCCTTGCGCTTGCGCGAGGCGAGCGCGCCAAGGAAGTCCTCATAGGTCTCATAGTCGTCGTTTCGCCAGATGAACTGGATATCGTAACGCCGCAGCAGTCCGGCCGCTGCGAGCTCATCGCGCTGACTCGCGTCAGGGAACAACACGTGCCAGCTCGACAGGCCCTCGCGCCGGCAGACGCTGAGCGCGCCTTCGATGAGGGCGCCGCGCACGTCCGGGTCGGGCGACAGGATGCGCCGGCCGGTGGCCGGCGTGAACGGCGCCGCGCTTAGAAGCTTGGGGTAATAGCGCCCGCCCGCGCGCTCGTAGGCGTTGGCCCAGCCGTGATCGAACACGTATTCGCCGTAGGAATGGCCCTTCAGATAGAGCGGCGCGGCGCCGAGGAGCGTCCCGTCCGCGCCTTCGCATAGGAGGTGAAAGCCTCCCCAACCGGTCTCCGGCGTGGCGGAGCCGGAGCGCTCTAACGCTTCCAGGAAATCCCAGCTCAAAAATGGATCGAACGGCTCGCCTGGCGGGTTCGCGACCCGGTCCCAGGACTGCCGATCGACTTCGGCCAGGCTCTGCACGATGCGCAAGGCGTGATCGCTCATGGGCGGGGCGGGGCTCGCTACAGCGTCGGGCCTGACGCGATATAGACGGTCAGCCCAGCTCGGCGACCGCGTCGATCTCGACCGCCGCGCCGCGCGGCAGGACCGGGCAGGCGACGGCTGCGCGCGCATGGCGGCCGGCCTCGCCGAACACCTCGACCATCAGATCCGACGCGCCGTTGATGACCTGGGGCAGATCGGTGAAGTCCGGCGCGGCGTTGACGAAGCCGCCGAGCTTCACGATGCGCTTGATGCGCGCAAGGTCGCCCCCCGCGGCGGCCTTGAGCTGGGCGATGATGTTCAGCGCGCAAAGCCTCGCCGCCGCCTGGCCGGCCTCAAGGTCGAGATCCTTCCCAAGCCGTCCCGTGGCGATCCCGTCAGGGCCCATGGAAATCTGCCCGGACACGAAGACCTGAGCGCCCGACACGACGAAGGGCACGTAGTTTGCGATCGGCGCGGCGGGGTCGGGCAGGGTCAGGCCGAGCTCGGCGAGGCGGGTTTCAGGACCGGACATCAATGGGCTCCTTCATGCGGCTCGCCGACCGTGATAGGCCGTCACGGCGCTTGCGCAAACCCGGCCCGCGGTCGGAGCCTGCGTCATGCGTGCAGTTGCAAGGGCTCTCGATGAATCCGCCGACCGTCTACGAGCGCGAGATCCGCTTCGAAACCTCAGACGGGGTGACGCTCGCAGGCCGTCTGTTCGCGCCCGATACGCCCACCGCGCTGATGACGATCAATGGAGCGACCGGATACCCGGCGCGCTTCTACGCCTCGTTCGCGAAGGCGGCCGCTGAAAATGGCTGGGCGGCGCTGACCTGGGACTATCGCGGCCAGGCGGGCTCGCGGGCCTATCCGCCGCACGAGGATCGCGCCGCCATGCTCGACTGGGCGCGCTATGACATGCCGGGCGCCGCGCGCTGGCTGAAACAGAGTTTCCAAGGGCTGCCGCTTGATCTGGTTGGCCACTCGGTCGGGGGACATTTCGCCCCGCTGGTCCATGCCGAAGCGCCGTTGCGCAAGGTGGCGCTTCTGTCGGCTTCAAGCGGGTTCTGGGGCAAGCAGCGCGCGCCGCTGAAGCTCCTTGCCTGGTCGTTCTGGCGCGTCATCGGCCCGGCCTATCTCGGCTCCTACGGCTATGTGCCGCGCGGGTTGTTCTGGAAGGGCGAGGATCTGCCCGCCGGCGTGTTCCGGGACTGGCGCGACTGGGGCGTGAAGCCGGACTATTTCCGCGACCGGCTCGCCGAGGAGGGCCTGCTCAACCAGTTCGACCGCTTCGACCGGCCGGTCACCGCCTGGACGCCGGACGATGATCCGATCGCGACGCCCGAGGCGGTGCGCTGGCTGCTCCAGCAGATGCCGATCGCGCCCACCGAGATGAACATCGTTCGAACCGACGATCTCGACCGTGGCCGGCTCGGCCATCACGGCCTGTTTCTCGGCAAGATGTCCGACGTGTTCTGGCCTCAAGTCTTCCGCTGGCTCAGCGCTTGAGCGCGCGGCCCTTGATCACCGCGTCAGACCCGAACCTCGCGCGCGCGGCGTCCATGGCGCGCTCGGCCGCGGCGCGGCGCAGACCGTCAGGGTCGAGCAGGTCGCCGAGATCACCGCTCTCGGGCTGAAGCTCGCCATAGCCCGCCCCGATCAAGCGGTAGCGCACCCCGCCCGGCTCGTCGGCCAACAGATCGCGCACGGTCTGGAACAGCGTGTCGGCGAGCTGTGAGGGCTGCAAAAGCGTACGCCGGCGCGTCAGGGTGCGAAAATCCGCGCGCTTGAGCTTCAACACCACCACGCGGCCGGAGACGCCTTCGGCCTTCATCCGATCGGCCACCTTCACGCTGAGGCGCCAGAGCACGGCTTCCAGCTCGTTCTTG
The DNA here is from genome assembly GCA_964550935.1 of uncultured Caulobacterales bacterium. GTDB lineage: Bacteria > Pseudomonadota > Alphaproteobacteria > Caulobacterales > Maricaulaceae > JBCBSP01. The sequence continues at coordinate 71,504 of CAZKBB010000001.1, forward strand.
TTGGAAATATCGGTTTCGAACGTCGTTTCAGCGCTGACGCTCTTGCGCGCGCGCTCGGGATTGACCGCGCGCTCGTCATGACCGCCGGCCAGCTTGAAAAGGCGAAGGCCCGCCTCGCCGTAACGCTTCATCATCGCGACGTCGCCGCGTTTGCGCACGTGGGCGAGCGTGGACAGACCGTCCGCGCGCAGCTTCTTGGCGAAGGCCGGCCCGACCCCGTAGACCGCCTCCACCGGCTGCGCGGCCAGGAAGGCTGGCGCGTCTTCGCGGCCTAGAACCGCAAAGCCGTCCGGCTTGTCGAGGTCAGACGCGGTCTTGGCCAGAAACTTGTTGTAGCTGAGCCCGATCGAGGCGGTGACGCCCACCTCTTCCCTGATCCGGTTTTGAAGCCGCACGAGCGTCGCCGCCGGCGATGCGCCGTGAAGACGCTCGGTGCCGGACAGGTCCATGAACGCCTCGTCGATTGACAGCGGCTCCACCAGGGGCGTCACGTCGCGCATCATCTCACGGATGCGCCGGCCCTCGGTCGCGTAGACGTCCATGCGCGGGCGTACCACGACTGCGTCGGGACACGCCTTGAGCGCCTTGAACATGGGCATGGCCGAGCGCACGCCGTAGAGGCGTGCGATGTAGCAAGCCGCCGAGACCACGCCGCGCCGTCCGCCGCCCACGACCACAGGCTGGTCTTCAAGCGTCGGGTCGTCGCGCTTCTCGATCGAGGCGTAGAAGGCGTCGCAGTCCAGATGCGCCACCGACAGCGCCTCGATCTCGCGATGGCGCGCCGCACGCACTGAGCCGCAGGCCGGGCAGGCGGTATCATCCGCAGCCACCGCGGCGGCGCAGTCCCGGCACACGCCCGGCGACGCGCTCACGGCAAGGCCTCGCGCCACAGCCAGGCCGCCCCGCGCACGCCAGAGGCCGCGCCATGCACGTTGCGCCGGACCTCAGTGCGCGGCTCGTCTGTAAAGACGTGCGTTTTCAACGCCGCTTCAAGGCGCTCCGGCAGGGCGTCGATCTGGGACAGCCCGCCGCCAAGTACGATGACGTGGGGGTCGAGGATGTTGACCACGACCGCAAGCGAGCGCGCGAGGCGGTCGAGCCAGCGCTCCAGCGCCTCGCGTTCGGCCTGTGCGCCCGCGGCGGCGCGCTCTGCGATCGCGCGCGCATCAGCGTCCTCGCCGGTCATGCGCTTGAACGCTGCGCTCAAGGCGGGGCCTGAGCACCAGGTCTCCACGCATCCTCGCCGGCCGCAAAAACATCCCGGACCGGGGCGCTCATCGTCGCGCGGCGAGGGCAGGGGTGTGTGGCCCCATTCGCCTGCGATATTGTCGAGCCCGGTCCAGAGCCGGCGCTCGATCACCACGCCGCCTCCCACTCCGGTGCCGAGGATCACTCCGAAGACCGAAGGCGCGTCCGTTCCCGCCCCGTCGATCGCTTCGGACAGGGCGAAGCAGTCGGCGTCGTTCGCCAGGCGCACCGAGCGCTGGAGCGCGTGCTCCATCAGCGCTTTGAGAGCGACGCCGTTAAGGTCGGTGGAGTTCGCATTGCGCACCCGCCCTGTTCGCGGATTGACCGAGCCGGGGTGGCCGACGCCCAAGGGAAGGGAGGCGGCCCCGATTCGCATCTCCACGTCCTGGACCAGGCGGCGCACGGTTTCAGCTTTCGCCTCAGGGCCTTGCGGAGTCGCTTCGCGCTGCGTCGCGAGCGTGCGTCCCTCGGCGTCGAGCGCGGCGACTTCGATTTTCGTGCCGCCCATATCGACGCCGATCAAGGCCTTCATGGCTTTGCCTTTCCTCAGTATTTCGGCTAGGTTCTTATCTTGTTCCAGCCAGCGGTCCAAGCGCCGACTCATTCTTGATTAAGGAAGATCGGTTCTACTCCAACATGGATGGTCAATAGCTCACGCCAAAAGGCGGAGCGATGGGGAAAGCGCGCACGCCATGCTGCAGGTCATGCCGAAAAAAGTCCTGATCGTCGAAGACAACGAGCTGAACATGAAGCTGTTTCATGATCTGCTCGAGGCGCACGGGTTCGAGACCTTGCAAACGCGCGAGGGGCTCAAGGCGCTCGATATGGCGCGCGAACACCGCCCCGACCTGATCTTGATGGACATCCAACTGCCAGAGGTTTCCGGCCTTGAGGTCACCAAGTGGCTCAAGGACGACGACGATCTCTCGGCCATTCCGGTCGTGGCGGTCACGGCCTTCGCGATGAAGGGCGACGAGGAGCGCATCCGCGAAGGCGGATGCGAGGCCTATCTCTCCAAGCCGATCACCGTGACGACCTTTATCGAGACCGTGCGCCGGTTTCTCGACTAGGAGGGCGCCATGAGCGGGCGCATACTCGTCGTCGACGACATCGAGTCGAACCGCCGCCTGCTCGAGGCGCGGCTCAGCGCCGAGTATTTCGAGGTGCTCCAGGCCGATTCCGGGCTCGCCGCGATTGAAGTCGCGCGCGCCGAATCACCCGACGTCATTCTGCTCGACGTGATGATGCCCGGGCTGGACGGGTTCGAGGCCTGCAAGCGCCTGAAAGCCGATCCGCGCACGCGCCATATTCCCGTCGTCATGGTCACCGCGCTGGATCAGCGCGAGGACCGGATCAAGGGGCTGGAGTGCGGCGCGGACGACTTCCTGACCAAGCCGGTCAACGACATCGCGCTGTTCGCCCGCGTGCGCTCGCTCCTGCGGTTGAAGCTCGTGATGGACGAGCTGCGCCTGCGCGACGAAGCGCGCCGCCGGGTTGAGGAGCGCGAGAGCGAGCCTGAAGCCCCGCCCGGCGGCCATATTCTGGTCGCCGCGGCCGATCCGATCCAGGTGGAGCGTCTGTCCGAACGTCTGCCGTCACGGTTCAGCTGCGAGCCGGCGATCGAGCCGCGCGAAGCGGTCGCGCTGGCGCCGGCGGCCGAGCTGGTGCTGATCGATCTGTCCTCGCCGCGCTATGACGGGCTTCGTATCTGCGCGCGTCTTCGCGCCGATGCGGGCACGCGCCATATCCCGATCCTCGCCGTTGTGGATCCAGACGATACCGACACCATCGTGCGCGCGCTCGATCTGGGCGTCAGCGACATCGTCCCACGCCCGATCGACCCAGGCGAACTCGCCGCGCGCGCCTCGACCCAGCTCAAACGCAAGCGCTACGCCGACCAGCTGCGAGACCGGCTGGAGGAGAGCGTCGAGATGGCGGTGACCGACCAGCTCACCGGGCTGCACAACCGGCGCTATCTGAGTTCGCGCCTGCGCACCGCGCTCGACGCGTTCGAGCTGAACGGCGAGCCGCTAAGCCTGGCGCTGTTCGACGTGGATCACTTCAAGCGCATCAATGACAGCCGCGGCCACCAGGCCGGCGATGCGGTCCTTAAGGGCTTCGCCGCGCGCATGGGCGAGGCGATGCGCGCGATCGACGTGTCCGGGCGCTATGGCGGTGAGGAGTTCATGGTCATCCTCGCCGGGGCGGGTCTGGACCAGGCGCTCGCGACGGCGGAGCGCCTGCGCGCCGCGGTGGCGGACGCGCCGTTCAGGGCCGGCGAGGCGGACCTGGCGGTGACTGTCAGCGCCGGCGTCGCCGAGGCGGTCTGCGGCGATACGCCGGACAGCCTGATCGCGCGCGCCGACGCAGCGCTCTATCAAGCCAAGTCCGAAGGCCGAGACCGCGTGTGCGCGGCAGCAAAAAAGGCCGCGTGAGGATCACGCGACCTTTGGCGGGGCGGCGCTCGAAGCGCGCCCGATCATGAGGGCGTGAGGCCTACTTGATCTTGCCTTCCTTGAACTCGACGTGCTTACGCGCCACCGGGTCGTACTTCTTCAGCACGAGCTTTTCGGTCATCGTGCGCGCGTTTTTCTTCGTCACGTAGAAGTAGCCGGTGCCCGCCGTGGAGTTCAGGCGGATCTTGATGGTGGTCGGCTTCGCCATGTCGCGCACCCGTCGAAATTTAAAACGCGCCGGAACGGTTTCCGGCGCTTGCGAGCGCGCGAACATACTCGCGCGCCCCGGCCTGTCAATGCTTCTGGATGTCCTTTTCCCGCCAGGCGAACACCAGATAGAGCCCGGCCGTCGCGGCGAAGGCCGCCAGCATGCCCCAGGGCCCCAGCCCATCCATCGCCGCGCCCGCGATCGGCGGGCCGATCAGCGAGCCGAACCCGTAGGCGAAGATGAAGGCGGCGTTGGCTGTGGCGAGGGCGGCCAGACGCACGCGCTCGCCGATCAGCGCAAGGCCCACCGTGTAGAAGGCGCTCGCCAGCCCCACGAACAGGAAGATAAGCGGAACCACCGCCCATAGACGGGCTCCGACGACGGCGATGGCGAGCGCCAGGACCACAGCGCCCCCGGCGATCAGGCGCAGCATGGCGAGCCGCCCGATCCGGTCCGCGGCCCGGCCCAGCGGGATCTGCATCGCGATGGCGCCGAGCGCGCCGACCGCCATCAAGCTGCCCACCGCCGCTTCAGTGAAGCCGAGCCGGGCGGCGTAGATCGGAAACATCGCAAACACGCCGGTCTCCAGCGCGCCGAACACGAAACCGGCCAGAATGGCGGCGGGCGCAAGGCGCGCGGTGGACCACATCGCGCCAAGTCCCGCCTCGTGGCGCGCCGGCGGCGCCAGGCCGGGCCCCTTCAACAGCGCGATCGGGATCGCTCCGGCGATAAAGATCGCCGCGGCGGCGAACCAGGGCGCGAACCCTTCAGACCCCAGAGCGGCGAGCACAAGCCCGCCGGAGCCGAACCCGGCCGACAACACCGTGGCGTAGACGGCCAGAAGGCTCGCACGGCTTTCAGGCTTGGCCAGCTGATTGATCCAGGTCTCGCTGCCCACGAAGATCACCGTCACGGCGAGCCCGGTCATGAAGCGCAAAACGAACCAGACGACCACGTCCGGCAGAAGCGGAAACAGCGCGATCCCGGCGCCGGTCATAACCGCGCCGCCTGCAAGCGCGGCGCGCGGGGGAACCCGCGCCAGGAGCGGCGGTATCAGCGGGGTGGCCACGATCGTGGAGAGCGCCGCGGCGGCGGCGTTCAGGCCCGCGATCTGGGCCGAGCCGGACATGGCTTCCAGATTAAGTGCGGTCAGGGGCATCAATAGGCCGTAGCCCGCCCCGGCGAGCGCCGCACACAAGATGGCCGCGACCAGCGAGCGGGTGCGCGCGGGCGAGGAAACGATCGCGGGGTCGGCGTCAGACGCGCTCATGGACGCGCTATAGCGCGTGTTCGAGGCGGCGTCCCTGCCGGAAGCTCACGCGCACGGGCGGGATGCGTCGTTGCAATGCGATCATGGCGCGCGCGCCGAAGGTGGCGAGGGCGGGGTCGGCGAGCCTGTCCTCCAAGACCTGCGGGTCGAGCCAGAGCGTGCGTTCGGCCTCGGCCGGGCGCATCAGCGAGTTGGTCACTGCGCTCCAGGGCGCGGCGAAGACGCGCACATGCCGGCGCGGGCCCGCGTCGGGCGGGCTCAGCGCGCGGCCCAGATAGACCAGCGCAGAGCGATCGGGCTCCAGCCCATGCAGGCGCATCCGATCCCAGCCTTGCGCGTCCTGCGTCGGCGAGGCGTTCACGCGGCCGGGGCGCGCGATCAGCATGGCGAGCTCTTCAAACGCCGCAGCCAGCGCGGCGTCCATGAAGGCCGGCGCACGGCCCGGCGCCGCGCCGAGCGCGGCCGTGTCGATGGATGTCTCACGCCGCCCGAGCCGACCGTCATCGCGATCCGGCGCCCGTTCGGGCAAATACACGCGTTCGCCCCGTCGCGCCGCGGCGACTCGGCGTCCGTGCACGTCTGTGATGACGATCGCGGCGGTGTTCTGCATCAGCAAGCGCCTAAAGCGTGTCGAAGCGCGGTCCGGAGCGCGTGACGCGCGCGCAGCGCACCGGCGCGACGGCGCCGGCCAGCCGGCGCTCAAGCTCGCCCAGAACGAAGCGGGTGATGATGGGCACGTCCAGGCGATGGGCCTCTTCAAGGCTCGCCCAGCGCAGATCCTCAAGCTCGCCGCTGCCGCAGATCTCGTCTGAGCCGCACACGCGCTCGGCGTCGGTCTGGAAAAACCAGGCGTCGAAGCGGCGCGTGCGCCCCGGCGGGGTGATCGCGCGCGCCACCAGATCAAGCCCGTCCGCGGCCGGCGCGGCGCCGGCCTTAGCAAAGGCGTTCCATTCCGGCTTCACCCGCCTGGGGTCCAGATCGCCCGGTTCGCCGACGATGAGGCCGGTCTCTTCAGCGGTCTCGCGCAGCGCCGCCGCCGCGGCGGCCCTGGCCCGGCGCGGGGTCAGCACCTTCGTCATCAGCGCCAAGACGTCCTCGCGCGGCTCGCTGGCGAGCGGGGCGAAGCCGTCGCCGCGATCCACGCGTCCGCCGGGAAAGACGTATTTTTGCGGCATGAAGACATGACCCTGCGCCCGCCGGCCGAGCAGAAGCTCCGTCTCCCCGCTCGCGCGCTTGCGAGTCAGGATGAGAGAGGCGGCGAGCTTCGGTCTCAGGGGCTTCGGCGCGGCGCTCGCGCTCGGCTCGGTGTGGGTCTCAGCGGTCAGTTGCGCCTCTTGCGGGATCGTTTCGACTTTGTGGACGCGCCGCGCGGGCCGCGCCGTGGGGGGCGGTTCGCGCCGCGCTGGGCCTGTGCGCGTTTGCGTTGCGCCATGCTAGCCGATTCCGGAGGCGTCAGGATTTCGAACAGCAGCCCGCCGGTCAGCGGCGTGGCTTCGACGAGCCTGACGGTGACGCGCATGCCGAGCCGGTACACCCCGCCGGTGCGCTCGCCGACCAGCGCATGGGCGGTCTCGTCATGGATGAAGAAGTCATCGCCGAGCTGAGAAACCGGACAAAGCCCGTCCGCTCCGGTCTCGTCCAGCTTCACGAAGGCGCCGAAGCGGGTGACGCCTGCGATGCGCCCGGTGAACTCTCCGCCGACGCGATCGGCGAGATAGCCTGAGATGAAGCGATCGGTGGCGTCGCGCTCTGCGGCCATGGCGCGGCGCTCGTTCTGGCTGGTCTCTTCGGCGATGCGCTCCAGCTCGGCGCGCTCTTCGTCGCTTTGGCCGTCATCGCCGAGCCCGTAGGCGCGGATGAGAGCACGATGCACGGTGAGGTCAGCGTAGCGCCGGATCGGCGAAGTGAAGTGCGCATAGCGCTGCAGGTTCAAGCCGAAGTGGCCGAGATTGTCGGTGTCGTAGACCGCCTGGGACTGGCTGCGCAGCACCACCTCGTTGATCGTCTCGTAGTGATCGGTCCCCTTGGCGGCGTCGAGCAGGCGGTTGAAGCGCGCCGCCGTGGCGCGCTCGGCGTTGGCCCACTTCATGTTTACCGTCGGCAGGAAGTCGGCGAGCGCGTCAATTTTCTCAGAGCCCGGCTCGTCGTGGACGCGGTAGATGAGGGGCGTCTTCTTCGCCTCCAGAAGCTCGGCGGCGGCGACATTGGCCTGGATCATCATCTCTTCGATAAGCTTGTGGGCGTCAAAGCGCTCACGCGTCTCGACACCGATCACCGAGCCGTCCTCGCCGATGCGGATCTTCTTCTCCGGGGCGTCGATCTCGAGCGGTTCACGGCGCTCGCGGCCCTTTTTGAGCGCGGCGTACGCGGCCCAGAGCGGCTCCAGCACATCGACCTTCAAGCCCTCAGCCTCGCCGGCGCCCTGACCGTCGATCGCGCCCTGAGCCTGCTCGTAGGAGAGCTGGGCGGGCGAGCGCATCCAGCCGCGATGGATGGTCTGGCCGCGCTTGGTTCCGCTCTTGTCGAACACCATGCGCATGGCCAGGCACGGGCGCGCCTGCGCCTCGCGCAGGGAGCACAGATCGTTGGACAACTTCTCGGGCAGCATGGGCACGACGCGGTCGGGCAGATAGCACGAGACCCCGCGCTTGCGCGCGCCGCGGTCCAGCGCGGAGCCCGGGCGCACATAAGCCGCCACGTCGGCGATCGCGACCCAGACAATCCAACCGCCGGCGTTCTTGGGATCGTCGTCGGGGAAGGCGCACACCGCATCGTCGTGGTCGCGCGCATCGGCCGGGTCGATCGTGATCAGAGGCAAATCGCGCAAGTCCTCGCGCTTGCCCTGCTTGACCGGCTTCAGCCGGTCGCACTCCTTGGTCTCGTCCTCGCCGAAGCCCTGCGGCACGCCGTGCTCCGCCAGCGCGATGACCGAGCCGGCGCGCGGGCTGTCGGCGCGGCCGACCACCTCCTCGATGACGGCGGTCTTCAGCCCGTGGCGGCGCTCGGGCGTGAGTTTGACGATCACCAGATCGCCGTCATCGGCCTTTTCGGTCTCGCCGCGCGCCGGGATCAGCTCGTGCTTTGCACGCCGGTCGACGGGGACGAGCCGGGTCTGCTCGCGCTTGCCGCCGGCGCGCAAGACGCACAGGATGCGATGGGCGGAGTGGCCGAGCGTCTTGATGATGCGGGCGAGATATGAACCGTCCTCCTCACGCGCCAGGCGCGCAAGCACGCGGTCGCCGACGCCGACGGCCCGGGCGGACCGGTCGCCCTTGCCCTCGCCGGGCGCCAGGCGGATCGTCGGCGGTTCTTCGATGTCGTCGCGGCCGGGCCGGCAGAGGAGCTCGCCGTCCACGTCGCGGTCGAACACCTCCAGCACCATCACCGCAGGCAGCCCCTCAGCGAGCACGTAGGCCTTGCGCTCGGTGCGGCGCACGACGCCTTCGTCCTCCAGGTCCTTCAGGGCGCGTTTCAGGCTGGCGCGCGCATCGCCCTTGATGTCGAGGGCGCGGGCGATCTCGCGCTTAGTGAAGCGTCCCTCGCCGAGCTTGATCGCCTCGATCAGGCCTTCGCGGGTGAACCCGCCTTCGACGTAAGGGTCATCGCTCACTTGCTCTTCGCTTTCGCCGCCTTCTTGGCTCCGGCGCCCGATTGTTTTGCAGGCGATTTTTTCGCTGCAGGCTTTTTCGCCGCCGTCTTCTTTGCAGGCGCCTTCTTCTTGGCCGGCGCCGTCTTGCCGCTCTTGGCGGCCTTGTCAGCGATCAGCTCGACCGCTTGCTCCAACGTGACGGTCTCGGGCTCGGTTCCCTTGGGCAGGGTCGCGTTGGTCTTGCCGTGCTTCACGTAAGGGCCGTAGCGCCCGCTCATGACATTGACCGGTTCGCCGTCCTCGGGGTGAGCGCCGAGCTCCTTGAGCGGCTTGGCCGCCGCGCCGCGTCCGCGCGGGTTGGCCTTCTTCTGGGCGATCAGATCGACGGCGCGGTTCAGCCCGACCTCGAACACCTCCTCGACCGTTTCCAGGTTCGCGTAGATCTTGCCGTGGCGCACAAACGGGCCATAGCGCCCGATGCCCGCCTCGATCGGCTCGCCGTCCTCGGGGTGTTCGCCGACCTTGCGGGGCAGGTCGATGAGCTTGACCGCCTGGTCGAGCGTCAGCTCCTTGGCGTCCCAGCCCTTGGGCACCGAGCCGCGGCGCGGCTTCTCCTCGCCCTCGACCGCCAGCTCGAGATAGGGCCCGAAGCGCCCGTCCTTCAGGACGATGTCCGCACCGAACTCCGGATGGGTCCCGATCACGCCGTCCGCGCCGGCCGCGGCCGCGTCGTCGCCGCCTGAAAGCGGCCGGGTGAAGCGGCAATCGGGATAGTTCGAACAGCCCACGAACGCGCCGTGGCGGCCAAGGCGCAGCGAGAGCGTACCGTCGTTGCACGCCGGGCAGACCCGCGGGTCCGAGCCGTCCTCTCGCGCCGGGAAGATCAGCGGCGCGAGCGCCTCGTTCATGGCGTCGATCACCTGACCGATGCGCAGATCGGAAATGTCCTCGACGCTGGCGGAGAACTGCTCCCAGAACCGGCGCAGAAGCTCCTTCCAGTCCAGATCGCCCGCCGACACCTTGTCGAGCTGGTTCTCCAAATCGGCGGTGAAGTCGTACTCCACATAGCGCTGGAAGAAGTTCTCCAGAAACGCGATGACGACCCGGCCCTTGTCCTCGGGCACGAAGCGCTTCTGGTCCATGTGCACGTATTCGCGCTCGCGCAGCACCGACAGGATCGAGGCGTAGGTGGAGGGCCGCCCGATGCCGAGCTCCTCCATCTTCTTCACCAGCGAGGCCTCGGTGTAGCGCGGGGGCGGCTGGGTGAAGTGCTGCTCGGCGTAGGTCTTCTCCGCGCTCGCCTTGGCGCCTTGGGAGACCTGGGGCAGGCGGCTTTCGCCTTCGTCGTCCTCGTCGTCGCGTCCTTCCTGATAGAGCGCGAAATAGCCATCGAACGTGATCACCGAGCCGGTCGCGCGCAGGGCCAGCGTCTGGTCCGCGCTTTCCAGATCGATCGTGGTGCGCTCCAGGCGCGCGCTCTCCATCTGGCTCGCGACCGCGCGCCGCCAGATCAAGCCGTACAGCTTGTGCTCGTCGCCGCCGATGCGCAGATCGTCCGGATGGCGATGAAAGCCGGTCGGACGGACCGCCTCGTGGGCCTCCTGGGCGTTTTTCGCCTTGGAGGCATAGGCGCGCGGCTTGTCCGGGACGTATTCCTCGCCATAGCGGTCCGCGATCGTCTTGCGCGCATCGGACACGGCCTCGCCGGCCATCTGCACGCCGTCTGTGCGCATGTAGGTGATCAGGCCCACCGTCTCGCCGCGAAAGTCCACGCCTTCGTAAAGCCGTTGCGCGGCGCGCATGGTGCGCGAGGCGTCGAAGCCGAGCTTGCGCGAGGCCTCCTGCTGCAGCGTTGAGGTCGTGAAGGGCGGGGGCGGGTTGCGCTTGGTCGGCTTGGCTTCGACCGCGGCGATCGACAGCGCAGCGTCCTTAATCGCCTGCTCGGCGGCGCGCGCGCGCGCCTCCTCGCCGATGGTCAGCCGCTGGATCTTTTCGCCGTCGAAACGCGAGAGCTTCGCCCGGAAGGCCGCGCTTGCGCCTTCAGCGCTCACATCAGCCTCGACCGACCAGTATTCCTGCGGCTTGAAGCGCTCGATCTCGCCTTCGCGCTCGGTGATGAGGCGCAGCGCCACCGATTGCACGCGCCCGGCCGAGCGCGCGCCGGGCAGCTTGCGCCACAGGACCGGGGACAGGGTGAAGCCGACGAGATAGTCGAGCGCGCGCCGGGCGAGGTAGGCCTCGACAAGCTCCATGTCGATTTCGCGCGGATTGGCGATCGCCTCCTGCACCGCGCTCTTGGTGATCGCGTTGAAGGCGACGCGTTCGACGTGCTTGTCCTTCAGCGCGCGGCGCTTGGTCAGCGCTTCGAGCAGGTGCCAGGAGATGGCCTCGCCCTCGCGGTCCGGGTCGGTGGCGAGGATCAGCCGGTCAGCGTCCTTAAGCGCGTCCGCGATGGCCTTCACCTTCGGGGCCGAGCGCGAATCGATCTCCCAGATCATGGCGAAATCTTCGTCGGGCCGGACCGACCCGTCCTTGGGCGGCAGGTCGCGCACATGGCCGAAACTGGCGAGAACGGTGTAGTCCGAGCCCAGGTATTTGTTGATGGTTTTCGCTTTTGCGGGGGACTCGACGACGACGACGTTCATGAGTGTCAGACCTGTGAGTGCGGCGCACGGGCCCGGGCGGCCCGTCGCGGCGGCGGAAATTGGGCGCCCGTCAGGCGCAAGTCAACCGAACCCGCGTGTTGCACGCTTAAGGCGCCGAAGATATAGATACCCGTATTGGTTGTTTATCATGGGGCGCTGACGGCGAGCGGGCGAATGGACGATCCTTTCAATCATATCGGTCACGTGCCGCGGAAACCGGGCCCGGCGGCGGCCTATCTGATCGAGCTGCTCGAATCCGCCTCGCTCCTGGCGAACGTATCTGATTTGCCGAACTCTAGCGCGATGCTCGCGGCGGCGGCCAAACTTGTCGATCAGGAATGCCGCGTCGTCACGAACGCGCCGCCCCCGGGCCGCACGGACGCGTAGGCGCGCCTCAGTCCGGCTCGGGATAGACCGAGCGGACCATGCCCCCCGGCGCGATCTCGCAGCGCCCGGCGAGTTCCAGCTCCACCAGAGCGGCGGTCACCGCCCGGGCGCTTGCGCCTGTGAACCGGACAAGCTCGTCCTTCGACACCGGCGAGGGAGAAAGCAGCGCGGCCACCCGCTCGCGCACGGCGTCGGCCTCGCTCTCCAGCTGCGCCGGGTCGGGGCGCTCGTCTTCGTAGTCGAACCCTGACGGCTCGCTGAGGCGCGGGCGCTGCGCCCCGCGCAGAACGTCGAGGACATCGTCGGCGTCCTCGATGAGTGCGGCGCCTTCGCGCAGGAGCCGGTTCGCGCCCTTCGCCCTCGGGTCGAGCGGCGAGCCGGGCGCAGCCATCACCTCGCGGCCCTGCTCGGCGGCGAGGCGCGCGGTGATCAGTGAGCCTGAACGCTCGGCCGCCTCGATCACGACGACCCCAAGCGAGAGCCCGGCGATCAGCCGGTTCCGACGTGGAAAATCGCGCGCCGAGGGCGAGTAGTCGGGCGGACTTTCCGACACGATGAGGCCACGCTCTGCGATCGCGCGGTGAAGCGTGTCGTGTTCGGGCGGATAGATGTTAGCGACGCCGCCGGCGAGCACGGCGATCGTGCCGGTGTCGAGCGCGCCGGCGTGGGCCGCCCCGTCGATGCCGCGCGCAAGGCCAGAGATCACCGTCACGCCGCGCTCGCCGAGCCCGCGCGCGATGTCGCCAGCGAAGCGCATGCCGACCGCCGAGGCGCTGCGCGCGCCGACGAGCGCGCAGGCCAGATCAGGCGAGGGGTCGAGCGGGCCGAGGGCGGTGATCACCGGCGGGGGCGGATCGATCGCGGCCAGACGTTCGGGATAGTCCGGCTCGCATGCGGCGAGCAGACGCGCGCCGAGCGCCTCGGTGCGGGCCAGCTCCTCTTCGGCCTGGGCCCGGCTGACGACCTTGAGCGGATCGACGCGCCCGCCGCGCCTGGCCAGGCGCGGCAGGGCGTCAAGGGCCGCAGCCGGGGTCTCGAAGCGCTCGATCAGCTTGGCGAAGGTGACCGGGCCGACGCCCGGCGTTCGCGCCAGCCGCAGCCAGTCCGCGCGCTCGTCCGGCTTCAGCGCGCGCCGCTTCACGCCTTTGCGCCGATGCGCGGTTCGTCGCCGCTTGCGATGCGCGCGATGTTGGCGCGGTGACGCCAGAACAGCACGGCTGCGAGCACCAGGGCCATCAGCGCGGCGTCGGGCCGGGCGAAGGCGAGGCACAGGACAGGCGCGGCGATCGCGGTCACCAGCGCGGCGAGCGAGGACATGCGGAAGACGAGCGCGGTCCCGAGCCAGGTCAGGCAGGCGAGGATCCCGACCGGCCACACCACGGCGATCAGAACGCCGAGAAAGGTCGCAACGCCCTTGCCCCCGTTGAACCTCAGCCAGATCGGGAAGCAATGCCCGATGAAGGCCGCCGCGCCGGCGATGAGCCCGGCCTCGACGCTGAAGATCGCGGTGAGGAGCAGTGCGGCGCCGCCGGCCTTGCCGGCGTCCAGCACGAGGGTGGCGAGGGCGAGATCCTTGCGCCCGGTGCGCAGGACGTTGGTCGCGCCGATATTGCCCGATCCGATCTGACGGATGTCGCCGAGGCCGGACAGCCGTACGAGCACGAGGCCGAACGGAATCGAGCCGAGCAGATAGCCGCCGATCGCGGCGATGAGATAGACGGCGATGTCGGGCATCAGTCCCCGCGCTCCGGTTGTGCGATGATCGCTCCTTCGACGAGCGTGATCAAGACGCGCCCGAATAGGCGCCGGCCTTCGAACGCGCTCGGCGCGGCGCAGGCGAGGGGGTCACGGCCGTAGACGACCGGGGCGTCGGGCTTGAACGCCACCAGGTCCGCCGGCGCGCCGGGCTCAAGCCGGCCCTGGGGCAGATCGAGCAGATCGGCCGGCCCGCTGGTGACCGCGCGCAGAGCGTCGATGAGCGCCATGCGCCCGTCCTGGGCAAGCGTGCAAAGCGCCGGCAGAAGCGCTTCCAGCGAGGCCGAGCCGGGCTCGGCCTCCGGGAAGGGGTGACCCTTCGCCTCGCCGGTGCAGGCGCGATGATCGGAGACCACGGCGTCGATCAGGCCCTGCGAGAGCGCGTCGATCAGCGCCTCGCGGTCGGCTTCCGCGCGCAAGGGCGGCTCCAGGCGGAAGCGTGCGTCGAAGCCGCCCGCGTCCACCTCATTGAACATGAGATGCGTCACCGGAGCGCTGGCGGCGAGTTCGAGCCCGCGCTTTCTCGCCGCGCCCAGCGCTGAGAGCCCGTCGCGCGTGGTGACGCGATCGAACAGCAGCTTCGCGCCGGTCAGCTCGGCCAACGCCGCGGCGCGCTCGACGGCGATGCGTTCGCTCTGGGCGGGGCGTGCAGGAAGGCCGAGGCGCATGGCCAGATCGCTCTCGCTGGCGACCGTGTCGGCGGCGAGATGAGCGTCCTCCGGGCGCAAGCCCACCCAAGTCTCGAACACGCTGGCATAGCTGAGCGCGCGGCGCAGCAGACGCGTGTCGGCGACCGGGCGTCCCCCGTCGCCGATCAGCGCGGCGCCGGAGCGCAGCATCAGTCCGATCTCGCCCATCTCTCCGCAGGCGTCGACCAGAAGCCCGGCGGGCAGAAGCCGCACCGCGCTCGTCAGCGCGGCGGCCTCCACCGCGGTGAAGTGTTCCGGCGCGCTGAGGCCCGAGCCGCTGTCCGGCGCCAGGACGAGCGTAGTGACCCCGCCCGCAGCTGCGGCGCGCGCGCTCGCTTCAAGTCCGCTGCGCCCCGAGCCGCCTGGCTTGGTCCAGCAGCGCAGATCGATCAGGCCGGGGGCCAGGCACGCGCCGTCCAGATCGATCACCTGTTCGTCGTCGAGGGGCTCCAGCGCGCCGGTCTCGGCGATCAGCCCATCGTGCACGCGAAGCGCTGAGATCTCGTCGCGTCCCGAGGCCGGATCGATGAGGCGGGCGTTGCGCAGAAGGATCATGCCCCGTCCTCCACGCCGTCGCCGCCGTCGCGGAAGGTCTGGTTGGGCGATCGCCCGGTGATGAGTTCGAGCACGGCCATGCGCACGGTGACTCCGGCTTCGGCCTGCTCCAGGATCACGGCGCGTTCGGGATCGTCGGCGAGCGCGCCATCGATCTCCACGCCGCGGTTCATTGGACCGGGGTGCATGACGAGGCAATCCGGCGCGGCGCGCTCCAGCCGGTCATGGTTGAGGCCGTAGAGCGCGGCGTACTCGCGGTCGGACGGGATCAGCCCGCCGTCCATGCGCTCCTTCTGCATGCGCAGCGCCATGACCGCGTCGCAGCCCTCCAGCGCCTCGTCGAGATCATGGAAGATGCGCACGCCCCACCGGTCGGCGTCGGCGGGCAGCAGGGTCGCCGGTCCGCACAGGCGCACCTCGGCGTTCAACAGGTTCAGGAGCGACACGTTCGAGCGCGCCACGCGCGAGTGCAGGATGTCGCCGACGATGCAGATCCGCTTGCCGCCGACCTCGCCCCAGCGGCGAGTGAGCGTGAAGGCGTCCAGGAGCGCCTGGGTCGGGTGCTCATGCGCGCCGTCCCCGCCGTTGAGGATGGAGGCGCCGGTGACGGTTCCGAAATACGCCGCCGCGCCCGGGGCGCGATGGCGCACCACCAGCACGTCGGGCCTCATGGCGTTCAGATTGAGCGCGGTGTCGGCGAGGCTCTCGCCCTTGGAGATCGAGGCCGAGCCGGCGGCGAAATTCATCACGTCGGCGCCCAGGCGTTTGGCGGCGATCTCGAAGCTGGCGAGCGTGCGCGTGGAGTTCTCGAAAAACAGGTTCACGACCACGAGGCCCGAAAGCGTATCGAGCGTCTTTGCGTGCGAGCGGTTGCGGTCGAAATGGGTCTCGGCGCGTTCAAAGATGAGGCGGACATCGACCGGGTTCAGCGCCCCGACCGAGATCAGGCTTCGATGGGGGAAGTCGTAGCTGAAGCCTGACGCCATGGGCTCGCCCCGAAGCTTGATACGCGCCGGCGCGGTATAGGCCCGCAGGCGCGGCGCGGCAAGCCGCTCAGAGGCTTAGCGCGAGCCCCGCCGCGATCGGCATGACGAGCGCGCTTGTCAGGACCGACAGCGTGATGACGCCGGCCGCGAGCCCGGTCTCGGCTTCGAACTCGGCCGCCATGGCGTAGACGAACGCCGCAGACGGCGCTGCGCCCGCGAGCACCAGGAGCGCGAACGCCTCGCCCTTAAGCCCGAAGGCCAGAGCGATCGCGGCGAAGATCACCGGGCCGGCGAGCGTGCGCACGCCCGCCCCGACCAGGAGCGCGGCCACGCGGCCCTTCAGGGCGGCGAAGTCGAGCCCGGCCCCCATGGCCAGGAGAATCACCGCGAGCGAGCCTGAACCGACCGCCTCCAGCGCGTCGGTCAGCCAGACGGGAAGCGCGAGGCCGGACAGCGAAACCGCGCAGCCCGCGAGCGCGGCGAGCACCACCGGGTCGGCGGCGATGCGCCGGACCGCGCGCTGCGGCGAGGCGTTCGAGGCCAGGAGCGTGAACATCGTCACGAAGGAGAGCCCGCCGGCGACCACGCCTGCGCCGACGGCCGCGGCGGCGGCGTCGGCCCCCTCAGGGCCCAGGAGCCGCTGGGCGATCGCAAGGACGAGCACCACGTTCCACGCCGCCCCGGCCGAGGCCACGGGCGCTGCGGCCTCGCCCGGCAGCGCGAGCGCGCGTGTCGCCAGGAGGCCGAGCGCGACCGTCGCAAGCGTGGCGATAGCGGCGGCGGCCGCGATCGTGCCCGCTCCTGAGAAGTCCGCCCCAGCGGTCGTGGTGAACAGGATCGCGGGCAGCAGGACGCGATAATTCAGTACGTTCACCCCACCCCAGAGCGGGCGCGGCATCCAGCCGGAGGCGCGCACCGCGTAGCCGGCCGCGATTACGGCGAAGACCGGCGCGAAGGCGGAGAGGATCACCCCGGTCACAGCGCGAACCCGACCCAGAGCGGCAGCGAGACGAAGGCGAGCACGGTGGTGGCCGTGACGTGCCCCGCGGTCAGGCGCGCGTCTCCGCCCATCTCGCGCGCGAGCACGTAGCTGGCCGCCGCACCCGGGGTCGCGCCCACCGCGGTGAGCACGCCGAGCGCGACGCCCTCCACCGCGAAGGCGCGCCCCAGCGCGTAGAAAACCAGCGGGGCGACGACGAGCTTCAGCGTGACCGCGAGCGCAAGCAGCATGGGCCGGGCCTTGAGCGCGGAGAAGTCGAGCCCGGCGCCGATGCACAGAAGGATGAGCGGCAGGGCCGCGCGCCCGGCGAGGGCGGCGGTGTCGGCCACAGGTCCCGCCTGGAACAGCCCAAGCGCGTTGGCCGCCGCCCCGGCGAGGCAGGCGATGATGAGCGGGTTGGTGGCGATCCGGCCGGCCACGCGGCGCGCATCCGGGCGGACCTCGCTGGCACCCCAGATGGAGAGCACCGCCACGCACATCACGTTGATCAGCGGCACGGTGGGGGCGAACACCAGAGCGGCGAGCGCGGCGCCCTCAGGCCCGAACGCGCCAGGCGCCAGTGCGAGCAGAACGAAGCCGTTCCAGCGCGCCGCGCCCTGAAACAGCGAGGTGTAGGCCGGTCCGTCCACGGGCAGGCATGCGAAAGCGAGCCCGATCGCGCCCATCGCGATGAAGCCGAGCGTGACCGCGACCAGAAACGCGCCCGCCGGCAGGCCGGCATAGTCGGCCGTGGAGATCGTAGCGAACAGGAGCGCGGGCAGAAGCGCCTGGTATGAGAGCCGGTTGACCCCGCCCCACAGCTCGGCTCTGACCAGACCGGTGCGTCTGAGCGCCCATCCGAGCGCGATCACGCCCCCGATGGGGATCAGGGCCTCGACGACCGGGTTCACGCCTCGGGCCCGCCGCCGGTCGCCTCGCCGCGCAACGCCGCGAGCGCGCTTTCAAGGATGATCGCGGCCGCTTCGGCGTCGATATAGCGTTTGAAGTCCTCAGGCCGCACGCCGGCCTCGCGCAGGCGCTCCTCCGCGGCGAAGGTGGACAGGCGCTCGTCCTGATAGGCGATCGGGATGTCGCGCAGGCGCAGAAGATTGGTCGCCAGCGAGCGCGCGGACTGGGCGCGCTTGCCGTCCCCGCCGTCCATGTGCATCGGCAGCCCGATGATCAGCCCGCGGCAGCGGCGCGCGTCATAGAGCGTGAAGAGCGCTTCGGCGTCTCGAGTGAATTTCACCCTTTGGATCGTCTCTACGGGCGTGACGACCTTGCGCGCCGCGTCGCACACGGCGACCCCGAGCGTCTTTGAGCCGGGGTCGACCGCCATCAGCGGACCGTCGGGCAGGTGGGCGAGATCGAGAAACAGCATGGCGGCGAGGTTTAGGCCCGCGCGCGGCGCAGCGAAAGAGCGCCGCGCGGGCTTCTTGCGCCTGCGAAGGGGCGTTGATACTCAGCACTGGTCTAGTTCCTCCCGTCATGCGGAGCGTTTTTCATGTCCGTCACACAGGACGACGTCCGGCGCATCGCGCGGCTGGCGCGCATCGCCGAGCCGGCCGACCGGCTCGAACCGCTCACCGCCGAGCTGAACGGCATCCTCGATTGGGTCGAGCAGCTCAACGAGGTCGATGTCGAGGGCGTGGAGCCCATGACCACGGTCGCGCCGACGCACCTGCCCCTGCGCGAGGACGCGGTGACTGACGGCGGCATCCGCGACGCGGTCCTGAAGAATGCGCCGAAGGCCGAAGAGGGCTTCTTCGTCGCGCCCAAGAGCGTGGAGTAGCGCCGGTGACCGACTTCTCCGATCTCACGCTCGAACAGGCTCTCGACGGGCTGCGCGCGAAGGACTTCTCCGCGGTGGAGCTCGCCGAGTTCACCGTCGCGCGCGCCGAAGCGGCGCAAGGTGCGCTGAATTGCTTCACCGTGATCGATGGCGAGCGCGCTCGCGACATGGCCAAGGCCAGCGACGAACGCATCGCGAAGGGCCAGGCGCGCGCGCTCGAGGGCGCGCCGATCGCGATCAAGGACCTGTTCGCGGTCGATGGGGTGGAGACCACGGCCTCGTCGAACATCCTGAAAGGCTTCAAGCCGCCCTACGAGTCCACCGTCACGCAGAATCTGTGGGACGCCGGCGCGGTGTTCTTCGGCAAGACCGCCATGGACGAGTTCGCCATGGGCTCCTCCAACGAGACCGCCGCGAGCGGTCCAGTGGTGAACCCGTGGCGCGCGAACGGCTCCGACGAGAAGCTTGTACCCGGCGGCTCGTCGGGCGGTTCGGCGGCCGCGCTTGCGGCCGGGATCAGCTACGGCGCGACGGGCACCGACACCGGCGGTTCGATCCGCCAGCCCGCCGCCTTCACCGGGCTCGTCGGGGTGAAGCCCACCTATGGGCGCTGTTCGCGCTGGGGCGTGGTGGCCTTCGCCTCCTCGCTCGACCATCCCGGCCCCTTCGGCAAGACGGTGAAGGACGCCGCGATCCTGACGCGCGAGATGTCCGGGCCCGATCCGAAGGACTCCACCTCTTATCCCGGCGACGTTCCCGACTTCGCCGCGGCGGTGGGGCGCTCTGTGAAGGGGCTGAAGATCGGCGTGCCGAAGGAATACCGCATCGACGGCATGCCCGGCGCGATCGAGACGCTCTGGTCCCAAGGCGTGGAGTGGCTGAAGGCCGCCGGCTGCGAGATCGTCGACGTCTCCCTGCCGATGACCAAATACGCCCTGCCGGCCTATTACATCATCGCCCCGGCGGAGGCCTCCTCGAACCTGGCGCGCTATGACGGCATCCGCTATGGCGCGCGCGTCGAGGGCGAGGACCTGATCGACACCTACGAGAAGACCCGCGGCGCGGGCTTCGGCAACGAGGTCCAGCGCCGCATCATGATCGGCGCCTACGTGCTCTCGGCGGGATATTACGACGCCTATTACCTCAAGGCTCTGAAGGTGCGCCGGCGCATCCTGGAAGACTTCGAGCAGGCGTTTGAAACGGTCGATGCGCTCTTGACCCCGGCGACCCCGTCGGCCGCGTTCGCGATCGGCTCGAAAGCGAACGCCAGCCCGATCGAGATGTATCTGAACGACGTCTTCACGGTGACCGCCAACATCGCCGGCGTTCCGGCCATCTCGGTGCCGGCGGGTCTGGACGAGACCGGCTTGCCGCTCGGCCTCCAGGTCATCACCCGCGCGCTCGACGAAGAGACGATGTTCGCGACCGCCGCCGCCATCGAAGACGCGGCCGGGTTCGACGCGAAGCCGGAGATGTGGTGGGCGTAGCGGGGTAGCCGCTCACGTCTCCTCACGCGTCATCCCCCGGCTTGTCCGGGGGGACCCATTCCGGTCGGGCGCCGAACACAGCTGACACCTCGCCTCTTGGGCGACAACATCGCGGTATGCGGGAACGGGTGTCGTGCGTCTATCTGCTCGCCAGCAAGAAGGGCGGCACGCTGTATTGCGGCGTCACCAGCGACCTTATCGGGCGGGTCTGGATGCATCACGAGCGGGCCGTTAAAGGCTTCACCAGCAGGTACGGCGTCGTGCGCCTTGTCTGGTACGAGACCCATGGCGATATCCTCGAAGCCATCCGCCGGGAAAAGCGCATCAAGAAGTGGCCGCGCGCCTGGAAGATTAATCTGATCGAAGCGGAAAACCCGGACTGGCGTGATCTGTGGCGTGAGCTTCAGCCTTGATCGCAGACCGACCGGAATGGGTGGCCCGGATGAACCGGGCCATGACGTGAGCTGAGCGGTATCCGCCATCGCGTCCGTCCGCTCATGACAGACGCGCGAAAGTGTGCTGAGAACCTCTCATGACCCCCAATCGTCTCATCCTCGCCTTCGGGCTTCTGGCCATTCTCGGCGCGTTGCTCGCGACGGGGCGGCTGGCCGGTGAGGGCGGCTGGCAGATGGCGGTCGGGATCACGCTCGTGGTCTCCGGCGCCGTGGGCGTGTCGAACGTGATCTTTTTCCGGCGCCTGAAGGCGTCGCTGGACGAGTTCGCCCGGTCGCGCACCGGCGGGGAAACGGACTGAGGACCTGATGCGATGAGCGACGTGATCACCGAAGACGACGTGAAGCACCGCTATGTGATCGAAGGCGCCACGGGCGAGTGGGAGCTCGTGATGGGCTTGGAGGTCCACGCCCAGGTCAAATCGAAGGCGAAGCTGTTCTCCGGCGCCGCCACCGAGTTCGGCGCCGAACCGAACACCCAGGTCAGCCTCGTCGATGCGGGCATGCCGGGCATGCTGCCGGTGCTCAACCGCTTCTGCGTGGAGCAGGCGGTGCGCACCGGGTTGGGGCTGAACGCGCATATCAATCTGCGCTCGCGCTTCGACCGGAAGAACTATTTTTACCCCGACCTTCCACAGGGCTATCAGATCAGCCAGTTCCAGCACCCGGTGGTGGGCGAAGGCGAGATCGAGTGCGAGCGCGACGACGGCTCTCGCTTCGTGGTGGGGATCGAGCGCCTGCACCTGGAGCAGGACGCAGGCAAGTCGATCCACGACCTTGATCCGACCGCGACCTATGTCGACCTGAACCGCTCCGGCGTGGCGCTGATGGAGATCGTCTCGCGGCCTCATATACGCTCGCCCCAGGACGCGGCGGCCTATGTGCGCACGCTGCGCACCATCCTTCGCTATCTCGACACCTGCGGCGGGGACATGGAGAAGGGCCAGCTGCGCGCGGACGTGAACGTGTCGGTGTGCCGGCCGGGCGCCTATGAGCGATTCCGCGAGAGCGGCGATTTCTCTCATCTCGGCACGCGCTGCGAGATCAAGAACGTCAACTCGGTGCGCTTCGTCATGCAGGCGATCGAGTACGAGGCGAAGCGCCAGATCGACATCCTCGAGGACGGCGGAACGATCGATCAGGAGACCCGCCTGTTCGACGCCAACGCCGGGGTGACGCGCGCCATGCGCTCCAAGGAGGAGGCGCACGACTACCGCTACTTCCCCGATCCCGATCTTCTGCCGCTGGAGATCGAGGAGGCCTGGCTTGACGATATCCGCTCCAGCCTGCCCGAACTGCCCGCCCAGAAGCGCAAGCGCTTCATCGAGGCGCTGGGCCTGACCGAGTACGACGCCTCGGTCCTCGCCGCGGACAAGGATCGCGCGGACTATTTCGAGGCGGTCGCGGACGGGCGGGACGCCAAGCTGGCGGCGAACTGGGTCAATAACGAGCTGTTCGGCCGGCTGAACAAGGAAGGCCTGTCGGTCACCGAAAGCCCGGTCGACGCGGTCCAGCTCGGCGGGCTCGTTCAGCTCATCAAGGACGGGGTGATCTCCGGCAAGATCGCCAAGGACGTCTTCGAGATCCTGTGGACCGAAGGCGGCGACCCGGCCGAGATCGTCGAGGCGCGCGGTCTCAAGCAGGTCACCGACACCGGCGCGATCGAAAAGGTCGTCGACGACCTCATCGCGGCCAACCCCGAACAGGCCGCCCAGGTGAAGGAAAAGCCCAAGGCCATGGGCTGGTTCGTCGGTCAGGTGATGAAGGCGATGCAGGGCAAGGCGAACCCCCAGGCCGTCAACGAGATCTTGAAGCGCAAGCTGCTCGACGGGTAGGCGGCTTGCCCTGAAGCGCGGCCCGGGCCAGCTTCAAGGCCATGGCCAGTCCGCAAGACTCAGCGATCACCGAGTTCATACCGCTCGACGAGGCGCGCGAGCGGGTGCTCGCGATGTATGAATGGGCCAGCCAGTACTTCTTCAGCTTCGACACCGGGCTGCAGCTGGCGCTGGTGTTCGTGGCGGTGCTGCCGGCGATGCTGTTCGGACCCCAGCTGCGCCGCATCGTCCATCAGCGCACGCGCGAGCGCATCCAGACCGGGCTGATGCGCCGGCTTGTCTCTGCGGCGCTGTCGCTTGCGACGCCTCTGGCGCTTCTGGGCGCGCTCGCGCTGATCCGCATCGCGCTGGGATCGCTCGACCGGCCGTTCCAGATCGTCGCCGCGGCGATGAGCGTGATGACGGCGTGGATCGTGATCCGCGCGGTGACGCTGGTGATCCGCTCGCGCTTCTGGTCCTTGGTGGCCTTCTACATCGCCTGGCCGGTCGCGGCGCTGGACATTTTCGGCCTGCTCGACGAGGTGGTCGACCAGATGCAGGCGCTCGCCATCCCGCTCGGCGAGACTGAAGATTTGAGCCTGTTCGACGTGGTTCGAACGCTCATCTACTTCGTCGCGCTGTTCTGGCTGGCCTCGGCCGCCTCGCGGGCGCTCGACCGGCAATTACAGCAGGCCGACGACATCTCTCCGGCCTTCCGCGCGCTCATCTCAAAGGCGATGGGCGTCATCCTGCCCGCGCTCGCCTTCGTGGTGGCCCTGCAGCTGACCGGCTTCAACCTGGCTACGCTCGCGATCTTCTCCGGCGCGCTCGGCATCGGCGTGGGTCTCGGTCTGCAGCGCACCGTGTCGAACTTCGCCGCCGGCTTCACGCTGCTGGCCGACAAGTCGATCAAGCCGGGCGACGGGGTGGAGGTGGACGGCACGTTCGGCTGGGTCACCCAGATGCAGGGCCGGTACGTCTCGATCCGCACCCGCGACGGCACCGAGCTGTTGATCCCCAACGAGACCTTCATCGCGAACGGGGTGATCAACTGGTCGCGGTCCGACCGCATCGTACGCCTGCACGCGCCCTTCGGCGTCTCCTACGCCACGCGCGATCTCAGGCGCGTGCAGGAACTCGCCCAGGAGGCCGCCAAGACGGTCGACCGCGTCGTGCCGGACAAGAACCCAGTGTGCAACGTGATGGAGTTCGGCGATTCCAGCGTGAATTTCGATCTGCGCTTCTGGATCCAGGATCCCCAGAACGGGCTGTCGAACGTGACGAGCGAGGTCTATCTGGCGCTGTGGGACGCGCTGCACGAAGACGGGATCGAGATCCCGTTCCCGCAGCGCGACATCTACATCAAGCAGATGCCGGGCGAGGGAACTCAGGAGGCGTCGCCGGAGGAGGCCGAGGGCGACGCCGACGAGGCGGAGGGCGGGGGCGAAGACGGCGCTTCGACCAGGGCTCAGTCCGCCTCCAGGTAGAAGACCTCCTCCACGCCGGCTCCAAGCGCGCGCGCGATCTTCAGCGCCAGAAGCGCGGACGGCGTGAACACGCCGTTCTCCACCGTGTTGATGGTCTTGCGCGTGACGCCGACCCGGTCAGCCAGTTCGGCCTGGGTCAGCCCGGCCTCGCCGCGCAACCGCTTCATGCGGTTGCCGAGACGCTCGCCCTTGCCGTGAGCGGCCATTACGAGCCCTCCGGCTCGCGCGCCTCGTACCAGACATAGGCCAGAAGGAAGCTCGCCACCGACAGGCCGACCAGCGTCTTGAGCAGAAACTGCCGGTCGATCGCGAACTCGCCGAGCGTCATGAAGATCACGGCCGCGACCGTGTTGATGTAGAACGCCGTCTCCATCGCCTTGCGCCGCGTGGCGACGGCGAGCTCGTCGTTGAGCACGTCGAACAGGCCGCGCGCCTTGGCCTGGAACCCCGCGCCGAGCAGCAGGATGAGGCTCACGATCCCTAGCCCCGCGCCCACGCCCGAGGCCAGATAGGCCGGACCGACAAAGCCCTCAGGGGCGAAGTCCGCGCGCGCCAGCCCGTCGCCCGTCTGCCAGGCGAAGAAGCCGATCGCGGTCAGCGCGGCGAAGATCCGCCCGCGCGCCTGGAGTTGTTCGGCGGTGTCCATCAGCTCGATCCTTTTCAGTTTGCGATGTAACCGAAAGGTGACTTAGCGCGACGCAAAGGTAACGTCAAGGTGACATTGCGATGGCATCACTTGAGGCCGATTTCGCGCAGGCGCTCCTGCAGATAGGCGTCCGCCGTGATCGGCTCCGCGTAGCGGTCCGGGGTCTGCGGCGAGACGCAGCCGGGCAGCGTGCGGATCTCGAAGTCCGGATTGAAGTGCAGGAAGAAGGGCGTGGAGTAGCGCGATACGCCGGCGCGCTCGGGCGGTGGATTGACCACGCGGTGCGTCGTGGACGGCAGGACGTCGTTGGTCAGGCGCTGCAGCATATCGCCGATATTGACCACCAGAGCGCCTTCGGGCGGCTGGATCGGCAGCCATTCGCCCGAGCGGGTCTTGACCTGAAGCCCCGCTTCTTCAGCGCCAAGCAAGAGCGTGATGACGTTGATGTCTTCATGCGCCCCCGCGCGCACGCCCTCGGGCGCGCCCATGATGGGAGGATAGTGCAGGAGCCTCAGAACCGAATTGCCTTCATCGACCGTCGCGTCGAACCAGCGCTCTTCAAGGCCGAGATCGCGCGCGATGGCGCGAAGCAGCACCGCGCCCATCTCGTCGAGCGCATCAAACAGCGCCGCGCTGGAGCGATCGAAGCCGGGAACCTCTGAGACGCTGACGTTTTCCGGCATGAAGCGGCTCAGGCGATGGCCGGTCGCCAAGTCGCGGCCGCGGTGCCAGAACTCCTTCAGGTCCTTCGCCGCGGCGTCCTTGGCGTTCTCCGTTGCGAAGGGCGTATAGCCGCGCGCCCCGCCCTGGCCGGGCTGGTGATAGGCGCGCTTGGCCGCTTCCGGCAGAGCGAAGAAGGCCTTCATGTCGGCCAGCGCGGCGTCGATCACGCCCTGGTCGACCGGGTGATCGCTGACCACGGCGAAGCCGTACTCGCGAAACGAGCGGCCGAGATCGCGCGCGAACCCTTCCGGATGGGAGGCGGCGCGGGTGAAGGAGACGGGCGCTAGGGTTTCGCCGGTGAGAACAGGAGCGGGGTTTGACATGGGCGTCGTGTAGCGCCGCCTCTCGATCTCGTGAAGAGTGGTGTGCTTGACCATCTCGCCGCACCGCCCGACATCGCGCGCTGAAGGGGCAGTCCGCGACCGCAAGGAGGGTCTGATGACCAACCCGATCGAGCTTTACTACTGGCCGACGCCGAACGGCTGGAAGGTGTCCATCGCGCTTGAGGAGATGGGCCTCGCCTATGAGCTGAAGCCGGTGAATATCGGCGCGGGCGAGCAGTTCGAGCCGGACTTCCTGAAGATCAGCCCGAACAACCGCATGCCGGCGATCATCGATCCGGACGGTCCTGACGGTCAGCCGATCTCGGTCTTCGAAAGCGGCGCGATCCTGCAATACCTCGCGCGCAAGACCGGTCAGTTCTACGGCGAGAGCGAGCGCGAGCGGGTCGAGATCGAGCAATGGCTGTTCTGGCAGATGGGCGGGCTCGGCCCCATGGCCGGCCAGGCGCACCACTTCCGCTCCTACGCCAAGAAGATCGAGCCCGACGAGAGCAAGCTGGAATACGGCGCGGCGCGCTACACCAACGAGGTTCATCGCCTCTACGGCGTGATGGAGCGCCGGCTCGCCGGTCGTGACTATCTCGCCGGCCCGTACTCAATCGCCGACATGGCCGCCTGGCCCTGGATCCTGCCTGAAGGCCAGGGCCAGGATCTGGGCGAGTTTCCCAACCTGAAAGCCTATGTGGAGCGCGTCGGCGCGCGCGAGGCGGTCAAGGCCGGGCGCGACGCGGGCAAGGACTTGCGTCGCCGGCTCGACGAGGACTCCGACGAGGCCAGGAAGGCGCGGGACGTGTTGTTCGGACAACGCGCGCGCGGATAACGCCGCCGCAGCGGTCCGCCCCGCTTCGGTTCGCCCGCTCGTCGTGCTTTGATCGGCGGTGAGGGGTGTGGGACCGACGAGGGGCGTTTCGCATGGGTCTTCCAGGCGCGGCAGGCCGGTGGCGCGCGGCGATCGCGCGTGCGGAGCGCAGCGCGGCCCTGCGCGCGCAAACGCGCCGACCGGGCGAAGCCGGGCTGGCTCGTGTCGGCGCCTGGATGCTCGTCGAGGCGGTGTTGAGGGTCATCCGCCCCGCGATCCTGATTGCACTCATCGCTGCAGCCGCATGGTTCGGCTGGCGCGGCGCGGAGACGGCGTCGGCGTCGGGCTGGTCGCCGCTTCCAGGCGCGATGGCCGGGGCCGACGATCCACTCGATGGCGCGCTGGGGCCGGGCGAGGCCGGTCTGGCCGCGTTGGCGGACCGCATCGAGCAGGCGCTGTCGCCCGCGCCGGGCCGACCGCCCGATCTCATACTCGCTGACGCGTATCTCGCCGCGGCGGGGACGCTTCTGCCGCGTGAGACCTTGGCCGCGGCCGCCGGGCTCGGCCCGCAGGTCGAGGCGCGCACGCGCGCCCTGCCGGCCTGGCTGCGTGAGCGCCGATTGAGCGCGGCGCGCCGGAACGCGCTCACCCGCTTTGCGGCGATGGGGTACGACCCGCCCGCGCTCGCGCTGCTTCCGTCCGACGCCGTGAGACGCCGCGAGCGCGCCCTGCGCCTCTACGGCCGGCTGTTCGAGGGCTTGAACGCGGTGATCGCGTCGGGGGAGGGCGTGGTCGATCTATCTCGTGCGCCGGGCTTCAGAGGCGGCGCGTTCCACGCCGGCGCGTCCGAAACTCGGCTGGCCGCCCGTCTGCTTTCGCTGGAGGGCAACCCGCGCGCCGATCCGCTCGGCGCGCGGGTGTTGCGGGCCGGCGAGGCCGGCGGCCTGCTGACGCCGTCCTTCGCCGCAGCGCTTGAGGCCGGCGCGGACGGCGCAGTCGGTCGGCGCGCCTCCATCGCCGCCGGTGCGCTGGCGCGTTCGACCTCTCCGCTCGCTGCAGCCCGGATCGCCGGAACGGCGCGCAGCCTTGCAGACCTTGAGCGTTCGGCCGCGCGCGCACGCGAGGAAGGCCTGGTCGTCATGGCGCGCGCGGATTGGCTGGGTCCGGCCGCAGCGCATGCGCCGGTCAGCCCGCGCGCGCCAGCGCCGCCGCCCGGCGCCAGGGGTGATTTCCGCATCGCCGGCGCCTTGCTGGGCGCCGCCGCGCTGCTCGTCGTTTTCGCGGTCTGGAGCTCTGGCGCGCGCGTCAATCTGCCCGGCTCAGGACGGGGCTCTGTGTTCGACGCGCAGCTGCGGCGTTTGCTATTGGGTAAGAAAGATCAATCGATTTAAAGAGTTAAGGCGCGTTATTCTTGATGCGGCTTAACCTTGTCTACACCCATGCTCCCACATGATCGCCCTCGACGACGGGGACGAGCCTCGCGTCGAAGGTGGGAAGAGCGGCGCTGCAGCGAGGCGGGAAGACCTCCAAAAGCCCGCTCCAGATGATGGGGTGTGACGATGGCGTTCACCGATATTGAAACGGCTGAAATACATGACGCCGTGGCCGCCGGCCCGACCGGCGAGGACCTGTGCAAGCTGGGTCTTCTGTTCTCGACCGGCCAGGGCGGCGCGGTCGACTATGTCGAAGCGCACAAGTGGTTCAACCTGGCCGCGCTGATGGGCTGCGAGCCGGCGAAGCACTATCGCCGCGAAATCTCGATCGAGATGGGGTCGGACGAGATCGCTGAGGCTCAGCGCTCCGCGCGCGAGTGGCTCGCAACGCGTCACTGATCGCCGGGAAACCTTCGCATCACTCGTTGTTGAACGCCGCGTCGGCCAGCGCATAGCTGAACGCCGCGTCGATCGGCAGGATGTTGCGAACATACTGCTCGACGAACAGATTGACCTCGGCGATCCCTGAGCGCGGCACGAACACGATATCGTGCCGACGCAGCGGGACTGCATCGCCGCCGCGCCCCGACAGCGCGGCGCGCAGATCGACCGTGCGCGCCATGACGCCGCCGTCGGCGGAGCGGCGCAGCACGACGACATCGCTGCGCCTTGCGGTGGTGTCAAAGCCGCCCGCCAGCATGACCGCCTCCAGCGCGCCGATGCGCGCGCCGGGCAGGTCATAGACGCCGGGCTCGCCCACTTCGCCGCCCACCAGGATGCGCTGGGAGGCGAACGCCACAGGGCGCACCTCCACGATGGGGTCGCGCAGCACCTGCGCATAGGCGTCGGCCACGCGGCCCGCCGCTTCGCGCGCGGTCGCATCGCTGATCATGACGGAACCGGCCAGCGGCAGGATGGCGCGCC
This sequence comes from uncultured Caulobacterales bacterium, assembly GCA_964550935.1. Taxonomy (GTDB): domain Bacteria; phylum Pseudomonadota; class Alphaproteobacteria; order Caulobacterales; family Maricaulaceae; genus JBCBSP01. The sequence continues at coordinate 100,169 of CAZKBB010000001.1, forward strand.
CGTCCGGCGCCACGGTCGTGCGCCCGGACAGCTCCGGGGCGGTGTGCACCGTCACCTCCACCACATCGCCGGGATAGACGCGATAGTCCGGCGCGGCCTCGCTCCAGTCCTGGAACCGCTGCGGCGTAAAGGCGGCGTCCTCGCCGCTCGGCCCGCCGGCGCAGGCGCAAAGCGCGGCGCTCGCGATGAGTGCGGTGAAGGGGCGGGCAAGGCGGATCATGGGCGCGCGAGACCAAAAAGCTTAACGGTTCGCGACACTCCCGTGCTTGCTCCTAAGGAAAAATTAAGCGCGTCGGTTCGACAACCGCCACATGAGCCGAAACGAGGGTCCGGATGCTGGCGCGTCGGGTCCGGCGGAGCCTGTCCGCCGGGAGCTGGACCTGTTTGACCTGGCGGCGCTCGCCTGGAGCCAACTCGGCTTCATGGCGCTGGTCTTCATCGCGGTTTTCCTGCCTTTGGCGTTCGGCGCCTGGATGGTCCTTCAGCCAAGCTACCAGGCGCAATCGCGCCTCCTGGTCCTGCTTGATGAAGAGGACCCGACCCCTGGCGCGGCAGGGGCCGGGGCGGCCTTCATCCTCGATCAGGTCATGCAGTCCGAAATCGAGATCCTTGATTCCGATGCGGTGCGCCGACGTGCGCTCGAATCGCGCGGCGTGGACGCGACCCCGCGCGCCGTCGCCGATCTCGCCTCGGCCTTTTCGGTTGAGCGCGCCCCGAACGCGACCGTGCTTGTGGCTCAGTTCGAGGCCGATGCGCCTCAGCCCGCCGCGAACGCGCTCAACGCCATCATTGAGGCCTATCTCAGCTATCGCCGCGCGGTGCTCGTCGATGACGGCGCCGGCGCGATCGTGGAGCGGCTCGCCGCCGCCGAGGCCGCCGCCGCATCCGCCGAAGCCGAGCTTCGCGTGTTTCTCAACCAGGCCGGGCTTGTGGATTTCGAGGCCGAGCGGAGCGCCGCCGTGACGCGCGTCACGACCTTGCAGACCCAGCTTCTGTCCGCCGAGGCCGCAGCCGAGGAGGCCGCCGCCGCCGCGCGCGCCCTGGGCGCCCGGCTGGCCGAGGCGCCCGAACGCATCGAGCTGTACGTGGAGAATGACGCCACCGGACAGCTCTTGAGCCTTCAGATACGCCGGCGCGAGCTGCTGGCGCGCTATCAGCCCGGCGCACCGCCCGTGGCCGCGATCGAACGCGAGATCGCAGCGCTTGAAAACTTCATCTCCGAAGGCGGCGCGGACGGGTCCGGCCAGCGCCGCGTCGGCGCCAACCCGGTCCATCAAGAGCTTGAATCCGCGCGGCTTCAGAACGAAGCCCAGGCCAATGCGCAATCGCGCCTTGCGGCCACCCTCGGTGATCAGCTCGCAAAGGCCCGCGCCGAAGCCGACCGGCTGCGCGGGCTCGCGCCGGAATATGATCGTCTGGCCCGCGAGGCCGCGGCGCGCGCACAGGCGGCTGAGCGGCTATCGCTCCAGTCGGCCGAGGCGCAGGCGCGCGAATCGCAAAGCCCGAGCGCAGCCGACGCGGTGCGGATCGTCGAGCGCGCCGAAGCCCCCGCCGAGCCGAGCTCAATGCGTCCGCTCGGCCTCGCCGCGGCCTTTATCGCCGCAGCGGGCCTGGCCCTGCTCGCCGGCTTGTTGCGCGGCTATGTCGCTGAGGTGCGCGAGCCCGGTCCGGCCGCCGCGCGCCGGCCTGAACGCCGCGCGCATGCGGAGCCTGAGGCCGATCATGTGCGCCGCGACGGACCGCCCGCGCGTCAGGCCGCCTCGGCTTCGCCTCAGGCCCGGCGCGTCTTGGCGCGTGTCGGCGAGCATGCGACGTCAGCGCGGCGTTAACCTTCTTTAAGCCAACGTCTGCGGGTTCGAACGGAGACCCGTCCCATGTCGCAGGCGCAAGCCATCGCCGCGGAGCTGGCCGCGCTCGCCGCGCGCCTGACCCCGCGCGGGCCGAAAGGCCGCGCGGTGATGGTGTGTCCGGCCGCGCCCGGGGCGGGGGCTTCGACCGTTACGGCCGCGCTGGCCAGCGCATCAGCGGCGACTCGCGGGCGGCCGGCCTGGGTCATCGATCTGGACTTCGCCAACAACCCTCAGGCGCGCGCCGCAGCGCTCGCCGGTCCGGTGTACGACGCCGGCGCCGACTTCTGGCGCTGCGAGCCGGACGGCGCGGCGCGGCTGGTGCTGCAGCGCCGGGCGCGCGAACCGGTCTTCGTCACCCGGTTTGAACATGCCCAAGGCGCGGTGCGCCGGGTCGGCTTCAGGTCGGCGCCGGACTACTGGGCGCGCGTGCGCACCGCTTGCGCCTTGGCGCTCGTGGATGCGCGCCGCGCCGGCCCGGAGATCTTTCCGATCGCGCGTGACATGGACGGCGTAATCATCGTCGCAGCCGAGGGCCGGGCCGGAGAGCACGCGGCGGCCGATCGCACCGCGGCTGTGCTTGAAGCGGCCGGCGCGCGCGTGCTCGGCGTCGTGGTCAATCGGGCCCGAGAGGCGGGCCGGGCGGCGTGAGCGCGCTCGATCAGGCCGCGCGCTGGCGCGCCGCCGCGCCGCGCTTGAGCGCCTTGCCGTGGCTGGAGGCGGGGGCGGCGCTCCTCATCGTGCTGCTCTATTCACAGGCGCTCCTGGGCAAGCTCTTCGCGCCCGAAGGCGGCGGGGACGCGCCTGTCCTGCGTCTGATCTGGCCGCCGGTCTACCTGCTCACGCTGGGGCTGATCGCCGGGCGGCCGGCCCGCGTTCTCTTGCTTGCGACGCGCGCCTGGCCGATCCTGTTTCTGGTCGGGCTCGCCGGGGTTTCCGTGCTGTGGTCGATCGATCCGGAGATCACTGCGCGCCGCGCCCTGGCGGTCGCCATGAACACCGCCTTCGCGCTCTGGCTCGCCGCACGCTTCTCCTGGGGTGACATCGCCCGGTTGGTGGCGGCGGCGTTCGCGGTGCTTGCTGCGGGAAGCCTCCTCGCCGCCGTCCTGGCCCCGGGCTTCGGCGTGATGCAGTCGATCCATCCCGGCGCCTGGAGCGGGCTGTGGTTCGAGAAGAACAGCCTTGGCGGGATGATGGCGCTCGGTGCGCTCGCTGCAGCAGCCGCTTCGGCGAATGCGCCGCAGCGCGAGCGCGCCGCTTGGCGCATGCTCGCTGCGCTCTGCCTCGTGCTCGTCGTGCTGTCCACATCGCGCACGGCCATGATGGCGGCGATGATCGGCGTCGGCGGGCCGGTCATGATCGCAATCGCAAGGCGCGGCTTTGATTTCGCCGCGGCCGCGATCACCGCCGCTGCGACAGCGCTCCTTCTGTTCGGTGCGATCCTCGTTACCGGACCGGGCGCGTTTCTGGAGGCGATCGGGCGCGACCCCACCCTGACCGGGCGCACCGAGATCTGGCAGGCGCTCGCGCGCGCCGTCGCCGAGCGACCGTGGACCGGATTCGGCTACGCGGCGTTCTGGGAGGTGGAGTCAGGGCCGGCCTTCTGGATCCGCCAGGAGACCGCCTGGGACGTGCCCACCGCGCATAACGCCTGGCTGGAGATCGCGCTCGGCCTCGGCCTGCCGGCGACGGCGGTGGCTGCGGTGATCTATCTGCGCGCGCTCGGGCTTGCGCTGTCCGGGTTGTTCAGCGGCGCGGCGGCCTACTGGGCGCTGCCCTTTTTGGCGATGTGGGGGCTGGTCAGCGTGTCGGAGAGCAATCTGCTCGGTCAGAACACCTTGTCCTGGGTGCTCTTCGCGGCGACCGCAGCAAAATTGTCGGACCGGCCGTAAAAGCGCGGCGCGGCGAAGTCGCCCCAGACCAGCTTGCCGGCGCCCCTGGCCGCCTTGTCCAGGCAGTACGCCGCGCGCTCCGCGCCAGCCAGCCGTGCAGGCGCGGCCAGCACCGAGAAGACGCCCGCCTGTGCGGCGCCGATCATCATCCAGCGCGCCACGGCGACGCGGTCTCCGGCCGCCGCGCTCGCTTGAGGCGGGCCCTGACCGAACGCGAAGGCGCGGCGCAGCAGGACGCCCATGCGCACGCGGTCTGGGTCCACATGCTCTGTGACCTCGGCGCCCCCCGCCCAACCAAAGCGCACGCCGGCGGCCTTCAGGCGCGCAAATAGTATGTCATCCTCGCCGCCCATCTCGTTGGCGCGAGGGTCGAAGGGCAGGGCGGGAAGGGCCGCTTCAGCCCGATCGATTAGCGAGTTGCCGCAGCCGAAGGGCTTGTCGATCACTGCGTCCTCAGGCGCGCCGCGCCGAGCGAACAGCCGCGCGCAAAAGGCCGCGCGCACTGCGCCTGTGGCCTGAACCAGGGGCTCCACGGGGCCGAACACGACCCCGGCCGAGAGCCTCTCACGTGCAGCGAGCAATGCGCAGAGCCAGTGCGGCGACGCGCTTTCATCATCGTCGAGCTGCGCCACGAAACGCCCTTTCGCAGCGGCGAAACCGGCGTTGCGCGCGTTTGAAACGCCGGGCTCCGGCGCCTCAACGAACACGATCGGAGCCAGATCATGCTGCGCAGCAATGTTATCGCATGCTGCACGCGCCGACCCATCAGGGGCGTTGTCGACGACCACGATTTCGTCCGGCGATTCAGTCTGTTGAGCAACGCTTATCAAAGCGCGCTTTAAGCCGGTCGGGCGTTTATAAGTCGGGATGAGAACGCTGACGGTCATGACACCGCTCCTGCGCGGCGCGCACCTTGCGAGACCGTGACGACCTCTGCGCCGATTTCCGAGACCGCCTCCACGACCGTATCAAAGAAGGCGGGCGTGCAGCCCCACTCGCTCGGCGCCTCGCGCACGTCATGGCCGTAGAACACGATCCATCCGGGCCGGCGCGCGGCCGCTTCGAGCTGGCTCAGCGCTGCAGCAAGGCCCGCCTCGCCGCCGTCGAGCGCGACGGCGCTTAACAGGTTCAGGTCTGAACCGGTCCGGTTCACGCCGGGGCGGACCCCGCGCAGCGCAAGGAAGCGCGGCGCAAGACGCGCCTTGGCCGCCGGCGTCGCCTCTCCGTAGGGGAAAGCGAAACTCGTCAGTGCGCCGTCATAGCCGGACAGACGCAGGCAGCGCGCATTGCGCTCGACTTCGGCTGCGAGCGCGTCGGCGTCGATGTGCGACGCGTCGGCGTGGGCGTAGGTGTGGCAGCCGATCTCGTGGCCCGTCCGCGAGAGCCGATGCAGGTCGCCGAGATCGTAGAGTCGGCCGAGATGGTTTGCACCGCCCGCCATGCCGGCGGCGGCGTAGAATGTGCCGCGCCAGCCCTGCGCCTCAAGGCGCGGGGCGGCTTCACGCGCGGCGGAGCGCGGAAAGTCGTCAAAGCTGAAGCTCACCAGGGGCCGGTCCAGCTCAAGGCGCGCCGGTCGGCGCGCGAGCGCGCGGGCCGTCAGCCGCTTCACCTTGCCCGCAACGCCCGCCGCCGGGGTGTAGATCGTGTCTGCGACCATCACAGATGCTCCGCGCAGGCGGCCGCCCGGTGCAGCTTCAGGCCAAGAACCCGCAGCCTCAGCGGCAGGCGTTCGAAACGCGCCGCGCCGCGCCCCAGCGCGCCGACGGGCGAGCTGAGCTGCAGACGGTTGAGCCAAAGCGCCATACGCCCCGCGGGCCGGGCGCGCATCTCAGGCGTGGTTTTCAAAAGCCGGGCATGGTTGCGCCCGCCGGCGGCGAACTTTGCGATCAGCGCGTCGATATCCTCCAGCCCGCCATGGCGCGCCGGATTGTCGACATGGGCGAGGGTTCCGGTGCGCGCGGCGCGCACGGCCCAGTCCACGTCCTCCCAGCCCCAGCCGACATAGGCCTCGTCGAAGCGCGCGCGCGCCAGGAAGGCGCGCCGGGCCGCGAGGTTGGAGGCGCAGACCGCCGAGGCGCCCGTGCGTGCTCGGTCGCAGGCCGCCGCGATGTCGCCGGCGCGGGCGAGGGCGGCGTGGACGCGGTGGCGCGCGGCGTCCTCCTCTGAAAGGTCGAACCCGCCGAAGGCCGCATCGAAAGACGCGCCGTCAAACAGGGCGCGCCAGCGTTTCAGGAAGTCCGGCGCCACTTGCATGTCGGCGTCGAGGAAAAGCACCCACCCGCCGATCGCTTCGCTAGCCAGGCGGTTGCGCGCAGCGGATCGGCCGAGATTGCGCCGCGAGATGATGAGCGTGGCCGGGCAGGGCGCGGCGTCGACGTCGAGCCAGACCGCGTCGGTCAGCGCCCGGTCGGGCGCGCCGTCGTCGATCAGGATGATCTCCGTCTCTCCCGGCGCGTCTTCGGCTTGCCCGACCAGCGCCGCGATGAGCGCGCGCGGATCGTCGCGCAGGAAGGGGATCACGACGGAGAGCGTCGGCGGCGCCCAGTCGCACTTGCGGTCGCGGCGCGCGGCGTTGCGGCGGAATTCCAGGATGGGCGGGCTCATGAGCCGGCCTCCGTGGTCAGGGCGCGCGGGCGCGCCTCGATCCAGCGCCGGGCGAAGCGGCGGCAGCCCGCCGCGTCGAGCGCCAGAGCGGCGAGGGCGTAAAGCGCAACGCCGGCCGGGATCATCACGCCGAGCGCGGCGAGCGGCGGTTCAGGGTGGGGCGTCACCGACAGGCCGGCGGCCATCGCCGCAGAGGCGAGCGCGCAGCGAACCCAGTCGCGCCAGGGCGTATCCAGACGGAACGCGGCGCGAGCCCGGATCGCGGATGCGATCGCAGCGGCGGCGTAGGCGACCACCGTGGCGATCGCGGCGCCGACAAGCCCCATCGCCGGGATCAGCACCAGGTTGAGCGCGATGTTCAGCCCGGCGCCGAGCGCCATGAGGAGCGCCATCTCGCCGGTCTTGCGCCCGAGCGTGAAGCCTTTGTGGAAGAAATAGACCATGACGCCGTTGATGAGCGCGCCGGCGGCCACGAGCGGCATGACGGCGGCCGCATCGGCTGCAAGCGCATCAGCGATCAAAAGGCGCGCCAGCGGATCGGCGACGAGCGCAAGCCCGACCGTGGCGGGCAGAGCGATCAGCCCCATCAGCCGGGCGGCGTCGCGCGCGACGGCGCGGGCTGCGTCGGCGCCGGATTTCTCAAGCGCGATCACGGTCAGCGGCGCGGCGGTCATGCCAAGCCAGATAAAGACGATGTCGATCGAGCGGTCCGCGATCCCGTAGCCGGCCGCATAGGCGCCTGTCGGCGCTTCGCCCAGCATCGCCGCGATCAAGAACCGGTCGCCGACCGAGAGCACCTGCTCGAAGATCAACGAGGCGGTCACCGGCGCGCCGAAGGCGAACAGTGTGCGCGCCCGGATCTTCACAGCTCGATCGGGTCGGGCCCGGCGCAAGAGCGGCGGCAGCCCCGCCAGAAGCGCCAGGCCCGCCGCGAGCGCGAGGCCGGTGATCGCCCCGGCCGCGCCGAGATCGGTGTGGATGACGATCAGCACGGCCGCAGCAAAGCCGCCTGCGAGCGCTGCGGTCTCAAGTGCGGCGAACCAGATCGCTTCACCGGCCGCGCGGCGGGTCTCCTGAACCACGTCGAGAAGCCCTCTGATCGAAAGCAGCGCGCACGCGCCAAGCGCTGCGGTCTTCAGCGCAGGCTCCAGAGCTGACAGCCAGACTGCGGCGGCCAGGACCCCCCCGACGCCCAGCGACAGCCCGGCGCCCAGCAGAAGCGAGGTGGACAGGTGCGCGCCGAGCCGGCCCTTGCGGGCGGCGCGAGCGTGATGGCGGGCCACGCCGGCGTTGAGCCAGGTGAACAACCCGGCCTGGGCCAGACCCACCGCAGCGAGCAGGAGAGCGTATCGCCCGTAGTCCTCGGCCGAGAGCAGCCGGGTGAACACGACAACACCCCCGAAGCCGACAAGGGCTTGGGCGATGTAGACCGGCAGATAGACCAGGAGGTGGCGGCCCATGCGTTCTCCGCGTCGCGTCGTGCGGTTAATCCCGTTGCAAGCCGGGCGCCGCAGTGTTCGGAACGGATGATGCAACACCGGAGCTGAAATTCGCCTTAACCGCGCCCGATGCGTGCCGAAACGGCATAAACACGGGCACAGCGGCGGGAGACCGCGATGGCCATGCGTCTCGAAGTGAAACCTCACCGCGCGCTCAACGTGATCGAGCGCGACGCCTGGCGCGCCTTCGTCGAGGCTGATCCGGACCTCGCCACCCCTTACGCCGCGCTCGGGTTCGCAGATGCGGTCGCCGCAGCGCGGCGCGATCTCACCATCGTGGTTCAAAGCCGGAACGGGTCGCCGGAGGCGTTTTTGCCGCTTCATCGCGGCTTCGCCGGACACGCAAGGCCGTTGGCCGGTCCGCTCGGAGATCATCACGGGCTGATCGCCGCGCCGGACGCCGAGGTCGATCTGCAGCGAATGCTGCGCGCGGCGGGCGTGGGCGCGTTCGACTTTCACGGCGCGCTCGGTCGACAAAGCGCGTTCTCACGCTACGGGCGCGTGGAGGACGGCTCTTGGGTCGCAGATCTGTCGGACGGCTTCGACGCCTTCACAGCGCGTCAGCGCAAGCTTGGCGGCAACACCTTCCGCACCATCCAAACCGCTCACCGCAAGATCGAGGAGCGCGAGGGCGCGGTGCGGATCCGTTTCCACGACGACCGGCCCGAAGCGCTCGCGCAGCTTTATCGCTGGAAGTCTGCGCAATACCGCGCGAGCGGTTATTTCGACGTGTTCTCGGCGCCCTGGACGCGCAAGCTCATCGACACGCTCGCACACGCCGAGCGCGCCGATTGCCGCGGCGTCCTGTCGAGCCTGGAGATCGACGGGCGCGTCGCCGCGGTGCATTTCGGCATCATGGGCCCGCGCGCCATGCACTACTGGTTCCCCGCCTACGACCCGGCCTTCTCCAAGCTCGCCCCCGGCAACGCGCTGACCATGGCGATCTGCGCCGAACTGGCCGAGCGCGGCGTCGGCGAGCTTCATCTCGGCCCCGGCGATAGCCGCCAGAAGGCGGCGCTCGGCTCCTGGCAGATTCCGTTGCGCCAGGGCTGCGTCGCGCGTTTCGCCCCGATGGGTCTGGCGCGTCGCGCGAGCACAGCACTGGAGGAGACGGCCGAACGCCTCCCGCTCGGCGCGCTGTCCAGTCTGCCAGGGCGCGCGTTCCGGCGCATCGACCGGTTTGCGGCGTTTCGCGCCGCGTGATCACGCGGCGGGCGGTTCTTGAAGGCGCGGGCGCCGCGCTTGTGCCGGACCTTCGCAGGGACCGGGCGGATCGGCTCGCGCTCTGGCGCAATCGGGGCGGGCCTCGGTTGCGCGGCGCGGTGTTCGCTCAGCGCCGGGTCTATCGTGCGGTCGACGGCGAGCTGTTTCTGGGCGAGGGCGTGGTCGGCCCGCCGATCACCGACGCTGCGCTCGACGCGCTGGCCGAAGCGGGCGCCAATCTGGCGGTCTGGTCTGGACCCGGTCACGTCGCCGAGGGCGCGCCGTTCGATCGCGACGCCGCGATCGAGGACCATATCGGCGACTGGCTTGAGCGCTGCCGCGCCCGCGGTCTCTACACCGTCATCGCCTTCAGGTCCGGGCCGGGCCGATCGGCCTTCGCATTTAATCGCGGCGAGGACTGGTACCCCGCCTCACTTCTGGACGAGCGCGTGTGGTTCGACGCCGAGCCGCGAGCCGCCTGGGTCGCTATGGTCGAAGACGCGCTTTCGCGATTTGGACCTCATCGCGCCTGCGCGGGCGTCCTGGCGATGGTCGAGCCGAACCCGGAGACGGCCGGAGCGCCAGCCCGCGTCTGGACGGCGATGGCCGAACGTCTGACTGCGCACGGCGCGGACCCGGCCGCGCCGCTGATCCTCAGCCCGCCGGGTTGGGCCGATGTGGGCCGCGCCGTCGCGCTGGGCCGGGCCGGCGCGGACACGGTCCTCGGCGTGCATGACTGGACCCCGCGCGCCTACACCCATGAAGGCGAGGGCCCGCCGCCGCTGGACGAGGCGGGCGTCGCCGCGCCGGCGCTCAAGCCGGGCGCGGCCTGGGCGTGTCTGGAGTTCGGCGGCGTGGTGGAGGCCCAAGGCTTCGACCGGTTCCTGGCCGCGCGCATCGAGAGCCTGGAGGCGGCGGGCGCAAATTGGGCCGCCTGGCGCTGGACCACCGGCTGGGCGCCCTACGAGGCGCGCGAGCATGCGATGAACCTCGCTCGGAACGAGGCGGCGCGGGCCGCGCTGAGGGCGGCGTTTCAGCGCAACACGGCCCAGCCCGGCTGAGCCGCGTTTCTCACATGACCCGGGCGCGCGTTCGGGCTATGCACGGGCGCGAACGCATCCCCTTACGCAGCCCTCAGCCCTGACCCCATGACGGCGACCGACCCGAGCCCCGATCCGACGCCTGATCTCACGCCCGATCTCACGATCCTCATCCCCGCCTATAACGAGGCGCCGAGCATCGAGGCGGTCGTGCGCGAGGCGTTCGAGGCGGTGTCCCCGCACGTGGGCGCTTTGGAAATCATCGTCGTGGATGACGGCAGCGCGGACGACACCGCCGGCGCGCTTCACGCTTTCGCCGCAGAGGAGCCGCGCCTTGTGGTGATCCGCCACCCTCAGCGCGCGGGCAAATCCGCCGCGCTGCGCACGGGCATGCTGAACGCGCGCTCGATCTGGGTCGCCACGATGGACGGCGACGGCCAGGACGACCCCGCCTACATCCCGGAGATGGCCCGCGAGATCGACCTCTCCCTGGTGGGCGAGGCGGCGGTCGTCGCGGGGTGCCGGGCGAACCGCACCGACGGGGCGAGCCGCAAGTTCGCCTCGCGCTTCGCCAACGGGTTGCGCCGGCGCCTGCTGGAGGACGACTGCCCTGACACGGCGTGCGGGCTGAAGCTCGTGGCGCGCGACGTGTTCCTCGCCATGGCCTTCTTTGATGCGTTGCACCGCTATATCCCGGCCATGGCGAAGCATTTGGGGTTTGAAACGATCAATCACCGGGTGGTGAACCGGGCGCGCTCTGCGGGCGTGTCGAAATACTCCAATCTCGGCCGCGCAGTCGCGGGCGGGTTCGATCTTCTGGGCGTCATCTGGCTGAAGCGTCGCACCCATGCGCCGGGCCGCGCGCTGCTCCTGCGCGAGGCTGGCCGCGCCTCCATGGACAAGGGCTGAGACGATGGCGGGCATGTGGGCGCGTGTTGCGGCGGAGGGCGGCGACCGGGCGCTGACGCCCGCCGGCTGGGCCTTCCTCATCGTGATCGCCGTGGCGGCGATGGCGCCGGGCCTGTTCTCGATCCCGGTCATGGACCGCGACGAGGCGCGCTACGCCCAGGCCTCGCGTCAGATGATGGAGACCGGCGACTTCGTCGACATCCGCTTCCAGGACGACCCGCGCCACGTAAAGCCGGCCGGCAGCTATTGGATGCAGGTCGTCGCGACGACGCCCTTCGGCGGCGCCGAAGCGCCCATCGGCGCGCATCGGCTTCCCAGCTTCCTGACCGCCGTGACGGCCGTGCTCGTCACCGCCTGGCTCGGGGCGAGGCTGTTTTCAGCGCCGGTCGGGATCGCAGCCGGCGTCGTCCTCGCCACAAGCTTGATGGTGCAGGTGGAGGCGCGCACGGCGAAGACCGATGCCGCGCTGTTGTGCGCGGGCGTGGTGGCTCAAGCCGCAATGATGATGCTGTTCACCCGGATGCGAGAGGCGGCGCCGCGATTTGTCGGCTGGCCGCTGGTGTTCTGGGCTGCGACCGGGGCGGCGCTTCTCATCAAGGGCCCGATCGTCGCCATGGTCTCCGCGCTCACCGCCGGGGTCTACGCGGTCTGGATGCGCGACTGGCGCGTCCTTCTACGGCTGCGCCCGCTGCCCGGTCTGGCGGTGGCCGGGGCGATCTTCCTGCCCTGGTTCATCGCCATCACGGTTCAGACTAACGGCGCTTTCGTAACCGAGGCGGTCGGCCATGCTCTGTTCGGCAAGGTGGGCGAGGCTGACGATTCCCATGGCGGGCCGCTGGGGTATCACGCGCTGTTGTCCCCGGTGACGCTGTGGCCAGGCTCGGTTCTGATCGGGCTGGCGCTGCTGGCGGGCTGGGCCAAGCGCGGCGAGGCGGAGGTGCGCTTCCTCATCGCCTGGATCGCGCCCACCTGGATCGTGTTCGAACTGGTTCAGACCAAGCTGCCCCACTACGTCTTGCCGACCGTGCCGGCGATCGCGCTTCTGGCGGGCCTCGGGCTGACGCATGCCGGCGAGCTTCTGCGTTCGGCGCGGGCCAAGACGCTCTTTGCGGTGTTCGCCGTGCTGGCCGCGACAGTGACGGCGGTGCTCGGCGCGCTGGCGATCGGCGCCAACATCTATTTCGGCGAGGCGGTCGATCTGGCCAGCATCCTCGCGGCGATCGCCGCGGCGCTGGCGCTCATCGCGATCGTCGCCTTCGCGCTTAAACCCTCATCCGGCGACCGGCTCATGGCGGTCGCGGTGACGAGCTGCGCCTACTACGGCGCGCTGTTCGGCGCGGCGATTCCCTCCATGGACGCGCTCTGGCCGTCCGACCGGGCCGAGCATCTGGTGGAGCGGTTCTCAGGCTGTGAAGACTTCGCCGTGATCACGGCGGGCTATCGCGAGCCGTCCAACGTCTTCCACTTCGGCACTCACACCGTTCTTTCACGCTATGGCGGGGAGGGCGCGCGCTATCTCGTGAGCCACCCTCAGTGCGGGATCGCCATCGTGGAGGATCGCGAGGCCGAAGCCTTCTTCGCCCAGCTGCAGGAGTCCGGCGCGGACGTGCGCGCGCTCGCGACCCTGAAAGGTCATAACGCGGTGAAGGGCCTAGACATGGCGCTCACCTTCTATACGCTGGACGGCTCTGACGTGCGCGCGCCTTAGCCTGCCGCGGCCGAGGCCCGGCTCGCCTTCTTGCGCTCGTGCTCCAGAAGCAGCTTCTTGCGCAGGCGGATCGAGGCCGGGGTCACCTCGACGAGCTCGTCGTCATTGATGAACTCAAGCGCGTATTCCAGCGTCAGCCGGATCGGCGGGGTCAGGGTGACCGCCTCGTCGGCGCCGGCGGCGCGGATGTTCGTGAGCTTCTTGCCCTTCAGCGGGTTCACGATCATGTCGTCCTCGCGCGCGTTCACGCCGATGATCATGCCCTCGTAGACGTCCACGCCGTGGCCGATGAAGAGCTTGCCGCGCTCCTGGATGTTCCAGAGTGCGAAGGCGAGCGCCTTGCCGGTCTCCATGGAGATGATCGCGCCCTTGGGCCGCTGGCCGACTTCGCCGGCCACGCGCGGCGCGTAATGGTCGAAGGCGTGGAACATCAGCCCCGAGCCCTGCGTGAGCGTCAGGAAGTCGGAGCGAAAGCCGATCAGTCCGCGCGTCGGCGCCAGGTACTCCAGGCGCACCCGTCCCTGGCCGTCCGGCGTCATGTCCTTCAGCTCGGCCTTGCGCGCGCCCAGGCGCTCCATGATCGAGCCCTGGTGGTCCTCCTCCACGTCGACGGTGAGCGTCTCCCACGGCTCGTGGACGACGCCGTCGATCTCCTTGGTGATGACCTGGGGACGCCCGACGGCGAGCTCATAGCCCTCACGGCGCATGGTCTCGATCAGTATCGACAGGTGTAGCTCGCCCCGGCCGGAGACCGAGAACTTGTCCGCATTGTCGAGCTGGCGCACGCGAAGGGCGACGTTGTGGATGAGCTCGCGGTCTAGACGCTCCTTGATCTGGCGCGAGGTGACGAACTTGCCCTCGCGGCCCGCGAAGGGGGAGTCGTTGACCTGGAACACCATGGAGATGGTCGGCTCGTCGACGGTCAGGGGCGCCATGGCCTCCAGATGATCCGGGTCGCACAGCGTGTCGGAGATGTTCAGCGGGTCGACGCCGTTGAAGGTGACGATGTCGCCCGCGTCGGCGGCCTCGCGCTCGACCTTGTCCAGGCCGTGAAAGCCGAACACCTGCAGCACCTTGGCGCGGCGCGTCTCGCCGTCCGCGCCGATCACGGTCACCGGCCGGTTCTTCCACAGCCGACCGCGGCGGATCCGCCCCAGCCCGATCACGCCGGTATAGCTGGAATAGTCGAGCGCGGAGACCTGCAGCTGAAGCGGCGCGTCCGGGTCCACGTTCGGCGCGGGCACGTGATCGATGATGGCCTGGAAGAGCGGGTCCATGGTGTCCCCGCGCGTCTCCGCATCGAGGCTCGCCCAGCCTTGCAGTGCTGAGGCGTAGACCACCGGGAAGTCCATCTGGTCATCGTCCGCGCCGAGCCGGTCGAACAGATCAAAGGTCTGATCGACGACCCAGTCGGGCCGCGCGCCCGGGCGGTCGACCTTGTTGACCACTACGATGGGCTTCAGGCCGAGCGCCAGCGCCTTCTTGGTCACGAACGTCGTCTGCGGCATCGGCCCGTCGACCGCGTCGACCAGCAACAGCACGCAATCAACCATGGAGAGCACGCGCTCCACCTCGCCGCCGAAGTCAGCGTGTCCAGGCGTGTCGACGATGTTGATGCGGTAGTCGCGCCACTCCACCGCGGTGTTCTTCGCCAGGATGGTGATGCCGCGCTCTTTCTCCAGATCGTTGGAGTCCATCACGCGCTCGGGCTCGTCGGCGCGGTCGCCGAGCGTGCCGGACTGCTTCAGCAGCTTGTCCACCAGCGTGGTCTTGCCGTGGTCCACATGGGCCACGATGGCGATATTGCGAAGAGCTTCGACCGAAGCGGTCATGGGTGGTGGTCCTCAAGCGAGCGCGGGGGGGAGTCGGACGCGCGCTCTCATAACGGCGCGCTCGCCCGGTGGCTAGCGCTGGCGAACACGGATCGGCTCGGTTACGGTCGCCGCTGACCCAACGCCTTGTATCACAGTCGCTTCGGGAGACCGTCCACGATGCCGATCCGAACCCTCTCCAAGATCGCCGCAGCCGCCGGCGCCGCCTGCGCGCTCGCCGCCCCGGCGCTCGCAGAGCCGATCAGCCGCTTCCACGTGCCGGGCGTGCGCTACGATTCAAGCGTGACCAAGCCCGAAGAGGCGTTCGGTTATGAGCTGGGCGAGCGTCCGGTGCGCTACGGCGACATGGTCGCCTATCTGCGCGATCTCGCCGAGGACAGCGACCGCATCGCGGTCGAGACCCTCGGCTACACCCACGAGCGCCGCCCGATCCTGCAATTCGTCGTGACCTCGCCTGAGAACCACGCCGATCTGGACGGCCTGCGCGCGGCGCACCTGCAGCGCCGCCTCGGCGAGGCCGCGCCGGACGCGGCGCCGGCCGTGGTCTGGATCAATTTCGGCGTCCATGGGGCGGAATCCTCCTCCATGGATGCGGCGATCCCGTTCCTCCACCACTTCGCCGCCGGCCAGGGCGACGCGGTCGACGCCATGCTCGACGAGACCATCGTCGTCGCGGCGGTGGTGCTGAACCCGGATGGTCATGCGCGCCGCATCGACCATGTGGAGACGTTCGGCTCCTACACAGACGTCACCGACCCGTTTCACGAAATCCATCAGCTCTGGATCGAGGCGCGCACGAACCACTACTGGTTCGACCTGAACCGTCAGTGGCTGCCCGCCACACAGCCGGAAGCCCAGGCCTGGGTCTCCGCCTGGCAGTCCTGGAAGCCCCATGTCTCACTGGACTATCACGAGATGGGCTCGGACTCGCCGTACTACTTCCACCCCGGCGAGTCGAACCGGCTGAACCCTCTGATCCCGGAGCGTTCGCGCGAGCTCGCGCTCGCCATTTCCGAGCGGCTTTCGGCCTGGATGGACTCCGAAGCGCTCCTCTACGCCACTGAGGAGGTGTTCGATAACTTCTACGTCGGCAAGGGCTCGACCTATCCCCAGGTCAACGGCTCCATCGGCATCCTGTTCGAGGCCGGCGCCGCGCGCGGCGGGAGCATCGAGAGCGAGCGCGGCCTCGTGGAGCACGCCGACAATATCGACAAGCACTTCAACACCGCGCTCGCCTCGATCCGCGGCGCGATCGAACTGAAGGATGATCTCGTCGCCTATCAGCGCGAATTCTTCGCCGAAGCCGAGCAGGAAGGCGCGTCTGATCGCCGGCGCGCCTTCGTTTTCAGCGCCGGAGACGACGCCTCGCGCGCGGCGCGCTTCGTGGAGCTTCTGCGCCGCCACGACGTGGACGTCTACGAGACCGCCCGCGACGTCACCGCCGACGGCACGACGTTCCAGGCCGGTCAAAGCTATGTCGTGCCGCTGGCCCAGGATCAGTTCCGCATGATCCGTGCGATGTTCGACCGCTTCACCGAGTTCGACGAGACCATCTTCTACGACGTCTCCGGCTGGACCTTGCCGCTCGTGTTCGACCTGGATTACGCCGCGCTGGGCGCCGGCGGGTTTTCCTCGAACCTTCTCGGCGATCTCGCCGAGGGCGAAGCGCCGGCCGGCGCCGCGCCGCGCCAGGCCGAGTACGGCTACGTCTTCGACTGGGCCGACAGCCAGGCGCCGCGCGCGCTCGCGCACATCCTGCAGGAGGATCTGCTTGCGCGCGCCGCCACCGAGCCGTTCTCGGTCGAGACCGATGACGGGGTCGTGGCCATGGGCCGCGGGGCGGTGTTCGTGCCGCTTGAGGGCCAGGAGGAGAGCCCGGCCCGCGTGCACGCGATCGTGCGCGCGGCGGCCGAGGACGCCGGCGTGACGATCCACGCGGTCGATTCCGGGCGCACGCCCGAGGCCGGCCGGGATCTCGGCGCCTGGACGGTGTTCGAGGCGCTCCAGGAACCCAAGGTGCTGCTGCCGTTCGACGGCGGCTTCTCGCGCTATGATGCGGGCGAGGTCTGGTGGACGCTCGACGCTCGCATGGGCCTGCCGGTGACGATGCAGCAGCCTGAAGACCTCTCGCGCATCGACACCTCGCAATACACCCACATGGTGCTCGTGGGCGGGCGCATCCCGTTCGACGAGGATCAGGCCGAGGCGATCAAGGAGTGGGTGAGCGAGGGCGGCGTCCTGATCGCCCATACAGAGGCGGCCGACTGGGCGCAGACCCACATCCTCGGACGCGAAGCCGAGGATGAGGACGCCGGCGGCGAGGGCGACCCGACCGCGCGGCCGCGCTATGACTTTGAGGAGCTGCGCCTTCGCGACGCTGAACACGTGATCGGCGGGGCGTTGTTCGCCGGCGATCTCGATCCGACCCATCCGCTGGGTTTCGGCTTCCTCGATCGCGACATCACGCTGCACCGCAACGCGACCTTCACACTCGTCGCGCCTGAGGAGGATCCGTTCAGCGAGGTCGTGCGCTACGCTGATGAGCCGCTCTTGAGCGGCTATGCGTCCGATCGACGCCTCGGCGAGATCGCTGGCACGCCGGCGGTCCTGGCCCAGGAGCATGGCCGCGGCGCGGTGATCCTGATGGCGGACAACCCCGTCTTCCGCGGCATGTACGCCGGGACAGAGCGGCTTTTGACCAATGCGATCTTCTTTGGCGGTTTCGTGGACAGCCCGCGCGGGCCCTACCAGGACTAATCGCGAAGCGAGCCCGGTTCACGACGGCTCACACCGGAACGTGAGCCGGGCTCACCGCATCGCCATTGGCTGTTGAAGCCGGGACCCGTCATCCCTTGCGCCCGCATACAGGGTTAACGCCGCGCCGCAGCGGCGCCGCAGGGAAGGGTCGCGACCATGCAGTCGCTCGTTCAGCTAATTCCGGTCGAGATCGTCGCCGCGATGGAGGCCGCTGCGTCGGCGTATGCGCCGATCGCGCTGGGCCTCGACGCGCCCGGAGATCTCCTGGGCCTGTGCGTCCGCTTCGTCGTGGGCTTCATGTTCTTCTGGGCCGGCGCGACGAAGCTGTTCCGCTCCGACCGGCGGGCGCTGATGCTCGAAACGCTGCGCGACGCAGGCATCCCGCTGGCGCGCTTCAACGCCTGGTTCGTCTCTGTGAACGAGATGGTGTTCGGGCTGATGTTTCTGCTCGGCGCGCTGACGCTGCTCTCCGGCGCGGTGCTCGGCGTCATCACGGCGGTCGCCTTCCTGACCGTCGGGCGCAACCACGTGGAGTGGGGCGGGCCGCTGTTTACGCTTTCGGGCCTGCTCTACAACAACGAGATCATGATCCTGGTCTTCATCGCGCTGGTGGCGCTCTACGGGCCGGGCGCGGCGAGTCTGGACGCGCTGATCTGGCCCGGCGTGTACGGGTGATCGCTCAGAACCTGCCGTGCCGGCCTTCACCGCCGGAAAAGCGCGCCGCGCCCTCGACCGTCTCGCCGGAGCGCAGCGTCTCAAGGCCGCGGCGCGTTTCGTTCGCGAGCGCCTCGTCTTCGCTGAGCGACCACTGCTCGAGCACGCTCGCGCGATCGTTGCGCAGGCAAATCTGGGGGAATTTCGCGATCTCGCGCGCGAGCGCGATGGCGGTCTCGAGGGCCTCGCCCGCGGCGCACGTGCGGTTGGCGAGCCCGATCTGAAGCGCCTCGGCGGCGTCCACCGCCCTGCCGGTCAGAATCATGTCCATCGCGCGCGACTGGCCGACCAGGCGCGGCAGGCGGAAAGTCCCGCCGTCCACCAGCGGCACGCCGAAGCGTCGGCAATAGACGCCGAACACGGCCGTGTACGAGGCGACGCGCAGATCGCACCACAGCGCAAGCTCCAGCCCGCCGGCGACCGCATGGCCTTCGACCGCGGCGATCACGGGCTTGGACAGGCGAAGGCGGCTCGGACCCATCGGTCCGTCGCCGTCAACTTTGACCTGGTTCGCGGCCTGCCCGGACGCGAGCGCCTTCAAGTCCGCGCCGGCGCAGAACTCTCCGCCTGCGCCAGTCAGCACCGCGATGGAAAGGCGCTCATCGGCGTCGAACTTGCGAAACGCCTCGGCCAGCGCCTCGGCGGTCGGGCCGTCGACGGCGTTGCGACGCTCAGGTCGCTCGATCGTCACCACGGCGATCGGACCGTTTGTTTCGTATCTGACGCTCATGGGGCGCTCCGCAGGGCTCAAGACGCGATGCGAGCGCGAAACGGATTTGCGATCAAGCGCGCGCGAGCATGCGGTCGGCGAGCCAGCGCGCGACCGCTTCGGGCTGCTCCATGGGCAGAAGGTGGCCCGCCTCCGGCCAGGTCTCCATGAAGGCGACCTTGAGGCGCGTGCTTTCCGGCCGGAACACGGTCGAGCGGAGCCCCGCCTTCAGGACATGGACGTGCGAGCCGGCCGCATCGAGCGCGCGCCACATCGCGTGTTGCTGCTCGCCGAAATTCGCCGCCTCCCACGCTGGCGTACAGGCCAGACGCCACGCCTCACCGCGCTGCACCAGCCCGTCCCGAAGGTAATCCTCCACGACGCCCGACGCCCATCGCGCAAAAGTCGGTTTCTCGCGATAGCGGCGCAGGGCGGCGTCCCGGCTGTCAAAGCCGTCAAACCGCGTCAGCGCACCCTTGTAGAGCGGGTTGCGCGCCCTGACGGCCGGATGAAGCGGCGTACGCGCCAGGGCGTAGATGATGCGCGGAAGCAGAACCGGCTCGATCGCCAGAATGCGATGATCGGATCCGCGCGCCGCGGCGGCCAGGATCAGGCTCGCCGCCCCCATGGAGTGGCCGGCCAGGGTCAGCGGTACGTCGTCCAGCTGGTCCATGAGGTGGGACAGATCACGCGCATACACGTCCCAGCCCCTGTGGTGCTCAGGGTCGGCGGGCAGGGTGGTCGACCCATGGCCGCGCAAGTCCACCGCGACGATCTCGGCGCCGGTCAGGGCGTTCAGCGCTGAAAGCATGCGCTGGTAGGTGAAGGCGTTGAAGCCGTTCGCATGGGCGAACAGGAGCCGCCTCGCGCCATCGCCCGGCCAAACCCAGGCGGCCGCCGCCCCGTCGGGCGTCTTGAAGGTCCGGCTTTCGAGTTTCATCGATTGATCGCTCTTTTGAAGCCGGTCGATCACCGGAACGTCATGTGGCCCGCAGGCGTAAGCGAGCTAACCTCTGTTGCACTCAATGCGGAGGAGCGCCATGCGTTTCCTTATAATCTTGATCTTTTCAGTAACCCTGTCCGGCGCCGCCGGGGCGCAAGCCCCCTCACAGGCGCTGCATGCGCCGTGGGACAGGCTTCTCGACGCCCATGTCGAACCGGGCCCAGAGGGCGTGAATCGGGTCGATTACGCCGCCTGGCGCGCCGATGCGGCGGACCGCAATGCGCTTGAGGCTTACATCGAAACGCTTGAAGCGCAGCGTGTTTCGGATTTCGGCGAAGACGCGGCCTTCGCCTACTGGGCCAACCTCTATAACGCCGTGACCGTGCGCCTGATCCTTGATGAGGCGCCGGAGCGGTCCATCCGCCAGATTCGCCCGCACCTGTTTGCGATCGGCCCCTGGGGCGTGGAACGCGTGACGGTCGAGGGCGAGGCGCTCTCGCTCGACGATATCGAGCACGAGATCATGCGCGAACGATTCGAGGCGGCGATGGTGCACTACGCCGTCAACTGCGCGTCGATCGGGTGCCCGAACCTCAAACGCACCGCTTGGCGCGCCGAAGGCCTGCAAGCCGCGCTCGACGCTGCGGCGCGGGCCTACATCAACCACCCAAGAGGCGTCACCGTCACCGGCGACGGCCTGGTCGTGTCGCGCATTTACAAGTGGTTCCGCGAGGATTTCGGCGGCTCGCAGGCGGGCGTGATCGACCATCTTCTGGACTACGCCGAGCCGGGGCTCGCCGAGGAGATCAGGGCGAATCCGCACATCGACGGACATGCTTACGACTGGTCGCTCAACCGGCCCGATTAGATTTCGCCGCCCGAGTGCGCTATGTTTGGAATATGATATTTTTGAGCAAAACACGTCTGCGCGCCGCCATTTCCTCCGCGGCCGCACTGGTCGCCCTGTCTGCGTGTAGCGGAGAGCCGCCCAAGCCGGCCGAGCCGCGCACGCTGGACATGATCCGCGAAAGCGGCGAGCTGATCGTGCTGACGCTCGATGGTCCGACGACCTACGAGCGCGCCCGGGGCGACGTGGCCGGCTACGAAGTCGACCTCGCCCGTGCGGTCGCGGCCGATCTCGGCGTGTCGGCGCGGTTCGAGGAGATGAGCGATGTGTCCTCGCTGCTCGAAGCGATGAAGGAGGGGCGCGGCGATGTGGCTGCGGCGGGCATCACCCGCACGCCTTCGCGCGCTGAAAATCATGAATTCGGCCCCGCCTACAAGACGGTCCGTCAGCAGCTGGTCTGCCGTATGGGCGCGGATATTCCCCGTCAGGTGCAGGACATGGCCGGTATGACCATCGAAGTGGTCGCCGGATCGAGCTACGCCGAAACGCTCGATGTACTCGACGATGTGGTCGAGGGCTTGGAGTGGACCGAGCGCGAGGCGGCCAGCGCGCTGCCTCTTTTACGCAAGGTCCAGAACGAGCGCATCGACTGCACCGTCTCCGACTCCAACCTGGTCGCGGTCGCGCGTCGGCGCTTCCCCGAACTCGTCACCGCCTTCAACCTGACCGAGGACCAGGCGCTGGCCTGGACGCTGGCGCCGGGCGCTGACGGGGTGGAGGCCTACCTGACCACCTGGTTCGACCGCGCCCACCGGTCCGGCTTTCTGCAGGAGCTGGACGAGCGTTATTACGGCCGCTTCCAGGACTTCGATTATGTCGAGGTTGCAAGTTTTATTCGCCGCGCCCGCGAGCGCCTTCCGCGCTATCGCGACACCTTCGAGCGCGCCGCCGTGGAGCACGGCTTCACCTGGACGCTGCTCGCGGCCCAAGCCTATCAGGAGAGCCACTGGGAGCCCGACGCGAAAAGCCCGACGGGCGTGCGCGGTCTGATGATGTTGACGCGCTCCACCGCGCAGCGGGTCGGCGTCGACGACCGGCTTGACCCCACAGAAAGCATTCGCGGCGGCGCGGCCTATTTGGCCGATCTTTATGCGCGCATTCCGGGCGCCGTGACCGGCGAGGACCGTCTCTGGTTCGCGCTCGCAGCCTACAATGTCGGCATGGGTCACATCTATGACGCGCGCGCGATCGCCGAGCGGCGCGGCATGGACAAGAACTCCTGGGATGATCTGCGCGAGAACCTGCCGCTGCTGACCCAGGAGGAATGGTACGCAACGACCCGCCACGGCTACGCGCGCGGCTATGAGCCGGTGCAGTATGTCGACCGGATCCGTGATTATCAGGCGATCCTCGAGGGCTTGCAGCGGATCTAGGCGGCCAAAGCCGCTCTGACGCGAAACGGGCGGGCCGTGATCGGCCCGCCCGTTCGCATTTCAGCGCTAAGGCCTTCGCCTCACATCATCGGGGCGAGGTCCCACATCACGGCGAAGACCGTCAGCGAGATCGCCGCGAGCGCGGTGAGCACCACGCCGAGCAGCGTGCCGATGCGCACCTTCGGCTCCTTGAACGCGCCCGGCAGCAGCATCACGAGCGAAATCACGCCGAGCAGCCCGCACGCGAGCAGCAGCCACGCCCCGGAGCCGGCGGGTGGGGCGAAGCCGGCCAGGATCGAGGCCGGCGCGGCGTCGCCGTTCACATACGCGCCGTAGCCCATCAGCCCCAGCCCGGCCGCGCCCGCAAGCGCGGCGAGGAAGGCGACGAAGCGCGCTCCGCTCGTCTCGGCGCGTAGCTCGGCGACCGGGGTGCCGTCGACGACGCGCCCGAAAAAGCCGAGCGGGAAGATCAGGACGGCGAGCACCAGGGGCAGGGCGGAGAGCCCGGCCCAGAGCACGACCGGGGCGGCCTTCTCCGGACCGCCTTCGCTGACACCGGCAAGGCGCAGCGGCGCGGTGGTCTGGAACAGGTCCACATATTTCGGCTCGCCCACGCCCTCTTCCAGGCAGCTGGCGTCGAGCCCTTCCAGATCGAGAGTATCGAAGAAGTCGGTCAGCACCTGACCGGCGCATTCCTGCATGGAGCGCGTCGGCCCATGCCCGGCGAAGGGCGCCTCGACATAGCGCGAGCCCTCCATCTGCTCGGCGATGTAGGTCGCAAGCCAGGGCGGGGTGACTGGATCCCAGGCGCCGTTGACGATGAGCGTCGGGGCGGGCGCTTGCTCGACGAGCTGGTAGTCGGAGCGGTCGCGCGGGGCGAGCCCGGCGTCCTCGCAGACCTGGGCGGTGTAGCGCGCGCCTTCCTCGGTGCCGATCAGACCGGCGAAGCGCGGGTGCGCGGCGGCGTCCTCGGCGAACACGTCGGCGGAGGCGTGGAAATAGCCGTCATTGCAGCGGATCGCGCTGGACATGCCCTGCGAGATCGAAAGCCCGCCCGGTCCGCCCATGCTCGCGCCTGCGCCCAGACCGCGCAGCACGGCCTCGTCGCGGGTCTCCACGATGTCGGCGATGCCCTGGATGGTGGCCGGGATGTAAGGGTGCTCGTCCTGCTCATAGGCCATGGAGAAGGGAATGAACGCCACCAGAGCCGGCGGCAGCCAGACCGAGCCTTCAGGAGCGATCTCGATATCCTCCACCTCGATGACGAGAGGGTCGTTCTGAAGGTTGTCGATCGCGGCGAAGAAGCGGTCCTCAAGATTGTCGCAGGCGCGCGCGCCGTCGCAGGTGGCCAGGATGTTCTCCAGCACCGTGGAGGCCATGCGATGGATCTCCATCAGGCCGGCCAGGTCGTTGGGCACGATCGCGTCGAGCACCATGGCGCGCACGCCCTCGGGGTCCTCGCGCAGCACCATCTGACCCAGGTGCGAGCCGTAGGAGATGCCCCAGATGTTCCAGTCCTCGAAACCGAGCGCTTCGCGCAGCGCCTTCACGTCGCGCGCGTTTTCGACGGTGTTGTAAGCGGAGACGTCGACGCCGGAAGCGCGCGCCTCTTCAAAGCAGCGGCGCATGCGCTCGGCCTGCGCGCGTTCGGACTCCTCAATGGATTCCGCATAGCTCTCCTCAAGCGCGGTCTCTGAATAGAAGTCGCAGAACTGGCCGCTGCGTCCGATGCCGCGCTGTTCGAGGATGTAGAGATCGCGGTGCTGCGTGATCGGGTGATCCTTCAGCCGCGCCACATAGGTGTTCACCCCGACGCCGGGCCCGCCGGTCAGGTAGAGCACAGGATCGGGACGGATCGTGTCGTCTTCGGCGGCGTCGCCGGCCTGCGCATCGTCCTCTTCGGAGGCCTCGTCGGCCTCGCCGTCCTCCTCCTCGTCGCCAGAGGCGGCGATGCGCACATACAGCAGCTGGATCGCGCGCGTGTCCTCGCGCTCGCGGTTCTCAGGCACGGTGACGAAGCCGCATTCGATGTCGCCGGGCTCGTAGTCGATCTCGCCGCGGAAGGGGCAAACCACCGAGACCGGGCCGGGATCGTAGGTCGGCGCGATCATTGCCTCGGCGTCGAGTCCGGACGGGGCGCCTGCAGCCTCGCGGGTCTGCGCGTCATCGCCGGCCGCCTCGCCATCAGGCGCGTCGGCGACGGCCTCGATGTCAGGCGTTTCGATGTCGAGTTCGGTGTCGGCGTCCTGGGCGTGCGCGGCGGCGAGCGAGAGCCCGAGCGCGGCGGCGAGCGCGGCGAATTTGCGAAGCATGGCGATCCCCCTCCAGATCTTTCAGAACGCGAGCATGCGACGGTCTGTGCGGCGGCTCAAGTCTAGACGCGCCTGACCGTGATCAGCCGGGATGTAGCTGAGGCGCGCTCGCGCTCTATTTCGCCTCGCTGACGCAGCACGGACCCTTCGACCACGCCATGGACAGGCCAGACGACACCGACCGCTACGACGTTTCAGGCGACTGGGAGGGCGACAACCAGGCCTGGTGGGACTGGTATGTTTCGCTCGCCTACAACACCGACCAAGGCGGTGAGCGTACGACTGCGACCTTGTCAGGCGCATACCCGGCCGAGGAGGCCGCGCTCGCCTACGAGCTGGCTGAACCTTATCCGCTGGACGACGCCCAGATCGAAGCGTTCCGGCGCGACGGCTTCGTGAAATTGCCCCGCGTCATTTCCCCTGAAGCCGCCGCGCGGCTTCGTGCGGTGATGGCGCGCCGCCTCGGCGACGCGTTCTCGGTCGAGCTTGACGGAGGCGCGGACGGCCGGTTCCTGAGCCTGGAGATGGTCTGGCTTGAAGACCCGGTCCTGCGCGCCTTCACGCTCAGCCCGCGCATCGCGGGCATCTGCGGCCGCCTTCTCGGCGTTGAAGCGATGCGTCTCTATCACGACAACGTTCTGTCCAAGGAGCCGGGCTGCGGACGTACGCCCTGGCATTACGATGCGCACCACTTCCCTCTGGCAACCAACGATGTCGTCACCGCCTGGATCCCAGCCCAGGCGATCCCCCGCGCCATGGGGCCGCTGGCCTTCGCCAAGCCGATCGGCGCCTGGCGTCTAGCCGCCGACATTCCCTTCGATAAGACCGATGACAGCTACGACCGGCAGGTCGCGCAAGCGTTCAAGGACGCCGACATCGCGGTGGAGGACGGCGGCTTCGAGGAGGGCGAGGTCAGCTTCCACCACAATTTGAGCTTCCATACCGCCGGCGGGAACTCTACGACGTTGAGCCGTCTGGTCCTGGCGAACACCTACTATGTCGACGGGGCCCGGGTGGTGGACTCACCGACGCTCGTTTCCGGCGATTGGCGCAAGTTCATTCCTGACACCGAACCCGGCGAGATCGCGGCGAGCCGGCTCAACCCTGTGTGCTGGTCCGCGACCTCGGAGCGCTGATGTCGGATAATTTCACTCGCAGCCTCGCCCATTGGAGTGAGGCCGGCCGCTCCGGCATGGAGGCGTTTTATCGCCTCGCCACGAAAGACTACCGCCACCTCGCCGAGGCGCGCGACTGGGCGGGCTGGCTGAAGGACCGCCAAGCCAAAGCGCGCGGCGATCGCCTTCGCCTGCTCGACGTGGCGTGCGGATCTGGAAAATTTCCGAACGCGCTGGTCGAGCACGCCGGCCTTGCCGAGGCGAGGCTGTCGCCGATCGCCTATGATCTGCTCGATCCGGCGGCGTTCTCGGTGGAAGAGGCTCGGCGCGCGCTTCGGCCTCCGTTTGAACCGGCGGGCGAGCATGTGTGCACGCTTCAGGACCTGGCGTGCGAGCCCGGCGCTTTCGACGTCGTCTGGGCGACCCACGCCCTCTACGCCCTGCCGCGCTCCGAACTCGACGCCGGGCTGACCCGCTTTATCGAGGCGATCGCTCCGGAAGGTCGCGGCTTCATCGCGCACGCCAGCGAAGCGGCGCACTATCTGCGCTTCCACCGCGCGTTCCTGAAAGGCTTCGACCGCGGCGACACCGAGCCCTACACCGCGTCGGAAGACCTCACCGCGTCGCTGACCCGGCTCGGCGCCCGGTTCGAGACCGAAGAGATCACCTATGAGAACGGCGTGCCGGACACCGAGCGCGATTCGGTGGAGGGCTATCTCCAGCGCTGCCTGTTCGAGGACGAGGTCACGCTCGACGCGCTCCTGGAAAACCCGGTCACGGGCCCGTATCTCGCCGAGCGTCTGCAGGACGGCGTGTGGCGGTTTCCCCAGTCTGTCACGCTGATCTCCATTCAGTAGGTCATGGCCGCAAGCGCAGCCCATCGAGCCTCGGCGACGCGCGCCACGGCAGCGTTCATGCGCCGCTCCTGGGCCGCGCTCGGCTTCGGCTTCCTCCTGGCGTTCAGCTCAAGCGTGGGTCAGAGCTATTTCATCGGCCTGTTCGGTCCCAGCGTGCGCGCCGATCTCGGGCTCAGCCACGGACAATTCGGCGGCGTCTACTCCATCGCCACGCTGGCGAGCGCCGGCGCGCTTCTGCTCGCCGGCAAGCTCGTCGACCGGGTTCGGGCGCGCGACGCTGCGCTGATCACGTGCGTGTGGCTCGCCGCCGCGTCCGTGCTGATGGCGTTTGCGGTGAACGCCTTGATGCTCGCCGCGGCCTTGTTCGCGCTGCGCCTTGGCGGGCAGGGGATGATGAGCCACATCGCGCTCACCACGCTCGGTCGCTGGTTCGAGCGCGAACGCGGCCGCGCCGTGGCGATCGCCACGCTCGGCTTCCCGTCGGCCGAAGCGCTTCTTCCGCCCATCGTCGCCATTGCGCTTGTCCAGACGAGCTACGAGGCGGTGTGGCTGTTCGCCGCCTCTGTGTTGGTGGTGGTCGTCGCGCCCTCGCTGGCGGGCTTGTCCTTGATCGCGGTGCGCGAGCGTGACGACGAGGCGCGCACCCGCGCCGCGTCAGGCGAGGCCGGGCCGGCGCGTACGTCCTGGCGACGCGCCCAGGTGCTGCGCGATCCGCGCTTCTACGCGCTTTGTCCGGGCTTGCTCGCGGCACCCTTCATCGTGACCGGGCTCCTGTTCCACCAGGGCCGGCTGGTGGAGATCAACGCCTGGCCGCTGACCGCCTTCGCCGCGCTGTTTCCGCTGTTCGCCGGCGCCGCGGTGGGCTCGGGGCTTTTGATCGGCGCGCTTACCGACCGCTTCGGCTCACGGCGCATCCTGCCGGTCTTTATAGCGCCGTTGGGCCTGGCCTTGTTGCTGTTCGCCATGACCGACGACCTGGTCGTGGCCGGTCTCGCCATGGCGCTGACCGGCATGACGGCGGGCGGCGCCACGGTGCTGTTCGGCACGGTCTGGGTGGAGCTATACGGTGCGGCGCACCTGGGCGAGATCCGTGCGCTGGCCACATCGCTGATGGTGCTCGCCACAGCGCT
The DNA here is from genome assembly GCA_964550935.1 of uncultured Caulobacterales bacterium. Lineage (GTDB taxonomy): Bacteria > Pseudomonadota > Alphaproteobacteria > Caulobacterales > Maricaulaceae > JBCBSP01. The sequence continues at coordinate 127,520 of CAZKBB010000001.1, forward strand.
GGCGCCGGGCGCGATGGGCGCGCTGATCGACGCAGGCGTCGGTTTGGACGCGCAATTCTTCGCGCTTGCCGTCTATATCGCAGGCTGCATCGCGATCCTGATCCGCCTCCAGCCAAGCCTTATCGCCAAAGCGCCGCGTGATGCGGCCGAACGGAGCGCCTGATGGACGACCACACCCCCCAAACGGCGCCGGGCCGCGACGACGGGGGCGCGCGTTTGCGCGCCCATTTGCAGGCGGTTCATGAGGATGCGGCGGGCTTCACCGAGGCGTGCGCGGCCGCGTGCCGGGATGATCAGGGACGCAACAGCTATGAGTGGCTGAGCCAGGCGGCCAAGCCCGCACCCGGCGCGTCGGTGCTCGACCTCGCCTGCGGCAGCGGCGTGCTTCTGGAGCTGTGCCGGGCGCGCTATGGCGGCGAGGTCGCATTGACCGGTCTGGACATGAGCGAGGCGGAGCTGAAGCTGGCGCGCGATCGCCTCGCCGGCGCCGACATCGCCCTTCACCACGAGCTCGCCCAGTCGATTGATTTCGCCGCTGACGCGTCACTGGATGCGGTGCTGTGCCACTGGGCGCTGACGCTGATGGATCCGCTGGACCCGGTGTTGGCCGAACTCGCACGCGTTCTCAAACCCGGCGGCGTGTTCGCCGCGATCGTGGACGGGCCGGACGCCGCCGCGGACGGCTACGCCGAGGTCGGCGCGATCATCGGCGCTCACGTGGACAGGGCCCGGCCCGACTATCTCGAGCTCGGCGACCCCAGAACGCGACACGGCGAAGCGCTTTCCGCACTCTCTCGCGACGCCTTCCCGGGCGCTGACGTTAGGGTGGAGACCGGCGTGTTCGCCATTGAGGACGCGCCTGATCGGCTCGCCGAGGAGGCGTCAGGCTTCTTCTATTCCGCCTTCGTCCTGTCGCCGGACGAACGCGAAGCCATGCTGGCGGAACTGACCGCCTTCTTCGCAAGCCGGCCCAAGCCACGCTTCGAGATGCCGGTGAACCGGCTGGTGGTCAGCACCGCTTCGCCGTGAAGACGAGGTCTGGCGGTGCTGTCAGACCAACGCGAACGGGTCTGCGAAATCACGCCATGCAAGCTCAAGCGGCGAGCAGCTGACGCCATTCGGCGAGGGCCGCGTTGCGGAGGTCCTTGAAGCGGGTGCGGCGTTCGATTGAGCGATCGTGGTTGAAGTGGTTATGGACGGAGGCGTGAGTGGCGACGAATTTCTGCAAACTTCGCATTTGACGAAAGCGGGCCATCGCGCGCTCCCGTCTTCGGAATGGTAGGTGTGAATTTTCGGCCCGGTTGTTTTCGTGCCGCCCTGTGACCTGTCGTGCTTGGTTCCCGATCTCGCGCATGGCGGCTCCATACGAGCGCAGCTTGTCAGTGATGACTTCCTCCGGGCGGCCATAGCGCTTCATGGCTTTCTTGAGGAATTTCAATGCGGAGGCCTTGTCTCGTGTTCTGGTGACATAGGATTCCAGCACTTCGCCCTCGTGATCGACGGCACGCCACAGGTAGTGGGTTTCGCCTTTGATCTTCACGACAACCTCGTCGAGATGCCAGCGCCACTGGGTCACCTGGCGGAGCCGCTGGGATCGGCGCTTGCGGATCTCGCGCGCCATCAGCGGCCCGAACCGGTTCCACCAGAACCGCACCG
>CAZKBB010000002.1:0-8093 GCA_964550935.1 uncultured Caulobacterales bacterium
TGACGGGCATGATCCGGACCTTCACGCAGATCACGCTGTTCGGCACCGGGGACCCTCGCATCATGGCGGGCGGCATCTCCGAGGCTCTCGTGACGACCGTGATGGGCCTGATCTCCGCCATCCCGCTCTTGTTCATCCACTCTTTCGCGGCCAGCTTCGCGCGCGGCGCGCAGCAGACCCTGGAAGAACAGGCGGCCGGCATCATCGCGCGTCACGCCGAAGAGCAGCGCTCGAGCTAGGAGGCGAATTCGATGGATTTCCAAGGCGCTTTAACGAGCCTGCAGGAATTCCTCGAGCGCGGCGGCCCGGTTCTGCTCTGGATCATGGCGCTGACGTTCGTGATGTGGGCGTTCATTCTTGAGCGGCTGGCCTACTTCACCTTCGCCCACAAGGGCGTGGCCAAGCAGGTGCACCGGGAGTGGGCGTCGCGCAGCGACCACACCTCCTGGTACGCCCACGCGATCCGCGATCAGCTGCTCTCCGAGGTGCGTCTGAAGACCCACCAGAATGTGGAGCTGATCAAGACGCTGGTGGCGGCCGCGCCGTTGTTCGGCCTGTTGGGTACGGTGACCGGGATGGTCGCGGTGTTCGATGTGATGTCGATCTCCGGCTCCTCGGATGCGCGCGCCATGTCGGCGGGCGTGGCACGCGCGACCATTCCGACCATGGCCGGCATGGTGTCCGCGCTTTCCGGGCTGCTGTTCTCAAACCAGATCGAGCGTATGGCGCGCCAGCGCGTCCATGAGCTCGCCGACGACCTAGAAGTGGATTGATCCATGCGCAGGCGTAGACAGCAAGGGCAGGATCAAGCCGAAGTCAACATGACGCCGATGCTCGACATCGTGTTCATTTTGTTGATCTTCTTCATCGTGACGGCGACCTTCCTGCAAGAGCAGGGCATCGACATGCGCCCGCCGCCCCCGTCGGATAATCCGCCGGAGGAGTCCAATCCGGTGATCCTGGTGCAAATCAACGATCGCAATCAGGTGTTCGTGAACCAGGATCTCACCAGCGCGGACCGAGTCATCGCGGCGGTCTCGCGGATTCGCGCCGAGGCGCCGAATTCGGCCGTGCTGATCCAGCCGGACGACGAGGCCGAACACGGCACGATGGTGCAGATCTGGGACACGCTGCGCGCGAACGGAATCCCGACGTCGATCAACCGGCCGACAGACCAGGACTAATCCTCGCCGGGCTCGGCGAGCAGGAGGTGATCAGATGGCGCGTCGACAAAGCCGCGTTGCCAGAGAAGAGGAAGAAGCCGAGCTGAACATGACTCCGATGCTGGACGTCGTGTTCATCCTGCTCATCTTCTTTATCGTTACGTCGGTCTTCGTGAAGGAGCCGGGCGTAGAGGTCGAGCGGCCGCTCACGGTCACTCAGGAGCGTGAGCGTCCGACCATTCTCGTTGCGGTGACGAGCCAGGACGAGATCTACGTGAACCGTCAGGTGTACGAGCTGAACCAGCTTCGCACCGTGATCGAACAGCTGCGCGAGGAAAACCCGCGCGCCGAGGCTATGATTCAAGGCGATCAGGGCGCCCCGGTGGGAACCGTGCTCGACGTGCAGGAGCTCTTGATCGACATGGAGATCGACGTAACGATCTCCACTGATGAGCAGTAGGAGCGAACCATGGCCAGCTTGATCCGCTTGATCATCGGCGTGCCCATCGCGGCGGTCGTCACCTTCCTTCTGTTCATGCTCATGCAGCGCCTCATCCTGACCGACGAGGTGACGCTTGAAGATGCCGGCGACGAGCTTCGCATCTCGATCAGCGAGGAGGTCGAAGAGATCCAGGTGAGAACCCGTGATCTCACGCCGGACGACATCGAAGATGTCACCCCGCCTCCGCCTCCGCCCCAGATCGAGCGTCAGCGCGCCGAGCAGCCCTCGGAAAGCATGTCCACCATCGTGGGCGACCTGCCCGAGTTCGAATCGCCAGACCTTACGGGCGACAACATCTCGTTCTCGGTCTCCGACCGCGATGCTCAGCCGCTGGTGCGCATCGAGCCGCAATATCCGGTGCGCGCCGCCGAGCGCGGTGTGGAGGGCGACTGTACGGTGACCTTCGACGTGACGCCGGACGGCACGCCGACCAACATCCGCGTTTTGGACTGCGACAGCTCGCTGTTCGAGCGTTCTTCGATCCGTGCGGTCGAGCGCTGGCGCTACAATCCGAAGATCGTCGACGGCCAGGCCGTGGCGCGTTCGGGGGTGGTGACCCGTTTCGAATTCGCGCTGTCCGACTAGAGCCGACCGAAAACTGGCGCGCGCCTTTGGGCGCGCTTCCGCCGGGAGTTGACCGATGAAGCGCATTTCCGCCCTGGACCCGAAGCTGGCGCTGCAAGCCTTCGCTACGCTGTTCGCCGCCGCCGCGATCGCCCTTACAGCGGTCGCGCCAGCCGACGCCCAGCGCAATCGCAATAACCAGGAAGAGGAGGAGGATAATGTCGACCGCACCTTCTCTTCCAGAATCGGCGAGCGCGTCCAGCGAGTCATCGAGCTTCAGGACGAAGAGCAGTACGCTCAGATGATCCAGCAGCTGACCCCGCTGCTTCAGGAAGACCTGAGCCCGTACGAGCGCCAGGTCATCTTGCAGCTGCGCGCGACGGCCCACTTCAACACTGACCAGCTACAGCGCGCGATCCAGGACTTCCTCGGTGCGATCAACACCGGCACAATGCAGCCTGAAGAGCGCCGCACCACGCGGATCAATGTCGGCCAGCTCTACATGGCGACCGACCAGCTCAGCCGCGGCATCGAGCAGTTCGAGATCGCGCTACGCGAGGGAGCGGAGTTGACGCCGCGCCTGGCGAAAATGCTCGCTCAAGCCTACGCCCAGGCGGAGCGTTACCAGTCCGGCCTTCGTTACGCCGAACAGTTTTACGAGGCGACGCCCGACGGCGAAAAGACGTCCGGGGACTTCTCGTTGATGCAGTACTATTACAATCAACTGGATCGTCCGGCAGACGAGCTGCGTGTGGTGCGCGCCCAGGTCAACCGCTTCCCGGGGATGCGCCAGGCCTGGCAGAACCTCGTCAGCCTGTTCGCGCGCACCGGCCGCGAGGCCGACGCGTTCGAAGCCAACAAGCTGATGTATCTGAACGGACTGTTCGAGGAGGAGGACGAGCTCACTCGCCTTGCGCAGTATTACAGCTTCTACGACAACCCCTATCGCGGCGCGACCATTCTGGAGCGCGAGATCAATGCGGGGCGCGTTGAAGCGAATGTCGAGAATCTGGAGCTTCTGGCGAACATGTGGCGTCAGGCGTCCGAGTTCAATAACGCCATTCCGGTGCTTGAGCGGCTCTACAACGTCACCAATCGCGGCGACGACGCGCTGAAACTGGCCGAGGCGCTTTACGAGCAGAACCGCCCTGAAGAGGCCGAAACCTGGTTCACGACCGCGGTGAACCGGGGCGGCCTTGATGAGCCGGGCGATGCGTGGACGCTGCTGGGCAACGTGCGTTACGAGCTCGGCAATCGTCAGGGCGCGCTCGAGGCGTTCCGTCGCGGCGCCCAATTCCCTGGCAGCCGGCGCACGGCGAGCCAGTGGATCCAGTTCGTCAACAGCCAGATCGAAGGCGAGCAACGCCGCGCAGTGCGCCGTGAACAGGTGCTGATCGATGAATGCCGCCTGACGCTGGAAGCTGAGCGCCAACTTCTGGTGCTCACCGGCGAAGTGGCCGAGGACGGCCGGGTTCAGTTCGAAACCATCCCCGACCGGTGCCGGCCCTACTTCAACCAGTTCGGAGAGCAAATCCGCGAGGCCGGCCCGCAATCGGCGCAGGCCGAGGGTGAAGGCTCACAGGCCGGCTGACTTGGCTTTACACGACGTAAAAACCCCCGGACGCCGCGCGTCCGGGGGTTTTCGTGTCCGTCATGGAGCGATGGGGGGAGCGTGGCGGCCGGGGCGTAGCACCGCCGCGCCCTGTCCCCGACCTTACTCGTCGCCCGGGATCTCGGCCGGGGTCTCGGCCTCGTCTTCGGCCATGCCGACCGTCATCAGCGCGAAGGCGTATTCGTCGGCGCGCTCCTTCAGGGCCTCGAAGCGCCCCGACGCGCCGCCGTGCCCGGCGTCCATGTTTGTGCGCATCAGCGTCAGCCCGTCATCGGTGCGCCGGTCGCGAAGGCGCGCCACCCACTTGGCCGGCTCCCAATAGGTCACGCGCGGATCGGTCAGGCCGGCCGTCGCGAGCACGTGCGGATAGGCTTGGGCGCCGATCTGATCGTATGGGCTGTAGGACAGGATGTAGTCGTAAGCCGCCTCGTCCTCGATCGGATTGCCCCATTCAGGCCATTCCGGCGGGGTCAGCGGCAGGCTCGGATCGCTCATCGTGTTGAGCACATCGACGAACGGCACTGCGCCGATCGCGCCGGCGAACAGCTCCGGCGCTTGGTTGATCGCGGCCCCGACCAAGAGCCCCCCGGCTGAACCGCCATGGGCGACGAGCCGGCCTTCGGTGGTGAAGCTTTCGCCGGCCAGATGCCGACCGGCGTCGACATAGTCATTGAAGGTGTTGGTCTTCTGGTCGAGCTTGCCGTCCAGATACCACTGATAGCCCTTCGACATGCCCCCGCGGATATGCGCAATGGCGTAGACCATGCCGCGATCGACGAGCGACAGGCGCGACGTGGAGAAGCCCGCCGGGATCGTGATGCCGTAAGAGCCGTAGCCGTACAGCATCAGCGCGGCGGAGCCGTCCAGCGGCGTGTCGCGATGGTGCAGGACCGTGACCGGGATCATTTCGCCGTCGCGCGCCGGAGCCTGCAGCCGACGCACGACATAGTCTTCGGCGTCGTGGCCTGACGGCACCTCCTGGGTCTTGAGCAGCGTGCGCGTGCGCTCGCCCATGTGGTAGTCAAAGGTCTGTTCCGGCGTCGACGGGCTTTCATAGGTGAAGCGCATCACGTCGACGGCGTATTCCTCGCCTGTGTCCAGCCCCAGCGCGTAGGCCGCCTCGTCGAAGGCGATTTCGTGCTCTTCGCCGGTGTCCAGCTGACGAATGACGACGCGGGGCAGGGCGTCGGCGCGCTCAAGGCGCACCAGCCAGTCGCGATAGCCTGAAAGCCCGGTGAGCAGGACGCCCGGGCGGTGAGCGATCGCCTCCACCCAATTCTCGCGCTGCGGGGCGTCGAATTCGGCGGTCATGACCTTGAAATCGACCGCGCCGTCCTGGTTGGTGTTGATCCAAAGCCGTCCGCCGGCCTCGGTGATATCGTACTCCACGCCCTGTTCGCGCTCTGACACCAGCACGCCCTCGGCGGCCGCATCATCGGCGTCGAACAGGCGCACCTCGCTGGTGGTGTGATCGCCCGCGCCGACCATGACGAAGCTGTCGCCGTCGGTCTTGCCCACGCTGAGGAAGTATCCGGGGTCGGCCTCCTCGTAGATCAGCTCGGCCTCGTCGGCGTCGAAGGCCTGCCGGTAGACCCGGCGCGGGCGGTTGTTTTCGTCGCGCCAAACCCAATACAGCGTGCGCGAGTCGTTCGCCCACACCATTGAGCCGTAGCCCTCGTCGGTGACCTGGTGCACCGTATCGGTCTGAAGATCGCGCACGCGAAGCTCGTAGAATTCCGAGCCCTTGGTATCGACCGCGTAGGCGAGATAGCGATGGTCGGGCGAATGCTGGACCGCACCGATGTCGAAATAGTCCAGCCCCTCGCCCATGGAATCGCCGTCCAGAAGGATCTGCTCCTCGCCGACCGGCTCGGACCCGTCCTCGTTCGCGGCCTTGCGCGCGAAGACGGGATACTGGCCGCCCTCGCGGTAACGCACATAGTAAAACCACGGCCCGTCGCGTTCGGGCACGGAGGAATCGTCCTCCTTGATGCGCGCGCGCATCTCCGCATAGAGGCGCTCGGAGAAGCCGCTGAGCGGCGCCATGACGCGCTCGAAATAAGCGTTCTCGGCTTCAAGATGGTCGCGAATGTCCGACCGCAGCACGCTCGGGTCGCGCATCACCTCCTGCCAGTTGTCGTCGCGCAGCCAGGCGTATTCGTCGGTGCGAGAGCGCCCCAGGTGTTCGATCTCAAGCGGGCGCTTCTCGGCCGTCGGCGCCGGGATGGACTGGGCGCGTGCGATCAGGTCAGGGGCGGGGCTTTGCGCGCCCGCGGCATCTGCGGTCATGGCGTCTCGGCTTTCTTGGGACGGATCGGCGCCGCCGGTGTTGTCGGCGCAGGCGGTCAGGACAAGGCTCAGCGCCGTGCTTGTGAAAAGCGCGCGCGCGGCGCTGCGATGAAGTCTCATGGCGACCTTCCTCGGGCGAAACGCGCCGGAGCGGCGCGTTAAGGGCTAGGCGTCAGCATCGGCAGGGCGGAAGTCGAGCACAAGCCCGTTCGCGCACCAGCGCTCGCCGGTCGGCGCCGGGCCGTCCTTGAACACGTGGCCCATATGGGCGCCGCAATTGGCGCAGTGGAACTCGGTGCGCGGCAGGATCAGCTTGAAGTCGCGCTTGGTCTCCAGGCTGTCTTCTGAGAAGGGTTCGAAAAAGCTGGGCCAGCCGGTGCCGGATTCGAACTTGCCCTTTGAGGAAAACGCCGGCTCGCCGCACACCGCGCAGTGGAACACCCCTTCGCGATGCTCCTGGTTCAGACTGGACGTCCCGGCTCGCTCGGTGCCTTCCTTGAAGGCGATATGGTCCTGTTCGGGCGTCAGCTTCGCGCGCAGGGCGTTGATCTCGTCGTCGGGCAGGCGGGGCATGAAAGCCTCCTTCATCGTGTCTGGGCGTCTGGTCTGCATATAGGAGCGTCAGGCCGGATCGGCCCGCCTGACTTTCAGGATCGGGGTGAAGAGCGCAATCACGATCAGGACGAGCAAAAGCCCCGCCATTGGGATCAGCGCGGCCGAGCGCGGGCCGATCGCAGCGACGACATAGCCCATGATCAAGGCGCCTGCGGGCATGCCCCCGAACAGGCCCAGCTGATAGACGCTCATCACGCGCGCAATCTTGTCCGGCGGCGCGTTCTCCTGGACCACTGCGCGCGAGAGCGAAATCGCGACGCCCGCGCCGATGCCCCAGCCGAAGACCAGCACATACATCCACGCCAGAGGCAAAGGCATGGCCAGCAGACCCATGGAGACCACGGTGACGAGCTGGGCGAGCATCAAGGCCGCGCCGGGCCGGTCGATCGAACCCAATCGCGTCAGCGCCACGTTGGCCGCGAACGCGCCGAGCCAGAACGCCACGAGAAGCGTGGACAGCACTTCATATCCGGCCTCGTAAACGTCGCGAACGAGGACGGGCACGATGACGAAGAAGCCGCCGCCCACGACGAGAAGCCCGACCGCGACCATGATACCGGTCATGGGCGCCAGGATCGCCGAGCGCGCCACTGCGGCGACGCCGTCGCGCAGGCTTTCGACGAGCCTGTCGTGCACGGCGTTGCGCGCATGCAGCCGGGGCAGGGCGGTCGCCGCGAGCGCGCCGAGGCCCAGGCCTGCGGCCTGCGCCGCGAACAGGGGCCCCGGTCCGAACTGGGCGGCCAGGAAACCTGCGCTCATGCCCGCGATCTGAGCGGCGAACTGGACGGTCGAGGCGATGATGACGCCCTTCTGGAGCGTGAGCGGACGGCCCATGCGCGCGCTGACGCGCACCACCGCGTTGATGGCGCTGTCGCGCGCGGGCATCACGAAGGCCCCGGCCAGCCCGACGATGAGCGCGTACACGATGAGCAGTAGATAGGCGAGCCGGTCGGCGAACAGCAGCATCGCCATGGTCGCAGCCGAGCCGGCCGCTAGCAGGTGAAACCCGGTCAGGATCCGGCGCCGGTCCGATCGTTCGGCGACCACGCCGGCCAGGGGCAGAAGCACGAGCATCGGCGCGGTCAGGGCCGCCTGGGCGAGGCCGAGGCGCTCTGGCGTCTCTGCGAGCGTGTAATTGACGACGCCGGGAAACAGCGTCGTCTGCAGACCGAAGGAGAAGAACCAGCCCGAGATGGCGCACAGATACGCCGGGAAGGGCGCAAGGCGCAGGACGCGTTTGAAGCCTGCTCGTCCGTGTGCGCCCACGCTGATTCCTTCCTGGCGAGGCTCCCGCGAAGCGCGGGACCCCTTGATGTGATAGGCCCGCGGGCCCCGCCGCGCCAGACCG
>CAZKBB010000002.1:8193-29830 GCA_964550935.1 uncultured Caulobacterales bacterium
CGACCAGCCAGGGAAAGCGCCGATGAGCCAAGCCGAAGCCGCATCGATCGATCGCGCGGAGGGCGATCCGGTCCCGCGCTCGCAGGCCGAACGCGCGCGCGCCCTCGTCACGCGCCGGCTCGCCGATATCGTCTGCCTGCCCTCCAGCCGCATCGTCCCGGCCGAACGCTGGATCGTAGCCGACGTTCTCGACGAGCTGCTCCGCGATGCAGACGCCGAGTTGCGCGCCCGGGTCGCCGCCCGGCTCGCCGACCAAGCCGAAGCGCCGGTCTCGCTCTTGCGCCGGTTGGCGTCGGACTCCTTCGCCGTGGCGCAGCCGATCCTTGAACGCTCGAAGGCGCTGACCGACTTCGACATGATGGAGGTCGCCCGGCGCGGCGACGTGCAGCACCGCCTCGCCCTGGCCGCGCGCGAGCATGTCAGCGAGACCGTCGCCGCCGCGCTCGCCGCAACCGCCGACGCGCCCGTGCTGGAAGCCTTGATGCGCAACGCGGGCGCCCGTCTGGCCGCGGAGACGACGGACCGGCTGGTGCGGGAGGCCGCGCAGTCGCCGCGGCTTGCAGCCCTCCTGCTCAAGCGCCCTGAGCTTCGCCCCGCCCAGGCCCTGGCGTTGTTCTGGGATGTCGATCACCAGCTGCGTTCGTTGATCCTGCAGCGCTTCGCAGTGGAACGCACGATCATGCGCGAGGCGGCCGAGGACGTGTTTGCGCGCGCCGCCGGCGCGCGCGGCGCCGACGCCCTGCTTACCCGGGCGCTTGGCTTCATGGATCGCCGTCAACGCGACCGCGACGCCTTGGAGCGATCCGACTTCGCCGATCTGGAGACCGCCGTCGAGGCGGCCGCTCGCGAGCGCCTGGATGAGCCGCTGACCGATGAGATCGCCGCCCTGGCCGGGGTGGAGCGCTCATTGTTCGAGCGGATGAAGGAGGACTTCGGCGGCGAAGGGCTCGCCGTCATGGCGAAGGGCACGGGTTTGTCGCGTCGCCATCTGGTCATGCTGCTGGAGGCTTGCGGCCGGGCGCGGGCTGAAACGCTCCGCCAAGCGGAGACCACCTATTCCTCGCTCTCCGTGGACAAGGCCCAGACCGTACTACGCTACTGGGACTGGAGCTGGGCGCGCGCACGCGACGCCGGATAGGCCGTCCCGACACCGGTTCTGCGGCGCCGGCATGCCGGACGCGGCGATTTCGGCAGCGCACTGACCGGTTTCTCTGGAAATGCGCGAACGGCTTCTCTAGAACCCTATCGCCGACCCCTTCACGAAGCGTCTTCATCCGGAGTGTCCCGTGGGCCGCGCTTTCCTATCCGGCGTTCTATTGACCATCATCCTGGCGGTGATGTGGGCGCTGATGTCCGGCTTCGGGCTGAAGCAGCCGCTGTTCACCTTCGGCGTGATCAGCGTCTTCGTCGCCGTCGCGATGACCGCGCGCATGGGTATTCTTGATGAGGAGGGCGCGCCCTTCCCGCGCCTTGTCCTGTTCCTGCAATACTGGATCTGGCTCGGTGAGAAGATCTTCGCGGCGAATCTCTACGTCCTGCGCACCGTGCTGAAGCCCGATCTCGACATCACCCCGACGCTGACGCGCGTGCCGGTTCGCGCCAAAACCGGTCTTGCGCGCGCGACCTTCGCCAACTCGATCACGCTGACGCCGGGCACGGTGACGGTGGAGGTGGAGGACGGCGGTTTTCTGGTGCATGCGCTGACCCGCGAACTCGCCGATCAGGAGGCCTTCGCGGAAATCGAGCGGCACGTGATGCGCGCGGCCGGGGAGGCGGGCGCGTCATGATCATGGACATCGTCGATTTCACCGTGGCGCTCGCCGTCGCGATCTCCATGGCGCTGATGCTCACGCGCCTGTTCGCAGGCCCGACGCTCTACGACCGCGTCCTCGCGGTGAACTCGTTCGGCACGAAGACCGTGGTGTTCATCACGGTCTTCGCGCTGCTTACCGGGCGCGGCGATGCGATCGACATCGCGATCCTCTACGCCCTGTTGAACTTCATCGCGACGATCGCGGTCCTGAAATTCTTCCGCTACCGCTCGCTCGAGGTGGCGCTGTCTCCTGGGCGCCAGTCCGGGAAGGGCGGGGAGGAGGAGTGATGCTCGAGGTCGTCTCGATCGTGCTCGACGTGGTCTCCGCCGCGCTGATGCTCGCCGGAGCGGGCTTCGTGCTGGCCGGCTCGATCGGCGTGATCCGCCTGCCGGACTTCTACACCCGGCTGCACGCGGCCGGCGTGACCGACACGCTGGGCGCGGAGCTGATCTTGTTCGCTCTGATCCTGCAGTCCGGCTTCTCACTGGTCTCGGTCAAGCTCGCCCTGATTGGCCTGTTCCTCTTTCTGACGAGCCCGACCGCGACCCACGCAGCCGCGAACGCCGCCTACCGCGCCGGGCTCGCCCCGCGGCTGAAGCGGTTCGCCCCGAAGCCCGGCGGCGAAAGCCCGGAGGACCAGGCATGAGCCTCGACCTCACGCAGTTCCTCGACTACGCGCTTATGGCGTTGCTTCTTGCCGTCGCCGTTGCGGTGATCCGCTTGCGCAACCTGTTCGCCATCGTCATGCTCACGGGCGTCTATTCGCTTTTGTCGGCGGCGTGGTTCGTCTCGCTTGATGCTCTGGACGTCGCCTTCACCGAGGCCGCGGTGGGCGCGGGCATCTCCACGGTGCTGCTCTTGGCCGCGATGCTGCTGACTGGGCGCGACTGCGATCGGGTGCGCGGATCGCGCCACTGGGCGGCGCTGGCGGTGACCGTCGCGGCCGGAACGGCGATGTTCTATGCGCTGGGCGACATGCCCGCCTACGGCGCGGCCGACTCCCCGGCGAACAGCTATCTCGGCGCGGCGTATATCGAGCGCACGCCCGACGAAGTGAACATCCCCAATGTCGTCACCGCCGTGCTCGCCAGCTATCGCGGCTTTGACACCATGGGCGAGGTGTTCGTGGTGTTTGCAGCCGGTGTCGGCGTCGCGCTCCTGCTCGGTCTCGGCGGTCGCGGCCGCAAGGAGGAGCGCTGATCATGGCCCCTCACGTCGTCCTGCGCGTCGTCTCCAAGCTCCTGATCCCGTTCATCATCTTGTTCGGCTTCTACGTGCACTTTCACGGCGAGTATTCGCCGGGCGGCGGCTTCCAGGCCGGCGTGGTGCTCGCCTCGGCGGTGATCCTGTACGCGCTCATCTTCGGCATGGACGCCGCGCGCCGCGCGGTGCCGCCCTGGTGGACGCGCGTCGGCATGGCGCTCGGAGCGATGATCTTCTCCGGCGTCGGCTTCGTGACCGTGGCGCTCGGCGCGAACTTCCTCGACTACGACGTCCTGCATCCCGGCGACGACTACATGGGCCAGCACATCGGCATCATCTCGGTGGAGGTGGGCGTGCTCGTGACCGTGACGAGCGTGATCCTCGCGATCTTCTACGCCTTCGGCGGACGCACCCCGGACATTCCGGACGAGGAGTGGTGAGATGATCGAGCTTCTCACCGAACGCTACGTCTTCGCGGTCATCATCGTGCTCATGATGCTCGGCCTTTACGCCGTCGTGGCGTCGGGCAACCTGGTCAAGCGCATGGTGGGCCTGGCGATCTTCCAGACCTCGGTCTTCCTTCTGTTCATCGCCATCTCGAAGGTGTTCGGCGGGGAGCCGGCCATCTTCCCCTACAAGGCGCTGTCCCAGGACAAGCTCGACCCCTCCGTCGTGTACTCCAACCCGCTGCCGCACGTTCTGATCCTCACCGCGATCGTGGTCGGGGTCGCGACCCTGGCCATGGGGCTCGCGCTGGTGGTGCGCATCCGCGAGGCCTACGGGACGATCGAGGACGTTGAGCTGTCCGAGGCGGACTTCGCCGCCGAAATAGAGACGGCGGGACGTTAGACCATGGCCGCAGGCATCCTTCCCGCCATGCTTTCAGAGCATGCGCCGGCGCTGATCACGGCCGCGCCGCTCTTCCTGTCCGCGCTCGTCGGCGCGCAACAGAGCGGGCGTTTCGCCTGGCTCGTCTCGCTCGTGTGCGTGGCGGGCTGCCTTCTCCTGGCCGTGGACATGGCCTACCAAGTCCAGTCCCAGACCGTCCTGAGCTACGCGCTCGGCGGCTGGGCCCCGCCTATCGGGATCGAGTTCAGGGTGGACGCGCTGAACGCGGCGATCCTCGTCCTCTTGGCCGCGGTGGGCCTCGTCGCCCTCGTGTTCGCCGCGCCGAGCGTGGTTGACGAGATCCCGGCCGACAAGCGCGCCCTGTTCTACAGCGCCTTCCTGATCTGCTTCGCCGGTCTGTCCGGCGTGGCGATCACGGGCGACGCGTTCAACATGTTCGTGTTCTTCGAGATCTCTTCGATCGCGACCTACGCCTTGATCGCGATGGGCCACGTGAACGACCGGCGCGCGCTGACCGCCTCGTTCAACTATCTCGTCATGGGCACGATCGGCGCGACATTCTTCGTGATCGGCGTCGGCTTCCTCTACATGGCGACCGGTACGCTGAACATGGCCGATATCGCCCAGCGTGTGGCCGAGACCCCGGGCGACCGGGTGGTGCAGGTGGCCTTCGCCTTCATCGTGGTCGGGGTCGGGCTGAAGGCGGCGCTGTTCCCGCTGCACCTGTGGCTGCCCAACGGGTACGCCTATGCGCCCAACTTCGTGACGGTGTTCCTTGCTTCGACCGCCACGAAGGTCGCCTTCTACGTCCTGATCCGCTTCATGTTCGACGTGTTCGATCCGAACGCGACCTTCACCAACTTCGCCTTCGCCGGGGTTATCGCGCCGCTGGCGATCGCCGGCATGCTGATCGCTTCGGCCCAGGCGGCCTTCCAGTCCGATGCGCGCAGGCTCTTCGCCTACTCGTCGGTGGCGCAGGTGGGCTACATGATGCTGGGCCTTGGCGTCGGCACCGCGCTCGGCGTCAGCGCCGGCGTTCTGCACCTTCTCAACCACGCCATCATGAAGGGCGCGATCTTCGTCGCTCTGGGCGCCTTCGCGCTGAGCTACGGCGTGCGCCGGATCGAGGACTTCAAAGGTCTGGGCCAGGTCATGCCGTTCACCGCGTCGGCCTTCACGATCGGCACGCTGTCGCTGATCGGCGTGCCCTTCACGGCCGGTTTCGTGTCGAAATTCTACCTCATCCAGGCGACGCTCGACCGGGGTTGGTGGTGGGCGGTCGCGGCGATCGTGATCTCCTCGGTGCTCGCCGTCGCGTACTGCTACCGGATCCTGGCTGTGATGTGGGTCCAGCCCGCGCCGGAGGGCGCTCTGGCTGCGCGCAAGCGCCTGCCCGTGCTCGTCATCGCGCCGTTGTGGGTGCTCGCGCTCGCCAACATCTATTTCGGCGTCAACGCGGACGCGCTGGTCAACGCCGCTGAGGCGGCAGCGCGCGCGGCGATCAACGGGGGGGCGGGCGCGTCGTGAGCTGGTCACCGGAAACCGCGATGATCCTGGCGCTCCTGATCCCGCTGGCCGGCGGGGTCGGCGTGGTGGCGTTCGGACGCGTGCCGAACCTGCGCGAGGCGGCCACGCTTCTTAGC
The DNA here is from genome assembly GCA_964550935.1 of uncultured Caulobacterales bacterium. Lineage (GTDB taxonomy): Bacteria > Pseudomonadota > Alphaproteobacteria > Caulobacterales > Maricaulaceae > JBCBSP01. The sequence continues at coordinate 13,703 of CAZKBB010000002.1, forward strand.
GCGATCGCGCTGGCGGTCGTGTGCGCCTACCTCGTGGAGGTCGCGCCCCAGCGCCCCGAAGTGACGCTGTTCGAGTTCGCGCCGGGCCTGTCCATCAGCTTCCGCCTGGAGCCGCTCGGCGCGGTCTTCGCCATGGTGGCGAGCGGGCTTTGGATCGTGAACTCGCTCTATTCGATCGGGTATATGCGCGGGAACGGGGAGAAGGATCAGACCCGCTTCTATCTCTGCTTCACGATCTCGATCGCCTCGGCGATGGGCATCGCTCTGGCGGGCAATCTGATCACGCTGTTCTTCTTCTACGAGGCGCTGACGCTCTCCACCTTCCCGCTGGTGGCCCACAAGGGCGACGCCAAGGCGCGCAAGGGCGCAGGCATCTATCTCGGCATTCTCCTGGCGACCTCGATCGGGCTCCTGCTGCCGGCGGTCTTCGCGGTCTGGCACTTCGCCGGCACGACCGATTTCGAGGCCGGCGGCATTCTGGCCGGCGTGATGGGAACCGGCGCGGCGAGCGTGCTTCTGGTGATGTTCGCCTTCGGCATCGGCAAGGCCGCGCTGATGCCGATCCACCCGTGGCTGCCGAACGCCATGGTCGCGCCGACCCCGGTCTCCGCGCTCCTGCACGCCGTGGCGGTCGTGAAGGCGGGGGTGTTCACCATGCTGAAGGTGTCCACCTACACCTTCGGGCCGGAGTTCATGCGCGCCCTGCCGGCGGCCGATGCGCTGGCCTGGATCGCGGCGGTCTCCATCGTGCTCGCCTCGGTGATCGCGATGACGAAGGACAATCTGAAGGCCCGGCTCGCCTACTCCACCGTGTCGCAGCTTTCCTACATCACTCTGGGCGCCATGCTCGCCACGCCCGCCGCGCTGATGGGCGCGGCCCTGCAGATCGTCATGCACGCCTACGGCAAGATCACGCTCTTCATGACCGCCGGCGCGATCTACACCGGCGCGAAGAAGGCCGAGATATCCCAGCTCGATGGGCTCGGCCGTCTGATGCCCTGGACCTTCGCCGCCTTCGGGCTCGGGGCGCTGTCGATCATCGGGCTGCCCCCGTTCGGGGGGGTGTGGCCGAAGCTCTTCTTGATGGAGGGCTCGGCCGAGGGCGGCCAGCCCTGGCTGATCGCGGCTTTGGTCGCGTCCTCGCTTTTGAACATCGGCTATCTCCTGCCGATCTTCCTTCGCGGGGTGCTGCGCCCTGAACCCCAGCCGAGCCCGATGAAGCCCGGCAAGCCGCCGCTTCTCGCGGTCCTGCCGCCGGTGATCACCGGCATCGGCGCGCTTGCGCTCTTCTTCCTGATCGGACCGCTGTTCGACTATCTCGCCCCGGTCTTCATGACGGAGCCCGTCCAATGAGCCCGTCCCCGAAAGACGCGCGCGCCGACGGCGGCGTGCACCCGCTCGCCAAGCCGTTCCTGGCGCTCGGGACGCCGCGCGCCGGACTGATCGTGCTGATCACGCTCGGCGTGATCACCGCGGCGAGCTTTGCGATCGAATTCTTCGCCCCGGGCAAGGGGTTTGCGAAATACCCGGAAGTCTTCGGCACGTATGAGTTCGAGGTCTTCGTCGCCTTCCTCGCCGGCGTCGGCCTGGCCTGGCCGGTGCGCTGGCTGTTGTCGCGCAAGGCGGACTTCTACGAGCGGGAGGACGGCGATGCTTGACGCGCTGGTTCAGCTCTCCCCCGCCTGGCCGTTCCTGATCGCAGGGCTTCTGTGCCTGGCGATCCCGGTGCATCTGGTGCGCAAGGCGCTGATGCTCGCGGCCCCGCTGGCGGGCCTGTTCTTGTGGTTCCTGCCCGCCCAGCCGGGCGTCTACGGGGTCATCGAGCTCGGGCCCTTCGTTCTGGAGACCTTCCGATACGACGCGCTGTCGCGCCCCTGGGGGCTCATTTTCCTGTTGGCGGGGCTCTTGAACGGCGTCTTCGCTCTGCACGAACGCGCGCGCATCAGCGACGGCTCGGCGCTTTTGTATACCGGCGCGGCGATCGGCGCGGTGTTCGCCGGCGACCTTGTGACGCTCTTCCTGTTCTGGGAGTTGACCGCGATCGCCTCCGCGCCGCTGATCTTCGCCGCCGGCGGCCAGGGCGCCTATCGCGCTGGGTTGCGCTATCTGGCGATCCAGGTGCTTTCCGGAGTGCTGCTCCTTGGCGGCGCGATGATGCTGGTCGCCGAGACCGGCTCGTGGACCTTCTCACAGATCGGGCTCGACAGCCGGGCGGGCTGGCTGATCCTGGCCGGCGTCGGCATCAAGGCCGCCTTCCCGCTCCTACACAACTGGCTTCAGGACGCCTACCCGAAGGCGACCGCGACCGGTGCGGTGGTGCTGTCGGCCTTCACCACGAAAATGGCGATCTATGCGCTCGCGCGCGCCTTTCCGGGCGAGGACATCCTGATCTGGGTCGGCGTGGTGATGGCGGTCTTTCCGGTCATCTACATCACGCTGGAGAACGACCTTCGGCGCATGCTCGCCTATTCGCTGAACGCCCAGCTCGGCTTCATGGTCGCCGCGATCGGGGTGGGCGGCGCCATCGGGCTTAACGCCGCAGCGGCGAACGCCTTCGTTCACGTGCTCTACAAGGGCCTGCTCTTCATGACGATGGGCGCGGTGCTGACGCGCATCGGAACGGTCAAGGCGACCGAGCTCGGCGGGCTGTACCGCTCCATGCCGATCACGACCGTATTCGCCCTGATCGGCTGCCTCACGCTTCTCGGCGCACCTTTCCTGGCGGGCTTCGCCGCCAAGGCGCTCGTGCTCCACGCGCTGCTCGAAGGGGGCCATGTCCTGGCCTTCACCATCCTGGTGATCGCCGCGGCCGGCGTTGTGGAACACTCAGGCTACAAGCTGCCCTGGTTCGCCTTCTTCGGGCGCGACAGCGGAAAACGCCCGGCTGAAGCGCCGTGGAACATGCTGCTCGCGATGGGGCTTGCGGCGTTCCTGTGCGTCTATCTCGGACTGCATCACGAGGCGCTGTTCGGCCTTCTGCCCTATCCCGAGGCCTACGAGCCCTACAAGCTGTCCGCGATCATCGGCCAGCTGCAGCTGATCGCGGCCTCGCTGTTGGCCTTCGGTCTGGTCATACGCTTCGGGCTGTATCCGTTGCGCGACGATCGGATCACTCTGGACGCGGATTGGCTTTACCGCCGCGTCCTCGACGGTGTCGCGCGGTGGGGCTCTGCGATGACGCAACGTCTGATCACTGCGATCCAGCTTATGCTCGCCCGCGCAGGCGGCGCGGCGGGGCGGAGGCTGTTCAATCTGTTCAGCCCGGCCGGTCTTCTCTCGCGCGACTTCCCCTCAGGGTTGATGGCGCTGTGGACCGCGCTCATGCTGGCCATGGTCCTGATCGCGGCGTATTTCTCCACGCTCTAAACCGTTTGCGCCGAGGTGTTCGCAGTTCGCGTGCAGCGCGTACGTTCGCACCTTCGATAGGAATGTTATCCTCACGTTCGCCCTTCGTTCCTAGCATGGGCCCATCCGACGGGGTGGATGAACGAGTGAGGAAACATGACGGAGGATATCCCAGGGCCGCTGATGCGCCGAGACAAGGCGCGCGCGCGGCTGGTGCAGCAGGTGGTGGCCTACGCGTTCGATGTGCCGCTGGAGGAGATGGCCGCGCCCACCCGGCGTGCGGCGAACGTGGCCTTCGCGCGTCAGGTGGCGATGTATCTGGCCCATGTGGCGTTCGAGCTGAGCTTGTCGCGGGTCGGGTTGATCTTCGGGCGCGATCGTACGACGGCGGCCTACGCCTGCCACCGCGTGGAAGACGCGCGCGATGAGGCCGGGCTGGACGCCAAGCTCGACGCTCTGGAGGCGTTTCTGCGCCACGCGCCGGATCTGGAGCCGGCGCGCGAGCGTGAAAGGGCCCGAGCATGAGTGCGCCGGCTTGGCTGAAGCGTCTGTCCAGGCCCGGCGCGCGGCTGGCGCCAGACCCGCGCGGCGGGTTCGCAGTGTTTCCCGGCGGGGACCGACGCCGCCGGGCGCTGGCGCGCCTTGATGCCGGCGCGCTCAAGGGCGCGCTCGCCGACGGACTTGTGGAGCCGGCCGGGAAAGAGCGTTGGGCGATCTCGGACGCGGGCCTGGCCCGGATCAAGCGCGCCGAAGCCGCTCCGGAGCGCGCCTATGCCGACCAGCACCGAACGCTCGGCGCGGTGGATGTCGAAACGCCTCAAGGCCGGCTTGAACGCGCCACGGCCGATCTCAAAGCCTCGCCTCTGGCGCGTTACGCCAAGGCGCGCGGCGGCGCGCCCGCGGCGTTAAGCCCCATCCAGGTTGCGGCCGGAGAGCGTCTGCGCGCCGATTACGAGCGCTCGACGCTGTTGACATCAGTGACGGCGGATTGGACGCGCCCGCCGAAGGGAAAGTCGCCGCGCTCGCCCCAAGATCCGGCCGCCGCGCCGGCCTCCCGGCTCGCCGCGAAAGATCGCGTGATGGATGCCCTGGCGGCCGCCGGGCCCGGCCTCGACCGGCTTCTGGTGAACGTGTGTCTGCGCGAGACGGGGATGACGACGGCCGAGCGCGCGCTTGGATGGCCGGAGCGCGCGGGCCTTCCCGCGCTCGCCATGGCGCTTGAGCGGCTTGCGGTGTTCTACGGGTTCAAAGCGCCGGACGCGCCGGCCGATCCGTTCCGCGGCCCAGCCTAAGCGGCGTTGGCGCGCACCTTCGCGTCGCTCTGGATCACACCGATCATGGAGGCGAGGCCGTTGGAGCGCTGAGGCGAGAGATGCTCGGACAGGCCGATGCGCTCCAGAACTGCGCGCGGGTCGATCTCGAGCGCTTCTTCAGCTGTGCGCCCCTCGTAAAGACGGGTCAGCAGGGCGACGAGGCCCTTGACGATGTGCGCGTCGGAATCCCCGCGCAGCACATAGCGGCCAGCCTCATCGTCAAGGACCAGCCAGACCTGGCTGACGCAGCCCTTCACCTTGTTGTCGTCGCAGCGTTCGGTGTCCTCGAGCTTGGGCAGGGCGCGACCAAGGTCGATGAGATACTTGTAGCGCTCCTCCCAGTCGTCGAGCAGCTCGAACTCGTCGATGAGATCGTCTATGCGGGCGTTGAGATCGCTCATACGATCGAGGTAGCGATGCGAGCGCGGCGCGGCAAGGGGGCGCGGCGCCGCGAAGGCCGATCAGGAGCCGGCGTCGCTGCGGCGCTGCTGCAGGTCGGCGACCTTATCGTTCGCGACCGCTCCTGCGAGGTCGAGGATCGCGCCGAGGTCCTGTCCGACCTCGCAGACCCGGGCGTTCTGATCGCAGAAGGATCCGGTGCGCGCATCCGTGTTCAGCCGCGGCTCTCCGGAGATCTCGGCCACTGCATCGCGCATCTGCGCGGTCAGCGGGCCCTCGCTCATGTGGAAGCCGGCCGGCGTGAACGCGGCGACGGCGGCGAGGTAGAACCCGGCGCGAAGGATGAAGCTGATAAAGGCCATGGGACCCGTTTCGCTGCGCTTCATGGAAGCCGAAAGTGCGCAAAAGGTACCAAAGCGGGCGGGCTTGCGCCATCGAAAGCCCCGTTAACGATGAAGCAGGCGTTAACGACGCCGCGTCAGCCTTGCCGGCGCCTTAACGCCAACCTGCCTATCGCCCACCGGGCGACACGCTCGGCACGGCCGGCGCGCGAGGGCGTCCGGCGCGCATAACCGACAGGCAGGTTGCGATGTCGTTCAACGCATGCTCGGCGATGCAGAAGGAGTCCTCGTACTTGAACTGGCCCGCCGCGACGCACTGGGCGAGATCAAGCCGCGCCCAGGCGATGCAGCGCTGGGCGGCGGGATCCTCCAATAACCGGTCGATCGCGGCCGGATCGGCGGACTGCACCGCCTGGAGCGCGGCGACGGACAGGATCCGTCCGACGCGGCGCTCATCCGGCGTCAGTTGCACCTCGCCGACATTGAGCACCAGATCCGGCGCGCTCATGGGGCCGGACGGTCCTTCGGACACGCCGCCCTCGTAAAGGGCGGAGGCCGACCCGATCCCGCCTTGCGCCGGTGCGAAGCGCGCGTGCAGCTCAGCCGGGTCCGGCGCCTCGAAATTCACCCGCAGCCGGTCCGAGGCGGCCTCCAGCGCAGCGAGACGATCGGACCGATCTCGATTGCGCCGACGCGCCCAGGCTTGGCTTTGAAGATTGTAGGCCGCGAGGCGGTAGCGGTCGCTCACTGCGCGCAATTCCTCCGCGTCGGCGTCGAGCGCTTCGCGCACAGAGCGGCCCGCCTCGCGCGCGCCTGGAAAGCCGGTGACGAATAGCGTGTCGTCCATAAGGCCCGCGCGCGCAGCGTCGACGCCGTAATAGTCCGCCACCGCGCGCACCGAGTCGATGAACTCGGGATGCTCGGTGGCGATCAGGGCGGCATAGGCGAGCTGGGCGTCGGCGAGCGTCTCGTCGTCATAATAGGCTGCGAGCGCGTCCATCGTCTCGTCGAGATCGCGGGACGAGACGATCTCGCGCCGTCCGGCCCAGTCGACCTCCTCGTGATAGGAGGCGTAGACTTGCGCCGCGCTGAAAAGCGGCGCGCGCGGATCGTCGCCGCGCAGCGTGATCGGCGAAGCGTCGTCCTGAGGAGCCGGCAACTGCAACACTGGGGCGGGCGCGGCGTCAGAACCGCTTTGGGCCGGCGCCGCGATCGGTGTCAGGACGATGAAGGCGGCGGAACACAGCGCGCGAACGGCGATGGGCATAGCGGCGACGAACTCCGTGTCCTGCATCAACGCACATAGTGCCCGCGATCGGGTCCGGCTCCAAGCGCGGCGATCTCTGCGGCGTGCGCCTTAACCGCTGTTCAAGAATTGTTAACGCCGTGGGTTGACCGTGCGATCGCCGCACTGCGTTTGATGAGTCGGACCCCGCGCATGAGCCAGACCCCGCGTTCGCCCGCCTTCCTTGAGCCGCTCGCCGTACGCGCGCTGCACGCGCTCTGGATCGGCCTTGTCGTCCTCGCCGCGTTTGAGGTCCACCGCAGCCTGCCAATCAGCGCCGCCGCCATCGCCGGCTGGAGCGCCGCAGCTGCGCCCGGGCTTCTAGGCCTGATCGCCGGTGCGCCGCGTGGGCGGGCTGATGCGCATCGCTTCTCCTTTCTTCTCAGCTGGATCATGCCCGGCTTCGCCGCGAGCGCGGCGTTCGGAGGCGCGCTGTCGCCGGCGGCGCTGGTTTTCCTGGCCGGTCCCGCCGCAGCCGCCGCTACCAGCCGGCGCGAGGATGTCACGATGAGCGCGGTGATCGCCCTGACGGCGTTTGCTGCACTGGGCGCGTTTTCGATCGTTTCACCCGGGGGTGCAGGGCCTGCAGCGGGCGTCTTGACGACATCGCCCGGCGGGGCTGCGCTACTGGCGGTGTTCTTCGCCGCTGCCTCGCTTCTGGCCGGCGTGCGCGCATCCGGGCGGCTCAATGCGCTCGCCGGCGAGGTGCGCGAGCTCAAGCCCGCCGCCGACGCGTTCACCCACGCGCCAGAGCCGCTGGTCGCCTGCGATGCGGATGGACGCATTCTGGCCGCCTCCCGTTCGGTTCGCCGCCTGGTGCCGGGCGCGCCGCGCTCGCTCGGCGGTCTGCCGCTTGAAGGCCTCGCTTTCGACGAAGCTGCAGCCGAGACCATCTCGCGCGGGCTCACCTCCGCTGAGGAAGGCGGCTCCGCAGACGGCGGACGCTTCATGTTCGACGTTCGCGGCGGTCGCGGTGAGGCGATCGGTGTGGATGCGCGCGCCGCCGCCGCCGGCGAAGGCGGGCTGGTGCTTCACCTGGCGCGCAGTGAAACCGCCGCTCCTGTGAATGTGCATGCGCCCGACGAGCGCGATCGGCGCATCGCCGCGCTTCAGGCCGAGCGGGACGAGGCCGTCGCGGCGAGCCAGGCGAAGTCGGATTTCCTTGCTTCGGTCAGCCATGAGCTGCGCACGCCGCTCAACGCCATCATCGGCTTCTCCGACGTAATGACGCAGCGCCTGTTCGGGCCGATGCCCGCGCGCTACGCCGAATACGCGGACATGATCCATGAAAGCGGTCGTCATCTGCTCGACCTGATCGGGGATGTCCTGGACATGTCCAAGATCGAAGCGGACCGCTATGAGCTGACGCTCGACCGGTTCGACGCCCGCGATGTCGTCGATACCTGCACGAAAATGCTTCGCCTTCGCGCCCGCGATAAAGGGGTCGTGCTCAATTCCGACGCCGGTGACGCCCCGATCGATGTGGAAGCCGACCGCAAGGCGCTGCGTCAAATCTTGCTCAACCTGCTCTCCAACGCGGTGAAATTCACCTCTGAAGGCGGAGCGGTGGCGGTGATGGCGCGCGCGCACGCCGGCGAGCTGGTGCTCGCCGTTGGTGATAGCGGGGTCGGCATCGAGGCTGACGCCGTCGAGGGGCTGGGCGAGCGCTACGCCCAGGCCGGGTCCGCGCGCGAGAGCTCCGAACGCGGCACCGGGCTCGGCTTGTCGCTGGTGAAGGCGCTCGCGGAAATGCACGGCGGTTCGATGAGCCTGCAAAGCGCTAGGGGTGAGGGCACGACCGTCACGGTGCGCTTGCCCGTCATCGCGTCCGCAGAGATTTCCGACATGGGCGATGAAAACGAGGCGGTGCTTGATGTGCGCGGCCAGATCGCGCTCGCCCAGAGCGCTGGAGACGAAATCGCCCGGACCGCCGCGCAGGCGTCCTAACGCGACCCGGACGCGGCCTTGCGCGCTGCGTCTTCAGCGACGATGAAGTCCACCGCCGCGCGCAGAGCCCCGATCTCGATCCACCAGGCCGTCGTCACGGCGCCGTCAGCGCCGCGAAGTTCAACCCGCGCGGATTCGCGCGGATCAAGCCGCGCCATGGCGTCGAAGGCGTTTGCTGGAAACACGAAGCCGGCCTGAGGCGACTCGGCCTGCGGTGTCTGGAGAAGCGTTCCGGCGAACGCCGGCGCGATCCTTCGCGACGCGAAGATCGTTCGGCGCGCCCAGGCCGGCGGCGCATAGGCCGACAACGGGTCGTTGGAGCCGGCCGATACCAGGCCGCCCGCCGTCGCGTCGGTCGGTGCGGCGCGCGCCGGATCGCGCAGGACCAGCACCGCTGACGCGGGGCGGCGCTCAACGCTCGCTGCCAGCATCAGCGCGCCGTCGCCGCGCTCGTCGAGCGCCCAGCCCAGCCTGACGTCCTCGCCGAGGGTCTGGACGACCGCCCAATCGCCCGGCTCCAGAGCGCCGCGGTTCGCGTCCCAGCCGCGATGGCGTCCTTCAAAGCGCATGCGGCGCTGCTGCATGTAGGCGCGGTGGGCGCCGCGAACCGCGTCGGCGAGCTCTGCGACCGTTTGCGAGCCGCAATCGGAAAGCGCCGCGTCCGCGCCAACGCGCGCGAAGGCGGCCTCGATGCGATGGCCCGGCGCGCCGGCCGCGCGCAGCTCCGCGCGCGAAACTTCAAGTCCGGCTTCAAGCGCGCGGCGCTCGGCTGCGCTGAACAGATCGCACGCCTGGTCGGCGGCCATGGCGCGTGCGCGCATCATGAAGGCGCGTTCGGCTGCGAGCGCCTCGGGGGAGGGCGCGGCGGTGGCGGCGGCGATGGCGGTCAAACTGGCGGTGATGAAGCCCGGCATGGGCGGAACATTAGCGCCTTCGGCTTGACGTCCGGTTTACGGCGCCGCCAGCGAGAAGCAGCAGGACCGACACCGTAAAGGCGCCGAGCGCCAGCATGCGGTCGTTGGCGCGCACGAAACGCGCCGCAGCGCCGAGATCTGCAGACACGAGGCCTGTCGGGGCGAAGCCGGTGACGCCGGTCTCGTCCCACACCGCGGCCTCGCCATGGAGGCCGGCCCAAAGTCCTGAGCGCGCAAGCCGGCCGGCGGCTTTGGAGAAGCTGGCCTCTTCCGGCGCGCTGATCAGCGCCAACGTGCGCCCGCTGGTGTTCTCAAACAGGGCTGCAAAGCCGGTGGCGTAGGGATCGGATCTCGCGGCCGGGGCCTGCGAGGCGAAGGCGACCGAGCCGACAGGGCGCGGCGCGTTCGGCAGACGTCGCCTTGCCGCGTCCGCCGCGTCGCGCACCGGAGCAGGTGCGGCGCGCAAGAGGTCGCCGCCCAGCGTCTCCAGTCCGCCAATCACTATCAGGTCCAGCCCCGGCGGAGCCGCTTCGATCGTCTCGCCGTACCAGGCGTATGTCCACGCACCGCCTGAAGCGAGCGCGGCGCGAGCCGCAACGCTGACCGCGGCCCGGCGGTCCGCGCCGGCCCGGGTGGCGAAGACCACGCCGGCCCCCGATCCGCGCGATCGGGCGAAGGGCGCGCCCGACGCAGCGAGTCCGTCGAGGCCGGGGCGGGCGGGCTCGCCGGCTTCGGGCGCGACGGCCAGCGCGGCGGCGTTGATCGCATCGGCGACGTCGAAGTGTGCGCCGGCGTCGGCCAGGCGGCGTGCGGCGAACAGGCGCGCCGCGCCGACAAGCGCGGCTTCATTGGGTCCAGAGAGTATGACCTGGCCGCCAACGAGACGCACTTCAGGTCCGACGCCGCGCTCGGCGGTGATGATCAGCTCCGCAGTCTCGGGCGCGCCTACGAGCACCGGTGCGCGCGAAAGCCTCAAGGCGGCGCCCTGGGCGGCGAGCGCTTCGACCGTCACGGCTTGATCGCCGGCGGCTCCAGCCTCGATGAAGATCCGCTCCAGCGAGGCGAAATCAGCCCCCAGCCGACGCTCCAGAGCGCTAAGGGTCGCCGGCGCCGCGTCGGGCTTGGAGAGCTGAATGGCCAGTGCTGAGGCGTGGGTGTCGATGGACCAGGCGTCGCCGTCATCGCCGTCGAGCGTGATCACGAGCCGGTTCGCGCCTGCGCGCAGGCTGTCGGCGTACAGCGCGAAGCGCGCCTCGAACGCCTCCGGTCTGGGCTCCAGCACCACGGGCCGGGAGGCGTTCACCGTGACGATGATGCGCCCTGCGGCGTCTGCGTGGACGGGGGTCGCAGACAGGCTCAAGGCCAGCGCGTCGGCTTCGGCGCCGTTTGCGATCGTGAAGTCGACGATGAGGCGGCGTTGACCGGCGTCGAGGCGTGTTTCGCCGACCGCGCCGCTCAACTCTGCCAGGCTTCGGGTCTCGACGTTGAGCGGGGTTTCGCCCTGCGCCGCGGTGGCGGCTGCGCATGTAAGCGCGATTGCGATGATGAAGCCGGCGATCCTGCGTGCCGTCATGATACGCTCGCCTCCCTGTTAGGGACTCGTCAGGCAAGACCGCGGCCAGGAGCGTCATGAGCGATCTGAAGACCAGGTTCTGGGTGGAGGCCTTGCGCTGGCGCGCCGAGGGCGCGGGCGCGGCGGTCTACATCGCCCGGCGCGGCGATCCCGACGCGGGCGCGGTGATCGTGAAGGTCGCCACGCTCGATGGTCATGCCCGTGTCTATGCGCCGACCCGGACGATGGAGGGCGAGCGCGCCTGGATGTCGCCCCTGGGCGAGGAGCCCATGGTGGAAAGCCGCGCCGACGGCTACGCCGAACGCCGCGGCGAGGACGACCCGGACCTATGGGTGGTCGAGATCGAGGACCGTCATGGTCGACACTTCCTTACCGAGCCGATTGAGAAGTTTTAACGCGTTGAGCGCATCCTCGTGAGCGTCTGAAGCCGCGAAGACGCCGGACGCTCAAAGCCATGCTGTTCCTGTTCAACGACGTCGTATTCGACCTCGCCGACCCGGCCGAAACCGTGTTTGAGGGAAATTTGCCCTTCGACAAGGCCGAGCTGATCGCGATGAGCGTGGGCAAGGTGGTCAAGCTGGTGCGCGAGGCGGTCTACGAGGAGCCCTGGCTGCACCGCACCCACCCTGAGCATGCAATCCAGCTCGCGGCTCTGGTCGCGTGGAAGACTGAAGAAGCCAACGCCATGCTCGCCGTTGCGCCGAACAGCGCGGAGAGCGCGCGCGAGGTGCAGGTTCGCCTGGCCGCGGTGTCGCTTGTGACGATGCACCAGCTTAGTGAGCTTCAAGAGGCTGAGCGGCTCTCAACCCACACCGCGAACCTTGCGGTCTGGTCCCAGGCGCCGCAGCGCATGCGTGCGTAAGGCTTGAAAGCGGGGCCGCGGGCCTCTAACCGGATCGCCTGACCCCTCCAGCCGACCGGACCCCGCCTTCAATGACAGATGGACCTGAGGCCGCGCCATGGGCGCGCCGGCGCACCTACGCCATCATCTCCCATCCCGACGCAGGCAAGACCACGCTGACTGAGAACGTGCTGCTCGCCGCCGGCGCGATCCGGCTGGCCGGTCAGGTGCGCGCGCGCGGCGAGAACCGGCGCACGCGTTCAGACTGGATGAAGATCGAGCGCGAGCGCGGCATCTCCGTCTCCGCCTCGGTGATGACCTACGAGTATCGCGACCTGATCTTCAACCTTCTCGACACGCCGGGCCACGAGGACTTCTCGGAGGACACCTACCGCACGCTGACCGCGGCCGACAGTGCGATCATGGTGCTCGACGCGGCCAAGGGGGTCGAGCCGCGCACGCTGAAGCTCGTGGAGGTGTGCCGGCTGCGCGACATCCCGATCCTGACATTCATCAACAAGCTCGACCGCGAGGCGCTGGAGCCGTCCGAGCTGCTAGACGACATTCAGGACAAGCTCGCGCTCGACGCCGCGCCCATGCAGTGGCCCTGCCGCTCCGGCGCGCGCTTCAAGGGCGTGGCGGACCTGAACAGCGACGAGTTCGTGATCTATCACCGCCGCGCCGAAGACGAAGATCCCGCCACGCCGTCAAAGCGTGTGTCGCTGTCTGGAAACGAGATCGCCGACGTGCTTGAGGCGGACGAACTCGCTGAGGTCCGCGAAGGCGCTGAACTGGCGCGCGAGGTCTGCGTCGACTTTGACATGCAGAGCTATCACGAGGGCCACCTGACCCCGGTCTATTTCGGCTCGGCGCTGCGACAGTTCGGCGTGCGCGAGCTGATCGACGCGTTGGCCGACGTGACCCCGACGCCGAAGGCCCAGCCCGCGCTCGCCGGTCCGGCGCCGACGATCGAACCGGACCAGAAAGAAGTCTCAGGCTTTGTGTTCAAGGTTCAAGCGAACATGGATCCGAACCACCGCGACCGCGTCGCCTTCATTCGTTTGTGTTCGGGTCGCTTCAAGCGCGGCATGAAGCTGAAGACCGAGACCGGCAAGACCATGACGGTGCACAACCCGATCATGTTCTTCGCTCAGGATCGCGAGATCGCCGACGACGCGTTTCCGGGCGACGTGATCGGCGTGCCGAACCACGGCGTTCTGCGCGTGGGCGACACGCTCTCGGAGAGCGGCAAGTGGGTCGTGGGCGGCATTCCGAACTTCGCGCCGGACATTCTGCGCCGGGCGCGCCTTAAGGATCCGCTCAAGGCCAAGCATCTGAAGAAGGCGCTTGAATCGCTCGCCGAGGAAGGCGTGACCCAGCTCTTCCGGTTGCAGGTCGGGGGCGACTTCGTGATCGGCGCGGTCGGCCAACTTCAGATCGACGTCATGGCCGAACGCGTCGCCACCGAGTACGGCGTGGAGGTCACGTTCGAGGCCTGTCCCTACGAGACCGCGCGCTGGCTCGGCGGCCCGGCGGACAAGATCGACGCGTTCGCAGACCGGCATAAGTCCGCCATCGCGGAAGACATCGACGGCGCGCCGGTCTTTCTGGCCAAATCAGGTTGGGAGGTGTCCTACTCCCAGGAGAAATGGCCGGACGTGACGTTTGAGAAAACCAAGGAACGCAACGCCTAAGGGCGCTCAGGAGCGGTAAGCGTGCAGGCGGTGAGCGAGAACTTTTCCGAGATCTGGGCGATCGTCGCCGATGTCTGGCGCACGAGTTTTCTGGGCCTTGATGTGGGCGACGGCCTCATGGCGCTGGGCGCGGTGGCGGTGTCGCTGATCTTTCGCGGCTTGTTCTCGCGCATCTTGAAAGGGCTTTTGCGTCGCCAGGTGCAGCGCACCGACACCCTGCTCGACGACAAGGTTTTAGAGGCGATCAGCCAGCCGCTGAAACTCGTGCCCGTCATCATCGGGGTTTATATCGCGGTGCAGATCCTTGGGCTCGACGGCACGGCGGAGAACCCAGGGCCCGGCATTAATCTGGTTCGTTCGCTGATCGTGCTGGCGATCTTCTGGGGGCTGCACAACGCGGTGCGCCCGGTCTCCTTTCTGCTCACCCCGCTGCGCGAGGCGTTGAGCCCGGTGCTGGTGGACTGGATGGCGAAGACGCTGCGCGTGCTCTTCATCATCATCGGGGCCGCCGCCGTTTTACAGGTCTGGGGCATCCCGGTGGCGCCGATCGTGGCCGGTCTCGGCCTGTTCGGCGTCGCGGTGGGCCTTGGCGCGCAGGACCTGTTCCGCAATCTGATCGCCGGACTGATGATCCTGATCGAAAAGCGCTTTCTGCCTGGCGACTGGATCAAGGTCGACGGCGTCGTCGAGGGCAACGTGGAGCATATCAATTTCCGCTCCACGCTCGTGCGCCGGTTCGACAAGGGTCCGGTCTACGTGCCCAACAGCTATCTGTCCGACAATGCGGTCACGAATTTTTCCAGGATGACCCACCGCCGGATCAAGTGGGCGATCGGGGTGGAGTACAAGACCAGCCACGAGCAGCTGCAGTACATCCGCGACCATGTCCTGGAGTGGATCCTGAACCATCCCGAGTTCGCCGAACCCCCGGAGGTGGCGACGTTCATGCGGGTGGACTCCTTCGGGCCGTCTTCAATCGATTTCCTGCTCTATTGCTTCACACGAACCATCAACTGGGGCGAGTGGCTGCGCCTGAAGGAAGAGCTCGCCTTCGCGGTTAAGCGCATCGTCGAGGACGAAGCCGGGACCGCGTTCGCCTTCCCGTCGACCAGCGTTTATCTCGACGACGGGGCGGAAGTCTTCCTGCCGCCCGAGCGCCGCGGCGACGCCGCGCGCGCCGATCAGGCCCCGGCGATGATCGCGGCGCGTCAGGCGCGCGGCGAGGATGACGCCGGTGAGGGTCGCTAAGCGGCGTTGCGGCGCATCTTGGTGAAGCGAAGCGCGCGTTCGGCGGCGTCCTTGGTCAGACCTTCATAGATCTTTCCAAGGTCGCGTGCGGCCGAGAAGGTGTCGGTGTCCGCGCCGGAGCGCAGCACCGCAATGGTCACAAACAGCGCTTTGTCGAAGTCCGCCGCCTTGCAGATCAGCGCCAGCCCGTCCGGGCTGTCATGCTCAAGCGCATGCTTGGCGCTCAGATAGTCCACGCCAGACAGCTCGGCGAAGCCGACGCAGAAACGCACCGCCTGACCCTCGCGCAGGAGCCGTGCCAGAAGCGCGCCGTCCAGCTCTTTGCGAACACGCCGGGCGCGGATGAACTTGCGCGCCTCCTCGACCTCGCGGTCCTCCTTCAAGCGCGCTTCGAGGCGCTGATGCGAGGCGGCGAGCGCAGCCTCCAGCACCCCGGGCTCCAGCCGGTCGAAGCGCTCGCGGATGGCTGACCGCAAGGTGTCTTCGACCACGCTCATCATGTCGGCCAGGATGTCGTTGGGCGTGTCTTCGCGGCGCACCAGCGGGCCTTGCAGCGTTTCGCTGGCCTCGGCGCGTTCGGCCACGGTTTCGTACGCGGCGCGGTCGAGCCGGGCGCCGTCATTGCTGACGAGCTCGGCCACGGTCACGTCGTCGCCGCGTTCCACGATGGCGCTGGAGACGCGCTCGGAGACCGCGTCGCGACCGGCGATGGCGCGCATGTGATCCTGGCCGCGCTCATGCACGATCGTGACGAGATCCTCGTCGGTGAGCGCCTTGGAGCGCTGCAGGATCGGGGCGGCGACTTCGATGGCGTCGCGCGCCAGCTGCTGTATCAGCTGACGCGGCGCGTTCGGCGCGTCGGCGAAGCGCTCGGAGAGTTGTTCGCGCGCTTGAACCGCCGCGCTGTCTGCGAGGCGCGAGAGCACCTCGCCGAATTGGGCCTGAGCGGTGGAGCCTTCCGCCGGCGGCGCTGCGAAGAACAGATCGGTGACGTCGCGCAACAGGGCGCGGCGGCGCTCCGAGGATTTCTCTCCAGCGAGCGCTTGAAGCTTGTGAAGATTGGATGCGACCGCCATGAGCGCATGTCCGTTTAAACCTCAGGGCGGACACCTTGGCGGGGCGCGGTAAAGAAACCGTACGCACGGCGGCGATTTTCCAGCCCGCTCGGGCGCCGCGAGCCCGCCGCCTCACCGGCCGATCGCGCTCAAGGCCCTGACGGCGGCCCGGC
>CAZKBB010000002.1:29930-56938 GCA_964550935.1 uncultured Caulobacterales bacterium
GGCCGCTTCGATCGCCGCCGCGAGGGCGGGCGACAGCCCCGTCACCGCGCCGGGATGGCGGCGCGGCGTCGCCGGCGCCCGGTGCAGATCGCAAGCGCGGCTCAGCGCTCGGAACGTCCAAGCCTGGCAGGCGTCGCGATAGCCGCACGCGGCTGCACAGGCGCGCCAGCTTTCCCCCGCCGCTCCATCCATGCGCTCGATCAGCCCGCCGCGGCGCTCATGGCCATGAAGCACGGCGCCGTCGGGAACGGGCGTGGCGGCGAGCAGCAGGGCGGCGATGACAACGTACATGGCCTCAGTGTCGCCGCGCCGTGTTGAGAAACCCTTGCCCGAACGGCGTTGAACCTGCGTTCGCGCGCGGGTATGCATCGCGCCGCTCCACCACTCGTTACGGAACCGGAAGCCATGAGCGCTGACGCGGCGTCGCCTAAAGGTCTGTCGGGACGGCTCGATGCGTTCGTCTCAAGCGCGGCGTTTCGCCACGCGATCACCGCGCTGATCCTGATCAACGCATTGATCCTCGGCGCGGAGACCTATCCGCTGCCCGCCCCGGTCGCCGCGGCGCTGCAGATCGCCGATCAGGCCATCATCGCGGTCTTCGTGGTGGAGATCCTGCTCAAGCTCGTCGCCTGGCGGCTCGCCTTCTTCAGGTCGGGCTGGAACTGGTTCGACCTGTCGGTGGTCGCGATCTCGCTGGTGCCCGACGCCGGCGCCTTCACCGTTCTGCGCGCCCTGCGCGTGCTTCGCCTGTTTCGCCTGTTCTCGGTCATGCCGGAAATGCGCAAGGTCGTCGAGGCGCTCGGCAAGGCGATCCCCGGCATGGGCGCGATCATGATGGTGCTGGGGCTGATCTTCTATGTCGCGGCGGTGATGGGCGCGAAGCTGTTCTCCGGCACTCATCCGGAATTCTTCGCGAATGTGGGCGCGTCGGCCTTCACGCTTTTTCAGGTGATGACGCTGGAGAGCTGGTCCATGGGCGTGGCGCGCCCGGTGATCGCAGAACACCCACACGCGTGGATCTTCTTCGTCGTCTTCATCATCCTGACCAGCTTCGCGGTCCTGAACCTCTTCATCGCCGTCATCGTGGACTCGCTACAGTCCAAGCACTTTGACGAGGAGGTCCATCGCCAGGACGCCGCCCATGATGAGCGCGAGCTTCTGCTGGCCGAGCTGCGCGCGCTGCGCGGCGAGGTCTCCGATCTCAGAAAGACGCTGGACGAGGCTCAGCGCGACGGGTCGGCGTTGATCTCCGAAAACCGCTCCGACAGCTCCGAGTAGAACGCGGCGAGGCGCTCCTCGCGCGCGGTTCGCCGGCGCGGCGGCGGTGCGGACAGACTGCGCGCCGGCAACCCCTCGTGGGCGAGCGCCATGAAGTCACGCCAGATCATCGCCGGCAGGCTTCCGCCCGTCACCGCGCCCATCGTCTGGTCATCGTCGCGCCCGACCCAGACCCCGGCCGCGTAATCGGCGGTGAACCCGATGAACCAGGCGTCGCGCGAGTTCTGACTGGTGCCGGTCTTTCCAGCTGCGGCCCGGTTCAGTTGAGCGCGCGCGCCGGTGCCGTCGCGCACGACGCTTTGCAGCATGGTGGACATCGCGCGCGCATCCTCCACCGAGACCGCGCGGGCGGCCGGACCCGGCTCGGCCTCCCACAGCGCCTCGCCGCGCCGGTTCGTGATGCGCTCGATCAGGCGCGGCTCCCGGCGCACGCCGTCATTGGCGAAGACGAGATAGACGCTGGTCATCTCGAGAAGACTGACCTCGGCCGCGCCGAGCGCGATCGCAGGCAAAGAGGGGATCTGGGATTGCACCCCGAGGCGCTGCGCCATCTCCGCGACCGTGTCCGCGCCGACCGCCGCGCCGGCCTGCGCCGCGACCGTGTTGATCGAGCGCTTCAGCGCGTCCGCGATCGTGATCGCGCCGCGATAGCCGCCGCCGAAATTCTCAGGGCTCCAGCCCTCAAGATCGATCGGCTCGTCCTCGAAGGTGGAGGAGGGCGCGTACCCGGCCTCCAGCGCGGCGGCGAAGACGACCGGCTTGAACGCCGAGCCCGGCTGGCGGCGCGCCTGGACCGCACGGTTGAACTGGCTGTCGCGGTAGTCGAGCCCGCCGGTCATGGCGCGCACCCGACCGTCCATGTCCACCGCGACGAGCGCGGCTTCGCGCGGGTCGTCCTCTGCGCCCAGATGCGCCTTGGCCGCGCTCATCGCCGCGCGCTGCAGGCGCGGTTCGATGCTCGTGGCGATGACGAGATCGGGCGTCTGCGACCCGTCCGGCAGCCGCGCTTCGGCGAGGCTCAGCGCGTAGTCGAAGACATGACCATAAAGCGCCGCGTCAGGGCCCTCCTGATCGATCGGGGTCGCAGGATCGGCGGTTGCGGCGATGTAGTTGATGGAATCGATGAAGCCCGCGTTCAGCATCGCCTGAAGCACGTCCTCGGCCCGCTCGCGCGCGGCGTCGAGATTGGTCGTGGGCGCCAGCCGGCTCGGCGCTTTGGGCAGCGCGGCGAGGAGGGCCGCTTGCTGCAGCGTCAGCTCTGAGGCGGGCCGGTCAAAGTAGCGCCGCGCCGCCGCCTCCACGCCATAGGCCTGCTCGCCGAGATAAACCCGGTTCAGATAAAGCTCGAGGATCTCCTGCTTGGTCAGCTGGCGTTCGAGCGCGGGGGCGAGCCGGATCTCCTGGATCTTGCGCTGCACGGTGCGTTCCGGGGTCAGGATCAGATTCTTTACGAGCTGCATGGTCAGCGTCGAGCCGCCCTGGACCGTCGCGCCGGCGCGCAGGTTCGCCATGAAGGCGCGCGCGAGGCCTTGAAGGTCGACGCCTGAATGCTCGTAGAAGCGCTGGTCCTCGATCGCGATGAAGGCCTGGGGGACATGCTCGGGCAGGTCCTCAAGGCGCACCACATCGCCGTAAAGCGGTCCGCGCACCGCGAGCGTCTCGCCGTTTGCGCCGAGCAGCGTCACCGAGCGTTCCAGCCGGGTCGACCACAGCGCCTCGTCGTCCTCGGGCAGGCGGGGGATGTCGTGGAACGCCCACCGCCAGAACACGATGAAGGCGATGAGGAGCGCCAGCGCGAGGGCGGCGCCGGTCATGCCCACGAGCGCTACAGGCCGGCGCCAGAGGGGCGGGCGGTCATCGGAGAGATCGGCGCGGAAGGTGTTCATCGCGTGAGAGACCTGCACTGAAACGCGCGGGTCTGAAAAGCGTGCGAACGCGGCTAAAATGAGGACATGGCCGAGGACCGACCGTTCTGGGAGACGAAATCCCTCTCGCAGATGAG
Source organism: uncultured Caulobacterales bacterium (assembly GCA_964550935.1). Classification (GTDB taxonomy): domain Bacteria; phylum Pseudomonadota; class Alphaproteobacteria; order Caulobacterales; family Maricaulaceae; genus JBCBSP01. The sequence continues at coordinate 33,211 of CAZKBB010000002.1, forward strand.
CCCGTCGGAATGGGAAGCGCTCTGCGACGGCTGCGGCAAGTGCTGCGTGGTCCTGATTCAGGATGAAGACGGCGGGCCGGTTTACCGCACCGACGTTGGATGCCGGCTGCTTGATCTGAAAACGGTGCGCTGCTCGGACTATGACAACCGCCACGCTCGCGTGCCGGGCTGCGTGAAGCTGACCCCAGACAATGTCGCCGCGCTGGACTGGATGCCCAGGAGCTGCGCCTACCGGCGCATCCATGAGGGACGCGGCCTCGCCGACTGGCACCCGCTCGTCAGCGACGATCCCGAGAGCGTTCATCGCGCCGGCGTGTCGGTGAAAGGCCGCCTCGTGGCTGAGGATGAGGTCGACTGGGACGACATTGAGGAGCGTATCGTCGGCGAGAATTAGGCCGATACGGGGATAATCCGGCGGCTGCTCCCGCCTCGGACGATTGTTTCCATAAGTTGCTCAGTGCGTTGGCTGTTTTTCTGCAGAAGACGTTCGACCGCCCCGGTGCGCGGCTAGTCTTCAGGCATGGTCGAAAAATCCGAAAACGAAACGCCGCAGCCGGATTGGGACGCGGTGATCGACGCCCTCGCGGCAGGTGAGACCCCGGAGGAGCTGTTCGAGCGCCATGGCGTCACGGCGGACCTGCTTGAGGCCGAGCTGTCCCGGCAGGCCGCGGCGCGGCATGTGCGCACCGTCGATCTCGCCGTCATCCAGCTCTACGCCGAGCTTGAGGCGCTCACCGTGCGGCTTCGCGACGACGGACCCGATGCGGCCGAGGCGACGACGAAGAGAATGACCGCCGTCACCAAGCTCATCCAGACGCTGGAGAGCATGAAGCTCGGACTGGAACGCGAAGCCGCCGGTGGACTGCATGACGAACAGGCTGAACTCGAGCGGCTTCGAGCGGATCTGGAGCGCCGCATCCTGGGCATCGCTGCCGCCTGCTCACCGGACGAAATTCGCGACTGGGTTGGGTACCCGGCGCTTGAGGATGATTCGTGACGACTGGCTATTCTGGGCCAGACAGGCCCAGCTCGCGCCTCCGGGCGACTGGTCGATCTGGCTGTTTCTGGGCGGGCGCGGGGCTGGAAAGACCCGCGCCGGGGCGGAGTGGGTCCGGTCCCAGGTGCTCGGCGGGAAGAAGCGCATCGCGCTGGTCGCGCCGACCTATAACGACGCGCGCGAGGTGATGGTCGGCGGGCCCTCTGGCTTGTTGTCCATCGGGCCGCCGGAGCGCCGGCCGGTCTACTCGCCCTCGCGCCGCCGGTTGGAGTGGAGCGACGGGGTGGTCGGCTATGTGTTCTCGGCGGAAGATCCGGACGGGCTTCGCGGGCCTCAGTTTGACGCGGCGTGGGCCGATGAGTTCGCGGCCTGGCGCTACGCCCAGGCCACGCTCGACACGCTGCGCATGGGGTTACGTTTGGGCGAGGATCCGCGCCTCGCGATCACGACGACGCCGAGGCCGATCCCGGCTCTGAAGCAGCTCGTGAAGAGCTCGGGCGTCGCCGTGACGCGGTCGGCCACGGCTGAGAACCGCACAAGCCTCGCGCCGGGCTTCGTCGAGGCGATGAAGGAGGCTTACGGCGCCTCGCGCCTGGCCCGGCAAGAGCTCGACGGCGCCTTGATCGAGGACCCGGACGGGGCGCTGTGGACCCGTGAGATGATCGACGCGGCGCTCTCGCTCGACGCCGCAGCGCCCGAGCGCATCGTCGTCGGCGTTGATCCGCCGGCGGGCAGCGGCGAGGGCGACGAGTGCGGCCTGGTCGTCGTGGGCGGAGCTGGGACGGGCCGCGGGCTGACCGCCGTCGTGCTCGCTGACCGATCGCTGCGCGCCTCGCCCGAGGGCTGGGCGCGAGCGGTCGCCCAGGCGGTGGAGGCGTTCGACGCCGACGCGGTGGTGGCCGAAGCCAACCAGGGCGGGGACATGGTGCGCGCCGTACTGACCCAGGCCGAGCCGGACCTGCCGGTCAGGCTGGTGCGCGCAAGCCGCGGCAAGCGCGCCCGCGCCGAGCCGATCGCGGCGCTTTATGCGCGCGGTCGCGTCGCGCATGCGGGACGGTTTCCCGCGCTCGAAGACCAGATGTGCGCCTTCGGCTCGCCGGAGAGTCGTGGCTCGCCCGACCGCGTGGACGCGCTGGTCTGGGCGCTCGCCGCACTCGCCGGCCCGAGTGCGGATCCACGTTTGAGGCGCCTCTAGGCGCGAACCCGACATCAGAAAGGGACCACCCCATGTGGAGGACGCTCCTCGGCCGTGAACGCAAGGCCGCAGGGGGGTTCGTGGCGTTGAGCCTCAGCCCGCCCGCGGCGTGGACGCCGCGCGACTACGCCGCCTATGTGCGCGAGGGCTATGCGCGCAACGCCGTCACCCATCGCTGCGTGCGCCTGATCGCGGAGGCCGTCGCCGCGGTGCCCCTGCACGCCGGTGACGACGGGGAGGGCTCGCGCCGCGCGCTTGATCTCGTCAGCGCGCCGAACCCCGACGAGGCCGGCCAGGAGCTTCTCGAGAGCTTCATCGGGGCCCTGCAGGTCGCGGGCAACGCCTATATGGAGTTCGCCGGCGGCGAGGACGGGCCTCAGGCGCTCTACATGCTCAGGCCCGACCGCATGCGCGTGATCGCCGGGCCGAAAGGCTGGGCGGACGCCTGGGAGTATCGGGCCGGCGGAGAGCGGCGCGTGTTCGAGCGCGACCGCGCCCGCGGCCGCAGCCCGGTCCTTCACATGAAGCTCTTCAACCCGGGCGATGATCATTACGGCCTGCCGCCGATGGAGGCGGCTGCAAGGGCGGTCGACGTGCACAACGCCGGCGGGACTTGGGCGAAGGCTCTGCTCGACAACGCCGCGCGGCCCTCCGGCGCGCTCGTGGTGGCCGGCCGTGAAGGCGGCGATGCGCGCCTGACGGAGAGCCAGTACGAGCGCCTGAAGACCGAGCTCGAGGATCTCTACACCGGCCCGGCCAACGCCGGCCGGCCGCTGCTTCTGGAGGGCGGGCTCGACTGGAAGCCCATGGGGCAGAGCCCGGCGGAGATGGACTTCATCGAGCTGCGCCGCGAGGCCGCGCGCGAGATCGCGCTTGCGTTCGGCGTGCCGCCCATGCTGCTCGGCGTGCCCGGCGACAACACCTATTCCAATTACAAAGAGGCGAACCTCGCCTTCCATCGCCAGACGGTTCTGCCGCTGGCGCGCAAGACCGCGCGCGCCCTGTCGCGCTGGCTGTCGCCCTGGCTTGGCCCGGCGCGTCTGCAGCCGGCCGCGGAGGAACTGCCTGCGCTCAGCGAAGAGCGCGCGCGGCGCTGGAGCGAGATCTCCGGCGCGGACTTCCTCAGCGATGCAGAGAAGCGCCGTCTCCTCGGGCTGGAGGAGGCGCCGAGATGAGCGATGAAACAAGCTGGCGCTTCGAGCGCACGGTCTCGCTCGGCGTCGTCGTCGCGGTGCTGATGCAGACCGCGGCTGCCCTGATGTGGGCGGGCTCCACCGGAGAGCGCCTGCGCCATCTGGAGGAACGCGCCGCCGCCACGCTGGCTGTCAACGAGCGCCTGGCGCGGCTGGAGGAGCAGACCGTCCAGATGCGCGCCTCGCTCGATCGCATCGAGCGCCGCATGCACGACCAGGCGACCGGCGGCTAGACGCCGGCCTCGCCCCTTCAGACATCGGGAGACGCCCATGAGCGCCGGCGAAGCCGTCGGCGAACCGCTGAGCTTTAGCGGTTACGCCTCACTGTTCGACATCGAGGATCACGCGCGCGACGTCGTGCGCGCCGGCGCCTTCGCGCGCACCTTGACGGCGCGCGGCGCTTCGGGCGTGCGCATGTTGTTCCAGCATGACGCGGCCGAGCCCGTCGGCGTCTGGGACGAGATCCGCGAGGACGGGCGCGGGCTTTATGTCCGCGGACGTCTCCTGCCGGCGGCTGCGCGCGGGCGGGCGGTGATCGGCCTTGTTTCGCAAGGCGCGGTCGACGGGCTGTCGATCGGCTTTCGCACCCGGCGCTCCGCGCCGCGCCCCGGCGGAGGGCGCGATCTTCTCGAAATCGACCTGTGGGAAGTCTCAATCGTGACCTTCCCCATGCTCGCCCAGGCGCGTCTGCGCCGGGTCGCCGCGCCTGAGCGCGCGGCTTCGCTCGCGGCGGCCTGACCGCCGACCGCTTCAACGCCCGACGATGGAAAGGACCCACATGACCCGGGAGACCAAGATGGCCGCGCCCAATGCAGAGGCGCGCGCCGCGATGCACGAATTTCTCTGCGCGTTCGAGAGCTTCAAGGACGCCAACGACCGCCGCCTCGACGAGATCGAGAAGAAGACCGGCGCCGACCCGCTCTTGGCCGAACAGGTCGACCGCATCGACCGCGCTCTGATCGAGCAGAAGCAGGCGCTCGACCGCATGGCGCTGGAAAGCCGCCGACCGGCGCTGGAGACCGGCCGGCGCGGCGCGCAGGATGCGGGCTGGTCGGCCTATGTACGCCGCGGCGACGCCTCGAGCCTGCTCGAAGGCAAGTCGCTCTCGGCCGGCGTGGACGCGGACGGCGGCTATGTCGCGCCGGCCGAGACCGAAGCGCTGATCACGCGCCTCGTCACGGAGGTGTCGCCGATCCGCGCCATCGCGTCGGTGAAGCAGACCACGAGCCACACCTTCAAGCGCCCGGTGAGCCTTGGCGGCGCGGCCCATGGCTGGACCTCCGAGACCGGCGCGCGCACCGAGACCGATACAAGCTCGCTCGCGATCGCGGAGATTCCGACCGCGGAGCTCTACGCCATGCCCGCCGCCACGCCGGTGCTTCTGGAGGATGCGCTGGTCGATGTGGACCAGTGGCTCGCCGAGGAGGTCCGCGACGTCTTCGCCGAGGCAGAGGGCAAGGCCTTCGTCAACGGCGACGGGACGAACAAGCCCAGAGGCTTCCTCAACTACACCAAGGTCGCTGACGGGAGCGAAGTCTGGGGCGAGCTCGGCTATGTCGCCACGGGCGCGGCGGCGGACTTTCCCGCCGACGACCCGGTGGACGTGCTGATCGACCTGATCTACGCGCCGGCCTCAGGCTATCGCGCCAACGGCCGCTTCGTGATGAACCGGCGCACCGTCTCCAAGGTGCGCAAGTTCAAGGACTCTGACGGCAACTATATCTGGCAGCCCTCCATGAGCGCGGGGCTCCCCGCGACGCTTCTGGGCTATCCGGTCACCGAAGCCGAGGACCTGCCCGACGTGGAGGCGAACGCCTTCGCGATCGCGTTCGGCGATTTCGAGCGCGGTTATCTCGTGGTGGATCGCCAGGGCGTCCAGGTCTTGCGCGACCCGTACTCGGCCAAGCCTTACGTCCTGTTCTATACGACCAAGCGCGTCGGGGGCGGGGTGCAGGACTTCAACGCGATCAAGCTTCTCAAGATCGCCGCCAGCTGAATGCGATCGGCGCGCCCGCGCGTCCCTCTCGCGCGACGCCGCCGGCGGAGCGCCGCCGTCTTCCTCCCCCCGGGCGGCGGCGCTCCGCACTTCTTCTTCAAGCTTCAACACGGAGACGCCGCCATGCCGGTCGTCGAACTGACCGCGCCTGCGGTCGAGCCCGTCTCGCTGGCCGAGGCGAAGGCTTTCCTGCGTGTGGGCCACGGCGACGAGGATGCGCTCATCGGCCTGATGATCCGCGCCGCGCGCACCGGCGTGGAAAGTCTCACCGGGCGAGCGCTGATCGTGCGCGACTTTCGCGAGACGCTCGACGGCTGGCCGCTGCGGCGCTTCTCCGCGGCCGGGACCGCCTTCGCGCTCGCACGGCCTCCGCTAGCGTCGGTGTCCGAGGTGCGCGTGCGCGATCACACAGGCGATGAGATCGTCTGGGATCCGGCCGAGTACCGCATCGACACCGACTACGATCCGGGGCGGATCATCGCCCGGGCGCCGTTCGGGTTTCCAAGACCCGGCAAGCGTGCGGCGAGCGTCGAGATCGACTTCACCGCCGGCTACGGCGTTTCGGCCGACGAGGTGCCTGCGCCGCTGCGTGAAGCGACTCTCATCTACGCCGGCCGGCTCTACGCGCGCGGCGATGCGCCGGAGGTCGCGCTACGGGGCGAGGGCGACCCAGGTGACACGGTGATGCGCCTTCTCAATCCCTATCGGAGCCGACGGCTATGAGCGCTGAAGCCGCCTTCCAAGCCGCCGTGCTCGACCGGTTGCGCGCTGACGCCGGCGTGCAGTCGGTCTTCGGCGACCCGGCGCGGGTCTACGCCGGCGCGCCGCGCGGCGCAGCGTTCCCTTATGTCGTGCTCGGGGCGGGCGAAAGCGCGCCGGCCGACGCCGAGGGCGCGCGCCTGATCGACCACAAGCTGACCTTGGCGGTCCGCGCCAGGCGCTTGGACCTCGCCGCCGCCAAGCAGGCCGTCGGGCTGGTGCGCGACGCGCTCCACCTGGCCGATCTCACCCTTACAGATGGCGCGCGCTGCGTGCTCTGCCGCGTCGTCTACACCGACGTCGTGCGCGCCGGCGACGCCCGCTCGCTCACCGGCCTGGTGCGCCTGAACGCGCGCCTGGACCCGATCGGAGAAGCGTGATCAAGCATGCATAATGCTTCTAAAACTTGACCGGATATATCACCATGATATGTCTAGCACATGGCTGACCGCTTAGGCTCCAAATCGCCCGCCGATGCGACGCGGTGGATTAATGAGCTTGCGCGAAGCGACGAAATGAACCTTGTTTTGGCCAAACACGCAAAAGAGAGGCTGAAAGAGCGTGGGCTGATCCAGGCCGACCTGCTTCATGTGCTGAAGCAAGGGTTCGTTTATGATGAGGGTGATCCCGCTACACGCGAGGGATACTTCAAGTACCGGATCGAAGGGCCCACTCCGAACTGCGGCGGGCGGACTGTGTGTGCTGTCGTCATCCCGGGCGGCAACATTCTGAAGGTCGTGACTTTCATGTGGAGAGATGAAAAATGACCGTGAAGTACATCGACTATCTGTACGATGAGTGCGGTCTCGATAACGTCGTGCTCGAGCGTTTCCCGTTGCGTCTAGACGACGATGGCGAGGAAGTCGTCACCATCCCCAATGTAAACTTGCTTCACCGCGTCCTCGTGCATGCTGTCGCGGTCAAGGAAGGCGGCTTAAAGCCCAAGGAGATCCGCTTCCTCCGCTCAGAGCTTGGGCTGTCACAGGCCGAACTGGCGAAACTCGTCGGGCGCGACGGCCAAACAGTCGGACGCTGGGAGCGGGGCGAGTGCCCGCTGGATCAGGCTGCGGAGATGGTGATCCGGAGGAAGGCGATAGAGTATGTGGGGCGCTCTGATTTAAGCGTCGAGCAGCTCGCTGAACGCTCGGTCTATTCGGCCGTAGAGCGTCCGATCCGGATCGAGGCAAGCGATCCGGGCTCGTACCATGCGATCGCTGCTTAACGCGATTCCAGTTCCCGTTTTTTAAAGGCCGTCCGGTTACGGGCGGCCTTTTTCTTTGGGCTCGAGAAAGGAGACGCTGATGGCCGCTCAAGCCGGCAAGGACGTGCTGTTGACCCTGTCCGACGGCACCGACCCGCCCGTTTTCGCGCCGGTCGCCGGGGTGCGCGCGAAATCGCTCTCGCTCAACGCCGGGGTGATCGACGCCACCCACGCCGAAAGCCCAGGCCGCTGGCGCGAGCTGATCGCGGGGGCGGGCGTGCGTTCGGCCTCGCTCACCGGCTCGGGCGTGTTCGTGGACGCAGCCTCGGATGCCGAAGCGCGCCGGCTCTTCTTCGATCAGGCGCGCCGGGACTGGCGCCTCGTGATCCCCGACTTCGGCGCGCTTCTCGGCCCCTTCCTGGTGACCCGGCTGGAATACGCCGGGCGCCATGACGGAGAGGCGACCTATTCGCTGACGCTGGCCTCGGCCGGCGAACTCACCTTCGAGGAGATCTGATCTGATGACCAACCCCCAGCGCAACGAAACCTCCCTGTCCGTGGACGGGCGACCGCGCAGCCTGCGCCTGACCCTGGGCGCGCTCGCCGAGATCGAGCAGGCGCTTGGCGCGGTCGGCTTCTCCGATCTCGCCGAGCGGATGAAGCGGCTCTCGGCCGGCGATCTTCTGCACGTGACCGGCGCGCTTCTACGCGCGGGCGAGGGGCCCCAGGCGCCCGATCCGTCCGGCGCCGACATCGATCCGGCCGAGGCCGCACGCGCCGTCGCCGAAGTGTTCTCCCCGGGCGGGCGCTGAGCGCCGTGGGCGCGCACTGGGCCGCCATGCTGCGTGTCGCCGTGGCGCGCTTCGGCCTGACGCCGGACGCCTTCTGGGCGCTCAGCGTCAATGAGTGGCGCGCGCTCATCGACGGCGCGTCCGATACGCCGCTTGCCCGCGCCGGTCTGGAGGCGCTGATCGCCAGATACGCGCCGGAGGATCGCGATGACCGATAAGAAGCAGCCCATAGACGCGGGCGAAGGCAAGCGAGACGTCGATCCCGGCCCCCTGCAGGAGGCGGTCCGCACCGTCTTCAGCGAGATGGAGGACGCGCTGCTCGAGTTCGCGCGCACCGGCGCGGTCGCATTCGACGACCTCGCCCGGCGCATCGCGCTCTCGCTCGCCTCGATCGCGATCGACAGGGTGTTCGGCTCGCTCGAGACCATCCTGACGGGCGAGGATGAGGACGAGGTGTCCAAGACCTTGTCCAAGCTCGACCAGGGCGCGCTCCCGGGCGCGTCCGGCGCCATCGCTCCGCCGACCGGATCGGACGGCGGATTTCCCCTCGGCTTTGGTCCCAGCGTGAAGGTCACGATCAACGCCTACGGCTCGCCCGCCGTTGCGGTGCGCCAATCCGAAGGCCAGATCGCCGCGGCCGTCGCACGCGCGGTGCGGCGCGGAGTGATGAAGCTATGAGCGCCTTCCATGACGTCCTGTTCCCGCTTCCGGTCGGCCTTGGCGCGAGCGGCGGGCCGGAGCGGCTGACCGAGATCGTCGAACTCGCCTCCGGCCGGGAAGAGCGAAACAGCCCCTGGGCGGATTCCCGACGGCGGTGGGACGCTGGGCCGGGCGTGCGCACGCTCGACGACCTGGCCGAACTCACCGCCTTCTTTGAGGCGCGCCGCGGCCGGCTCCACGCCTTCCGCTTCCGCGACCCGATCGATCACAAGTCCTGCGCGCCGTCGAAGCAGCCCGCCGCGACCGATCAGATCATCGCGACCGGCGACGGCGCGCAGACCGACTTCGCCCTCATCAAGCGATATGGCGCAGGCGCAAGCGCATGGACCCGCGCCATCGCCAAACCGGTCGCGGCCAGCGTTCTCGCCGCCGTCGACGGCGCGCCCGCGGCTTTCACCGTGCTTGTGGACGGCCGGATCCGGTTCGACGCGCCGCCCGGCGCCGGCGCGGGAGTTACCGCCGGATTTCTGTTCGACACGCCCGCGCGCTTCGACATCGACCGGCTCGAAGTCTCCCTTGAAGGCTTCGCCGCCGGTCAGGCCGTGAGCGTGCCACTCGTCGAGGTTCGGCTCGACTAGGCCGACCCCGTTTCTGAGAGCTCAACGCATGATCGACATTCCCCCCGCCCTGCAGGCCAAGCTCGATGCGGGCGCGACGACGCTCGCCTGGTGCTGGCGCGTCACGCGGAGCGACGGCGCGGTCTACGGGTTCACCGACCACGACCGCGCGCTCACCCATGCCGGACAGGTGTTCGAGCCGGACAGCGGTGTGTCGCCCGGAGGCCTGCGCGGTCAGACCGGCCTGGCGCCGGCGCGCGGCGCGGCGTTCGGCGCGGTCTCCTCGCAGCGGATCGATGAAGCCGATCTCGACAACGGGCTCTGGGACGGCGCGCGGGTCGAGATCTTCCGAGTGGACTGGAGCGAGCCGGCGCTCGGCTTTCGCACCTTCACCGGCGAACTCGGCGAAATCACCCGGTCCGATGGCGGCTTCGAGGCCGAGCTTTCCGGACGGTCCGTACGTCTGTCGCGCACGATCGGGCGCGTCTACGCCTCCCGGTGCGACGCCGCCCTCGGTGGTGCGCGCTGCAGCGTCGACCTAACCGATCCGGCCTACCGCGCCCATGGCGTGGTGACCGCCTCGCCCCACGCCCGCGCCGTGGTCGCTTCAGGTCTGGAAAGCTTCTCCAACGGCTGGTTCGCTGACGGCAGTATCACCTGGACCTCCGGAGCCAACATGGGTGCGTCCTCGCTGGTGACGATCCATCGCGCCGCATCCGGCGGCGCGCTCTTGGAACTCTCCCCTTCGCCGGCTGCTGCGATATCGGCCGGGGACGAATTCACCGTCACGGCCGGATGCGACAAGCGCCTGGACACCTGCGCCTCGAAGTTCGCCAACGCGGTCAATTTCAGAGGCTGCCCGTTCATGCCCGGCAACGACGTGCTCGTGCGTCACGCCGGCGAGATGACCGCGCGCGGCTAAGACCATGGATAGACGCGCAACCCGTGCGGCCGCGCTCGCCGAAGCGCGCTGTTGGATCGGCACGCCTTATCGCCATCAGGCGAGCGTCAGAGGCGCGGGCGCGGACTGCCTGGGTCTGATCCGCGGCGTCTGGCGTGCGCTTCACGCAGAGGAGCCCGAGGCGGCGCCGCCTTACTCGCCGGACTGGGCCGAGCGCAGCGGCGAAACCGCGCTCCTGGCCGCGGCGGCGCGCCATCTTGATCGGCTGGACCCGGAGGAGGCCGAGCCCGGCGACGTGATCCTTCTGCGCCCGTTCAGACACGGGCCGGTGAAGCACTGTGCGATCCTTTCGGGCGAAGGCCGGATGATCCACGCCTATTACGGCCGGGCCGTGCTGGCTTCGCCGCTTTCGCCCTGGTGGCGCGCGCGCATCGCGTCGGCCGGCGCCTTTCCCATACCCAAAAAGGACTGACCGCCATGGCGCAACTCGCGCTCAATGCAGCCGGCGTCTTCGTCGACGCGGCGAAGTCCGCCGCGATCGGCGCCGCGCAGGCCGGGATCGCGAACCTGTTCGCCCCGGACCGCACCATCGGACCGCGCTATGAGACGCTGGAGGTCCAGACCTCCACGCTCGGCAGCGGCATCCCGCTGGTGTACGGCCGGATGCGTCTGGCCGGCCAGGTGATCTGGGTCGGCCGTTTCGTCGAGCACGCCGTGCGTGAAAGCCAGGGCGGCAAGGGCGGCGGGCCGACCACGACGCGCTACAGCTATACGGTAAGCTTCGCGGTGGGCCTTTGCGAAGGTCCGATCGACCGCGTCGGGCGCGTCTGGGCGAACGGCGAGCCGCTGGACTCGGCGGCCTACGTGATGCGCGTCCACGACGGCTCTGAGGGCCAGGCGCCGGACGCCGCGATCGAGGCCGAAGCCGGCGCAGGGCGAACGCCGGCCTTTCGCGGCCTCGCCTACGCGGTGTTTGAAGATTTTCCCCTTGATGAGTTCGGTGCGCGCATCCCTGGTCTCGCCTTCGAGGTGTTCAGGCGCGCAGACGGCTCCGACGGGCTTGAGGAGCGGCTGACCGGGGTCAGCCTCATTCCAGCGTCAGGCGAGTTCGCCTACTCCCGCGTGCCGGTCGCCCAGGTCATCGCGCCCGGCGAGGAGCGCCTGGAGAACGTCCACCAGCTGCGCGCCGAGACCAATGTCGACGCCGCGCTGGACGCCCTGGCGGCGGATGCGCCGAACTGCGGCGCGGTCGCGCTCGTTTCGGCCTGGTTCGGCTCATCGATCGACTGCGACGCCTGCACGCTCCGGCCCAAGGCGGAGGTGCGCGACAAGGAGACCGACCCGGTCGAGTGGCGCGCCGCCGGGCTGACCCGTGCGACCGCAGACCTCGTCTCAACCGATAACGACCGTCCAATCTACGGCGGAACGCCCGCCGACGCCGATGTGGTCGGGCTCATCAAGGGGCTGAAAGGGCGCGGCTACGACGTCACTCTGCATCCCTTCATCCTGATGGACATTCCTGGCTTTCCCTGGCGCGGGCGGATCAGCTGCGCGCCGGCGCCCGGCGCGCCGGGATCGCCGGACGGAACCGCGCTGGCGCAGTCCCAGATCGCCGCCTTCGTCGGCACTGTGACGGCGGGCGATTTCGCCATCGCGGATGAAGAGCTGATCTATTCAGGGCCTGAGGAGTGGAGCTTTTCGCGTTTCATCCTGCATCACGCCGCCCTGGCGGCGGCGGCCGGTGGGGTGGAGGCCTTCCTGATCGGTTCGGAGATGCGCGGACTAAACGTCGTGCGCGGCGGGACGGGCCATCCCTTCGTGGAGGCGCTGCGCGCCCTCGCCGTCCAGGTAAGGGCGCTTCTCGGGCCGGACGTGAAGATCAGTTACGGCGCGGACTGGTCCGAGTATTCCGGCTTCTCACCGCCCGAGGCCCCCGACGACCGGATTTTCCATCTCGACCCGTTTTGGGCCGATGGCGACGTCGATTTCGTCGGGATCGATTGGTATGCGCCGCTGTCGGACTGGCGCGACGGGCGGACCCACGCCGACGCCGGTTACGGCTCAACCTACGACGAGGCCTATCTTGAGGCCAATGTCGAGGGCGGCGAGGGGTTCGACTGGTTCTACGCGGGCGCGGCCGATCGCGAAGTCCAGACGCGCACGCCGATCACTGACGCCGCTTACGGCGAGCCCTGGGTCTGGCGCTACAAGGATCTCAGGAGTTGGTGGAGCCAGACCCATCATGACCGTCTCGGCGGGGTAAGGACGTCGACCCCGACCTCGTGGACGCCGATGTCGAAGCCGATCCGCTTCACCGAGGTCGGCTGTCCCGCCGTGGACAAGGGTGCGAACCAGCCCAACGTGTTCATCGACCCCAAGAGCGAGGAAAGCGCGCTGCCGTATTTTTCGTCCGGCGCGCGCGATGACTTCATCCAACGTCGATATCTTGAGACGCTTTACGGCTACTGGCGCGAGGAGGCCGGCAACAATCCCGTCTCGCCGCTTTACGGCGGGGCGATGGTCGATATTGACCACGCCACAGCCTGGACCTGGGACGCCCGGCCGTTTCCGGAATTTCCCGCCCGAGACGATGTCTGGAGCGATGCGGCGAACTGGCGGCTCGGCCACTGGCTGTCAGGGCGGCTAGGAGTTTCGACGCTCAGCCGGGTGGTCGCGGATCTCAGCGGGCGCGCCGGGTTGGACGATGCGGACGTCTCCGATCTGCAAGGTGTGGTGAGCGGCTTCATCGTCGACGGCCCGCAAAGCGCGCGCTCGATCATCGAGCAACTCGCCGCAGTCTTCGGCTTTGACCTGATCGATGCAGCCTCGGGGCCGGCCTTTCGAATGCGCACACGGCCTGATCAAGCCCATCTCGACACCGCCGCCATCGTGCGCACGGCCAGCGAGGCCGCGCTCACCGTCACGCGCAACGCCGCAGCCGAGACGCTGCAGGAGGTGCGCTTGTCCCACATTGGCGATGATGACGCCTACGGATCGGCGAGCGCTTACGGGCGCGGCCTCGACGGCGCGGTGGAGGGCCGTGTGGACCTCACAGCGCCGCTCCTGGCCGATGAAAGCCTGGCGCGCGGCTGGGCGCGGCGCGTGCTGGAGGATGCGCGAGCGGCTGCGGCCGGTCTGCGTATCACCCTTCCGCCCTCTGCAGCCCGCTTCGAGCCCGGCGACATCGTCTCGCTCGACGCCGGGCCGGCCGGCCGGGTCTGGCGTCTGGTCAGCCTTGACGGCGCTGCGGCTCGCTCAGTCGTCCTGGAGGGGGCTGCGGTCTCCCCCACGGCGGCGAGCGCGGCCGGCTCGGAGCCGCAGATCAACGATCCGGTCCCGCCGAGACCGCCCAAGCCGGCCCTCGCGGTGATGGATCTGCCCCTGATCGAAGGCGCGGGCTCGTCGGGACGCGGCGGCCTCGTGGCGGCGGCGTGGAGCCGGCCTTGGCCCGGACCGGCGCGGTTGCTCGTCGGCCCGGATCGCGCCGGCGCGACCGTGCGCACCGAGATCGACCAAGCCTCGATCATGGGCGAGCTGATCGCCACGCTCGAGCCCGGACCTGAAGGTCGCTGGGACCGCGCGGCGAGCCTTCAAGTGCGTCTGTTCGGCGGCGCGCTCGAAAGTATCGCCGCGGGCGCTGCGCTCGCCGGCGGCAACCGCGTTGCGGTTGAGACCAGCGCAGGCTGGGAGGTGCTGGCCTTTAAACACGCTGACCTGATCGGCGCCGATCTGTGGCGGCTGAGCGGATTGATCAGACGCATCGGCGCGTCAGCGGCGCCGGGTGCGGCCGCATCGCCGGGCGCCCGGGTCGTGGTTTTTCAGGGCGCTCAGCGGACCTTGCCGATCCAAGACCATGAGGCCGGCGCAGAGCTGACGGTGCTTGCCGTACCGCCGCGCGCCGCTCTCGACGCGGTCAATGTGGCTGAGCGTAACGCGACCTACCGCATGCGCGATCTCCGCCCGCTGAGCCCGGTCCATCCGCGCGTCTCGATCAAGGACGGGCTGTCGCTCTTATGGATTCGGCGCACCCGCGTTTCGGGCGATCGATGGGATGGCGTCGAGCCGCCGGTGGGCGAGGCCGAGGAGCGCTATCTCGTCGAGCTTGTGGACGCCGCCGATGAACTCGCGGCGAGCTATGACACCACCGCGCCGGGGCTGAACCTGACCCAGAGCGAACTCGACGGCGTCCTGCCCGGCGGCGTGAGCGGGGCGCGGGCGAGGATCGCACAGGTCTCGGCTGATTACGGCCCCGGCGCGCCCCGAGAGGTCCTGCTCGGCTGATCGCGCTTGCGCAGGCGGCTTGGTCGCTTACATGCGGTGTCGCCCGGGGCGCACGTCGCCCCATCCGCCCGACACCTGCTATCAAAGCGCCATGACCGATCCGTACGCGATTCTCGGCGTCAGCCGCTCGGCCTCGTCCGACGAGATTCGCTCCGCCTATCGCAAGCTCGCCAAGTCGCTCCACCCCGACACACGCCCTGACGACGAGGCGGCCGAAGAGCGCTTCAAGCAGGTGACGTCAGCCTTCAAACTCCTCTCCGATCCAGACAAACGCGCCCAGTTCGATCGCGGTGAGATCGACGCCGAGGGCCGTGAACGCCCAGCGTTTCACTACCGGACAAGACGCGAAGCCGGCCCCTTTGAGCGCGGCCCGAGCGGGCGCTTCGAGGATCTGGGCGACTTGTTTTCCGACCTGTTCGCGTCCGCCCCGCGCGGCGGCGCCCGGGCCGGATCGCCGGCGGCGCGAGACGGTGCGGACGTGAAGACGCGTATCGAGGTGTCGCTCGATGAGGCCGTGTCGGGCGTGAAGCGGCGCGTGGCGGTCGCCGGGCGAAAGCTGGATGTGACGATCCCGGCCGGGGTCGAGGATGGACGCGTTTTGCGCCTGCGCGGACAGGGTCACCCCGGGGCGAATGGCGGCCGGCCGGGCGCCTTGCTTGTCGAGGTGGCGGTCAAGCCCCACCCCTGGTTCAAGCGCGAAGGCCACGATGTTCGGCTCGATCTGCCGATCTCGATCCGGGAAGCGGTGTTCGGCGCCAAGGTGCGCGCCCCAACCCTCGACGGCCCTGTCGAGCTGCGCGTGCCGGCGGGCTCCAGCTCCGGCGCGGTGCTGCGCCTGCGCGGGCGCGGCTTGCCGGACTCCGACGGGCAGCGTGGTGATCAGCTCGTGCGGCTCATGGTCGACGTGCCCACGAACGACACCGATCTGGAAGGCTTTCTGGAGGACTGGACGCCGCCGACAGGATACGATCCGCGCGCGCGTTTCAGATCCTGACGGCGCGGCGCTTGCATCGCGCTGCGCCGCTCCGAACTGTTCAGACGGGGTTCAGCCCGGCATCGCTAAGCAGAGGCGCATGATACGCACCATCCTGATCGCTCTTGCACTGGGTTCGACTGGCGCGCTCGTGTCCGAGGCGGCGCTCGCGCCGGCTGCGGAGGCGCAGCGCTTCGATCCGCGCTCGCGCTATTCCCCCGACGAAGCGCGCGACGCGCGCCGGGAGGGACGCATCCTGTCGGCCCAGCAAGTGCTGTCGCGGGTGCGCCGGGAATTCCCGGGCGATCAGGTGCGCGTGATCGATCTGATCGACGGGGCGCGGCCCTATTATCTCGTTCGCGTCGCCCGGGCCGACGGCCGGCGATACGATGTCGAGGTCGATGCGCGCACCGGTCGAATCCTGTCGGTGCGTTGAGCCTGGAGGAGAGCTGATGCGCGCGCTCATCGTCGAAGACGACCCCGATCTCAGCCGGCAGCTGTCCACGGCTTTGTCCGACGCCGGCTACGCCGTCGACACGGCCCAGGACGGCGAGGACGGCTGGTTTTTCGGCGACACCGAGCCCTACGACGTGGTGGTGCTGGATCTCGGCCTGCCCAAGCTCGACGGCGTGACCGTGCTGGAGCGCTGGCGCGAGGCCGGGCGGGACTTTCCGGTCCTCATCCTGACCGCTCGCGATCGCTGGAGCGAAAAGGTCGCGGGCTTCGACGCCGGCGCTGACGACTACCTGACCAAGCCCTTCCACACCGAAGAATTGCTGGCGCGCCTTCGCGCGCTGACCCGGCGCGCCGCCGGGCACGCCACCTCGATGCTACGGTCCGGATCGCTCTCGCTCGACACCCGGGGCGCGCGGGTCTTCGTCGACGATGCGCTGGTCAAGCTGACCTCGCACGAGTTTCGAATGCTCAGCTATCTGATGCACCATCGCGATCGGGTGATCTCGCGCACCGAGCTAGTCGAGCACATTTACGATCAGGACTTCGATCGCGACTCCAATACGATCGAGGTGTTCGTGGGACGGCTTCGCAAGAAGGTGGGCCCTGAGCGCATCGAGACCGTACGCGGCCTTGGCTATCGCCTCGTTGATCCCGATGCGGAAAGCGCGCCCGGCGCGAAGGCCGGGTGACGGGCGGCGAGCCGGGAACGCGCCTTGAACGCGGCGGGTCGCTGGTCCAGCGTCTCGCGCTCACCGCGACCGTGTGGGCGGCGGCGCTGCTTCTCGTCGGCGCACTCGCCCTTACCGGGCTGTTCCGGCAGACCGTCCTGTCCGACCTCGATGACCGCCTGGACGGTGTTGCGGAGTATCTCCTGTTCGCCGCCGAGACCGGCGAGGGCGGCGCGATCACTGTGCCGCGCCCGCCTTCCAACCCCCTCTACCAACAGGTTTTCTCCGGGCGCTATTGGCAGATCTCAACGGCAGACGAAGACGCCGAGCCGCTTGCGGCCTCGCGCTCGCTCTGGGATGAGGGGCTCGCCTTGCCGGAGGCGCTCGCCGAACGCGCCCTCGCCGAGCCGGGAGAGCCGGTCTCCGGCGACGCGACGGGGCCGGACGGCGAACCTGTCCGGCTCACCGTCCGCGCCGTTCAGCTGGCGGAGCGCGCCGAGCCGGTCCTGATCGCAGCCGGTGAGGATCGTCGTCCAGCCGATCGGCGCGTGCGCCGTTTCGCATTTCTGGCCGCCGCCATCTTCGCGGTCTTCGCCGCCGCGCTCGCAGCGGGCGTCGTGGTGCTGGTGCGGATCGGCCTGGCGCCGGTCTTTCGCATGCGCCGCTCGGTGGCCGACGTGCGCGACGGCGCCGCCGAGCGGCTCACCGGGCCTTTGCCCGACGAACTTTATCCGTTGGGCCGCGAGCTCAACGCCTTGATGGATCACTCCGCGGAGGTCGTCGAGCGCGCGCGCACCCATGTCGGCAACCTGGCTCACGCGCTGCGCACCCCGATCACGGTGTTGTCGAACGAGGCGCGCAGCGAGGACGGCGCGTTCGCCGACCTGGTCTCGCGCCAGTCAGAGGCCATGTCCGCGCAGGTGGAGCATCACCTCACCCGCGCCCGGGCTGCGGCGCGCGCACGCGCGTTCGGGGCGCGCGCAGACGTCGCCCAGGCCATCGAGGATCTGTCGCGCACGTTGTCGCGCATCCACGCTGAGCGGGGACTTGAGATCGGCGGCGACGTCGCGCCGGGCCTGGTGTTTCGCGGCGAGCGCCAGGATCTTGAAGACCTCGCCGGCAATCTCATGGACAATGCGTGCAAGTGGGCGCGCTCGAAAGTCCGCGTCCGCGCTGCGGCGTCGGGCGAGGGGCGCCTCGCGCTCTCGATCGAGGACGACGGTCCGGGCCTCTCCGAGACTGAGTGCGCGAGGGCCCTGGCGCGCGGGGAGCGGCTGGACGAACGAACGCCCGGCGCCGGGCTGGGCCTGGCCATCGTCGACGACCTCGCCCGCGCCTATGACGGCGCTCTGTCGCTCGACCGTTCCGAGCTCGGCGGCCTGAAGGCCGAACTAAACCTGCCAGCGGCGCGACCGGGCGCTGCAACGCAGCGTTAACGGCGATCCACGATAATGAGGTGTGGTTTTCTGCGCCGTGCGGTGAGATGTCGAGCCTTAGCCCGGACAAGATCGAGAAGCTCAGAGCCTTGCTCGGCGCTTTGCCGCGCGGGTTGGAGCATCGCCTTGTCGGCGCGGCGGAGTTGTCCGACCCGTCGCTTGCGCGGCTGTTGCGATATTGCACGAACGATCCCGAGACGGCGGCGCGTGAGCATTTCTTCGCGCCGCTGGCGCCGCTCAGCCAGGACCCCGCGTTTGTGCGCCCGTCTTTGTCGTGCGCCCCGCCGGCGGTCCTGGAGAGCGTGTGGCGCTGGATCGCCGACGAGCTGGCGCCCGAAGCGGCCGAGGCGGCGCGCGAGGCGGTCGGCGATCTGGACGATGCGCCCGATGAGGCCGGGCTTGACGAACACCGCCGCGTAACGGCCGAGGCGGTCCTCAAAGCGCTCGACGCGCTTGAAGACGACCCGCGTGCGCTAAAACGGGTGCGGCGCATGCTCGGCGTCTCCGATCTGGCGCAGGTCGGTCACGTCGCGGTGCTGTTGCGCATCGCGCCGGTGCTTCGCGAAGCCCTCGACGGCGTTGACGAGACGTTGGACGAGCTTGACGAGGACCTCGCCTCGGATTTGCGCGACCGGTACGAGGCTGCGGTTGAAGCCGATCCGGATGCGGGCGGCTGGTTTCTCTACATGGTGATGGCGCGGCTCACCAAGCCGTGGCGGATCTTGCGCGTGTTCGAGCGCATCGCCGGGCGCGGCGACGACTTCCTGGTCTCACGCACCGAGATGACCGGCATCGGCGACGCGCTCCTGCTCGACGCCGAACATCATCTCGCGCGCATTTCCAGCGCGCCGCGTTCCCTGCCCGAGGCCGAGGACGCAGCCTATGCGCTGTCGCAATTCTCGGCCGTAACCGTCGGCATGACGCGCGAGATCGGTATTCGCAAGGACGGTCCGTGGGGCCAACGTCTGTTGAAGCTGCGCAACGCCGCGGCCAGTCAGATGCAGGCGATCCACGCCGAGGCCGAACGCGCCGCCGACCGCGTTCTTCCCGATCCACGGCGTATCGGAAGCCGCCGCGCCACGCCCTATCCAGGCTCGGAGTCGCCTGATTTTCTGAAGTTCGAGGCGCTTTGCCGATTCTTGCACCTGACGCGCTCGGACGCCTCGCGCGCCGCGGTCGGCGGCTCGCACCAAAAAGTCTCCGATGCGTTGAAGGACCGTCTCGATACGCTCGGCCACGCCCTGATCGCGCAGTTGCGCGGCGGCTCCAGCGATCGCGAGCCGCTCGAAACGATCCTTGCTGACGTCGCGAGGCTGCTTGAAGCCTTCGACGAGGCTGAGACCGCCAGCGTCCTGGTGCGCCGCGGCGCCGCAGCCCGCGCGGCGTAATTTCCTTTAATCGCGAGACGCCGCAGCCTATTTAAGCGGTCATGGACGCCGCTGAAAATACGCTCGCCGCGCTGGAGCGCCGCGACCGCGCGGGAGCGCGCCTGCATTCGACGAGCGCTGCGCGCAACAGGGCGGTCATCGCCGAGCTGCTGGCCGCGCGCTTGCCGGAGGGCGCGCGCGTGTTGGAGATCGCGTGCGGCTCCGGCGAGCATGCGCTCGCCGCCGTTTCGGTCCGCCCTGACCTGAGCTGGACCCCATCCGACATCGACGCCGACGCGCGCGCGAGCGTGGATGACTGGGCGCGCGAGGCGCCCGGGCGCGTCTCATCGGCGCTTGCGCTCGATGTGGCGGCGCCGGGCTGGTCGACTAAAGCGCCGGATGTGGATGCGGTATTTTGCGCCAACATGATCCACATCGCGCCCTGGTCGGCCTGCGAGGGACTGTTCGACGGCGCGGCCGATCGCCTGGCCGAAGGTGGGCTCCTAATCCTCTACGGACCCTTCCTGGAAGGCGAAGCGACCGCGCCGTCCAATCTCGATTTCGACCGCAGCCTGAAGGCGCGCGACTCGCGATGGGGCGTGCGCGCGCTCGCCGATGTGGACGCCTGCGCGGCCCGGCATGGCTTTGAGCGCCGCGAGCGGGTCGAAACGCCGGCGAACAACCGGCTCATCGTTTATCGGCGGGTGGGCGCATGAGCAGCATCGTCTTCGCCGTTCTCACAGGGCTAATGGCGGTGGCCGCGGCGGTCTACGTGGCGCGCCCGATCATGCGCGGGGCGAGCGCGCCCCGGGCGCGGATGATCGGTCCTCTGCTGGCGATCGCGATCGGCGCCGTCGCGTTCGCCATTTACGCGGTGAACGGCGAGCCCTCTGTGGAGGGCCGCCCCTACGCCGCGGTCGCTGATCGCGTGATGCAGGCCGATCCGCGCACGCTGAGCGTGCCGGAGCAGGAGCTCCGTTTGCGCGAGATGATCCGCCGCGATCCCGATGACGCCGACGCTATGGTTCGCCTGGGCGCGCTGCTTTCCGCCGCTGACCGCCACCTTGAGGCGGTCGCGACGCTTGAGCGCGCCGTGCGCCTGGAACCGACGCCGCAGGCGCTCTCCGCGCTCGGCCAAGGCCTGGTCATGCTCAATGAGGGTGAGATCACCGCTGAGGCCCGCCGCGCATTCGAAGCCGCCCACGAGCAAGCGCCCGGGCTGGCTCCGCCGGCCTTTTTTCTCGCCCAAGCCGCTTACGACGCCGGCGATCGCGACGCGGCGTTCCGCCGTTGGGCCGATCTTCTCTCTCGGCTCGACGCTGAAGACCCTTATCGCCGGGTGGTTGCGACGCGCGCGGCCGATCTTCTCTCGCGTCCTGTCGCCGGACCGATCGCTGTTGAGGGCGAGGGCGCGGCGGGCGAGGCGCCGAGCGCGCCGTTCGCCGATATGACCGAAGCCGAGGCCGAGGCGATGATTCAGGGTATGATGAACCGGCTGGAGACGCGTCTCGAGGCGAACCCGGACGATGTTCCCGGCTGGCTGACGCTGGCGCGTGCGCGCTCGCTGTCCGGTGATCGCCAAGCGGCCGAAGCCGCCGTCGCGCGCGCCGCGGCGCAAGCGGATGGAGACGGCGAACGCGCCGTGCTTTCAGCCCTGGCGCGGGCGCTTGAGATCGAACTTGAGGAGACCGAGGCGTGAGAAAAGCCAGACGCAGGCTCTGGATCGTCGCCGCCGCGGCGAGCGTGCTGGCCGTGGCCGGCGGGCTCGCGGCGACCGCGCTGCGCGACGCCATGGTGTTCTTCTATTCCCCGGCCGAAGTCGCCGAAGCCCCCCCGGCTCCGGGCGAGCGGGTGCGCGTCGGCGGGCTGGTCGTGGAAGGCTCCGTCGAGCGCCCGAGCGAGGGCGGAGCACGCTTCAGCGTCACCGATGGGGCGGCCGAGATCCACATCGCCTACACCGGCTCGTTGCCTGATCTGTTCCGCGAAGGCCAGGGCATCGTCGCGCAGGGCGCGTTCGACGAGGCCGGCCTGTTCCAGGCCAGCACCGTCCTGGCCAAGCACGATGAAAGCTACATGCCGCCGGAAGTCGCCGACGCTCTGCGTGAGCAAGGCGTCTGGCGCGAGGAGACCTCATGATCGCCGAGATCGGACGCTTCCTGATCGCCCTGGCGCTCGCCGCCTCCATCGCCCAGACCGTGCTTGCCTTCCTTGGCGCCAATCGCGGCGGGGCCGAGGCGATGTCGCGCGCAGGCCGATCCGCCGCAGAGGTCGCCGTGGCGGCGTCCGGCGCGGCGATGATCCTGCTCATCGCCGCCTTCATCCAGTCGGACTTCTCCATCGCCTACATTGCGGCGAACTCGCACGCCGACAAGCCGCTCGCCTACAAGATCGCCGGCGCCTGGGGCGGCCACGAAGGCTCGATGCTGCTATGGTGTTTGATGCTGGCGCTGTTCGGGCTCGGCCTGGCGCGCATCGGTCCGCAGGCGCCGGCGCTGCGCCTGCGCTCGGTCAGCTTCCAGGGGCTGCTTCAGACGTTGTTTTTCGCGTTCCTGGCCCTCGCCTCGAACCCGTTCGAGCGCGCAATCCCCGCGCCGCTCCAAGGCTCCGAGCTCAACCCGATCCTTCAGGATCCCGCGCTGGTGATCCATCCCCCGCTTCTTTACGTGGGCTATGTCGGGCTGTCGGCCTCGTTCGCGATCGCCGCGGCGGGGCTGTGGCAGAAGTCCGGCGGAGCGGAGCTGGCGCGCGCGCTGAGGCCCTGGGCGCTGGCGGCGTGGACGAGCCTGACCGCCGGCATCGCGCTCGGCGCATGGTGGGCCTATTACGAGCTTGGCTGGGGCGGCTGGTGGTTCTGGGACCCGGTCGAAAACGCCAGCTTCATGCCCTGGCTGCTCGGCGCGGCGCTGATCCATTCCGCCATCGCAACTGAAAAGCGCGGCGCGTTTCCAGGCTGGACGGTCTTCCTCGCGCTTCTGGCTTACATCCTGTCGATCCTGGGAGCCTTCCTGGTGCGCTCGGGCGTTCTGACGTCCGTTCACGCCTTCGCGCTTGATCCTGAACGCGGGGTCTGGATCCTGGGCATGCTGGCGATCTCGGCGGTGGCGGGGTTCGTCTTGTTCGGACTGCGCGCGGGATCGCTCGGCGAAGGCGACGGCTTCGAGCCGACCAGCCGGGAGGCCTTCATCGGCGCGAACAATCTCCTGCTCGCCGCCGCGGCCGGCGTGGTGCTGGTGGGCACGCTCTATCCGCTCCTCCTCGACGTGACCGGCGGCGCAGCGGTCTCTGTCGGTCCGCCTTATTTCAACGCGGCGGCGACGCCGCTGATGGTCGCCGCGCTCGCGCTCATGCCGCTTGCGCCCTTCCTGCCGTGGGCCAATGGCGGCGCGAAGCCGGGCCTGAAGCAGATGCGTCCGGCGTTGATGCTCCTGCCGGTCGCGCTCGTCGGCGGCGTATTCATCTGGTTCGGCGCCTCGACGCTCGCCATAGTCGGCGGCGCGCTCGGGGTTTGGGCGATCGCCGGGGCGATCAGCGACGCCTCGCGCTCCTTGCCGGCGGCGAAGGCGCATGCGGTGCGCGCGGCGAGCGCCGGGCGCGCGATCGCACACGCCGGGGTCGGCTTCATCGCGCTCGGTGCGGCGGCGGACGCCTCGCGCCCGCCCGAGCAGTCCGCCTCCATGGGGCCAGGCGAGACGATCTCGATCGCGGGACGCGAGCTCACGCTGCAATCGATCCGACGCGCGGACGGTCCGAACTACCTGGCCGACCGGGCCACTTTGACCGTTCAGGGCGCCTCCTCCGGCACGATCGCGCCGGAGCGGCGATATTATCCCGGCGCGGATCAGCACACCCGCGAGGTGGCGCTGAAGTCTCGCCCGTCCGGCGATCTTTACGTCTCCATCGGCGAACCGCGCCCGCGCCCTGACGGCACGATGGGCTACGAGATCCGCGCCGCGTTTCATCCGCTGATCTGGGCGCTGGGGCTCGGGGCGACGATGATCGTCGTCGGGGGCTGTCTGGCGCTTGGCGGGCGGCTCGCCGCAGGGCGCACGCTGCGCCGGCGCGAGCCCCTGCCGGGCGAGGCGGAGCCGGCCGAATGAGGCGCCTCTTCGCCGGTCTTTCCGCGGCGCTCCTGTGCGCGCTGACGCTCGCGGGCACGGCGTCGGCTCAAAACGAGGCCGACGGCCCGCCGCTCGACCGCGTCGAGGAAGCGCGCGCGCAGACCTTGATGAACGAGGTG
>CAZKBB010000002.1:56948-97315 GCA_964550935.1 uncultured Caulobacterales bacterium
GCGCATGATGGAACAGACGAAAATCTACGAGGCGCTGCATGGTGTGCGCGGGCGAGTCCATCCTGGACTCCAACGCCCCCATGGCGCGCGACATGCGCGTTTATGTGCGTGAGCGCGTCGCCGACGGCGCCTCGGACGAACAGGTGCGCGACGCGCTGGTGGAGCGGTTCGGCCACGAAGTGCTCTTGCGCCCGCGCCTGGACGCGCGCACCGCGCCCTTGTGGATCGCGCCGGCGATCTTCCTCGTGCTCGGCGGTGCGCTGCTGTTCACGACAATGCGCAAGAAGGCGTGATCGCGACGGCGTTGTCAGGCGGGTGTCGCGCACGCATGTAACGCGGTGACGCTGAAGCCGGAGGCCGCCCATGGTCAAATCACAGAAAGTCACCTTTGAAGGCGCGCTCGGCGAGACGCTGGCCGCGCGCCTTGAGACCCCGGTCGGGCCGCCGCGCGCCTACGCGCTGTTCGCTCATTGCTTTAGTTGTTCCAAGGACGTCCACGCTGCCGGGCGCATCTCTCGCGGGCTGGCTGAAAAGGGCATTGCGGTCCTGCGCTTCGACTTCACCGGGCTCGGCCAGTCCGAGGGCGATTTCGCCAACACGAACTTCAGCTCCAACGTCGAAGACCTGATCAAGGCCGCGGAGTTCCTGCGCGACGCCTTCGAGGCGCCGAGCCTGCTCGTCGGCCACTCGCTCGGCGGAGCGGCCGTGATCGCCGCAGCCCGGCGCATCGAGGGCGTCAAGGCGGTGGCCACGCTCGGCGCCCCGGCCGACGCCGAGCATGTGAAGCAGAACTTCATCGAGCACGTGGACGCGATCGAGGAGACCGGCGAGGCGGAGGTCTCGCTCGGCGGGCGGGCCTTCCGGATCCGCAAGCAGTTCCTTGAGGACATCGAAGGCCGCGCGCTCGACGACGAGGTGGGCGCGCTCAAGGCCGCGCTTCTGATCGCCCATGCGCCTCTGGACGAAGTTGTGGGCGTGGACAACGCCACGCGCCTGTTCGTGGCCGCCAAGCACCCCAAGAGCTTCCTGTCGCTCGACGACGCCGATCATCTCATCTCCGATCCTGACCAGGCCCTGTCCGCGGCGCGGGTCATTGCGGCCTGGGCTGAGCGCTACGCCGCGCCCGACCCGCTGCCCGATCCGCCCCGCGCGCTGAAGGAAAGCGCAAGCGCGGTGGTTCAGGAGACCGGGCTCGGCGGCTTCCACGGCTGGGCGGTGACCGGCGGCGGTCACAGCTTCACCGTCGATGAGCCGGGAGACGTCGGCGGGCTCGACGGCGGCGCCTCGCCTTATCAGATCCTCTCCGCAGCGCTCGGCGCGTGCACGATCATGACGCTTCGCATGTACGCCCGTCGCAAGGGGTGGGACTGGGGCCGCATCACCACCGAGGTTCGCCATCAGAAGGCCGACGGCCGCGACCGCTTCGACCGGGTCGTGAAGGTCGAGGGCGAGTTGACGAACGATCAGGCCGACAAACTCGTGGAGATCGCCGGCAAGTGCCCGGTGCACCGCACCCTGGAGCGCGGCTCCGACATCGACACGCGCGCCGAGGTCGAGACCAAAGCCTGAACCATGGCGCGACCCTTGCGCGACCGCGCCGCGTTACTGAACTGTAAGGAGTCGGCAATCTGCGTGACACCGCCCATATCCCATGCAGGGATCGAAGCGGTGCGCTCGCCCGCGCCGCCTCTAAACCGAACGCGCATGACCTGCCTCGCCATCAACCAAGGATGCTCCAACGCATGACGCTGAAGCTGAACCGCCTCGCGCTCGGCGCGGCCGCCGCCGCGCTTCTCACCGCCGCTCCGCTGGCCGGCGCCCCGTCCGCGCTCGCCCAGGACGCGCGCCCGCCGCTCGCCGCGGCCGTGCCGAACGGCGCGCCCATGTCCTTCGCCGATCTCATCGAGGAGGTGAGCCCTGCGGTCGTGTCGGTGGAGGTGTCCGGCCAGATCGAGCCGCGCATGGACGAGCGGGTTCTGCCGAACCTGCCGCCGCAGTTCCGCGAGTTCTTCGAGGACCGCATGCCCGAGCCGCAGCCGCGTGAACGCCGGGTGGAAGGCTCGGGCTTCTTCATCTCCGCCGACGGCCTCGTGGTGACGAACAACCACGTCGTCGACGACGCCAACGAGATCCAGATCGTCCTCAATGACGGCGAGCGCTACCAGGCCGAGATCGTGGGCACCGACGCGCCGACCGACATCGCGGTCCTGCGCGTGATCGACGCAGATGAGGCCTTCCCCTACGTCACCCTCGACCGCGACCCGGACATCCGCGTGGGCGACTGGGTGGTCGCGGTCGGCAACCCGTTCGGTCTCGGCGGGACGGTCACCGCCGGCATCGTGTCGGCCAAGGGCCGTCCCCTGGGCGCGGCTCAGGCCTACACGGACTTCCTCCAGATCGACGCCCCCATCAACAGGGGCAATTCCGGCGGGCCGACCTTCGACCTCAACGGCGACGTTGTCGGCGTAAACTCCGCGATCTTCTCGCCCTCGGGCGGCAATGTGGGCATCGGCTTCGCCATCCCCTCCGATCTCGCCGCGCGCATCATCGACCAGCTGGTCGAGGCCGGCGCGGTCAGCCGCGGCTATCTGGGCGTGGCGCCGCAAACGCTCACGGCCGAGCTGAGCGAGGGCCTCGGCCTTGATCCCGACACCGTCGGGGTCCTCCTCTCCAACGTGATCAACGGCACCCCGGCCCAGGACGCCGGGCTCGAGCAGGGCGATGTCGTCATTGAGGTGAACGGCGAGCCGGTCGAGGACGCGCGCGACCTCACCCGGCGCATCGGCGCGTACGCGCCCGGCGAGCGGGTCCGGCTCACCATCCTGCGCGACGGCGAAGAACGCACCGTGCGCGTGCGCCTGGCCGAACGTCCCGGCGAGCAGGAACTCGCTTCAGCCCCGCCTGCGGCCGAACTGTTCGGCATGACCATGGAAAGCGCCGACGAGGCCGCGCGCGAGCGCTTCGGCATCGAGGAGGAGCGCGGCGTGCTCGTCACCGGCGTGCGAAACGGCTCTGAAGCGGCCGAGAAGGGCATCCGTCCCGGCGACGTGATCCTGGAGGCCGGCGGCGAGGACGTGCGCACGCCCAACGACATGCGCGCCGCCGCCGAAGCCGCGCGCGAGCGCGGGCGCAGCGCGGTTCTGGTGCTCGTGGCCACCCAAGGCGGCGTCCAGTACGTGGCGCTGCAATTCGAAGACGACGAGAACTAAAGACCCATGCGCGTCCTGATCATCGAGGACGACCTTGAGGTCTCCGGCTACATGGCGAAAGGCCTGCGCGAGGCCGGCCATGTGGCCGAGACCGCTGGCGATGGCGAAACCGGGCTCGCGCTGGCGCGCGACGCTGAGTTCGACGTTCTGGTGGTCGACCGGATGCTGCCAAAGCTCGACGGCCTAGACGTCGTGGCCACGCTGCGCGGGGAGGGCGACAAGACCCCGGTCCTGATCCTCTCGGCGCTCGGCGAGGTCGATCACCGCGTCGAAGGCTTGAAGGCCGGCGGGGACGATTATCTCGTCAAGCCGTACGCCTTCGCCGAGCTGATCGCACGCGTGGAGGCGCTGGCGCGCCGGCGCGACCCCGAGACGGTCAAGACCAGGCTCGCCGTCGGCGATCTCGAGCTTGACCTCCTGGCGCGCACGGTGAGTCGGGGCGGGGAGGAGATCCTCTTGCAGCCGCGCGAGTTCCGGCTTCTGGAGTTCCTGATGCGCCACTCCGGCCAAGTGGTCACGCGCACCATGCTGCTTGAGAAGGTCTGGGACTATCACTTCGACCCCCAGACCAATGTCATTGACGTGCACATCTCCAGGCTGCGCGCCAAGATCGACAAGCCGTTCGGCTCCAGCATGCTGCACACGGTGCGCGGCGCGGGCTATCGTCTCTCCGCAGCCTGAACAAGACCCGCGCGCGGCGGCGAGAGGAGGGGCGCGTGAACATCGCCAGATGGCGCATTCCCGCCTTCGCCCGCACGACCACCTTCCGCCTGACGCTCCTGTCGGCGGGGCTGTTCGCGCTGTCGAGCTTCGTCATCCTGTCGGTCGTCTACGGAGCGAGCGTCGGCGCGGCCATGCGCCGGGCCGACGCCGCGATCCAGACCGAGATCGCCGAAATCGAGACCCGCTTCGAAAGCGGCGGGCCGCAGGCGGCCAACCGCTACATCGTTCAGCGCTCGGTCGGGGGCGGCGAGTTCCTTTATCTCCTCATCCACCCGTCCGGGCGGCGCGTGTCCGGCAACATCTCCGCGCTGCCCGCCCAGACCCCTGACGCGCAAGGGCGCGTTCGCTTCGCCTATGATCGCGCCCCGGTCGACGACGCTGACGCCGGCGCGGAGGAGGGGCGCGCCGCGCGCGGGCGCATCACCGACCTCGACCACGGCTACAAGCTCTTTGTCGGCCTGGACGTGGAGGAGGAGGCGCGCTTCGTCGGCAATACGCTGAACGCGGTGCTGCTCGCCTCGGGGCTGGCGCTGGCGCTGGGCGTGGTGTCCGGCGCAGTCGTCTCGCGGCGCTTCGCCAGGCGCATCGACGGTATTAACGCGGCCGCGCGGGAGGTCATGACCGGCCGGCTGCAGACCCGGGCCCCGCGCACCTACACCGGCGACGAGCTGGATGAGCTGTCCCTGAACTTCAACGATATGCTGGATCGGGTGGAGCACCTGATGCACCGCATGCGCACTGCGGGCGATTCTATCGCGCACGATCTGCGCCTCCCGCTCACGCGCATGCGCGGGCGACTGGAAACGGCCCTGGTGGAGGCCGGCGACCTGGCCGCGCGCGAAGCCGCGCTCGCCCAGGCGGTGAACGACGCGGACGAGCTATTGAAGACCTTCAACGCGGTCTTGAGCCTGTCGCGCCTGCAGACCGGAGAACGCCGACGCGCGTTTGAGCGCCTCGATCCATGCATCGTCCTGTCTGACGTAGCCGAGCTTTACGCGCCCGTGTGCGAGGAGTCCGGCTTGGACTTCATCCACGAGGCGGAGGCCGGCTACGTCGTGATGGGCGATCGCGAGCTGATCGCCCAGGCGGTCGCGAATCTCCTCGACAACGCGGTGAAGTACACGCCCGCGCATGGCGCCGTGGCGTTGCGCTGCCGCAAGACCGGCGCCGGCGAGGTGGAGGTCTCCGTCACCGACACAGGTCCCGGCATCCCCGCAGCGGACCGGGAACGCGCGCTGGAGCGCTTCGTGCGGCTGGATAAATCGCGCAGCCTGCCCGGCGTCGGGCTCGGCCTGTCGCTCGTCCACGCCATCGCCGAGGTGCACGGCGCGCGGCTCGCGCTCGACGACGGGCCGGGCGCGGTGGATGGGTCGGGTCCTGGACTTCGCGTGGCCCTGGTGTTCCCCGCCGCCGATTAGACCCGGGCGCAGCCCGCCTGCACCGGCTTGCCCTGGGCGGTGACGCACGCCACCGTCGCGCCCATGACAGCCGATCCCGCCCCGCTTCCTGAACGCATCGTGGTTCACCCGCCTGTGATCGACTCCCGGCGCGCGGACCGTCTGCGCGACCGGCTCGGCGGCGATGTCTTCGCGGCCTGGGGCTCGGACGGAGCGGCGTTTCTCGACGCGGTGTTCGCGGCCTCGCCTTATCTCGGCCGGCTCGCTTGTCAGCGCCCCGACATCCTGACGCGCCTCGCCGCCGAGCCGCCCGAGGCGATCTGCAAAGAGGCCGAGGCGGCCGCGCGCGCGGCCGGGCGGCTGGAGAGCGAGGACGCCGTTTCGGACGCCTTGCGCGAGGCCAAGCAGGCCGTCCATCTCGCCGCGGCGCTCGCCGATCTCTCCGGGGTCTGGAGCGTGGCGGAGCTGACCGGCGCGGTGACCCGCCTCGCCGACACGGCCTGTCAGGGCGCGTTCGAGGCGGCTGCGCGCCTGCACGGCTTCCCCGAGCCCGGCGAGGCGGCGTACGGGCCTGTCCCTGGCGTCTTCGTGCTCGCGCTCGGAAAGCACGGGGCGGGCACGCTCAACTATTCCAGCGATATCGATCTTGTTGCGGCGTGGGAGCCCGACCGCGCCGCCGCGCCGGAGGGCAAGGAGAAGCGGCGCGCCTTCGCCAAGCTGATCCAGACCACCGCCCGGCTGCTCTCTGACGTGACAGCGCGCGGCTATGTCTTTCGCGTCGATCTGCGCCTGCGCCCGGATCCCGGCTCCACGCCGATCGCCGTCAACGCCGACATGGCGCGCCATTACTTCGAGGCTGTGGGTCAGAACTGGGAGCGCGCCGCCTACGCCAAGGCCCGCGTTGTAGCCGGGGACATCACCGCGGGCGAGGCGTTCCTCGACGATCTGTCACCCTTCATTTGGCGGCGCACGCTCGACTTCGCCGCAGTAGAGGACATTCACGCGCTCGCCGCGCAGATCCAGTCGGTCGGTCGGCGCGCGGAGATACGCGCGGCCGGCCATGACGTGAAGCTCGGCCGTGGCGGAATCCGCGAGATCGAGTTCTACGCCCAGGTGCTGCAACTCGTGTTCGGCGGGCGAAAGCCGGACCTGCGCGTGCGCGACACGGTCGGAGGGCTTCAGGCGCTCGCTTCGCACGACCTGGTCGCGCCGGAGGACGCCGAAGGCCTGATTGAGGACTACCGCTTCCTGCGCGCAATCGAGCATCGCATCCAGATGCGCGAGGACGAGCAAAGCCAGACTCTGCCCGGTGACGATCACGCGCGCGCAGCGATCGCTGCACTGGCAGGCTACGCCGAGCTGTCCGCCTTCGACGCTGAGGTGGAGGCGGTTCTGCGGCGCGTCCATGGGCGTTTTTCGGCGCAATTTCCCGAAACCGAAAGCCTGGCCACCTCAGCCGGCAGCCTTGTGCTGACAGGCGTCGAGCCGACGCCGGACACGCTCGCCACCTTGCGCCGGCACGGCTTCTCAGAGCCGGAGGCGGTCTGGTCCAAGCTCTCCGGCTGGGCGGCCGGGCGTGCGCGCGCGGCGCGCACCGAGCGCGCCCGGCGGCTTTTCTCCCGCCTGGCGCCGCGCCTGGTCGAAGCGATCGGGGCGACCGGCGATGCGGACGCGGCGCTGCGGCGCTTTTCGGTTTTTTTCGAGAACCTGCCGAGCGGGGTTCAGGTGCTCTCGCTTCTGGCGAACTATCCAGAGCTCGCCGACGAGCTGATCGCAATCCTTGGGCTGGCGCCGCGCCTGGCCGAAACCCTGGCGCACAGGCCGGGCCTGCTCGACGTGATGCTGGAGCCGAGCTTCGCCACGCCGCTGCGCGAGGACGCCCCTGGCGCACGCGCGGCGCGCTTCGAGGCGATCGCGGCTGCGCCCTTTGAGGACGCGCTCAACGCCGCGCGTATCGCCGCGCGTGAGGAGAAGCTCAGGATCGGCGCCCAGCTTCTGCTCGGTCGGACGAGCGCAGAGGAGGCGGGCGCGGCCTACGCCGATCTCGCCGACGCCGCCCTTCACGCCATGGCCCGCGCCGCAGAGGCCGAGGTGGCGCGCCGCCACGGCCCGCCGCCCGGGCGATGGGCGGTCTTGGCGCTTGGCAAGTTCGGCGGGCGCGAAATGTCGTCGGAGTCCGATCTCGACCTGATGCTCGTCTATGAGGCCGCGCAGGAGCGTTCCGACGGCGCCAAGCCGCTCTCGGCTCAGGACTGGTTCGCCCGCTTCGCCCAGCGTCTCGTCGCCGCGCTTTCAGCGCCGACCCAGGAAGGCGAGCTCTTCCCCGTCGACATGGCCCTGCGCCCGTCAGGGCGTCAGGGGCCGATCGCTGTCAGCCTGGCGCGCTTTGGCGTCTACTACGCCGAGGAGGCCTGGACCTGGGAGCTGATGGCGCTGACCCGCGGGCGTGTGGCTGCGGCGAGCGACGGGTTCGCGTCCGCCGTGGAGGACGCGCTCGACACCGCCGTCGCGGCCGCCGCCCCCGCCGATACGATCCGCGCCGACGCTGCGGACATGCGCGCCAGGCTTGAGCGTGACAAGCCCGCGCGCTCGAACTGGGATCTCAAGCTGAAGCCGGGCGGCGTGATCGATATCGAATTCATCGCCCAGACCGGTCAGCTGCTTGAAGGCGCGCGGATGCACCCGGCCACCGCCCCTGCGCTGCGCGATCTGGCCGGGGTAGGGCGCGTCAGCGACGCTGATGCGCAGGCGCTCGCCGACGCCGTGCGGGACTACGCCGCGCTCATTGCGCTGATCCGTCTCGCCCACGGCAGCGACTTTGACGCGCACGCCGCCAGCGCGCCCTTCATGGAGCGCCTGTGCGCCGCGGTCGGAGCGCATGATCCGGCGGCGCTAGAAGCGCGCCTCAGCGACCACGCCTGCACGGTCCGGGCGCTGTTCGAACGCTATGTGGCGCCGGTCGCAGCGCGCGGCGACGGATAGCGCCGCGCCGTTCCGTTTCAGGATCAAGGGGCTCGGGCGGGCTGAAGACCTGAAACGAGGATGGAGACGATGAACACCGCAACGAAAACCGCGCTCGCCGCCGCCGCGCTGGCCGCCGTCGGGCTGACCGCCGCGAGCGTCGAGGCGCAGGGCCGCCTCGCAGGCGCGCACCGGGACGGCCCCGCCCTCGGCGGGCTCGCCCGTCTGCAGATCGCAGATCTGAACGGCGACGACGTGGTGACGCGCGCCGAGCTGGAAACGCTGCAGGGCGAGCAGTTCGACTTCCGCGACCGCAACGGCGACGGCTACCTGAGCGAGGCCGACGCCTCGCCCGCCATGCAGCGCCTTTTCGCGCTGCGCCAGGCCGACGGCGCGCCGCCCCGGTCCCGCCGCGGGATGGGCGCCAGGCTCGAACGGGTCGATGCGGACGGCGACGGGCGCATTTCGCGCGCGGAGTTCACCGGCCGCGAGCCGCGCGTGTTCGAGCGCGCCGATGCGGACGGCGACGGCCGGGTGACCCCGGCGGAGCTCGACGCCCTGATGGAGGCGCGTCAGGATCGTCGCGAGCGCCGCCGCTTCTGGTGGCGCGACTGAGCCCGGCCGGCGCAGCGGTCGTCACCAGCGGCCGCCGCGCCGCGCCGCCGGCGAGGGAGGTGGTCATCCGGCCCCAGCTCCGCGTGATCTCCGGCGCACGCGCCGCGCGAGACGATGTTGCGGGCGCGCAGGACGCGGCCTTCGCACGCGCGCTCGCCGCGGGAGAGCCCGAAGCGGTGCGCGCCTTCACCACGCGCTGCCTGCCCATGGTGCACGGGCTCGCCCGCCGGCTTTTGCGCGACGAGGCCGAGGCCGAGGACGTCGCCCAGGAAACCTTCCTGAAGGCGTGGCGCAAGGCGGGCGGGTGGACGCCCGGCGGGGCGCGCTTCGACAGCTGGGTCGGGCGGATCGCGATCAATCTATGCTACGACCGGCTGCGCAAGCGCCGCGAGGCCTTAAGCGATGATCCTCCCGAGCGCGCCGACGGCGCTCCCGGCGCCGAGGCCGCTCTGGCCGGGCGGGAGACCGCCGCGCGGGTGCGCGCCGCGGTCGTCGCGCTGCCGGCGCGTCAGCGCGTTGCGCTGGAGCTTTGCTGTTTCCAGGACCGCACCAATATCGAGGCGGCCGAGATGATGGAGGCGAGCGTGGAGGCGGTGGAGTCCCTGCTCGCGCGCGCCCGCCGGACGTTGAAGGCGAGCCTGGCCGGAGACGGCGCGGAGATGATCGCCGCGCTCGACGCCGCCGGGGGACGAGGAGGCGAGGATGACTGACGCCATGACGCGCGAACGCGCCGAACAGATCGTTTCAGCCTACGGCGCCGATCCGGAACGCTGGCCCGCCGGTGAGCGCGAGCCGCTCCAGGCGTTCCTGCGCGATCACCTCGAAGAGGCCGGGCGTCTCGGCGCCGTGCTGGGCGAGGAGCGCGCGCTCGACGCATTGTTACGCGAAGCCGGCGAGCCCGGACCGCGCCCTGAACTCGCCGCGGCGATCGAGGCGCGGTTGCACGCGGAAAGCCGCGCGGCCGCGCCGCCGCGCTGGGCTGCGCTCGCGGCCGCGGTCACGCTTGCGGTCGGCCTCGGCGCGGGCTGGCTCGCCGCCTCGCTCGGCGCGGGGCCGGCCTATGACGAAAGCGCGATCTACGCCAACGCCTTTGGCGCGCTGACCCAAGGCGAGGCCTGGATCAATGATGAGGAGGGCGCGCTTTAAGCGCGACGCAACGCCATGACCCGCACCACCACACTGCTCATCGCCGCCCTCCTCGTCTCGGTCCTGATCAACGGCGTATTAGGCGGCGTTCTGATCCAGCGCGCCGCGCACGGCCCGGTTGAGCGCGCAGGCACCGAGGAGACCCTGCGCGGCCCCGCAGGTCGGTTCCGTCCGGCGGTCTTCCTTCAAGCGCTGCCCGCCGACGTTCGCGGCGCAGCGCGCGCACAGCTGCGCGAGGGCGCGCGCGAGCTGCGTCCCATGGCGCGTGCGGCGGTCCGGGCGCGCAGGGATGCGCTCGCAACGCTCCAGGCCGAACCCTTCAACGCCGAGGCCGCGGCCGAGGCCATGAGCCAAGCGCGCGCCGCGCGCGCCGCGCTTGAGGCCCACACCGAACGGGTCGTCCTTGAGATCGTCGGTCCGCTCACCGCGCAAGAGCGGCGCGAGGCGCTGCGCGCCGCTTGGGGCGCCGGGGCGCGCCGCGGGCCCTTACGTGAGCGCAGGGGCGAACGGTTCGGCCGCGATGAAGGCTGAACCTTGAGGAGCGCCCGGTCGGGGCTCAGGCTGCGTCCTGGGCGGGGTCGCCGGACTTGGCCGCGCCAGGCTCGGCGGGCAGGGTGAAGGACACGGTGGTGCCCTTGCCGAGCACGCTGTCGATGCGCAGCGAGCCGCCATGCATCTCCACCAGCGATTTCGACAGGGCGAGCCCGAGGCCGGAGCCCTGGTGGCTCTTGGCGTGATGGCTCTCGATCTGCTCGAACGCGACGCCGAGGCGCGGCAGGGCGTCTTCGGGGATGCCGATGCCGGTGTCGGCGACCTGGAGCACGATCCCGTCGGCCGCATGGAAGCCGCGCACCACCACGCGCCCGCCCTCGGGCGTGAACTTCACCGCATTGGACAGAAGGTTCAGCACCACCTGCTTGACCGCGCGCGGATCGGCGGCGATCTCCGGCAAGTCCTCGCCCTCGACCTTCAGCACGATGTCCTTTTCCTCAGCGCGCGCGCGCATGAGGCGGATGCACTGCTCGATCAGCTCGCCGGGGCGGACCGGCTCGCTCTGAAGCACCATCTTGCCGGCCTCGATCTTGGACATGTCCAGGATGTCGTTGATCAGGGCCAGCAAGTGCTGACCGGACTCGTGAATGTCCTGGATGTAGCCGTGATAGCGATCGTCCCCCAGAGGGCCGAACATCTCCTTGAGCATCATCTCGGAGAAGCCGTTGATGGCGTTGAGAGGGGTGCGCAGCTCGTGGCTCATATTGGCGAGGAATTCCGACTTCGATCGGTTGGCCTCCTCGGCGCGGATCTTCTCCTCTTCGTATTTCGAGGCGAGCTCCTGGATCTGGGCGCGCGAGCGCTCCAGATCTTCCACGGTCTGGCGCAGCTCGCTTTCCGAGCGCACCAACACCGACTCCTGCGCCTTCAGCGCGCTGATGTCCGCGCCGACGCTGACCAGCCCGCCCTCGGCGGTGCGCCGCTCGGAGTAGTGCAGCCAGCGCCCGTCGGCGAGTTCGAGCTCGTAGGCGCCGGCGCTTTCGCCGTCCTCGTTCGCGTGCACGTCCTTGATCGCGCGTCCGGCGCCGGCCTCCACGGCCTCATACGCCATGCCGGTCTTGAGCTGACCGTCCGCAAAGCCGAAGAACTCGCGGAACTTCCGGTTCCACAGGACGAGCCGGCGCCGTGAGTCCCACAGAACGAAGCTTTCGGTCATGGACTCCAGCGCCGCGCGCAGGCGCGTCTCGGCCGCGGCCACGCGCGCCTGCGCGCCCTTGCGCTCGGTGATGTCGATCGCCACGCCCACGATGCGTCGGGTCGAGCCGGCTTCGGGCGGCAGCGGACGCCCGCGCATGTGCAGCCAAACCGGCAGGCGCAAGGCGCGCACCTCCACGTCGACCTCTTCGCCGCCGGCCGCGCCGCGCAACGCCGCGCGCAGCCGCGCGCGGTCGTCCTGGGAAAGCAGGGCGAGAAAGTTCGCACCGGTCAGAAGTTCTTCCTGGGACCCGCCGACCATGCGCGACAGCGAGCCGGTCATGTAGACGTCGTCGGCGTCGAGATCCCAGTCCCACACCCCGCAGCGCGCGCCCTCGATCGCCAGGCGCAAGCGGTGCTCGGAGGCGGCCAGGCGCGCCTTGGTGGCGTTAAGCTTGGACATGTGCGCCAGGAGCAGAGCGGCGAGCACGACCGCGACAATGAGCGGGCCGATACCGAGAAGCAGGTAGAACAACACCGTGCGGCGCCAGGCCGCCCCGTCCAGCGCGGCTGGCCCGAGCGTGTAGGTCTGCAACGGCGCGTCGGCGAGCGCGGCGAGACCCAGGATATGCTCGGCCCTGTCCACCGAAGCGCCCGACAGCGCCCCGCCGTCGCGCGCGATGGCTGCGGCGCGTTCAGGGTCGACCCCGACGCGTGCTGCGGCGAAGGGCGCGCCCGAGACCGGCGCGGGCGGATGCAGGGCGAGGGCGCGGCCCTCGGCGTCGGCGAGGATGGAGACCTGATCGTCCCGCCAGGCCGGCAGAAGCGTCTGCGGCGCGGTGCGCGCAATCAGGACGCCGACCCGATCGGGCGCCAGGCGCACCGGCTCCACCGTGGCGATCCAGGGCTCCGCTCCGCCGGTGATCGCCGCGACGCCTGATGGCTCGGCGAGCGCCGCATCGGCGGCGGCGCGCGCTGATGTGGTGAAGCGCTCGCTCGCGATGATGTCGCCGTCCGGCGGCAGGAAGGCGGCCGCGTCGATGTAGGGAGAGCGGGTCATCGCATCGAGCCGGCTTCGAAGCGCGTCGGCGCGGACGTTTTCGCGGTCCGCCCCGCTTGAAGCGGAAACCTCTGCGGCCGCCAGCGCCAGCGCGCCACGCACTTCGGCCAAGCGCGCCGAGACCCGCTCGGCCAGGAAGGCCGCGGTGCGCGCCTGGGAGACTTCCGCCTCGGTGATCGCGGCCAGGCGCTCGTCATTGACCTTGGCTGCGATAATCAATGCGAAGAAAGCGATGAAGCCGCCGACGGCCAGGAGTACTGTGCGCGGGCTCAGCATCTCAGGATCGACCCGGTCGGCCTGCCGCGTCGCGTGCGAGCGCGCTCGCGCGCGTGAGCGCCCCTTAGCGGTCGCCCCCGGCGCGGCCTCGTCGCCGCCGGGCCCGGCGGCGCGCGCGGCGCGGCGTCGAATCATGTCAGGTAGACTAAAGTCGCCCGCTTGGGCGCGTCCACACGCTTGAAGGCGCGTTAACCGGTTCGAGCCGCGTCTTGGGCGGCGTCCTGACCCTCCGGCACGCTTTCATCGCCGGAAGCGTCAGCCTCAAGCTTATCCGCGCGGCGTTCCTCGCCAGCGTAACCGAAGCCTTCGCGTCGGCGCCGGTCCGGCCCGAAGAAGCGCGGCGTGCGCACGAAGGGGCGCGGCTCGTTGATCACCGCGCACAGCTTCAGCCAGAGTTGGTGTGCGTTCAGCGGTTTCGCGCAGACCTCCGTCACCCCGGCGTCGCGCGCGGCGATGATGCGAGAGCGCTCGGTGTAGGCGGTCAGCATGATGATCGGGATGTAAGGGTTGCCACTGTCCGATCCGGTGCGCACGAGCTTGGTGAACTCCAGCCCGTCGAGCAGTGGCATGTGGAAGTCGACGATGATCAGGTCGATGGGCTCGGTGCGCGCGATATCGAACGCGTCCCCGGCGTCGCGGCATTCGTAGACTTTCATAATCCCGAAGCCGCGCAGCATCTGGCGTATGATCGACATCATGTGGGCGTTGTCGTCGACGATGAGGACGTTGACGCGGCTTAGATCGGCCATGGGCGCTCTCGTAATGCGTGTAGGAAGCAGCGTCGGCTCGCGGGGTTAGCGAGCCCTCAAGGGCCTGAGCCGAAACGCAGCGCGGTCAAGGCGCCTGCTGCATAATCCTATGCCGCTCGATCTTCAGATTCGGCTGGTTCCGAGCGCACCATGCGCGCCAGCTCCTTCGCGCGCCGGGCGAGATCGGCGATCTCGCCGCCCGCCTCGGGCGTCTTGCTGACCGCGCGCGCCAGCGTCTCCGCGAGCGCCAGGAGCCGCGGCGCGGCGGCGATGAGCCGGGCCTGCGCTTCGATGCGCGCCGGATCGCGATCGTATTCGGCCCCCGGCACGCGCCAGCCGCCCCAGTCGTTTTCGTCCGTGACCACGACCGGGAAGGTGCCGGGCACGGGATGGTGGGCGCACTCGCCCTCGCTCTGCCATTTGTTCTTCGCGCGCATCAGGCGCCAATGGCCGGCATCGAGACCTGCGCGCTCCTCCTCGGCGAGCTCGTCGGCGGCGAAGTCGCGCCCCAGCCCGCAGTCGTAGAAGATGTTCACCGGCTCTTCGAGATCTTTGACCCACTGGGGCTTGACCTTCTCCACCGCCGCCCAGATGCCCACCGGGCGCACGAACACGCGCTGATGCTTCTGAAACCGGGCTTTGGCCAAGGAACGCTCCTTGCGTTGCGAAGCGGCCATGATGACGCGCCGGCGCTGAAACCGGCGTTAAGGCTTGCGGTTGAGAAACGCTTACTGACGCCTGCGCGACCCGCGCGGTTTGCGCATCGTGTCGCGCCGGCTTATCTCACCGCCCCATGACGCAAGCGCGCGATATCGACCGGCGGCTCTCGGTGGCGCCGATGATGGACTGGACGGACCGGCATTGCCGGGCCTTCCACCGCGTCCTCACACGCCGAACCCTGCTCTACACCGAGATGGCGGTCGACCAGGCCGTTCTGAAGGGCGATCGGGACCGCCTCATCGGGTTTGACGGGGCCGAGCATCCAGTGGCGATCCAGCTCGGCGGCGCGGATCCCAAGGACCTCGCCGAAGCCTCGAAGATCGCAGAAGATTTCGGATACGCCGAGATCAATCTCAATGTCGGCTGCCCGTCCGACCGGGTGCAGTCGGGCCGCTTCGGCGCATGCCTGATGCGCGAACCGGAGCTGGTGGCGGCGTGTCTTCACGCGATGCGTGAAGCGGTCTCGGTCCCGGTCACCGTCAAGCACCGCCTCGGCGTTGACGACCAGGACCCGGAAGCGACGCTGTTCGGCTTCGTGGAGACGGTCGCGAAGAGCGGGGTGACCACCTTCATCGTCCATGCGCGAAAAGCCTGGCTCAAAGGCCTGAGCCCAAAGGAAAATCGCGACGTCCCTCCGCTCGACTACGCGCTCGTGCGGCGCTTGAAGTCGGCCCGGCCGGAGCTTGAAATCCTGCTCAACGGCGGCCTTCAGGATTTAGGCCAGGCCATTGAAGAAGCCCGCAATCTCGACGGCGCGATGCTGGGCCGCGCGGCGTATCATACGCCCATGGTGTTGGCCGAAGCGGATACGCGCGTGTTCGGCGAGGCGTGCGATCCGGTCGCCGATCCGGTCGAGGCGGTCGACGCGTATCGCCCGTATGTCGAGCGCCGCCTTCAGGAGGGCGTGAAGCTGCACGCGATCACGCGCCATATGCTCGGCCTGTTCGCCGGCCGGCCCGGCGCGCGGGGCTGGCGCCAGGTCCTGTCCAGCGAGGCGAACAAGCCCGGCGCGGACTGGCGCGTGGTCGAGGCCGCGCTCGACGCGGTGGCGCCGGGGCGGCAAGCGGCCTGATGGAGGCCTACCTTCCGCTCATCGCGGTGCTCGGGGTCACGGGCATGTTCGCCGGTCTGATCGCCGGGCTGTTCGGCATCGGCGGCGGCGTGGTGATGGTGCCCGCGCTCTACTTCTCCTTCACAGCGCTCGGCTATGAGACGCACGCCATGCAGGCCGCAGTGGGCACCTCGCTCGCCGTGATCGTGGCCACGGGGCTTCGCTCTGTGTCGGCCCACCACAAGCGCGGCGCGGTCGACGTTCAGATCCTGAAAACCTGGTCGCCCTGGATCGTCGCCGGTGCGATCGCCGGTTCGGTCATCGCCGACCTGGCGCCCAGCGACGCGCTGACCGCTCTGTTCGGGATCGTCGCGCTTGTGCTTTCAGCGCAATTCTTCTTCGGCCGGCCGGACTGGCGCCTGGCCGAAACCATGCCCGGCGGCGCGGCGCGGGCGAGGCTCGGCGCGTTGATCGGGGTTCTGTCTGCGCTGATGGGCATCGGCGGGGGCGTGTTCGGCGTGACGCTGATGACGCTGTGCGGCAAGCCGATCCACGTTGCGGTCGCGACCTCCGCAGGTCTCGGGGTTGCGATCGGCGCGGCGGGGGCGGTCGGCTTCATCGCGGGCGGGCTGGGCGAGGTCGAGCGCCCGCCGTTCTCACTC
The DNA here is from genome assembly GCA_964550935.1 of uncultured Caulobacterales bacterium. Classification (GTDB taxonomy): domain Bacteria; phylum Pseudomonadota; class Alphaproteobacteria; order Caulobacterales; family Maricaulaceae; genus JBCBSP01. The sequence continues at coordinate 73,204 of CAZKBB010000002.1, forward strand.
GGCTACGTCAATCTGGTCGGCTTCGCCGTGCTGGCGGCGTCAGCCTATTTTCTGGCGCCGGTCGGGGCCCGGCTGGCGCACAGCCTTAACGCGGCGCGGCTGCGCCAGGCCTTCGCGGTCGGGCTGGTGCTGGTCGCGTTGAACATGCTGCGCGAGGCGTTTCTGGTTTAGCGGCGAAAGCCTTAAGCCAGACTCAGCCCGACCACGTGCGCGATTGCAGCGGCCACCGCGAAGATCACCGTCCACGCGAGCAGATACTGGATCATGCGTCCCGGCCGGCGGCGGAACAGCCACCAGCTCGCCAGGACGACGTAGATCAGAAGCGCCACGAGATAGACCGCGCCCATCTCACGCTCTCCGCTTGCGATAGGCCGCCTCGCGGTCCTTCAGCCGGCCGCGCACCGACTGGCGCTCGGCCTCGCTCATCGCCGTCCAGCGGCCGAGCTCGTCGAGCGTTCGAAAGCAGCCCACGCAGAGCGACCGCTCAGGGTCGACGAGGCAGACCTTCTTGCAGGGGGACCAGATGGGTGCGCTCATGACCCTATGATAGGTGGACCGGACGCCGGTGCAGCGCAAGCGCTGGTCATCGCGAACGTGCGCGAATAGTTTGACACGTCGATGACGGCGCGGGGGCGGGCTCCACGTTCGCCGGGGGACGGGCGCGGGCCATGGACGACCTCACACTGCAGCTTCGCAGTCTTGCGGGCGTGTTCGCCTTCGTGGCGATCGCCTGGGCGTTCGGACCGCGCAAGACCCTGCCCTGGAGGCTGATCGCGGGGGCGGTCGCGACGCAGTTCGTCATCGCCGTCGCGCTTTACAGTTTCGCGCCCACGCGGGCGTTCCTGGCCTCGCTCACCGGCGTCGTCGAAGTGCTCCAGGCCGCCACCACGCAAGGCACCAGCTTCGTGTTCGGCTATCTCGGCGGGGGCGAGAGCCCCTTTCCTGTGATCGAGGGACGCGAGGGTCTGACCTTCACCTTCGCCTTCCAGGCCCTGCCCATGGTGATCGTGCTCTCGGCGATCTCGGCGCTGTTGTGGCGCTGGCGCATCCTGGAGTTCGCCGTGCGCGGCTTCGCGGCCCTGTTCCGGCGCATCCTGAACCTCTCCGGCGCGGCCTCGCTCGGCGCGGCGGCGAACATCTTCCTCGGCATGACCGAGAGCCCGGTGCTGATCCGGCCCCGCCTGCCGTCGATCTCGCGCTCGGACCTTTTCTTGATCATGACGGTGGGCTTCTCCACCGTCGCGGGCTCGGTGATGGCGATTTACGTCAGCCAGCTCACCGGCGTTTTGCAGGACGCAGCCGGCCACATCCTCACCGCATCGCTGATCTCGGTGCCGGCTGCAGTATTGCTCGCGCGCGTGATGCATCCCCAGGACGAGGAGGGCGGCCCTTCGGTGAAGGAGAAAATTCCCGTAGAGCTCTACCAGTCATCCATGGACGCGCTGACCACCGGCGTGAACGACGGCGTGCGTCTGTTCATCAACATCATCGCCATGCTCTTAGTGTTCACCGCGCTGGTGGCGCTGGTGAATTTCTCGCTCGCCGCGACACCGGACGTGTTCGGCGCGCCGCTAAGCGTGGAGCGAATTCTCGGCTGGGTGTTCGCGCCGATGGTCTGGCTCGCCGGCATCCCATGGGCCGAGGCCCAGGATGCGGGCTCGGTCATGGGCTTCAAGACCGCGCTGAACGAGATCTTCGCCTACGCCGAGCTCGCCGCGCGCGCCGAGGACCTCTCCCCGCGCACCACCCTGATCATGACCTATGCGGCGTGCGGCTTCGCCAACTTCTCCTCGGTGGGCATCCTGGTGGGCGGACTAATCGCCGTGGCGCCGTCGCGGCGCGCCGACATCCTGGCGCTCGCCCCGCGCGCGCTGATCTCCGGCACCCTCGCCACGCTGATGACCGGGGCGGTGATCGGCGCCTTGCCCGGTGGCCTGTTCGGGCTCTGAGCGCTTACCAAAACTGCGCGATTAGCGCACTTTTCAGCGATGCAGATCGTTCGGTCGCCGTCCTCCGAGCGCAACGTGAAGCGGTGAGCGTAAGGCATGAGCGATGACGCATTCAACTTCGGCGATGCGATGATCGCGGCGCTCGAAGACGCGGTGCGCTGGAAGAACGGCGAGATCGCGCTGCCCGTGATCAACCTCACGCCGGATTACGGCGCGCCCATCCGGGCCCTGCGAAAAAAGCTCGGCTATCGTTCGCGCGCGGCGTTCGAGAAGGCCTACGCCATTCCGGCCAAGACGCTGCAGAACTGGGAGCAGGGCCGCGGCGCGCCTGACCAGGCCGCGCGCGCCTATTTGCGCGCCATTGAGGCCGATCCGGAGGGCGTGCGCCGCGCGCTGGAGAAGTCCGACGCCGGCGGGCTCTAGTCGCCGCGTCGGGGCAACAGCTTCGAGCGCAGCCAGCCGAGCGTGGAGTTGCCGCGCAGCTGGTCGCGATAGGCGCCCTCCATGAACCGGTCGAAACCCTCGACGTCGGCCATCATGTCCGCGCGGGTCCTGAACGGACCGTCGGGATCCAGCGTCTTGACCGGCGCGGCCGGCGCGCCGGCGGCCACCACGTTGGCGGGGATGTCGCGGGTGACCACGCTGCGCGCGCCGATCACGGCGTTGTCGCCGATCGTCACGCCCTTGCACACCATCGCCCCGTCGCCGATCCAGACATTGCGCCCGATGACGACCGGGCGCGCCTCTGGGCGCGGATCGGTGCGGTCATAGAGCCCGTGCCAGTCGGAATCGGTCACCGTGGCGGACTTGGCGAACAGGCAGGCCTCGCCGATCTCGATCGAGCGCGCGGCGAGAATGCGGCAGCCCCCGGCGAAAAAGCAGTGAGCGCCGATGCGGATCTCGCCCGGCGCATCGGCCGGCGACCAGACCGTGAAGCTCACCGGCTGGTCCGAGCGCGAGACCACGTGCAGCGCCTCTCCGGCGGTCACGTTCGGGCCGAACACCTCCACATTCCAGGGCCGCACGACCTTGGCGTGACCGCCCAGCGCTTCAAAGTGCGGCTCCAGAAAACGGCGCGTCCACCAGTTCTCATAGGCCTCCCACAGGCCGTGCATCCAGTAGGGGCGGTGGTCGCGGCGCATCGGGGTCCTTAACTAGGGCGGCATGAGCGAAGATCGTATCGAAGCCGCGATTCTCACCCTGGCCGAACAGCGCGGCCCTGAGAAATCCATCTGCCCGTCCGAAGCCGCGCGCGACGCCTTTCCCAGCGACTGGCGAAATCGCATGCGCGCGGTGCGCGCCGCGGCGGTGCATCTGGCCCGCCAGGGCGAGGTGCGCATCCTGCGCAAGGGCGAACCGGTGGACCCGGACGACTTCAAGGGCGTCTACCGCATCGCCATCGCGCCGCAGCGCAGCGAGGACGACCCGCAATGACGCGGGAGGCCTTCGAGGTCGTCGCGGCGCAGGCGCGCGCTTGCGATGTTTGCGCTGATTGTCTGCCCCACGCCCCGCAGCCGATCCTTCAAGGCTCGAGCGGCGCGCGCATCCAGATCATCAGCCAGGCGCCGGGCACGCGCGCGCACGCCTCCGGGACGCCCTTCATGGACCCCTCCGGCGTCCGCCTGCGCGACTGGCTGCAGCTCGACGAGGCGGCCTTCTATGATCCTGGCGCCGTCGCGATCACGCCGATGGGCCTTTGTTTTCCCGGTTTGGACACCAAGGGAGGCGATCGCCCGCCGCGGCCTGAATGCGCGCCGATCTGGCAGGATCGACTGCGCGCCGCGCTGCCCGATGTGCAATGCACGCTCCTGATCGGCGCCTACGCCCAGAGGCGCTGGCTCGGCGCACGGGCGGAGAAAGCCCTGACCGGCACCGTGCTGCGCTGGCGAGACTTCGCGCCTGAGATTTTCGCGCTGCCGCACCCCAGCTGGCGCAACAACGCCTGGCTCAAGCGGAACCCTTGGTTTGAAAAGGAAGTCCTGCCCGCGCTTCGACTTCGCATTCGCAGCATTCTGGGGCGCGAGGTTTGACCGGACAAATGCCTTTCATTTTCCAGAACTTGCGCGTTTCAGCGCGAGGGGGTATCCCCGCGCCGGATTTCGAATGAGCCCGCCCGAGCGAGAACCGCGCAGTCAGACGCGGCGTTAGGAAGCTGAAACGGGCCTTGGTCGGCGCCGCGGCGATCCGCGGGCGCGTTGCACAGGAACTCCCCCATGAGCGTGTTTGAAAACCCCGCATTTCGTGACCATGAGAAGGTGCTGTTCGTTTCTGACAAGGCGAGCGGGCTGAAGGCGATCCTGGCGGTGCACTCCACCGTGCGCGGCCCGTCCGTCGGCGGTTGCCGGATGTGGACCTATGACAACTCCGACGCCGCGCTGACCGATGTTCTGCGCCTGTCGGAGGGCATGAGCTACAAGAACATCATGGCCGATCTGCCGATCGGCGGGGGCAAGAGCGTGATCATGCGCCCTGAAGGCGCGTTCGATCGCACCGCCCTGTTCGAGGCCTTCGGCCGCGCGCTGAATGCGCTGAACGGCGAGTACCGCTCGGCTGAGGATGTCGGCGTCTCGCCGGCCGATCTTGATGCGGCCTCGCGCTACACCGATCATTTGGTCGGGCTGTCCTCGGGCACGGGCGATCCCTCGCCGACCACCGCACGCGGCGTGTTTTTCGGCGTGCAGGTCGCCGCAGAGCGCGCGCTCGGCAGGTCGGACCTCGCCGGCGTGAAAGTCGTGGTCCAAGGCGCGACCGGTCATGTGGGCCACTACCTGGTCGAGCATTTGGCCGAGGCCGGCGCCGAGCTGATCCTGTCGGACATCAATGAGGCCGCGCTCACCGCCCTGGCTGAGAAGACCGGCGCGAAGACCGTGGACAAGGACGCGGTCTACGACGTGGAGGCGGACGTGTTCGCCCCGTGTGCGCTTGGCGCGATCATCAATCCCGATACCATCGACCGGCTGAAAGTGAAGGCCGTCGCCGGCGCGGCGAACAATCAGCTCGCCACCGCCGACATGGGCGCCGAGCTGCAAAAGCGCGGAATCTTGTATGCGCCCGACTACGTCATCAACGCGGGCGGCATCATCAACGTGATGGGCGATATCGACCCGCAGTTCGACGCCAAATGGGTCGAGGGCAAGCTGAAAGGCCTCAAGGCCACGCTGCGCGAGATCCTCGACACCGCCGAGAACGAGGGCCGTCCGGCCAATATCGTGTCCGACGAGATCGCGCGCCAGCGCATCGAAGACGCCCGCGCCCAGCGCCGCGAAGCGGCTTAAGTCCCGGCCGGGGCGACGGCGGCGTATCTTGGATCGAGCCGGAGGCGCACCCCGTCTCCGGCTCGTATCGTTTCGGTGAGCCCGACGCCGGCGCGCACCTGGCGGCCGTCCTCGAGCGTCAGGTCCAGCACCGCGCGCCCGCCCGAGGCGCGGCGCTCAGCCACGGTCGCGAAGGCGCCCGCGTCATGGGCGCGCCCCACGATCACGCCCTCAGGGCGGATCAATACGCGCACGGCCGCGCCGTCCTCAAAGTCCTTCGCCTCCACCGCGCCGAGCGGGGTCTCGGCCCGGCCCGCGCCCACGCGCGCGTCGAAAGCCTCCACGTCGCCCAAGAGCCGCGCGGCGGTTTCGGTTTCGGGCGAGAGGTAAAGCGCTTCGGGCGCGCCGGTTTGGATGATGCGCCCCTCGGCCATCAGCGCGATGGAATCGGCCACCGCCATGGCCTCCTCGGCGTCGTGGGTGACGATGAGGGCCGCCGTCTCGGCCGCGCGCAGCGCTTTTGCGGTCGTCTCTCGAAGGCTCGCGCGCAGGCGACGGTCGAGCCCTGAGAAGGGTTCGTCGAGCAGCATGACGTCCGGCGCCGGCGCGAGGGCGCGCGCCAGGGCGACGCGTTGCTGTTCCCCGCCGGAAAGTTCGTGAGGGTAGGCGTCGGCCTTGGCGGCGAGCTCGACGCCTTCAAGGCGCGCTCGCGCTTGATCGCGCCGGCGCGAGCGGGGCCCGCGCAGACCGAAGGCGACATTGTCGAGCGCGCTCATGTGCGGAAACAGCGCATAATCCTGGAACACCACCCCGCACCGGCGAAGCTCCGGCGACAGATGAACGCCGGGGCCGCTCCACAGCGTGTCGGCGAAGCGTATCTCGCCTGCGCCGAGCCGCTCCAGCCCGGCGATCGCGCGCAGGAGCGTCGATTTGCCCGACCCCGACGGCCCCAACAGCGCGGTGACGCGCCCGCAGGTCAGCGAAAGCGAGGCGCCGTCCACCGCCGGCCGGCCTTCGGCGAAGGAGACCACCGCGCCGGTCATGGTCAATAGATCGCCCTGCATCACGCCGCCTCCGGCCCGCCGAACGCGGCGGCCTCGCGCGCGCGCTCGGCCTTGGTGATGCGTCGTGCGATCCAGATCATGGCGGGCAGACAGATGAGTGCGATCAGAAGGGCGGGCAGAGCGGCTTCGCCGAGCCGCTCGTCGGAGGCGTAGTTATGCGCCGTCACGGCCAGCGTGTCGAAGTTGAACGGGCGCAGGATCATCGTGGCGGGCAGCTCCTTGAGCACCTCCACGAACACGAGAAGCCCCGCCAGGAGCGCCCCTGACGACACCAGCGGCCAGTGCACCCGGCGCAGGATGCGCAGCCTCGAGGCGCCGAGCGTGCGCGCCGCGCCGTCGAGCGCCGGGGTGATGCGCGACAGGGCGCTTTCGCTCGGTCCGATCGCGGCGGCGGCGAAGCGGGAGAGATAGGCGAAGACGAGCGTGGCTGCGCCTGCGGTGAAGAGCACGGGGAAGGGCGCGCCGGTAAGGGCGCTCCAGACCGCGTCCAGGCCGGACTGAGCTAAGCCGGCGATAATCAAAACGCCGAGCGCGGCGACCGCGCCGGGCACGGCGTAGCCGAGCCCTGCGAGGCGCGCGGCGATCCCGGCCGCGGCGCGTCCGGTCCTCAGGGCATAGGCCGCCGCAAGGCCGAAGCCGGCTGCGATCGCGCCGGTGATGACCGCCAGCGTGATCGAATGACGCGCGGCCGCGGCGAGTCCGCGCGCGATCTCTGCGTCGATCGCCAGCACGGCCAGCCGTCCCATGGGGATCAGGAGCCCCGCAGCGAGCGGGACAAGGCAGAGCGCGATCGCAAGCCCGGCGCGCGGCGCGCTCAAGGTGACGCGGCGCGGCGGAAGCCGGCGGCCCGAGACCGCGCTCTGGCGCGCGCGGCGACGCTGGGCGCGTTCGATCGCGAAGATCACGAAGGCGATGGCGACGAGGGCGAGCGCCAGGCGCGCGGCGTCCGGCGAGGAGCCTTCCCCGGCCCAGGCGCGCACCAGGCCGACCGAGAGCGTCGGTGCGCCCAGATGCACCACCGCGCCGAAATCGGCGAGTGACTCCATCACGACGAGCGCCAGCCCGGCCGCGATCGCCGGGCGCGCCATGGGCAGGGCCGTGCGCGCAAACGCGCTCGCCGGGCCGGCGCCCAGCGTGCGCGCGGCGTCATAGGCGTCGGCCGACTGCCCGGCGAACGCCTCGCGCGCCAGAAGGTAGACGTACGGGTAGAGCGTGAAGCCGAAGATGAGCCCGGCCCCGAGCGGCCCGCGCACGGTGGGCAGCATGGACCAGGGCCCCGCGGCCTGGGTCAGGTCGAACCAGGCGTAGGCCGCTGCGTAGGCGGGCATGGCCAGAGGCAAGGCGAGCAGCCATTCGAAGGCGCCGCGCCCGAAGAAGCGGTATCGCGCCACGATCCAGGCCGCGAGCACGCCTCCAACGCCGGCGACAAGCGCGGCCGAGACGCCCACGAGCGCAGTGTTGAGAAGGTAGTCGGGAAGGCGTGTGGCCGCGATATGGGCGAGGTAATCGGTCCAGTCGCCGAACACGGCCAGCCCCGCGACCGCGATCAGGGGCGCGGCGCAGATCAGCGCGGCGATCGCGGCGGGCCAGACGGGATCGAAGCCCCGCCGCCCGCTCGCGCGCGAAGCGGCGGGCGCGTCGCTTACGGCCATCCCACCCGGTCGAAGATGCGCTGCGCCTCCACGGCGTTCTCGCCGAGCACGCTCATGTTCAGATCGTCCTCGCGGAAATCGCCGAACTCGGCCAGGACCGGGTTGTCGTAGGCGACATCCGGCATGGCCGGGTATTCGTTGGTCAGCTCGGGAAAGGCCCGCTGGGCGTCATCGGAGAGCAGGAAGGCCAGGAAGGCGCGCGCCTCGGCCTCGTTCGGCGCGCCCGCGGCGAGCCCGGCGCCTGAGACGTTCACGTGCGTCCCGCCTTCGCCCTCGCCCTGATTGGGGAAGACCACGTCGACGGCCTCGAAGACCTCCCGGTCAGCGGCTTCGCCTGTCCGCGCCAGCCGGGCGAGGTAGTAGTGGTTCACGATCGCCACGTCGCATTCGCCCGCCGCGACGGCGCGGATCTGGTCGGTGTCCCCGCCCTGGGGCGCGCGGGCGAGGTTGCGCACCACGCCGTCCGCCCAGGCCTCGGCGGCTTCAGCGCCGTTGCGCTCGATCAGCGCGGCCAGGAGCGACTGGTTGTAGACATTGTTTGACGAGCGCACGCAGATGCGGCCCCGGAAGCGCTCGTCGGCCACATCCGCGTAAGTTTGAAGCGCGCTCGGCTCTACGCGGTCCGGCGCGAACACAAGCACGCGCGCTCGGGTGGAGAAGCCGAACCAGAGATCAGCCGGATGCTTCAAGGCTTCCGGCAGGGCGCCCAGCGCGCCGTCGAGCTCGCCGACCGGCTGGAACAGACCGGCCTCGGCGGCGCGGTGCAGCCGCCCGGCGTCGACCGTGATGATGACATCGGCGGGCGAGCGCTCTCCGTCCACGCGCACGCGCTCGATCAGAAGATCGCCGTCGGCCTCGACTACGTTCACCTCGATGCCGGTGGCCTCAGTGAAGGCGGCGTAGACCGCCTCGTCGGAGGCGTAGTGACGCGCGGTGAACAGGTTGACCGATCCGGCGGCGTCCGCCCCGTCGGCGCTCTCTTCAGAGGCCGGCTGGCCGCATGCGGCGAGCGACAGCCCGGCGGCGAACGCGGCGGCGAGGCCGCCGACAAGGCGCGGTGACGTCATGACATCCTCCAGACCGGCGAGGGCGATTACGCCGGAGAAATTTGCGAACGCGTCGCAAGTAACCCGTCGAGGGCGCCGCGTCCAGAGGCTGCGAGCTGGGCTCGGCTCGGGCGCGGCGGATCGCCGCGCCTTCAGGCCTAAAAAGAGGTAGAAGTGGTGGGCGGTACTAGGATCGAACTAGTGACCCCTTCGGTGTGAACGAAGTGCTCTACCGCTGAGCTAACCGCCCGAAATCGAGGAGGCTGGTCTTACGCCGAGGGGGCTCGCGCGGTCAAGCTGGTCAGCGCAGGAGGCCGCGCCGTGCGCGGGCGTCGCCGGCCCCTTCACAAATTTTTCAACCATCCCGAAACGGTCTTTGGCGCGTCACACTTCCGTCAACAATGCAACTGCACTATATCCCCGTCGTCTCCGGGTCGATACGACGCCGGAAACCGACTTTCCGCTCGTGAAAGCATAACTTGGCGCGCCATGGCCGTGAGTGCGCCAGGAGGAGGTATTCTGCCATGGCCCAGAACGATCTGTGCACCCCGGAAGGCGCCCGCCGGCTCAAAGAGCGCATTGAAAGCTACTGGAATGAGCGTGGGTACAACGTATCCATCGATCTGGTGGACGCCGGCTTCATGCCGGCGATGCGTTCGGCGCGCTGTGACGTGCGCTCGAACATGGTCAACGGCTTGCCGGCCAATGACCGCGGCGAAGGCCGCCGCAGCGCCTGACGCCTCATCGGGCCGAGGCCGCCTCCTGCAGGAGCGGGTGAAGTTCGCTGAAGCACGAAAAAAGCCGGTCGGCGCCCAGCGCGTCGGCCGGCTTTTCGCTGTATCCGTGCACGTAGACCGCTGCGAATGCGCCGGCCGACCTGGCCGCGCCGACGTCCGGACCGGAATCGCCTACGAGCGCTGAGAAGCCCTCCGGCTCGCACCCGAAGGCCGCGATCAGATGGCTCGGGTGGGGCTTCTTCTCCGGCGCCAGATCCGCGCCGATGATGCGCTCAAACCGGCTGGCGAGGCCGAGCGCCTCCAGCAGCGGCGTGGCGAGCGCGGTCGTCTTGTTGGTGCACACCGACAGGCGCGCGCCCGCCTCAAGCAGCGAATCAAGCGTCTCCACCACGTGGGGGAAGGGCCGGCTCTCGTCTGCGAGGCCCGCCCGATACGTGTCCATGAACACGTCCAGGCGCGCTTGGAGCGCCTCATCGTCAAGCGTGCGCGCCTCGCGCTCGTACGCCTTCTGGATCAAGGCGCGTGCGCCGCGCCCGATCATGCCGCGCACCGCGTTCAGCGGCACCGGCGCCAGCCCGGCCGGCGTCACGGCCGTGTTCAGCGCTCGCACCAGGTCGGGCGCGGTGTCCACCAGCGTGCCGTCCAGGTCGAAGGCGATGCACGCGCCTTTCAGCTCTCCCGCCATGTGGGCCGCCCGTTCCTCACGATTGTCTGACGCGCGCCCGCCTCGCGCGCGAACGTCCTATGGGCTATAGCGCTTTTGCGCCGCCGGGGAAGCCTGGCCGATGAGTCGCACGCCAGTCAGGAGACGCCGCCGCCATGTCCGACCGCCGCCGCGCCGCCGTCATCCTCGCCGCCGGGCAGGGCACGCGCATGCGCTCCGCCCTGGCCAAGCCGCTCCATGCGGTCGGCGGACGCTCGCTCCTGGGCTGGAGCCTGGCGCTGGCCGAGGCGGTGAAGGCCGATCCGCGCATCGTCATCTGGGGCGCGCAGTCCCCCGCGGTGCGCGAGGCGGCCGAAGCGGCCGGCGCGCAGACCGCCCCGCAGGACCCGCCCCAGGGCACCGGACACGCCGTAATGCAGGCGCGCGAGGCGCTTGAGGGCTTTTCCGGCGACGTCATCGTGCTCTACGCCGACACGCCGCTGATCCGTCCGGAGACGATCGAGGCGCTGTTCAGCGCGCTGGACGACGGAGCGAGCGTGGCGGTCCTCGGCTTCGAGCCAGAGGAGCCCGGCGGCTACGGCCGGCTCGTGCTCGGCGAGGACGGCGGGCTGGAGCGCATCGTCGAAGCCAGGGACGCCAGCGCCGAGGAGCGCGCCATCGGGCTTTGCAATTCCGGCGTCATGGCGGTGAAGGGCGAGCGTCTGTTCGCGCTTCTCGATCAGGTCACGAACGACAACGCCAAGGGCGAGTATTACCTGACCGATCTCGTCGCGCTGGCCCGGGCCGCCGGAGAGCGGTGCGCGGCGGCGCGCGCGCCGGTCGAGGAGGTCCAGGGCGTCAACGACCGGGCCGAACTCGCCGCGGCCGAAGCCGCTTTCCAGGCGCGCGCCCGGGCCGAGGCGATGGCCGGCGGTGCGACCATGACCGCGCCGGAGACCGTCTTCTTCTCCCACGACACCACGCTCGGCGCGGACGTGATCGTGGAGCCCCATGTCGTCTTCGCGCCGGGGGTGAGCGTTGAGACGGGTGCGCGCGTGCGCGCCTTCTCTCACCTTGAGGGCGCTCGGGTAGGCTCAGGCTGCGAAGTCGGGCCCTATGCGCGTCTGCGCCCCGGCGCGGCGCTGGAGGCGGACGCGAAAGTCGGCAATTTCGTCGAGATCAAGAAGGCCGCGATCGGCGAGGGCGCCAAAGTCAATCATCTGGCCTATGTCGGAGATGCGGAGGTCGGCGCGCGCGCCAACATCGGCGCGGGCGTGATCACCTGCAATTATGACGGCTTCTTCAAGCACACGACCGTGATCGGCGCTGACGCCTTCATCGGCTCGAACTGCGCGCTGGTCGCGCCGGTGACGATCGGGCCGGGGGCCTACACAGGCTCGGGTTCGGTGATTACCTCCGACGTGCCCGGCGGCGCTCTGTCGCTGGGCCGCGCCCGCCAGGAGACCAAGCCCGGATGGGCTGAGCGCTTCAAACGCATGATGGCCGCCAAGAAGGCCAAGTCCTGATCCCGCCGGCCGGCGCGACCGCCGCCCGCCTTGAACACGGAGACGCCTACATGACCGCCCTGAAGGACCGCCTGAACGACCCGTCGCTTCTGAAGACCGACTCCTATGTCGACGGCGCCTGGATGGGCGGCGAAGCCTCGTTCGAGGTGACCAATCCGGCCGACCGCTCCGTATTGGCCGAAGTGGCCGATGTCGGTGAGAAAGGCGCTCGCCAGGCCGTTCAGGCCGCGTACGCGGCGTTTCAGCGCTGGAAGAAGACGTCCGTGTTCGAACGCGCGCGCCTGATCCAGCGCTGGCATGACCTGATTTTGGAGAACGCCGCTGATCTCGGCGCGATCATCACCGCTGAGATGGGCAAGCCGTTGAAGGAGGCGCGCGGAGAGGTCGCCTACGGCGCCGGCTTCATCGCGTGGTCGGCCGAGGAGGCCAAGCGCCTGCACGGCGAGACGCTGCAGGTGCCGTTCCCCGGCGCGCGCGGCTGGACGATCCGCCAGCCGGTCGGCGTGGTCGGCTGCATCACGCCATGGAACTTTCCCTCCGCCATGATCACGCGCAAGTGCGCCCCGGCGCTGGCGGCGGGCTGCACCATGGTGATCAAGCCGGCGCCGGAGACCCCGCTCTCCGCGCTTGCGCTCGCCGAATTGGCCGAGCGGGCGGGCTTTCCCAAGGGCGTGTTCAACATCGTGTGCGGCGATGCTGAAAAGATCGGCCCGGTGCTGACCCGGTCCGACGAGGTGGCGATGGTCGGCTTCACCGGCTCGACCTCGGTGGGCAAGCTGTTGATGCGCCAGGCCGCCGACGGGGTGAAGCGCGTCGCGCTGGAGCTTGGCGGCAACGCGCCCTTTATCGTGATGGACGACGCCGACGTCGACGCGGCGGCCGACGGGATCATCGCGTGCAAGTTCCGCGCGGGCGGTCAGACCTGCGTCTCGGCCAACCGCATCATCGCCCAGAGCGCCATCGCCGATAAGCTCATCGAGGCGCTCCAGGCGAAGGTCGAAAGGATCAAGGTCGGGCCCGGCTTCGAGGACGGCGTCGATATCGGCCCGCTGATCCATGACGAGGCGGTCGAGAGCGTCGACAAGCTGGTCAAGGACGCGCGAGAGCGCGGCGCCAACATCCTCACCGGCGGCCAGCCGCTCACCGACGAGCTGGGCGGGTCGTTCTACGCGCCGACCCTCATCGAGGGCGGGGCGCTCGACATGGACATGGCGCGCAATGAGATCTTCGGCCCCGTCGCCTCGGTCTACCGGCTCGACAGCGAGGAGCAGATCCTCGAAGCCGCCAATGACACGCCCTACGGGCTCGCCGCCTATCTCTACACGCGCGACGTCGGCCGGGTGCATCGCCTGAGCGAGGGCCTCGACTACGGCATGGTCGGCGTGAACGCGCCCATGGTCGGATCGCCCGCGACCCCGTTCGGGGGCGTGAAGGAGTCCGGCATCGGGCGCGAAGGCGGCAAGTGGGGCGTTGAGGAGTTCACCGAGATGAAATTCGTCCTGCTCTCCGGGCTCGATCAATGAGCGCAGCCGAGCAGAAAGCCGCCGCCGCGGCCGCCGCGCTGGAGTATGTCGAGGACGGTATGATCCTCGGCCTCGGCTCCGGCTCCACCGCGGAGATCTTCGTGCAGATGCTGGGCCAGGCCGTGGCTCAGGGGCTGAACGTGCGCGGCGTGCCCACCTCGACCAACACCGAGGCGCTAGCGAAAGACTCCGGCGTTCCGCTGATGCCGGTCGAGCAGGCCGACCGCATCGACCTGACCGTGGACGGCGCCGACGAGGTCGACGGACGCTTCCGCCTCGTGAAGGGCGGGGGCGGGTGCCTGTTGCGCGAGAAGATCATCGCGGCGGCCAGCGATCTCATGGTCGTGGTCGTGGACGAGACCAAGCTGGTCGCCGAACTGGGCGCGTTTCCGCTGCCTGTGGAGGTGACGCCCTTCGGTTTCACGATCACCGCCAAGACGGTGTTCGACTCCCTGCGCCGGGCCGGGGTGAGAAGCCCTGACGTCTCCCTGCGCCGGCGCGGCGACGGGCTGGAGCCCTTCATCACGGACGGGGGCAACTACATCCTCGACTGCGCCTGCGGCGAGATCCCCGACCCGGAAGCGGCCGCCGACGCGCTCGCGGACACCCCCGGCGTCGTCGAGCACGGCCTGTTCATCGAGATCGCCCGCGTCATCATCGTCGGCGAAGACGAAAGCACCGCCCGGGTGATGGAGCTTTAGGCGCGGTCCTGTTCTGACAGAAGGGGCGATCCCATGGCCCAATACGACTACGACCTTTTCACCATCGGCGCGGGCTCGGGCGGGGTGCGGGCCTCGCGGCTGGCGGCGCTGCGCGGCAAGCGCGTGGCGGTCGCCGAGGAACATCGTCCCGGCGGGACCTGCGTGATCCGCGGCTGCGTGCCGAAGAAGTTCATGGTCTACGCCTCGAGCTTCTCCAAGCAGTTAGCGCTGGCGCGCCATTACGGCTGGGACATGGGCGAGCCGGCCTTCGACTGGCCGCGGTTTCGCGACGCCATGAACGCGGAGGTGGACCGGCTGTCGGGCATATATTCGAAGAACATCGCCAACGCCGGCGCGGAGCTGATCCACGACCGCGCCGTGCTCGAGGACGCCCACACCATCCGCCTGGTGGAGGAGGGTCGCACGGTCACCGCCGAGCATGTGCTGATCGCCACCGGCGGGACGCCCTTCCGGCCGGACGATCTGGACGGCGTGGAGCTGACCATCTCCTCCAACGAGCTCTTCCATCTCGAAACGCTGCCCGAGCACCTCGTGATCGCGGGCGGGGGCTATATCGCGTGCGAGTTCGCGCAGGTCTTCGCCAATCTGGGCGTGGACGTCTGCCTGGTCTATCGCGGCGAGACTGTGCTGCGCGGCTTCGACGAGGACGTGCGCGCGATGGTGCACGAGGGGCTGAAGGCCTCAGGCGTGCGGGTGATCACGCACGCCGTGTTCAAGTCGGTCGAGGAGACCGCGTCCGGCGGGCGCAAGGTGACGCTCAGCAACGGCGACGTGATCGAGGCCGACGTGGTCGCCATGGCGGTCGGCCGGCGCGCGAACACGACCGGTCTCGGGCTTGAGGAGGTCGGCGTCGAGCTTGACGATTACGGCGCGGTGAAGGTCGACGCCTACTCCAAGTCCAGCGTGGACCACATCTATGCGGTGGGCGACGTCACCGACCGCGTCAACCTCACGCCCGTGGCGATCCGCGAGGGCATGGCCTTCGTGGCGAGCGTGTTCGACGGCGAGCCCACCGCCTTCGACCATTCAGACATCGCCAGCGCCGTCTTCACCCAGCCGCCCGCCGGCACGGTGGGGCTGACCGAGCACGAGGCGCGCCGGAAACACGGCGAGATCGACATCTACAAATCCACCTTCCGGCCCATGAAGGGCATGCTGTCGGACAAGCCCGACCGCATGCTCATGAAGCTGGTGGTGAAGGCCGACGACCATCGCGTGCTCGGCGTGCACCTGGTCGGCGACGACGCGCCTGAAATCATTCAGGCCGTCGGGATCGCGGTGAAGGCGGGCCTGACCAAGGATCAGTTCGACGCCACCTGCGCGGTCCACCCGACCGTGGCCGAAGAACTGGTCACCATGCGCGAAAAATGGACGCCGCCGGAGGTGAAGGCGGCTGAGTAGGCGCGCTGGGCTCTTGCCTCTGCGCGCCTCATCGACAGCGCGGGGTTGAAGCGTCGCGCAGGGACCGAGCCGGCGTGATCTGAGGCGGGGCGCGGCGCCGCAGCCCGCGTGCACCGCCCGGGGGTTACCGCAACGCAGCATGCGCGTTATCATTCCACGCGAAGGTCCGGACAAATTTCCGGGGCCGGAACCGTGAAGAGACAGCGCCATGACCGCCTGGAGCCCGAACAGCTGGAGAAGCAAGGAAGCCAAGCAGCTTCCCAACTATCCCGACGCCGATACGCTCGCCGAAGTGGAGCGCGAGCTTTCCGGCCGTCCCCCGCTCGTCTTCGCCGGCGAGGCGCGGCGGCTGCGCCGTCAGCTCTCCGCGGTGTCCTCCGGCCAGGCCTTCCTTCTGCAGGGCGGCGACTGCGCGGAGAGCTTCAAGGAATTCTCTGCGGAGAACGTGCGCGACACCTTCCGCGTGCTCTTGCAGATGGCCGTGGTGATGACGTTCGCCGCCGCCAAGCCGGTGGTGAAGGTCGGGCGCATCGCCGGCCAGTTCGCCAAACCGCGCTCGGCCGACACCGAAACCATCGATGGGGTGGAGCTGCCGAGCTATCGCGGCGACTCCATCAACGACATGGCCTTCACCGAGGAGGCGCGCGTGCCCGACCCGCGCCGGCTTCTGCGCGCTTACGACCAGTCGGCGGCGACGCTGAACCTGTTGCGCGCGCTGGCTTCGGGAGGCTATGCGGACCTGCACAACGTGCATCAGTGGACGCTGAACTTCCTCGCCGGCAGCCCGGCGGGCGAGCGCTATCAGGAATACGCCGACCGCATCACCGAGGCGCTGGCCTTCATGCGCGCCTGCGGGGTGACGCCGGACGCCGCGCCGTCTTTGGAGGGCGTGGACTTCTTCACCAGCCACGAGGCGCTGCATCTGCCGTTTGAGGAGGCGCTGACCCGGATGGATCACACCACCGGGCGCTGGTACGCGACCTCCTCTCACCTGGTCTGGATCGGCGACCGCACCCGTCAACCGGACGGCGCCCATGTCGAGTTCTGCCGCGGGGTGGAAAACCCGGTGGGTCTGAAATGCGGCCCGTCGCTGGACCCGGACGAGCTCATTCGCCTGATCGACACGCTCAATCCGCTGAACGAGGCCGGGCGCCTGGTGCTCTATGCGCGCATGGGCGCGGGCAAGGTCGGCGACGGCCTGCCCCCGCTGGTGCGCAAGGTGAAGGCCGAAGGGCGCAACGTGGTGTGGGCCTGCGATCCCATGCACGGCAATGTCGAGAAGACCTCCACCGGCTACAAGACGCGCAATTTCGATAATATCCTGTCTGAGCTGCGCAGCTTCATCGAGGTGTGCCGCGCCGAAGGCGTGGAGCCGGGCGGGGTCCATTTCGAGATGACCGGCCAGGACGTGACCGAGTGCGTCGGCGGGGCCGGCCGGCTCGGCGAGGCGGACCTCTCCTCGCGCTACCACACCCACTGCGATCCGCGCCTGAACGCGGACCAGGCGCTGGAGATGGCCTTCCAGATCTCAGACGCCCTCAAACCCGCCGCCCGCGCCCTGCGCGCCGCGGAGTAGGGGCGGCGGGATTGAGGGCATAGGCGGGCAGCACGGGTCATCCCCCGGCTTGTCCGAGGGACCCAATCCGGTCGGCCGCTCGCACACGCCTTCACCGTCACGCAATGGGTTTCCGCCTTCGCGGGAATGACGTTTGAGGAGCCTGAATTCCCGGACGCGGCGAAGCCGCGATCCGGGAATTCGTCGCGACTCGGCGCCCTTGCGCTCCGACATCCCGGCTCTCGCCTGCGGCTCGGCCGGGAGTTCAGGTTTGAAAACCATATGAATTCCCGGACGATGCGCAGCATCGATCCGGGACCTTGTGGCGATCACCCACCCCTGTCATCCCGGGCGCGAAGCGACCCGGCCCGTGCAACTGTTCAGGTTGGTGATGTCAAAGCGGGACGGGGCCAGTGCCGGGTCTCGGGCTCGAACACCCGGGGACCTTACGGCCTCCGTCCCGCCGCCATCATGGCACACGCCGTACACACAGGGACCTGCCGGGACCACTTGGGGAGGCCCCGTGGGCGCCTGCGGCAGGTCCCGGCTCGTCACTTCGTTCCGGCCGGGATGACAGCGTTGGAGCGTGTCGGCGCCGGGCCGGCGTCAAAGAAAAACGCCGTCTCCTTTCGGAGACGGCGTTGATTGCTAAACCGGGGCGAGCGCGAAGGGGTGCGCTCGCGGGTGCGGTTTAGATGTCCTTCAGCGCAGAAGCCGGACGGAAGGCGAGCTGCGTCTTCGCCTTCGACATCATCTTTTCGCCGGTGCGCGGGTTGCGCACTTCGCGCGCTTCGCGGTGCTTGGCGTGGAAGGTGCCGAAGCCGGCGAGCTGCACGGAATCGTCCTTCTTCGCCGAAGCGACGATGGCGTCGATGGCCGCGTCGATCGCGTCGCCGGCCTGAGCGCGAGTGATGCCGGCCTTGTCGGACACGGCTTTGGCGAGTTCAGATTTGTTCATGAGGGGTCCCCCTGACAGGTTATGCGTCCTCGGATATCCGCGCCGGTGAGGCCGGACGCGTGATTGAGACCGCGATCAAGCGCGATTCAGCACCGGTCTGGCAAGGCGTAACCGCGCCGCGTACTGACTTTTCGGGCCGCTAAGGTTTTAAATCCCGCCATATGGTTAACAAACGCGCAGGTTTCTGGTTCGCTGTTTGCAATTGGGAAACCATGCAGACACGAACCGCACCATTCCTGAACATGCTCGGCGCGGCCGGGTTGGCGCTCAGCGCGGCGATTCTCACCTATGCCGGCTTCGAAGCGATGTTCCACGAACCCACGATCGCAGCGGTCACAGGCGCGATCGTAGGCGGCTGGACCATCGGCGCGCTGAACCGGCGCGCGCGCGAGGCTCAGCGCGGGTAGAGGATCATCTGGGTGCAGCGGAACAGAGCGATCACGCGCTCGTCCGCCTCGCGCCAGGCCGTAGCGTCCCAGACCTGGGTGGTGCGCCCGGCGTGCGCCGGGGTCGCCTCCGCGACAATCACGCCTTCGCGCGCAGTGCCGAGAAAGTTCGACTTCAGCTCAACAGTCGTAAAGCCGCTCGCGCCCTCAGGCAGGGCCGTCATCACGCCGTAGCCGGCCAGGCTGTCCACCAGCGCGATGACGCTGGCGGCATGGAGATAGCCGTTCGGCGCCAGCAACGCCTCGCGCACCGGCAATCGCCCGCGCACGCGCCCCGCGCCCGCCTCGGTGATCTCCAGACCGACCAGCTCGGGCAGCTTGCCCTTTCCGGCTGCGTTCAGATCCTGCGCGCCCGGCGCGCTCATACCTTGACGAGCATCTTGCCGGTGTTGGCCCCGGTGAACAGGCCCATGAAGGCGTCGGGCATCTGCTTGATCCCTTCATAGATGGTCTCTTTGGGCGTGACCGCGCCGTCGCCCATCCATTTCGACAGGTCCGCGATGAAGGCCTCCTGCATGTCGAAATGATGCATGATGATGAAGCCGCGCATGGTCAGCGACTTCGCAACGATGTTGGTCAGGTTGGACGGGCCGGGCGTGAGCGTGTCGTCGTTATAGCGCGCGATCATTCCGCACGCGGCGATGCGCCCGAATGGCTTGAGCGCGTCGAGGGCGGCGGCGAGGTGATCCCCGCCCACGTTCTCGTAATAGCAATCAAGCCCGCCGAGCGCGTCGGCCTCGCGTATCACGGCCGCTGAGAGATCGGCCTCGGCCTTGTAGTCGATCACCGCGTCCGCGCCGATCTCGTTGCAGAAGGCGGCCTTGGCGGCCCCGCCCGCGCTGGCGATCACCTTCGCGCCCATCGCCTTGGCGAACTGGATCCCGGCCGAGCCGACCGCGCCGGCGCCGGCGCTCATCCACAAAGTCTCGCCCGCCTTCAGATCAAGGATGCGCCTCAGACCCACATAGGCGGTCATGCCGGGCATCCCGGCCATGCCGAGATAGGTCTGGGCGGGCAGACGCTCGGCGTCGACCTTCATCAGGCCCTCCGCGGGCGCGGTGTAGCCGCTGCGCCAGCCGAACATGGAGAAGACGTAGTCGCCCTCGGCGAGCGCGTCGGACTTCGACTGGACCACGCGCCCGATCGCGCCGCCGTCCATCACCGCGCCGGGCTGGAATGGGTCGATATAGGTCTTCACTCCGGCCATCCGCGGGCGCATGTAAGGATCGACCGAGAGCCATTCATTGGCGACCTGGACCTCGCCCTCGCCGGGCTCGGCCAGCTCGACCTCGGCCAGCTCGAAATACTCCGGCTTCACCTCGCCGATGAAATGCTGGGTGAGGCGGACTTCGGTCGACTTCATGAGGGGGCTCCGGGATGGTTGTCGAAATCGCGCTCACTCTAGAAGCCCGCAGGCCGCATGCAACCGCGCCAGCGCCTTGCCGTACGGCCCGGCGCATGCGACACGGCGCGCCGTCATGACGAGCTCCACACCCTTGCGCGCCGGCGTCGCCGGCGCGGGCGTCTTCGGGGGCTATCACGCCTCGAAATACGCCGCCGACCCGCGCTGCGCCTTCGCAGGCGTGTTCGATCCCATGCACGACCACGGCGAAGCCCTGTGCAGGACCCATGGCGGGCGCGCCTTCGCCTCGCTGCACGACCTCATCGAGGCGGTCGACGTGCTCACCGTGGCGAGCCCGGCGGTGTTCCACCACGACGCCGCGCGCCGGGCTTTATCGGCGGGCAGGGCGGTGCTGGTGGAGAAGCCGCTCGCGGCGACTTTGGAGGATGCGCGCGATCTGGTCTCGCTGGCCAAGTCCCGCGATCTGGTTCTGCAGGTGGGCCACCAGGAACGCTTCGTGTTCGAGGCGATGGGGCTGTTTCGCGACGACCTCCCCGGCCTGACTGCGCTCTCGGCCAAGCGCATGGGCGTGGCCTCGGCGCGCAATCTCGACGTCTCGGTGACGCTCGATCTGATGATCCACGACATCGATTTGGTGCTGGCGCTCGCCGGGGCCCGGCCCGTGGCGTTAAGCGCTGAGATGCACGCCGAGCGCGGCGGGCTCGCCGACCATGTGCGCGCCGAGCTGCGCTTTGAGAACGGGCTCACGGCCGAGCTGGAATCAAGCCGCGTCGCGGATCAGCGCGAGCGTGTCATGACGCTGGCCTATAAGGGCGGCGCCGGGGTGGTCGTGGACTTCATCGAGAAGCGCTTCGACAACGCTCACCGTCTGCCGCTGGAGCCTGAGTTTCGCAAGGATCCGCGCGCGATGGACTCCCTCGGCGAGGGCGTGTCGCGCTTCGTGACCAGCGTCATCGAAGGCGCGCCGGCCGCCGTGCCCGGCGAGGCCGGCCTCGCAGCCCTCGAGACCGCGCTTGCGATCGACGCCGCGGCCGGTTCGCTCAGCCGGATCTGAGCGTTTCCGCCTTGCCCATTTGACCCCTGCGGAAGGGCGTGGCAAGGCCCACGATCCCGCCCCAAGCTCCAAGAGCCGCGTCCATGACCGTGAAAGTCCGTTTCGCCCCGAGCCCGACCGGACGGCTCCATGTCGGCAATGTGCGCACCGCGCTGATGAACTACCTGTTCGCCAAGGCTGCAGGCGGATTGTTCGTGCTGCGCATCGACGACACCGACACCGAGCGCTCCACCAAGGCGCACGAAGAGGCGATCAAGGCCGACCTGAAATGGCTCGGCCTTGAGTGGGACGAGACCTTCAACCAGTCCGACCGCTTCGAGCGCTATGACGCGGCGAAGGATCGTCTGATCGAGGCGGGCCTGCTCTATCCCTGCTACGAGACCGAGGAGGAGCTGGAGCGCAAGCGCAAGATCCAGCGCGCGCAAGGCAAGCCGCCGGTCTATGACCGAGCCGCGCTCTCGCTGAGCGATCAGGAACGGGCCGATTTCGAGTCCGAGGGGCGCAAGCCGCACTGGCGCTTCCGCCTGTCGGGCGGGCGCATCGAGTGGACCGACCTGGTGCGCGGGCCGAGCCACATCGAGACCAGCTCGGTCTCCGACCCGATCTTGGTGCGCGAGGACGGCAGCTATCTCTACACCCTGCCGAGCGTGGTCGACGACATCGAGACCGGGATCACCCACATCCTGCGCGGCGAAGACCATGTGACGAACTCCGCCGCCCAGATCGAGATCTTCCAGGCGCTCGGCGGGCCCGACGCCGCGCCGGCCATGGGCCACCAGCCGCTGCTGGTTGGCGCGGACGGGGAGAAGCTCTCCAAGCGCCTCGGCGCGCTCTCGGTGGAGAGCCTGCGCGATGAAGAGGGGTTGGAGGCGATGGCGATCAACGCGCTGCTCGCCAAGATCGGCACCTCCGACCCGGTCGAGGTGCAAGGCTCGGTCGGCGCCCTGATCGACGCGTTCGACATCGAGAAAATCTCGCGCAACCCGGCCCGCTTCGACGTGAGCGAGCTTCAGCGCCTGAACGCCAAGCTCCTGCACGAGGCCGAGTACGCCGAGGTGAAGGGCCGCCTCGACGCGATGGGCGCCGATCAGGGCGAGGATTTCTGGCTCGCGGTGCGGCCCAATCTGGAGCGCCTGTCCGACGTGAAGGAGTGGGCGCGCCTGATCGAGGGCCCGGTCGAGCCGGTGATCGAGGAGGGCGATGCGGACTTCATCGCCAAGGCCGGCGAGCTTCTGCCCTCCGGCGCGCTCGGGCCGACGAGCTGGCAGGACTGGACCGCGGCCCTGAAGGACGCCACCGGGCGCAAGGGCAAGAGCCTGTTCATGCCGCTGCGCCTGGCGCTCACCGGCCAGCCGCGCGGCCCCGAGATGGCCGTCCTCCTCCCGCTCATCGGCCGCAAGCGCGCCGTGGAGCGTCTGGGCGGTCAGTGAGGTTTCGCGCACGACTCGCGGCGTCGAGCCGGGACGTCGTCGCGACTGGCTTCACCGGTCATCCCGGGCGCGAAGCGAGCCGGGGCCTGCCGGGAACGCTTGCGGAGGCCAGCTAACCGCCTTCAGCAGGTCTCGGCTCTCGCCTTGGGCTCGGCCGCGATGACAGCCTTGGAGCCTCTCCGCCGCGAGGTCCCGGATCGCGGCTTCGCCGCGTCCGGGAGTTCAGCATTCAACCCATGAATTCCCGGACGGTGCGAAGCACCGATCCGGGACCTCGTCGCGACTGGCTTCACCCGCCATCGAAGGCGCGCCTAAGCCGCGGCTCGGCGCTCCAGGATCTTGATCAGCTCCACCGCGCTGTCCGCGATCACCGTGCCGGGGGGGTAGACCGCCGCGGCGCCCATGTCTTTGAGCGCGGGCACGTCGTCGGGCGGGATGACGCCGCCGACCACGATCAGCATGTCTTCGCGTCCGTCCGCGGCGAGGGCGGACTTCAGCTCCGGCACCAGGGTCATATGTCCGGCCGCGAGCGAGGAGGCTGCGACGACATGGACATCGTTCTCCACCGCCTGGCGGGCGGCTTCTTGCGGGGTCTGGAAGAGCGGGCCGATATCCACGTCCCAGCCGAGATCGGCGAAGGCGGAGGCGACCACTTTCTGGCCGCGGTCATGGCCGTCTTGGCCCATCTTCGCGATCAGGATGCGCGGCCGGCGCCCTTCGGCCTCGGCGAACCGGTCGGCGGCTTCGATCGCGCGCTTGGTCTTCTGGTCGTCGCCTGAGGCCTTCAAGAACACCCCCTGGACCGATTTGATCTCCGCCTTGTGGCGGCCGAAGGCCTTCTCCATGGCGTCGGAGATCTCGCCCACCGTGGCCTGGTGGCGCGCTGCGTCCACTGACAGCGCGAGGAGATTGCCTTCGCCGGTTTCCGCGGCCTTGGTCAGCGCGTCAAGCGCGGCGGTGGTCTTCCCAGCGTCGCGGGTCTCGCGCAGGCGCTTGAGCTTGTCGAGCTGCTCTTTGCGAACCCGTGCGTTGTCCACCTTCAGGACGGGGATGTCCTCTGGGGTGTCGGGGCGGAACTTGTTCACGCCGAGAATGGTCTGCTGACCGGAGTCGATGCGCGCCTGCGCCTTCGCGGCGGCCTCCTCGATGCGCAGCTTGGGCACGCCCTCCTCGATCGCGCGCGCCATGCCGCCAAGCTCGTCGATCTCGCGGATATGATCCAGCGCGCGCCGGGCGAGATCGTGGGTCAGCCGCTCCACATAATAGGACCCGCCCCAGGGATCGATCGCGTCGGCGAGATGGGCCTCGGTCTGCAGGATGAGCTGGGTGTTGCGCGCGATCCGCGCGGAGAAGTCGGTTGGCAGAGCCAGCGCCTCGTCGAGGCTGTTCGTGTGCAGGCTCTGGGTATGGCCGTCGACGGCGGCCATCGCCTCCACGGCCGTGCGCGCGACATTGTTGTAGACGTCCTGCGCAGTTAGCGACCAGCCGGAGGTCTGGCAATGGGTGCGTAGCGAGAGCGACTTCTCGTTCTTCGGGTCGAAGCGCTCGCGCATCAGCGAGGCCCACAAAAGCCGCGCGGCGCGCAGCTTGGCGACCTCCATGAAGAAGTTCATGGAGACGCCCCAGAAGAAGGACAGTCGCGGCGCGAAGGCGTCCACGTCGAGCCCCGCCTCAACGCCCGCGCCCACATATTCCAGCCCGTCCGCGATCGTGTAGGCCAGCTCCAAGTCCGCCGGCGCGCCGGCCTCCTGCATGTGGTAGCCGGAGATCGAGATCGAGTTGAAACGCG
>CAZKBB010000003.1:0-91470 GCA_964550935.1 uncultured Caulobacterales bacterium
CAGTGGTGTTTTGAAGAAAGACGATGGGCGTGTTCGACTGGTCGCACAGCTGGATGAACTGGCCCGCCTTGGTGGAGCCTTCCGGCTGGATCGGCCCGTTATTGCCGATGATCCCGACCAGCCGCCCGCCGATGCGCGCATGACCGCACACCGTCTCGGCGGCGTAGCGCGCCTTGAACTCCAGAAAGTCCGAGCCGTCGACCACGCGCGCGATCACCTCGCGCACGTCATAGGGGGTGCGGTCGTCGTCCGGCACGACGCCGATCAGCTCGCCCGGGTCGAACACGGGCTCGTCGCCCTCGAAGGCAGGGCTCGCGCGGTCCCAGTTCAGCTTATCCATGATCTCGCGCGCATAGGCGAGCGCCTGCACGTCGTCCTCGGCGACGTATTCGCCGAGCCCGGTCACCTCGCCGTGCAGATCGGCCCCGCCGAGCGCCTCCTCATCGGCGTCCTCGCCGATCGCGGCCTTCACCAGGGGCGGTCCGGCGAGGAAGATCTTGGAGTTGTTCCGTACCAGGACGACATAATCCGACAACCCCGGCAGATACGCTCCGCCCGCCGTGGAGCTGCCGTGAACCACGGCGATCTGCGGGATGCCGGCCGCGCTCATGCGCGCCTGGTTGGCGAAGCTGCGCCCGCCGTCGACGAAGATTTCCGCCTGATACAGAAGATTGGCGCCGCCGGACTCCACCAGGTGGATCATCGGCAGCTTGTTCTCGAACGCGATCTCCTGGGCGCGCAGGGACTTCTTCAGCCCCATGGGCGCGATCGTGCCGCCCTTGATCGCGCTGTCGGAGGCCGAGACGACGCAGCGCTTGCCCTGGACCTGGCCGATGCCGACCACCATGCCCCCGCCCGAGGCGCCGCGCGCGCCGTCATCGTCATGCATCTTCAGCCCGGCGAGCGCGGAGATCTCCAGAAACGGCGCTTTACGGTCCAGCAGGCGCGCCACGCGCTCGCGCGGCAGAAGCTGGCCGCGATCGTCGAATTTCTGCTTCTTCGCCGCAGAGTTGCCGCGCACCGTCTCTTCCAGCGCGCGAACCTCTTCCAGCTTGGCCGTCATCGCCTCGGCCGCCGCCTTGAAGGCGTCGCAATTGGGATCGAGACGCGACAACAGCGCCGGCATCAGCCCGCCTCCCCGCGCAAGACGGCCGGATCCACCGCGCGGTGAAAGCCGTTATAGACCGGCATGTTCTGGTGATCTTCCAGCGGCCAGATCGCGCTTCCGAGCGGGGCGCCGCCGTCCACGGGCAAGGTCGCCCCGGTGATGAAGGCCGCGCCCTCGCTCAACAGGAAGACGACCGCGCTTGAGACCTCGGCTTCAGAGCCGAGCCGCTTGGCGGGCAGGTGCTGTTTCAGGTGCGGGATCATGGCGCGAACCGCCCCGCCGTAAGTGTCCATGCCGGAGGACGCGACCCAGCCCGGCGCGACCGCGTTCACACGCACGCCGTGCCTGGCCCACTCGAACGCGGCGGTCTTGGTGAAGTTGACCATGCCCGCGCGCGCCGCGCCGGAATGGGCCATGCCGGGCATGCCGTTCCACATGTCCGCGACGATGTTCACGATCGCCCCGCCGGCCTCCTTCATGGACGCCTTGAACGCCTCGCGCGCCACCAGGAAGCCGCCGGTGAGATTGTTCGCGACCACCGCCTCCCAGCCCTTCCTGGAGATGTCCGCGATCTCGGCTGGGAACTGACCGCCGGCGTTGTTCACCAGCGCGTGGATTGGACCGGCCGCGGCGATGTCGGCGATCGCGGAGGCCACCGCGTCTTCATCGCGGATGTCGAAGGCGCGCGTCTCGCACGTCCCGCCGTCGTGATCGATCTCCTCGGCGACGGCGTCGAGCTTGGACTGGGTGCGCCCGGTGATCACCACGCGCGCGCCAAGGCTCGCCAGCTCATGCGCGATGCACCGGCCGATGCCTGAACCGCCGCCGGTGACGATCACCGTGCGGCCCTTGAACAGGCCCGGCCGGAACACGCTGGCGTAGCTTTGTTTGTCGGCGGCGTTCTCGCCGCTCGTTTGCGATCCGGACATGCCGGCCGCTCCTCCCCGACTGGTCGTGGGGCTACGCTCCTTCACCCTGACGTATACGTCAAGAGGCTCTTGTTAGCGTCACCGCGCTTGGCTTAGGGTCATGTCAGGGACGCAGACCACGCCACGGGAGACGCGCGGGCATGGCCGAGGACGCGCACGCCGGCGCCATAGACGGCGCGCTTGAGGATCAGGCGCTCTGGCCGATTTCCGATCTGGCCGAGGCCTTCGGCGTGACCCAGCGCGCGATCCGCTTTTACGAGACCAAGGGGCTGTTAAAACCGCGCCGGGTCGGCTCCCAGCGCGTCTACGGGCCGGAGGACCGCAAGCGGCTGAGCCTGATCCTGCGCGCCAAGGCGATCGGCTCGAAACTGACCGACATCAAGACTTTCCTCGACTTGTACGGGCGAGAGGGCGAGGGCCGGGTCCGCCAGCTTCAGTTCGTGATCGACAAGACCGCGAGCGAGATCGAAGCCTTGGAAGCCAAGCGCGCCCAGATCGACGAAACGCTGAGAGAGCTGCGCACCATTCACGACGGCGCCAAGGCGCGCCTGGCGCGTCGGGGCTAGCGCGCGCGGGGCCGCGGGGGCGTGTTGTCCGGCGTGTTCGGTTGCGCGATCTCAAGGAACCGGTGTCCGGGATCGTCCAGCGAGATGGACCTCAAGTCATCGTTGACCGCGACCGGGAACCTGGCGTGATCGTCGAACTTATGCTGCCAAAGCGCCCGTTTGACCCATTGGCGTTCCATGGACTGCGCCAGGGTCTCAAGCTCTTCCAGCCCATCGCCCGTCACGCGCCAACGATAGTATAGAAGCTCGAACAGCTCCGCCTGGTCGAACGCCTCCATCCAGGGCGGGACCTCCCGCGCCGGACCGAGCGGCCACGCCCGGTGATCGTCCATCGCGCCATGGGCGCGCATGAGCATGACCTCGCAATCCAGCGCATGAAGGTCACCGGATCGCCACTGATCCATTTTCCGCGTGTGGACCGACTCCGGCGGGACGTCACCAAGACGAAGGCCTGAAAACGCGGCCCGCCGCGCCGCGGCGAACTCCGGACACTCAGCCTCGTAAGCAGCGAAGAGCCGGGCGCTCTCGCTTTCTCCGCGAATGATCAGGCTTATGCCCCACCCTGCGGCGAAGAGCGCAAGCCCGACCGTGAAGATCCAGTCCCAACGCGGCACGCTTATCCGCCTCTACACCTCTTAGGCGAAAATAGCGCGTCCCGTTCTGGAGGTGCAATGCATGAACTAACGTCCCACTTTACGTCGTGGCGAACACCGGCCGTGCGCCGTCCTTCGCGAAACCGTCTGCGATCTGACGAATCGGATTTCTCGATTTAATGTTGAGGAAGAGCGGCTTTTGCCGGAGGAGACGGAACTAAGCGACAACCTTCAGAAGCTCGGCTGGTCGACCGGGAGGCTTGAGGCATTAAGCAATATCCCAGACACCAGCGCTGCGCTCGACGAAATCGAGCGTACCCGGCACCGAAGAGCATTGTTGCGAAATCTGAACAACGCTTTCCGTCATGGAAGACGTCCGCGGATCGCTGCTGATATTACGATTGAAGGCATTCGAACTGTTGCTCGAACCGAGGTCGATAAACTGAGAAGAGAAGAACGAGAGATCGCTGCCCGCTTCCATCAGATTTCTCGCAGGCTAAAGGAAATAACGCGAGACCGGCGAAGCGCTGAGAGGCTGCTGGCCGAGGCCGGCGTGCGCGCAGATCGCGAGCGGTGCGATCCAAGCTATGTGAACCTATCCTGCGCCTAAAGGACGACGCGTCCGCCCTCCAAGCTGCGACGCTCATCTGCTTACGCCTCGCGCGGCGGGGCTAACCCTTCTCCACCTCGCGGCGGGTGATGGCGCGCACGAGCGCGGCCGGGGCGATCTTCATGACGAGGTAGGCCGCGCGCATGCGGGCGCCTGAGATGGCGAAGGTCTTCCCCGCTTCGATCGCATGCTCGATATCCTTGGCGACCTCTTCGGCGGTGGTGGCGGTGAAGCTGTCGAAGGTGCGAACCCCCTCCATGTCGGCGCGCGCCTTGAAGGGCGTGTCCTTCACCGCAGCGGGGCAGACCACGAGCGCGCGCACCGGCGAGCCCGCCTCCTTCAGCTCCAGCGAGAGCGCCTCGGTGTAGTGCTTCACAAAGGCCTTGGTGGCCGCATAGACGGCGAGGTTCGGCAAGGGCGTGAAGGCTGAGTTCGAGGCGATGTTCACCAGCACCGCCTCGCGCCCGGTGTCTCTCGCGCGCGCTTCCAGCCGGGGCAGCATGAGGCGCGAGAGCGCGTGCAGCGCGGCGATATTGACGTCGATCACGCGCTGCTCGGCCTCCAGCGCTATATCGCCGGAGCGCCCGTAGACGCCGAGCCCGGCATTGTTCACCACGACGTCCGCCCCGCCCGCGCCCTCGACCCACGCGGCGACCGCGGCCGGCGCGTCGGCCGCTGAGAGATCGGCCGCGAGCGCCTCGATCTGAACGCCGGGATGCGCCTCGGCCAGCTCGGCCTTCGCCGCCTTGATCTCGGCCTCCTCAAGGCTCGCCCAGAGCAGGCGCCAGCCTTTCGCGGCGTAGCGCTTGGACAGGGCGAGGCCGATGCCGCTCGACCCGCCCGTGACGAGGATGGTCGGCGTCATTGCGTTCCCGGCGCCGGCCAGGCGTCTGCGGTGCCGCGTTCAAGGCCTACCGCCCAGAGCCGGCCCTGCCAGGGCGCGACGCCGGTGACGCCGAAGTCCTGATCGTCAGGGCCATGCAGGGCGTGGACCGGTTCGCCTTCGCGGTTCAGCGCCAGCGCCATGACCGGGCGCGGCGGCAGGTCCGGCAGACCCGCGATCTGGATCCAGCGCCAGGCGAGGCGTTTCACGAAGGGGCGCGGGTGCAGCGGCTCCAGCTCAGGGCTGCGCTTGGACGGCAGCGCGATCCACAACAGGCCGGTCTCGGGATCGAAATGAGTGTTGTCGGGATAGCCCGGCAGGCCCTCGATCAGGACGCGCATCTCGCCGGTCTCCGGATCGAGCGTCCGGACCCGCGCCGCCCAGGTCTCGTTGATGTAGACGAGGCCCGTCTCGGGATCATGCGTGACCCCGTTCGCGAAGGCGAGCCCGTCGGCGATGATCTCCGCCTCGCCTTCAGGGCTGACGCGATAGATCACCCCGGTCTGCTCACCCTCCAGAAAGGAGGTCATGTACTCACCGTAGCCGTAGCGCTTCGACGCGTCCGACAGGATGATCGAGCCGTCTTCCAGAACGGTCAGATCGTCGGTGAAGACCAGCGGGCCGTCCGGCTCTTGCGCGAGCAGCACGGTCCAGGCGCCGTCCGGCTCCAGCCGGATCAGGCCGCGCTTGGCGTCGGCGACGAGCAGACGGTCTTCAGCGTCAAAGGCGAGTCCGAGCGGGCGGCCTTGCGTGTCGGCGATCTGGCGCCAGGGCCCGTCCGGCGCGCGGGCCATGATCCGCCCGTCGGCAAGCCCGGTGTGGAGCCGCCCGTCGGGGCCGGGTTCGACGTCTTCAGCACCGAACAAGCCGTCCTCGCGCAGGACCGGCGCCGCTTCGGGCGTGTCGAACAGCGCCGCCAGTTCCGGGTCTGAGCTCGGCGGATCGAAGTGACGCGCATCGAGCGCGCCCGGTCCGTAAGCCAGGAGCAGAACGAATACGATCAGCGCGGCGAGCGCGCCGCCGATACGGGCGATCCAGCGCAGCATCAGCCCCTCCCCTTCAAGCTTTCCCTCAAGCAAGAGCGTGCGCCGGAAACCGCCGGTCTCGCAAGCGCGGCTCAGGTGACCGCCTTGCGCCGGATGAAGGCGGGGCGGTTCCATTCCTCGGTCTCGATCACCTCGGCGAGCGCGGCCCCGGCGTCATAAACGTCCGTATACGACACGTATAGCGGATTGAAGCCGAAGCGCATCAGGTCCGGATCGCGGAAATCGCCGATGACCCCGCGCGCGATCAGCGCCTGCACGACCGCGTACCCCTCCGGATGCTGAAGGCAGACATGCCCGCCGCGCCGCTCGCCGATCCCGGGAGAGGGTGAAGCCAGCCCCAGCGCGTCGCCGCGCTCCAGCAGGAGGTCGCCGAGCGCGATCGCCTTGGCGTGCAGCGCCGCCATGTCGACGCCCTCATAGGCGCTCAGAGCCGCGTCCAAGGTGGAGAGCGCGAGGATGGAGGGCGAGCTTGTCCGGAATCGGACGATCCCCTCGCCGGGCTCATACGGATCCTCGAAATCGAACGGACGCGCATGGCCGAGCCAGCCCGGGACGGGATGCTCCAGCGTATCGATCTCGCCGGCGTCGACATAGATGAAGGCCGGCGCGCCGGGCCCGCCGTTCAGGAATTTGTAGCCGCACCCGACCGCGAAGCGCGCGCCGTCGCGCTTCAGGTTCAGATCGACGAGGCCGGCCGCGTGGCTGAGGTCCCAGATGATGGAGAGCCCGCGCGCCTTCGCCTCGGCTTCGAAGCCTTTGATGTCGGCGAGCTTGGCCGTCTTGTAGTGCGCCGCACTCTTGACCAGGACGCGCACGTCGGCGGGCAGGTCGGCGGGGCGCGTGTCCGGGGCGACGCGTTCGAAGCGCGCGCCGGAGATGCTTGAAAGCCCCTCCAGCACGTGGCCGTCGGTGGGAAACTCGCCGCGCTCGCAGGCCACCGCGCCGCCGTCTCTCAACACCAGCGCGCCGGCGAGCTTGAAGATCAGCGTCGTGACGGTGTCGGCTGACAGGATTTCGTCAGGCGCCGCGCCGATCAGGGGCGCCAGCCGGCGGCCAAGCGTGAGCGGCAGGTCCATCCAGCCGGCCTCGGTCCATGACCGGATGAGCCCCTCGCCCCACTCCTCGCGCGCGGTGCGGTCGAGACGCGCCAGCGCCGCGGTCGGCGGAGGGCCGAGCGAGTTGCCGTCGAGATAGATCACCCCGCCCGGCAGCTCGAACAGCGCCCGGCGATCCGCAAACGGATCATCCCGGTCGAGCGCCAGGCAGTCCTCGCGCGTGCGCATCGCCTCAGAGCGGCCCGCGGCCAAGAATGCCGCCGTCCACGACGAGCGTCTGGCCGGTCATGTAGCTGGACGCGTCCGTGGCCAGATAATGGATCGCCGCGGCCATGTCCTCGGGCTGTCCGACGCGCTGGAGCGAGAAATTGCGCTTCATCATGTCGTCCAGTTCCGGGCTGGAGGTGAGCGCGGAGGCGAGCTTGGTCTCGGTGAGGCCCGGGCAGAGCGCGTTCACGCGCACCCCGTGGGCGCCGGCCTCCTGGGCGAGCACCTTGGTCATGGAGATCACGGCCGCCTTGGTGATCGAGTAGGCGCCCTGGAAGAAGCCGGGACGGATCCCGTTGATCGAGGCGACGTTCACGATCGAGCCGCCGCCGGTCTCCTTCATCAGCTTGTAGGCGAGGTTCGACAGGAAGAACGGACCCTTCACGTTGACGTCGAAGGTCTTGTCCCAGGCTTCTTCCGGCGTGTCCTCGGCCGGGCCGAAATAGGGGCTCGTCGCGCCGTTGTTCACCAAGACGTCGAGCCGGCCTTCGGTCTCTTTGATGGAGGCGATCGCCTTCTCGCGGTCTTCGGAGACGCCGAGATGCAGCGTCATGGCGCGCGCCTTGCCGCCCTCGGCCGTGATGGCGTCGGCGACGCGCTTGCAGTCGTCGATCTTGCGGCTGGAGCAGATGACGCTCGCGCCGTTGCGCGCGAGCCGCTTCGCGGTCGCCTCCCCGATGCCGCGGCTGGCGCCGGCGACCAGCGCGACCTTGCCCTCGAGCGAGAGATCTTGTTCAGACATGTCCGTCCTCCCCGTATTCGGCGTGGTTGTGATTTGGCCCGAACCTAACGGGCGGTTTTCGCGCTGGCGAGAGGCCGGCTCAGGCCCGCTTGCGGATGCGCGCGAGGAAGAAGCCCTCCATGTCCCGGCTCGCCCGGATACGCCGGGCGTGGGCGACGCCCTCGTGGAAGCGCCGCCCGTCCCAGCGCGTCAGCCCCGGCTGAGCGCCGGGAAGGTCCAGCGCGATCGGCTCGGCCTCGGCCTCCTCGCGATGCTCCAACAGGTGGGAGATCGGCGCCTCGTCTTCCTCCGGCGCGTAGGTGCAGGTGGAATAGACCAGAAGCCCGCCGGGTTTCAGGAGCTTCCACGCGCTCATGATCATGCGCTGCTGCAGCCTTGAATACTTCGTGATCCGTTCCGGCGACCAAAAGCGCAGGGGCGCCGGGCCTGAGAGATCGACCATGCCCTCCCCGGTGCATTGCGCATCGATCAGGATGCGGTCGAACTCTGCGTCGATGAATTTGTCCGCATACTGAGCCGGGTGGCTCGTGATCGCCTCCGGCCGGGCGTGGTGCTGCGCCAGCACCGCCTCAAGCTTCTTCACCCGCGCCGGGATCGCGTCGTTGACGTGAAGCGCCGCCTCGCCGCGCGCGAGCGCTGCGGTATGCAGCGCCTTGCCGCCGGGCGCGGCGCACAGATCGAGAATGCGCTGACCGGGCGCGGGCTCGAGCGCCAGCGAGGGCGCGAAGCTCGAGGCGTTCTGCAGGTAGATCTCACCGGCCTCGAACAGGGGCGAGGCCGTGAGCGCCGCTTTGTCCGAATGCAGATGATAGGCGTCCGGGCACCAGACAACCGGCGTCAGCGCCGCGCCGGTCGACAAGAGGTCCGCCCGGATCGCCTCGGCGTCGCGCGGGGCGAGCGTGTTGATGCGCACCGATCGGCCGACCGGCGTGGAGGCGATCGCCTCGGCCTCGCCCAGCGAGACCGAGAAGATGCGCGAAAGGCGCTCCAGAAAGAGCGCGCGCTTGGCCGCCTCGCCGCCGCCCGGCGGCGAGCCCGCACGCTTCGCCCGGCCTTTTCCGCCGCCCTTTCCGGCCGGCTTGCCGGCGCGCTTCGCCTTGCCTTTGGCCACCGGCTCAGGCGCGGGTCTGACCGGTTCCGAGCACGAGATATTTCGTGGTGGTCAGCTGATCCGCCCCAACCGGACCGCGCGCATGGATGCGCCCGGTCGCGATGCCGATCTCCGCGCCGAAGCCGAACTCTCCGCCGTCGGAGAACCCGGTCGAGGCGTTGTGAAGCACCACGGCCGAATCCACATCCGCCAGAAAGCGCCGCGCGGCCTGCGCGTCGCCGGTCACGATCGCGTCAGTATGGCCGGAACCGTGCGCGGCGACATGCGCGATCGCGCCGTCAACGCCGTCCACGACCGCCACGGAGAGAATCGCGTCGAGATACTCCGTATTCCAATCGACCGCCTCGGCGGCGGTCATGTCGACGATCGCGCGGGCGCGCTCGTCGCCGCGTAGTTCGCAGCCCGTCTCGTTGAGGGCCTCGGCGATGGCGGGCAGCTGCGCCTCGGCGACCGCCGCGTCGATGAGCAGCGTCTCCGCCGCGTTGCACACGCCGGTGCGGCGCATCTTGGAATCGAGCACGATCCGGCGCGCCATGCCCGGCTCGGCCGCCCCGTCGACATAGACGTGGCAGACCCCGTCCAGATGACCGAGCACGGGCACGCGCGCATCGGTCTGAACCCGCGCGACCAGGTCCTTGCCGCCGCGCGGCACCACGAGATCCAGCGCGCCGTTCAGCCCACGGAGCATCTCGCCCACATGGTTGCGGTCGGAGTCCGGCGGGGTCTGGACGCAGTCTTCGGGAAAGCCCGCCTCGGCGAGCCCGGCGCGCAGGGCGGCGATGATCGCGGAGACGCTGTTCTGGGAGTCCGATCCGCCCCTCAGCATACAGACATTGCCCGCGCGCAGGCAGAGCGCAGCGGCGTCCGCGGCCACGTTGGGCCGGCTTTCGAAGATCACCCCGACCCCGCCCAGGGGCTCGCGCACTTCGGCGATCTCGACGCCGGAGGGCGCGGTCCAGCGGCGCACCTCCGCGCCCACCGGGTCGGGCCGGGCGGCGACCGCGTCGATACCGCCCGCGATCGCGTCGAGGCGCGCCTCATCCAGCGCGAGCCGGTCCACGAAGGCCTTGGTGGCGCCGTTCTTCTTCGCGGCGGCGACATCGGCCTGATTGGTGGTGAGCACGTGGTCGGCGCGTTCGCGCAGGGCTTTCGCCATGGCGGCCAGCGCCCGGGTGCGATCCTGCGGCGTCGTCTTGCGCAGCGTTGCGAAGGCCGCGCTCAAGCGCGCGCCGGCCTCTTCGGCCCAGGCTTGCGAGCGTTCGGCGGCGTCGGGAATTTTCGTTTCAGCAGTCATCAGGCCTCCAGAACCATGTCGGTGGCGTGCACGAGCGCCGCGCCGCGGCGATAGCCGAGCACGGACTCGATATCTCTCGTCTTCTCGCCGAGCAGTCGGCGCGTATCTTCGGCATCGTAGGCCACAAGGCCCTTGCCGATAAGCCCGCCGGCGCTGTCGATCAGGCGTACGGCCTCGCCGCGCCCGAACATGCCGCGCGCTTCGATCACGCCGGCAGGCAACAGATTGCGCCCGTTGCGAACCGCGTGCGCCGCGCCATCGTCGAGCACGAGCACGCCCTGCGGCGACAGCGCGCCGGAGATGAATGCCGCGCGCGCGCTGACCTTGTCGGTGCAGGCGACGAACCAGGTGCCCACGCCCGGCTCCATCAGCCGGAGGAGGGGGCGCTCGCGCTCGCCGCAGGCGATGGCGGCCGCGCAGCCGGCCTCGGTGGCGATGCGCGCTGCGGCGATCTTCGTGGCCATGCCGCCCGTGCCGGTGCCCGCCGCGCCGACCCCGCCGGCCAGCGCCTCAATCTCGTCGGTGATCACCTCGACGCGTTCGATCAGCGTGGCGTTCGGATCGCGCGAGGGATCGGCGGTGCACAGCCCGTCCACGTCGGACAGGATCACCATCGCGTCGGCGTCGACCATCGCCGCGATGCGCGCGGCCAGCCGGTCGTTGTCGCCATAGCGCAGCTCCTCGGTGGCGACGGTGTCGTTCTCGTTGATGATCGGCACAGCGCCCAGGGACAGCAAGGTCGCAAAGGTCTCGCGCGCGTTGAGCCAGCGCCGCCGCGTCTCGGTGTCGCTGATTGTAACGAGCGTCTGGGCTGCGATGCGGCCATGGCGCCCGAGCGCGGCGCGCCAGACCTCGGCGAGGTGGGTCTGGCCGGCGGCGGCGGCGGCCTGCTTGTGCTCGAGGCTCAACCGCCCGGCGGGGAGTTTCAGCGCGCGCCGACCGATGCTCACCGCGCCGGAGGAGACGATCACGATCTCGACGCCGTCGTCGAACAGGCGGGCCACGTCCGCAGCCAAGCGCTCGAACATGTCGAAGCGCGGTTCGCCCTTCTCCAGATCGGTGAGCAGGGACGAGCCCAGCTTGACCACGATGCGTTTGGCCCCGGCCAGTCCAGCCACGGCGCCTCCTTCCGTCATGTTCGGCTTCGCCGCGTTACTTAAAGGGTTTTGCCGCAGCGCACAACGAAGCGGCTGCGGGTCGACGCGGCGCAACGGGGCGCCCTAGGGTCCCGGCGTCGTAAAACGCCTCTCAGGAGATGCTCCATGACGCTCAAGATTTCAGCCGCCCTGATCGCGGCGGGCGCGACCTCGCTCGCGCTCGCGCCGGGCGCAGCCGCGCAGCGCGCGATGACGGTCGACGACCTGTTCCAGCTCAAGACCGTGCGCGAAGCGGCGATCTCGCCGGACGGCGACCATGTCGCCTACGCGGTCTCCCATCCGCGCGACATCGTGGGCGGAGACGAGGACGGCTCGGCCGACCGCCATCTCTGGCTCGGCGAGCGCGGCGGTGAGGCGCGCGTCTACGTCAAAGGCGACATCACCGTCTCCGACGTCGCCTGGCGCCCGGGCGCTGGGACGGTGACCTTCACCGCGACGCGCGAAGGCGACGATCACCGCGCGCTTTACGAGATCGATCCCTCCGGCGGTGAGGCGCAGCGCCTGTTCGCCCATGAGAATTCGATCTCGGAGTATGTCTGGGGCCCTGAAGGCGAGACCCTCTATTTCGTCGCCGAAAGCGCCGACCCGGACGAGGACTACGAGGATCGCGGCTTCAACGCCGAGGTCTATGAGGAGAATCTCGCCTACGCCGACGTCTGGCGGGTCAGCTTCGAGGACGGCGCGCCGGGCGAGGCGGACGCGTTCGGGCTGGACGGCCACGCCAGCGCGGTCGTGATGTCGAACGGCGGCGACTCGCTCGCCGTCGCGCTGGCGCCGACCCCGCTGATCGACGATCATTACATGAAGCGCCGCTGGCATGTGGTCGACGCCGATGACGGCGACGTGACCGCCGTCATCGAGACGCCCGGCAAGACCGGTCCGGTCGCCTTCTCCCCGAACGACCGCCGCCTGGCGATGATCGTCGGGGCGGACATCAACGACACGACCGCAGGCACGCTGGCGGTCGCGAACGCTCGCAACGGCGACTACGACCTGATCGCGCGCGAGGCCGAGCAGCATGTCATGGACATGGCCTGGCTTGATGACGACACGATCCTGGCGCTCGCCCATGTGAGCACGGACTCAGCGCTCGTCACCTACACCCGCCAGGGTGAGGAGACCGCCCGCGTCGCGCAGGACGAGCTCGTGATCGAGGCGATGGACCTGCACCGCGAGAGCGGCGTCTTCGCCGCGATCGCCGATGCGCCAACGCATCCAAACGAGGTGTTCTTCGGTACGGCCGGGGGCGAGCTTCAGCGCCTGTTCGACCACAACCCGCAGCTTGGCGAGATCGCCTTCGGCGAGCAGCGCACCTACAGCTATGAGGCCCGCGACGGCCTGCGCATCGACGGCGTGCTGATGACGCCGGCCGGCGATACGCCGGAGGGCGGCTGGCCGCTGATCCTTGCGGTCCACGGCGGGCCGGAAGCGCACGATTCCGACGGCTGGCTGACGAGCTATTCCGATCCGGGCTGGATCGGGACCGGCAAGGGCTATGCGGTGTTCTACCCGAACTATCGCGGCTCGACCGGGCGCGGGGAGGACTTCACCAAGCTGCACCAGAACGACTACGCCGGGGGCGAGTTCAACGATCTCGCCGACGCGGTCGGCGCGCTCGCCGAAGATGGGATCGCCGATGCGGACCGCGCAGGCATCACCGGGGGCTCCTATGGCGGCTATGCGGCCATGTGGGGCGCCACCGCGCTGTCTGAGACCTTCGCAGCCTCGGTCGCCTTCGTGGGCGTGTCGAACCAGATCTCCAAGTTCGGCACCACCGACATTCCCAACGAGATGTATCTGGTCCACTCGCTGAAATGGCCCTGGGAGGACTGGATGGACCTGTTGCAGCGCAGCCCCGTCTTCCACGCCGGGAATTCGCAGACGCCGACCCTCATCCTGCACGGCGAACGCGACACCCGCGTGCATCCCAGCCAGTCCATGGAGATGTACCGGAACCTGAAGCTGCGCTCGCAAGCCCCGGTGCGGCTGGTCTTCTATCCCGACGAAGGCCACGGCAACCGCAACGCGGCGGCCCAGTTCGACTACGCCCACCGCATGCTGCGCTGGTTCGAGCACTACCTTCAGGGCGAGGGCGGCGAACCGCCCGATTCCGAGCTCGACTTCGCCGACCTGCTCGGCGAGCGCGAGACGTAGGATTGTCCCAAGGTCCGGGGTCGCTGCGCCCGGGATGACGGTTGAAGCTGACCGCAACGAGGTCCCGGGCCTTCGCTTCGCTTCGCCGGGAGTTCATTTGGGGCCCGATGCTGAACTCCCGGACGCGGCGATGCCGCGATCCGGGACCTCGGTGTCAGGGGCGTGAACTCCCGGACGCGGCGAAGCCGCGATCCCGGACCTCGGGGCGGACGGGCGCCGGCCCTGTCATGCCAACCGGAACGCAGCGGAGAGCCGGACCTGCTGCAGGCGCTCGAGGAGCCTACCGAAGCCTTCCCGGCAGGTCCCGGGTTGCTGACGCGCCCGGGATGACAGGGCGAGGCGAGTTGCGACGAGGTCCCGGATCGATGGGAAGCATCGTCCGGGAGTTCATATGAGAGGAGAGGCTCCCTCACCCCGTCTTGCCGCCGTCGGGGGCGTATTTGTTACGGTGTTCACGCTTGATCCGCGCGCCTTCGATGACGAGGACGGCTTCGCCTTTCGGCGGCTCGTCGTAGAGCGCGGCGAGCTCGCTCAAGGCGCCGCGATGGACGCGCTCGAACGCCTTGGTCAGTTCAAAGCACGCCGCCGCCTGTCGATCGCCCAGCGCGGCGGCCGCGGCCTGAAGCGTTTCAGCCAGGCGCTGGGGACTTTCGAACAGGACAAGCGTCGCGGGGTCTTCAGTGCGCGCCTCGAATAGGCGGGCCCGCTTGCCGGGCTTGCGCGGGGGAAAACCCAGAAAGGCGAACTGGTCGGTGGGAAGGCCTGAGACCGACAGCGCGGCGATCACGGCGGACGGGCCGGGCACGCTGGTGACCTCGAAGCCGGCCTCGATCACCGCGCGCACGACCCGGTAGCCGGGATCGGAGATCGCCGGCGCGCCGGCGTCCGAGACCAGCGCCACATCCGCTCCGCCCGCGATCAGCTTGACCACCCCGCCGGCGCTGGCGGCCTCGTTATGGTCGTGACACGCGATGAGGCGCTTGTCGGTGAGACCGGCGTGTTCGAGGAGAGCGCGCGTCACGCGGGTGTCCTCGCAGGCGATGGCGCCGGCCTGGCCCAGCACCTTCACCGCGCGCGGCGACAGATCGCCCAGATTGCCGATCGGGGTGGAGACGAGCCACAGCTTGGCCGCCTCGCGGCGCGCGCGCGCTTCGTCGTCGCTTAGATCGCCGGCCCGGCTCATCGCGACCCCCGGCGGGGCTTCAGCCCGGCCGCGTCCTCGACCGGCAGGACCGTGGTGTCCTTGATCTGCTCCATGGAGAAATGGCTCGACACGTCGTTCAGGTCCGCGATCTCGATGAGGCGTTTGTAGATCGAGTCGAAATGCTCCATGTCGCGCGCCACCACGCGCAGGAGATAATCGGTCTCCCCGCTCATGCGGTGAAACTCCAGAACGTTCGGCATCGCCGCGACGCCCTCTGCGAAGCGCTCCAGCCAGCGCTCGTTATGCTGGTTCGTGCGCACCGCGATGAAGGCGGTCAGGCGCAGGCCCAGCGCATGGGGATCCACGATCGCCACGCGTTTGCGGATCACGCCGGCTTCGCTCAAGCGCTTGACCCGGCGCCAGCACGGGGTCTGGGACAGGCCCACCTGCTCGGCGAGTTCGGCGACGGGAATCTCGGCGTCCTCCTGAAGGGCGCGCAGGATCTTCAAATCGATGGGGTCAAGCGTCACAGCATCCATATGTAGAAAATTATCCTAGTTAAACCCTGTGAGGCGAGCAAAATTTAGGCGCATTTTTCACGCGGGCGCGGTCATGCTCTCGCAAGTACTTTACAGGCGGCCCGAGACGGCCGGCGGCGAACCGAGGACGATCCATGGTCAAGCGCGCTTTCACCGAGCATCCCGCCAGCGTCGGCGAAACCTATGGCCAGCATATGGGCCAGGCCGCGTCGTTCGGCGGATGGATGATCCTCGGCGGGCTCGCCTGCCTGATCCACGGCCTTTTGCCCTTCGCCTTCAAGTCGACGGGCTCGAAAATCATCACGCGACTGCATGCGCGCATGGTGATCCACCGCGACCGGTGCGCGGATGCGCCCTCGCACGCCCCGGCGGCGGAGCGCACCGCCTGAACCGGACCGGCCCATGAAAGTTCTCCCACACGGGTCCGGCAGGCTCGCCGCCGGGGCGGGGTCGCATGTCCGGCGCATCGCTCCGGGTCTCACGCTCGCCGTCGCGATCGCCGCGGCCGCGATCGCGACCGAGCGGCTGACCGGCTGGCCGGCGATGCTGTTCGCACTCGCCTTCGGCATGGCCGCACACCGGTTGACCCGCGCGCCGCGTGTTGCGGCGGGGGTGACCTTCGCCTCGAAGTCCATCCTGCGTCTGGGCGTCGTGTTGATCGGCGCCGGCGTTACGGCCGGTGAGATCCGCGCGCTCGGCGCCGGCGCGGTCGTCACCGCCGCGGCCTCGACCGCGATCACGCTGACGCTCGGTTGGACGATCGCGCGCTGGTGCGGGCTCAGCCGCGGCCACGCGGTACTTTCGGCGGGCGCGACCGCAATCTGCGGCGCCTCGGCCGCCCTCGCCATCGCCGCGGTCCTGCCGCGTGAGCGCGCGCATGAGCGCAACCTGATCCTGACGATCGCCGGCGTCACCGCCATGTCGACGCTCGTCATGGTGGTCTATCCCGCGATCGCGCTGAAGGCCGGGTTCGACGCCCGTCAGGCGGGCGTCTTCCTGGGCGCCTCCATCCACGACGTGGCCCAGGTGATGGGCGCGGGCTTCATCCTCGGCCCCGACGTGGCCGAGACCGCCGGCGTGACCAAGCTCGCCCGCGTCGCGCTTCTGGCCCCGGCGGTCGTGTTCATCGCCTGGCGCATGCGCCGCAGCGACCCGGCGCAGACCACGCCCGCGCCCCTCCCGCTCTTCCTTCTGGGCTTCGCCGCGCTCGTGCTGGCCAACTCGCTGGGGCTCATCCCGGCGGCGGCGCAAGAGCTGCTGGTTCAGGCCTCACGCGTCTGCCTGGTGATCGCGGTCGCCGCGATCGGGCTGAAGGCCGCGCCGGGCGCGCTGATCGCG
Source organism: uncultured Caulobacterales bacterium (assembly GCA_964550935.1). GTDB lineage: Bacteria > Pseudomonadota > Alphaproteobacteria > Caulobacterales > Maricaulaceae > JBCBSP01. The sequence continues at coordinate 16,537 of CAZKBB010000003.1, forward strand.
GCCGGTCCGCGTCCGGCGCTGGCCATGACGCTGCAGACCGGGCTCATCGCGATCATCGCCTTCATCGGGGCGGCTCTCACGGTGTAGCAGCCTTGGCGCGGCGCGCGCGGCGGTCCAGTCTGGATGGCCAGACCCCTCGGAGAGCCCCATGCGCGACGGCGCGGACCAGACCGAACCGGGCCGAAGCCCTGATGCGCCGCTCACCGCGCTGATCGTCGGGGCGGGTTTCGCCGGGATCGGCGCAGGGGTCGAGCTTCTAAAGCGCAGGATCGAGGACTTTGTCATCGTCGACAAAGCCGGCGGGATCGGCGGGACGTGGTGGTGGAACACCTATCCGGGCGTGGCTTGCGACATCCCGGCCCATTTCTACTGCTTCTCCTTCGCGCCCAACCCGGACTGGAGCCGCGCCTTCCCGCCGGGCGAGGAGATCCGCCAGTATATCGAGCGCACCGCCGAGCGCTTCGGCCTCATCGCGCATATCCGTCTGAACACGCGCCTTGAGCGCGCCGCCTGGGACGAGGCGCGCGCGCTCTGGCGCATCGAGGTCGGCGAGGGCGAGACGCTCTGGGCGCGCCATGTGATTTCCGGCGCGGGCGGTCTGCACGAGCCGAACCAGCCCGAGATCAAGGGCGCGGACAGCTTCGCCGGCGAGCAGATCCACACCGCGCGCTGGCGCGAGGTGGAGGTGGCGACCAAGCGCGTCGCCGTCATCGGCTCGGCCGCGAGCGCGATCCAGACCGCCCCGGCCCTGGCGCGCAACGGGGCCGAGGTCACGATCCTGCAGCGCACGGCCAACTACATCGCGCCGCGCGGCGATCACGCCTATTCGCAGCGGCTGAAAGCGCTGTGGCGGCGCATGCCGTGGCTGATGCGCGCCTGGCGCTGGTTCATCTACAAGCGCCTGGACACGATCGTGTTTCCGATCACGCGCAAGAACTCGCGCTTCGGGCGCTTCGTCGGCGGGCGCATCCTGAAAGGCATGGAGGCCACGGTCGAGGACGCCGATCTGCGCGCGGCGCTCACCCCGGATTACGATCTCGGCTGCAAGCGCGTCCTGGTCTCCGACGAGTTCTATCCCGCGATCGCGTCGGGCGAGGTGCGCCTGGTCCAGGGCGCGGCCGCGCGCATCGAGCCGGACGCCGTCATCACCGACGCCGGCGCGCGCATTGAGGCCGACCTGATCGTCTACGCCACGGGCTATGATCTCGAAGCGCATTTCCGCTCCATGGAGATCGTCGGGCGCGGCGGCGTGCGCCTGTCGCAGGCGTGGTCGGACGCCATCGAGGCGCTGCGCGGGGCGAGCGTGTCGGGCTTTCCGAACTTCTGGATGATCACCGGTCCGAACACCGGCGTGGGCACCACCTCGGTGGTGCACATGATCGAAACGCACCTTCAGTATGTCATGCGCCTGATCGAGGCCGCTGGAGACGGTGCGCTGGAGGCCGACCCGGACGCGCAGGCGGCCTATAACAAGGCCCTGCAGGCCGAGCTCGCCGAGACGGTCTGGGCCGAGGGCGGCTGCGCCAGCTGGTACAAGCGCGAGGACGGGCGCATCGAGACGCTCTATCCGGGAAGCGCGCGGGACTTCGAACGCAGGCTCGCCGCCGCAGGCCCTGAAGACTATCGCCGGCTGACGCCGGCGGAGGCTCAGGCGCAGCCGAGCCGCGCCGCGAGCGTCGCCCCGTAGGCGCGATCATAGGCGATCACCCCGTCCACGACCGCGCAGCGCTGCTGCGCATCCAAGCGCTCGTCCGAAGCGATGTCCTCAGCGATCGCGCTCACGTCATCTCCGCCGGTGATCATCGACCAGCCGCCGTCTTCGGGGCTGTCAAAGCGCATCAGCGCGCCCTCGCCCGACCAGCGCGTCCAGTGCGGACCGCCGGCCGCGCCGGGGTCGCCGTCGCGCGCGAAGGCGGCCCAATAGGCGCCCATCGCCTCGGCCAGCGCCTCCCGGCCGGCCTTGTTGGCGTCGTTGAACAACAGATCATTGAACGCGCCGAAGAAGTCGAAATGGTCGAACACGAAGGGGATCTCGACCGCGTGCGCCGCGCCGAGCAACACGGAGAGATCGGTGAACAGGAAGGACCCGCCCTCATCCCAGTCGAACCGATAGGCCCAGATCGCGTCATGGTCCGCAGCGGTCAGGAGATCGGCGGCCTCGTCGACCGCCTTCACCCGCCAGATCCGGCTCTGATACTCCGCCAGCGCGTCGTAGAAGGCCCGCTCGCGCGGGCGCGGGAACAGGCCCAGCACTTCGCTCACCAGCTCCGGGTCGAGCGCGTTGAAGAGCTTCATCTCATCGCGATTGACCCCGGTGATGACGGGGACCGCGTTGAACCCGCCGGGCCCTTGGAGCGCAGCGCGGATGCCGCCTTCAGGCAGGACGACGCCGTCCTCGATCATGCGCGGCGGCGCCAGCGAACGCAGATCCGCATCCGCGCCGTAGGCGTCGTAGACCGCCTGCAGCGACACCGAACGCAGATCGTCCGCCCCGGCGCTTTCGCCGGCCATGCGCTCGCCCGCCGGGATCGCGGCCTGCGGGTCGGACCCTTCAGAGCCCTCCGCGAGCGCCAGCGGCGTGGTGTCGAGGCTGCCCGACTGGATGATGGCGCGGTGGAACTTGCCGGCCGCCAGCGGCGAGGCGATGAGGCCCGCCACGTTATGCCCGCCGGCGCTTTCCCCGAAGAGGGTGATGTTCGACGCGTCCCCGCCGAACCGGGCGGCGTTCTCCGCGAGCCAGTCGAGCGCGGCGATCTGGTCGAGCAGGGCGAAGTTCGCCGCCGCGTCGCGCGGATCGTAGGCCGTATCGCGCAGGGCGGGATGAGCGAAGAAACCCAGCGGGCCGAGGCGATACTGGATCACCGCGACCACCACGTCCTCGTTCGCGGCGAGCTTCGAGCCGTCGTACTGATCAGCGTAGCCCCATACGTTCGCCCCGCCATGGATCCACATCATGACCGGGCGATCGGCGTCGTCCCGTCCGGCGCCGGCGGGGGCGTAAACGTCCATGTAGAGACAGTCCTCGGAGCCGAGGAGCGATCCGGGCTCGGCGTCGCTTGCCTGGTCGAGCGCGTTGGCCACCTGAGGGCAGCGCTCGGGCGGTGAGATCGAGCCCCGCTCGCCCGTCCAGCCGGGATGGGGCCGCGGCGCGCGCCAGCGCAGATCGCCCTGCGGCGGCGCGGCGAAGGGAATGGCGCGCCAGACCTGGGCGCCGTTCTCGGCGAGATGGCCGACGATCGCCCCGCCGGTGACAGTGCGCGCGGTTTCAGGCGCGGGCTCCGGCGGGGGCGCCTCGGTTTCGCCGCAGGCGGCGAGCCACAGGATTGGCGCGGCGATCAGACCGGTCAGCTTGGCGCGCATGGCGCTCCCTCCCCTTCAAACATCGGGGCGGATGCTAGGGCGCGCTTGCGCCGTGCGGCAAGCGATCAGGCTGCGGCCCGGGCGCCGGCCTTGGCGACGACGGCGTCTGCGAATTCAGACGTGCTCGCTTGCCCGCCGATATCGCGCGTGCGCAGCCCGCCTGCGAGCACGGCGTCGAGCGCGGCGTCCAGCGCGTCGGCGGCGTCGGCCTCGCCGAGCCCGTAGCGCAAAAGCATGGCGGCGGACCGGATCGCGCCGGCGGGGTTGGCGACGCCCTTCCCGGCGATATCCGGCGCGGAGCCGTGGATCGGCTCGAACAGACCCGGTCCGGGCTCGCCGAGGCTCGCCGAGCCCAGAAGCCCGATCGAGCCGGCGATCACCGCGGCCTCGTCCGACAGGATGTCGCCGAACAGGTTCTCGGTCAGGATCACGTCGAAGCGGGCCGGATCGGTGACCAGCGCCATGGCGGCGGCGTCCACATACATGTGGTCGACCGCAACGTCCGGGAATTCGGGCCGAAGCGCCTCCACCGTGCGCCGCCAGAGCCGGGACGTGGCGAGCACGTTGGCCTTGTCCACGCTGGTGAGCCGGCCGTGCCGGCCTTGCGCCGCCTTGAAGGCGGCCCGCGCGATGCGCTCGACTTCCTCGCGCGCATAGGCGCAGGTGTCCGAGGCGGCCGTCTCGCCCTCGGTCTTGTCGCCGAAATAGAGCCCGCCGGTCAGCTCGCGTACGATCAGAACGTCCGCGCCGGTGACGCGCTCGGCCTTCAGAGGCGAGAGCGCCTCCAGCCCGGCGTTGACCTTCACCGGGCGCAGATTGGCGTAGAGGCCGAGCGCCTTGCGCAGGCCCAGAAGCCCTTGTTCGGGACGCACCTCGCCGCCGTCCCATTTCGGCCCGCCGACCGCGCCGAGAAGGATCGCGTCCGCCGCGCGCGCGGCCTCCAGCGTCGCCAGCGGGAGGGGGTCGCCGGCCGCATCGATACCTGCGCCGCCGAACTCGGCGCGCGCATAATCGATGTCGAGGCCGAAGCGGTCACGCACGGCGTCGAGCCCGGCGCGCGCGGCGTCTGTGACCTCCGGACCGACGCCGTCGCCGGGCAGGAGGAGAATGGTGCGGCTCATGATGCTGCGCCCTTTGAAGTCCGTTCATGCTGCGCAGCATAAAGCGCAGCAATCGGAGAATTTCTAGAGACCCTGGGCCCGCTCAAAGCGTTGAATCGCTTCGCCTTGCTGCAGGATATAGCCGAGCTGGTCGACGCCCTGCATCAGGCAGGTGCGCGCGAACGGCTCGAGCCGGAAGGAGGTGCGGATATCGCCCGCCGTCACGGTGCAGCTCTCAAGGTCGATCTCCGCCTCGCCGCCGTCCCGGTCCATGAGCGCCTGATGGGCCTGAGCGTCGATCTCGCACACGACAAGGCCGTTCTTGGCTGCGTTCGCCTTGAAGATGTCCGCCGCCGAGGAGGTGATGACGGCCTTGAAGCCGAAGTCGAGGAGCGCCCAGGGCGCATGCTCGCGCGAGGAGCCGCAGCCGAAATTGTCTCCGGCCACCAGGATGGACTGCTGACCCGGGTCGATGCTGTTGAGCACGTGGTCGACCGGCCGGCCGGCGCCGTCGAAGCGCCAGTCGCGAAAGCACGCCTCGCCGAGGCCCGACTTGTCCGTGACGGTCAGAAACCGCGCCGGGATGATCTGGTCGGTGTCGATGTTCGGCTCACGGATGGTGACCGTGCGTGAGCGGACGGTTTTGATCGGATCACGCTGCACCGGACATCTCCTTGAGCTGGCGCGGATCGGCGATGGCGCCGGCGACCGCCGAGGCCGCGGCGGTGGCCGGGCTGGCGAGCACGGTGCGCACGCCGGGGCCTTGACGGCCGGCGAAGTTGCGGTTCGAGGTCGACACCACGAGGTCGCCCGGCTTGCCCGCATCCCCGTTCATGGCGATGCACATGGAGCAGCCCGGTTCGCGCCATTCCGCCCCGGCGGTCTTGAACACCGCGTCGAGCCCCTCGGCTTCGGCAGCGCGCTTGACCCGTTCAGAGCCCGGCACGACGAGCATGCGCACGCCCGGCTTCACATGGCGCCCGGTCATGATCGCGGCCGCCTCGCGCAGGTCCGACAGGCGCGAGTTCGTGCACGAGCCGATGAAGACGGTCTGCACCGCCTCGCCAAGCAGCTGGTCGCCCGGCTTAAAGCCCATATAGGCGAGCGCCTTGGCGGCTTCCGGCGTTTCGGGCTCGGGCGCGCGCGCGTCGATCGGAACGCCCATGTCCGGCGAGGCGCCCCAGGTCACCATGGGCTTCAGGCCCGAGGCGTCGATGCGCACCTGCGCGTCGAAGGTGGCGCCGTTGTCGGTGCGCAGCATGGACCAGCGCTCCTTGGCGGCCTCGAAGGCGGCGCCCTTGGGCGCGTAATCGCGCCCGTGCAGCCAGTCGAACGTGGTCTCGTCCGGCGCGATCAGGCCGGCGCGCCCGCCCGCCTCGATCGACATGTTGCAGACCGTCATGCGCTCCTCCATGGAAAGCGCCTCGATCGCGGGGCCGGCGTATTCGATCACGTGGCCGGCCGCGCCGCCCGCGCCGATCTCCGCGATCACGGCCAGGATCAGATCCTTCGCCGTCACGCCCGGCGACAAGCGCCCGTCCACATGGATTCGCATGGTCTTCGGCTTGCGCTGCAGCACGCACTGGGTGGCCAGCACGTGGCCGACCTCGGTCGTGCCGATGCCGAACGCCAGCGCGCCGAACGCGCCGTGGGTGGAGGTGTGGCTGTCGCCGCACACGATCGTCATGCCCGGCTGGGTCAGGCCCAGCTCCGGCCCGATCACGTGCACGATGCCGCGGTCCGGGCTGTCCCAGCCGGCCAGGCGGATGGCGTGCCGGCGGCAATTCTCCTCGAGCTGCTCGACCTGCTTCTTCTGGGCCGCGCTGAACCAGGCCGGCGGCGCGCCGGCCTTGCGCGGCGTGGTCGGGGTGGAGTGATCCATGGTCGCGAACGTCCGGTCGGGCCGGCGCACCGACAGCCCGCGCGCCTCCAGCGCGGCGAAGGCCTGCGGGCTCGTCACCTCGTGGATGAGGTGGAGATCGATGAACAGCACGCCCGGCGCATCCTCGGTCTCGGGAACCGCAAGGCGCTGGTCCCAGATCTTTTCGAACAGGGTGCGCGGTCGTACGAAGTCTTCAGACGGCGACGGGGCCATGGGACGCCTCCTTGTCGGCGTGTTTCGAGTTGGACGGATCGGCGTGGACGGGCTCGAGCCAGCCCCAGTCGTCCGGCGAGGAGCCGTCGAACAGGCCGAAGAAGCGGTCCATGATGAGCTTTGTGACAGGGCCGGCGCCGTTGCAGCGCGTGGCCTTGTCGTCGATCGAGCGGATCGGGGTGACTTCGGCGGCGGTGCCGGTGAAGAAGGCCTCGTCGCACAGATACAAGATCTCGCGCGGCAGCGGCTGCTCGACCACCTCAAGGCCCTCGCGGTGGGCGAGCTTGATGATGCTGTCGCGGGTGATGCCCTGCAGGATGGAGGAGGCCGCCGGCGGGGTGAGGATCCGCCCGTCCTTGATCACGAACAGGTTCTCGCCCGCGCCTTCGGACAGCCGGCCGTCCACGTCGAGCCCGATCCCTTCGGCGTAGCCGCGCGACTTGGCCTCGCGCGAAATGAGATAGCTCGACAGGTAATTGCCGCCGGCCTTCGCGCCGGTGGGCGTGGTGTTCGGCGCAGCGCGGTTCCAAGACGACACGCACACGTCCACGCCCTTCTCGCGCGCCTCCTCGCCCAGATAGGCGCCCCAGGGAAAGGCCGCGATATGCACGTCGACCGGGGTCTCCTTGGCGGGCACGACGCCGATGGAGCCGTAGCCGACAAACGCGATCGGGCGGATATAGGCCGAGCCGAGCCCGTTCTCGCGCACGGTCGCGTTGCACGCCTCGACCAGCTCATCTTCAGAGTACGGAATCTCGATGTCGTAGATGCGCGCTGAATCGATCAGACGCCGGACATGGTCACGCAGGCGGAACCCGCGCGGCCCCTTGCCGGTCTGATAGACGCGGATGCCCTCGAACATCGAGGTGCCGTAGTGCAGCGCATGGGACAGCACGTGCACCTGGGCTTCTCGCCAGGGGATAAGCGCACCGTTTGACCAAATCTTTTCAACTGCCTGGATAGCCATGACTGAACTCGATCCTCACTCCGCCGCGAGCGCGGCTTGCTTCGTCTTGTCGGGGTCGCCGCCCAGCTCGGCGCGCCGTCGGCGCACCGCCTGGGCGTTGTTGAGCGCGTCGATATAGGCGTTGACGCAGGCCGGGATGATGTCGCGCTCGCGCGCGCGCCCGGCGAAGGTCTCGCCCCTCACGCCGATCTGGATCTCCACCAGAACGTCCGCGCCCTGACCATCGTCGACCGGCTCGTCCGGATCGGCGGCGATGTACTGCATGTCGATCGCCTCGACGCGGGCGGGCTCGTCCATGATGTGGCTGACCGCCTGGAAGGCCGCATCGAGCGCGCCCGGCGCGGCGGCGATATCGGTCACGCGCCCGCGCTCGTCATGCTCCAGCTCCAGGCGCGCGACCGGTTCGGCCCCGCTCGCCAGAGGCGCGCGGATCTCAAAGCGCGACAGGGTCCACATGTTCGAGGCGTCCCCGCCCTCCATGGCGGTCAAGATCGCGGACAGGCGCGCGGCGTCCACGAGGCCGACCTCGTCGGCGACCGCCTTGAAGCGCGTGAACGCCTCCTGCAGCGCCTCGCCCTCGAGTTCGTAGCCCAGCTCCTTGGCGCGCGCGGCGAGCGCGTGCTTGCCGGAATGCTTGCCCAGCACGATGGCGTTGGACGCCAGGCCGACATCCTCGGGCTTCATGATCTCGTAGGTCTCCCGGTTCATCAGCACGCCGTGCTGGTGAATGCCGCTTTCGTGCGCGAACGCGTTCGCGCCTACGATCGCCTTGTTGCGCGGCGGGTGCGTGTTGGTGACCTTCGACAGGGTCCGGCTCGCGGCCATGATCTTCGTAGTGTCCACGTTGGTGGTCAGACCGAACACGTCCTTGCGCGTACGGATCGCCATCACGGCGTCTTCAAGCGCGCAATTGCCCGCACGCTCCCCGATGCCGTTGATCGTGCACTCGATCTGACGCGCCCCGCCGCGCACCGCCGCGAGCGAGTTCGCCGCCGCCATGCCCAGATCGTCGTGGCAGTGGGCCGAGAAGATCACCTCGGAGGCGCGATCGACCTTCTTCGTCAGTTGGCTGAAGAGCTCATAAATCTCCTCCGGCGTGGCGTAGCCGACCGTGTCCGGCACGTTCAGCGTGGTCGCACCGGCGTTCGCCGCGGTCGAGAGCGCCTCCACCAGAAAGCCGCGCTCGGTGCGGATCGCGTCCTCGGCTGAAAACTCCACGTCCTCGGCGTGCTCGCGCGCGAAGGCGACCATCTCCGCGATGGTGCGCAGCACGGTCTCCGGGCTCATCTTCAGCTTGTAGTCGCGGTGCAACGGGCTGGTGCCCAGAAACACGTGGATGCGCTTGCGCTTGGCCGGGGCCAGCGCCTTGGCCGCGGCCTCGATATCGCCGGTCGTGGCGCGCGCCAGGGAGCAAATCGCGGGACCGTCGATCTCGCGGGCGACGCGTTCGACGGCGCGGAAATCGCCCGGAGACGCGGCCGCGAAGCCGGCCTCAATCACGTCGACCTTCAAGGCGGCCAGCGCATGGGCCATGCGCAGCTTGCCTTCCTCGGTCATGGAGAAGCCCGGCGACTGCTCCCCGTCGCGCAGGCTCGTGTCGAAGATGCGAACGATGTCGCTCATGACGCCGCCTCCAGTGTGTTGGTCTCAAAAGGGTGTCCGTCCGCAGACGGATCGTTGGCCGCGCCCAGGGCGGTCTCTCGTACGTCCGAGACGCCGTAGACCTTGCGCACCTGGGCGGCGAGAACGGCCATGCGCCGGCCGCCGTCGCGCGGGCGCACCGTCAAGCCGATCCGCGCCGGGGCGTCCGCGCGCATGGCGGGCAGCTCGACGCCGAGCACCTCGTAGCCGCGACGCTCGACAAGACCGATCAGGCGGATCACCGCGCCCTCGGATGGGGCGAATTCGATCTCGAGGCGATGCATGGGACGCGCGTCGGTCATGGCGCTCAGGCCTCCATCATTTCGGCGTTGGACTTGCCCGGCGGCACCAGCGGCCAGACGTTCTCGCGCTGGTCGATACGCACATGGCACAGGATCGGGCCCTTGGTTTTCAGGATGCGCTCCACCGCGGCGGGCACGTCGGCCCGGCGGTCCAGCGTGAAAGCCTCGATCCCGAACGCGCGCGCGATGTCGGCGAAGTCGGGATTGTCGTAGAGGTCCACCTCGGAGAAGTTCTCCTCGTAGAACAGCTCCTGCCACTGGCGCACCATGCCCAGCTGGGAGTTGTCCAAGAGCACGATCTTCAGCGGCAGCCGGTAGCGGCGCAGCGTCGCCAGCTCGTGGATGTTCATCATGATCGAGCCGTCGCCCGAGACCGTGACGACCGTGGAGTCCGGCTCGGCGAACAAGGCGCCGATCCCGGCCGGCATGCCGTAGCCCATGGTGCCGAGCCCGGCGCTGGTCAGGTGCGCCTGGGGCCGGGCGAAGCGGCAGTGCTGGGCGACCCACATCTGGTGCTGGCCCACGTCGCACGTCGCGATGAAGGCGTCGCCGGCCTGCTCTGAGATCTCCTTCAAGAGCGCGGGCGCGAACACGCCCGAGCCCGGCGCGTCGTAGCGCATCGCCCACCGCTTTGCGTTCTCGGCGCAGCGTTCGCGCCAGGGATCGATCTCGCCGACCGTGGGGTTCAGCGCGTCCATGGTCGCGGCGATGTCGCCGGCCAGCGCCACGTCGGCGATGCGCAGCTTGGAGATCTCGGCCGGATCGCCGTCGATATGGACGACCTTTGCGCCCTTGGCGAAGGTGTCCAGCTTGCCGGTCGCGCGGTCGTCAAAGCGCGCGCCGACGCAGATCAGAAGATCGCTCTCATCGATTGCGGTGTTGGCCGCGCGCGTGCCGTGCATGCCCAGCATGCCGAGGAAATTCTCCGCGTCGGTCGGCACCCCGCCGAGGCCCTTCAGCGTCGCGACCGCCGGGATGCGCGTGCGCTTGTGGAAGTCGCGCAAGGCGCGCTCGGCGCGTCCGATCGGAACGCCGCCGCCGAAATAAAGGACCGGGCGCTTGGCCTCCGCGATCAGGTCTTCAGCCGCAGCGATGTCGAAATCGGCCGGACGCGGCGCGGGCTCCGGCGTCAGGGCGGGCCAGTGCGCGGGGATCTCGGCTGCGCCTTGCGTGACGTCCTTGGGCAGATCGACAAGAACGGGGCCGGGCCGGCCGCCGGCGGCGATGGCGAAGGCCTCGGCGAAGACCTGGGGGATGTCGGCGGCGTCGCGCACCAGGAAGGAGTGCTTCACGATCGGCAGGGTGATGCCGAAGGTGTCGATCTCCTGAAACGCGTCGGTGCCCATCAGGGGCGTGCCGACCTGGCCGGTGATCGCCACCATGGGCACGGAGTCCATGAAGGCGTTCGCAATGCCGGTGACCAGATTGGTCGCGCCGGGCCCAGAGGTCGCCAGGCAAACCCCGACCCGGCCGGAAACGCGCGCATACGCGTCCGCGGCCAGGGCGGCGGCCTGTTCATGACGGACCAGGACATGCTTCAGCTTCGAGCCCGGCAGGGCGTCGTAGACCGGCATGATCGCGCCGCCGGGATAGCCGAACACGTACTCCACGCCGGCGCGCTCCAGCGCCTCGACCACGAGGGTCGAGCCGGTGACAGGCTTCGTGGCGGGTTTTGCGATCGTCTCTGCGGTCATGGTGTCATCCCCTCGTTCAAGCCCGCGCGAGGCCTTTTAAGCCGCTAGGCTTCGGCCGCATTGGCGCCGGGCTGCAGCCAGGCCATGCGCTCGCGCAGGCGCTGGCCAGTCTTTTCGATGTCCTGCTCCAGGTCCTGGCGCAGCATGGCGTCGTATTTCGGCTTGCCGGCCTGGTTCTCTAAGATCCAGTCCCGGGCGAACTGGCCCGACTGGATGTCGGCGAGCACCTCCTCCATGCGCTTGCGCGTCTCCTCGTTGATGACGCGCGGGCCGGAGACGAGATCGCCGTATTTGGCGGTCTCGGAGATGAACTCGTGCATCTTCGCCAGGCCGCCCTCGTAGAAGAGATCGACGATCAGCTTCAGCTCGTGCAGGCACTCGAAATAGGCGACCTCGGGCTTGTAGCCGGCCTTCACCAGCGTCTCGTAGCCGGCCACGACCAGCTCGCTCGCCCCGCCGCACAGGACGGCCTGCTCGCCGAACAGATCGGTCTCGGTTTCTTCGGCGAAGCTGGTCTCGATCGCGCCGCCGGCGGTGCCGCCATTACCCTTACAGTAGGCCAGCGCCTTGTCGCGGGCCTTTCCGGTGGCGTCCCGCCAGACCGCGAACAGGCTGGGCACGCCGCGCCCGCGCTCATACTCGCGCCGGACCAGATCTCCGGGACCCTTCGGGGCCACCAGGATGACGTCGATGTCCTCGCGCGGCTTGATCTGGCCGTAGTGGATGGAGAAGCCGTGCGCGACCATCAGCGTGTCGCCCGCGCTCATGTTCGGCCCGATCGCCTCGGCGTAGACGTCCTTGTGGCTCATGTCCGGGGTCAGCAGCGCGATCAGGCTCGCCGCCTTGGCCGCGTCGGCCGGGCTCTTCACGGTGAAGCCGTCCGCGGTGGCGCGCATCTCCGCCTTGCCGCCGGTGCGCGCGCCCACGATCACCTCATGACCGGAATCGCGCAGATTGCGCGCATGCGCCCGGCCCTGGCTGCCATAGCCGATGATGGCGACCGGCCCCGGCTTCAGGGCGGCGCCGTCGGCGTCGGCGTCGGTGTAGATCGTCTCCATTTCAAGTCTCCTGGTCGTGTCGGGCGCGCTGGGGCGTGTGCCGGGTGAAAGGTCGGATAAAGAAAAACCCCGCTCCGGGTCCGGAGCGGGGCTTGGCTTGCGTTCGGGCTGTTAAACCGTCAAGCAGGCGCGCTCGCCGCTCCGGATATGGAGGCGGTAAGTACAAGAATGAGCGCAAGTACGAGGCCCGACGCCGTCAGCGTGACGGCGGCGCGGTCCTTGGCCAGGCTCACGGCTTGTGCGCGCGTGCGGTTCAAAGGTCGGCTCCTGAAAAGCCCGGTTCAGCAAAAGGGAGGGTCGGCGACCCACGCCGTCCCTCGTCTGTGGGAAACTCTGCGGTTGATTGAACGCAGATGCAACAGGAAATTTGTCCGGACTTGCCGAAAAAATTTTAGCGCAATTTTTCCAGTGGCTTATAGCGTTAAACCGGGCCGCGGGCGTTCGCTGTCGCAAAATTTATGTTTGACGCGGTGTGGAAAAGGCCTGCACGCTTCAACCGTCACGCAAGCGAATGCGTTGTGATCGGCGGGCTTGGGGCCTGCTGCAAGCGCGTTCAACGGAGCCGACGATGCGCCCTAACCCGGCCAACTCGCTTCTGATCTCGACCACCGGCGCGCCGCGCGCAGGCGGGCTCGGCGTGACCATTATTGGTACCGGCACCACCATGCTCACTGGACACAGGGAGCGGACCGGCGCGGCTTAAGCGAACACCACAGCAAAGCCCACACCGACCCGCTCCCCGAAAACCGGCGAGCGGGTTTTTTGTTGCGCGAATTCAGCCCGGAACGGGCGAGGGGACACCACAGACCATGGCGAAGGCGAACCAACCAGATCAGCAGGCCGAGCGCGAGCTCTGCGTGCTCAAATTCGGAAGCTCCGTGCTTGCTGGCGAGGTGGACTACGCCGCGGTGGCCGGCGAGGTCTACCGCCATGTGCGCGACGGGGAGACCGTGATCGCGGTGGTCTCCGCGCTCGCCGGCGAGACCGACGCGCTTCTGGCCCAGGCCGAGGCGGTCGGCGGCGAGGCGCCCGGCGAGCTGGTCGCCCGGCTCGCCCGCGTCGGCGAGCTGCGCTCAGCCGCGCTCACCGCTCTGGCGCTTTCGCGCGTCGGGGTTCGCGCCCGGGTGCTCGATCCCGACGAGATGGGCCTTTATGCGCAGGGCGATCCGCTCGATTCCGATCTTTGCGCGCTGGATGCGGACCGCGTGGCCGAGGCCGTGGACGGCGCCGAGGCGGTCGTGGTGCCGGGCTTCTGCGCCAAGCACGCCGAGCATGGCGTCGCCACGCTGGGGCGCGGCGGCACGGACCTCACCGCGGTCTTTTTCGCCGCCAAGGTCGGCGCGCGCCGGGTTCGTCTGATCAAGGACGTGGACGGGGTCTATGCGGAGGATCCGGCGAAAAACCCCAAGGCGGAACGCTTCGCCGAGCTCGACTACGTCGAGGCCGCCAAGGCGAGCGCCGGGCTGATCCAGCCCAAGGCGATCGATATGGCCCGCGACACCGGGGTGGTCATCGAGGTGGCCAGCCTCGGCGCGGGCGAGGCCACGCGCATCGCGGCGAAACCGGCGCGCAAGTCCCCCACGCGTCCGGTCCAGCCGCTGCGCGTGGCCCTGCTCGGCTGCGGCGCGGTCGGCGCGGGCGCGCTGGCCATGCTCAAGAGCCGTCCCGACCTGTTCGAGATGAACCCGGTCCTGGTGCGCGATCCGGCCAAACACGAGGCCTCGGGCCTCGGCGCGGTGTTCACCGACAAGCTGGAGCGCGCCCTGTCCGGCGGGCCCGATCTGGTGATCGAGGCGATCGGCGGCGCGGACTACCCCGCCGACATCATCGAAAGCGCGCTGAACGCCGGCGCCCACGTCGTGACCGCCAACAAGGCCGCCGTGGCCAAGCACTACGCCCGGCTGCACGCCGCCTCAGAGCGCTCCGGCGCGATGTTCGCCTTCTCCGCCTCGGTGGGCGGCGGCGCGCCCGTGATAGAGGCTGTGCGCCGACTGCGCGAACGCTCGGGCCTCGCCGCGGTGGAAGGCGTCATGAACGGCACCGGCAACTTCATCCTGTCCAAGCTGGGCGAAGGCTGGGCGTTCGAGGACGCGGTGAAGACGGCCCAGGAGATGGGCTTCGCCGAGGCCGATCCGAGCGCGGACGTCGACGGCCATGACGCCGCCGACAAGCTCTCCATCCTGATCCGGGAGGCGTTCGGCGCGGACGTTGCCCCGCAGGAGATCGCGAAGGACTCCTTAAGCGTCGCCTCCCCTGAAAGCGCGCGCGAGGCGCTTCAGCGCGGGGAGGTGTTCAAGCAGGTCGGCCGCTGCGTTCTGAAGGAGGACGGCTCGGTCGAGGCGTCCGTCGTGGTCGCCCCGGTCAAGCAGGGCGGCGCCCTGTCGCGTACGCGCAACGAGGAGAACGCCTTCCTGGTGACCGAAGCCTCAGGCCGTGTTCACGCCATCCACGGCAAGGGCGCCGGGCGCTGGCCCACCGCCGCAGCCGTATTCGCCGACGTCATGGATGTTCAGAGGGCCGCCGCCGCGGTAGGTCTAGCGAAAGCGCTGGCCGAAGAAAGCGCGCAACCGGCCCTGAAGCGGGCCTGAGGCGCGCTGAACTCCGCCCCCTGACGCGAACGGACCCGCCTTAAGGAACGGACACCACCATGACGGCGATTTCAGCCGCGAGCGCGCCGGCCAGCATCGGCAATGTCGGCGTCGGCTTCGACGTGCTCGGCCAGGCCTTCGACGCGGCGCGCGACCATGTGGTCGCACACGCTGAAGACCGGCCCGGCGCCCGGCTCGGCGCGGTGTCGGGCCTTGTCGCGCGCCTGCCGGACACCGCGAAGACCAACACCGCGCTCGCCGCGGCCGAGGCCGTGCTCACAGCGGCGAACGCGAAGACCGGCGTGCGCCTCGACATCCGCAAGGGCGTGCCGCTCAGCGCCGGCATGGGCGGCTCTGCGGCCTCCGCGGTGGCCGCGGCGGCGGCGGTGAACGCGCTTCTGGGCTCGCCGTTCTCCACCGGCGAGCTCCTGCCTTTCGCGATGGAGGGCGAGCGGGTCTCCTCCGATCCGCCGCCCTGGGACAATGTGATGGCCGCCCTACATGGCGGGTTGGTGATCGCGGCTTCGCTCGAAGCCGGTCTCGTCAAGCGCCTGCCCGCGCCCGACGGGGTGGTGTCGATCCTGTTTCACCCTGACGCCGAAATCGAAACGCGCGCCGCGCGCGGCATCTTGAAGCCCGAGGTCTCCATGGAGATCGCCGTGGAGCACGCCCGGCGCATCGCCGCGTTCAGCGCAGGCTGCGCCAGCGGCGATCTGGACCTGATCAAGGCCGGGCTCGAAGACATCCTCGTGGAGCCCCAGCGCGCCCATCTTCTGCCCGCCCTGCCTGCGGTCAAGCACGCCGCCATCGCGGCCGGCGCTCTGGGCTGCTCGCTGTCGGGCTCAGGCCCGTCCGTCTTCGCTTGGGCGCGCGATGAGGAGGCCGACCGCGTCGAACAGGCCATGGCCGGCGCGTTCGAGGCGGCTGCGCTCGGCGTTCGGGTCTATCGCGCCCCGATCCAGTCGGACGGCGTGCGCCTGGAGCGCGCCGACATCCTGGAGGGGGCGGGCTCGTGAAGCTGGTCTCGACGCGCGGCGACGCCCCGGCTGTCAGCCTGAGCGAGGCGATCCGGAACGGCGCCGCGCCGGACGGCGGGCTGTACCTGCCCGAGCAGCGCCCGGACGCTCCCGAGGCGGCGCTGAACCCCGATCTGAACCTGGCGTCCTTCGCCGCGGCCATGCTCGCTCCGGTTTTCGAGGGCGACCGGCTGGACGGTGAGCTCGCCGCGATCTGTTCGGAGGCCTTCACCTTCGACACGCCCGTCGTCACGCCCGATCCAGGCCGACCGACCCTGAAGGCGCTGGAGCTGTTTCACGGCCCCACCGGCGCGTTCAAGGATTTCGGCGCGCGCTTCTTGATGGCCTGCTTTGACCGGCTGGGCGAAGCGGGCGATCCGCTGACCGTTCTGGCCGCCACCTCAGGCGACACCGGCGGTGCGGTCGGCTGCGCGGCGGAGGGGCGCGACGCGGTGCGCGCGGTGATCCTGTTCCCCAAGGGCCGGGTTTCACGCTTTCAGGAGCATCAGCTGTGCTGCTGGAACCCGCCGGTGCGCGCGCTGCGCGTGGAGGGCGATTTCGACGCCTGCCAGAAGACGGTGAAAGCCGCCTTCGCCGACCGGGCGCTGTCTGAGCGTCACCGCCTGACGAGCGCGAACTCGATCAACATCGCCCGGCTTCTGCCCCAGGCCGCCTATCTCTCCCGCGCAGCGGTGCGCGCGAAGGCCGAGCACGGCGTTGAGCCGGGCTTCATCATCCCCACGGGCAATCTCGGACACGCCTTCGCCGGGCTTTATGCGCGCGCCATGGGCTTCCCGATCGGGCCCATGGTGCTCGGGGTGAACGCGAACGCGACCTTGAAGGTCTGGGCCGAGACCGGGTCGTACGAGGCGCGCGCCTCGATCGCCACGATCGCGAACGCCATGGATGTCGGCGCGCCGTCGAACTTCGAGCGCCTCGCCGCTATGGGCGAGACCGCGGGCGAAGTCGGCGTGGAGCAGGTGTTCGACGAGACGATCCGTGAGCGGATCAAAACCGAGTATGACGCGACCGGCTATGTCTGGTGTCCCCACTCCGCGATCGCGGCGGAGGCGTTCGAACGCCTGCCCGCACAAGAGCGCGCCGCCCGGCCCTGGCTGTGCGCGGCGACCGCCCATCCGTTCAAGTTCGCCGACGTGGTCGAGCCGGTGATCGGCGCGGCCGTGTCCCCGAGCCCCGCGCTCGCCGAGGTGCTGGACCGGCCCGCGTCCGCGCTCGACATCGCGCCGGGCGTCGACGGGCTCGCCGCCGCGCTCGCGGGCGAGACCGCCCGGGCCCAGGCCTGATCCATCCCCGCCCCTCCATCCGGACCAGAGAGAATGACGGAAAAGAAGAGCCCATCGCGCACCTTGATCGAAGGCCCCTCCCGCGCGCCGGCCCGCGCCATGCTGCGCGCGGCGGGCATGGACGACGCCGCGCTCGCCAAGCCGATGATCGCCATCGTGAACACCTGGACGACGGTGACGCCGTGCAACATGCACCTGGACGGTCTCGCCAAGCGCGCCAGAGCCGGGATCGAGGCGGCCGGCGCGACGGCGGTGGACTTCAACACGATCGTGGTCACCGACGGCATCGCCATGGGCACCGAGGGCATGCGCGCCTCGCTGATGAGCCGGGAGGCGATCGCCGATTCCGCAGAGCTCGCCGTGCGCGGCCATTGTCTGGATGCGGTTCTGTTCCTGGTGGGCTGCGACAAGACCCTGCCCGGCGCGGCGATGGCCGCTGCGCGTCTCGATCTGCCGAGCGTGGTGCTCTATGGCGGCTCGATCATGCCGGGCAAGCTCGGCGAGAAAAGCGTGACCATCCAGGACGTGTTCGAGGCGGTCGGCGCGTGCGCGGCCGGCAAGATCACCGAGGACGAGCTGATCGAGGTGGAGAAGGCCGCCTGCCCCGGCGCGGGCGCGTGCGGGGGCCAGTTCACCGCGAACACCATGGCGCTCGCGCTGACCCTGCTTGGCCTGTCGCCCATGGGGCTGAACGATATCCCGGCCGTGGACCCGGCCAAGCCCGACGCCGCGGAAGAGGCCGGGCGCCTGGTGGTCGAAGCCTTCAAGGCCGGGCGTAATCCGCGCGCGCTCATCACCCCGACCGCGCTGAGGAACGCCGCCACGGCCGTGACCGCGACGGCCGGCTCCACAAACGCGGTGCTGCACCTGCTCGCCATCGCGCGCGAGGCGGGGCTGGCGCGCTCGGACTTCGACATCGACGTGTTCGACACGGTCTCGCGCGCCACGCCCGTGATCGCCGACCTCAAGCCCGGCGGGCGATACATGGCGCCGGACATGGCCGCGGCCGGGGGCTCGAAGCTGCTGGTCCAGCGCCTGCAGGCCGCGGGCCTTCTCACCGACGCGCCGACCGTGACCGGTCAAAGCCTGTTCGAGGCCGCCGCGGACGGTAGGGAGACGCCCGGCCAGGACGTGATCTTGAGCGCGGACAAGCCTTTAAAGTCCCGCGGCGGCTTCGGCGTGCTCTACGGCGATCTCGCCCCTGACGGCTGCGTGGCCAAGCTCGCCGGCCATGACCGGCTGCAGTTTGAAGGCCCCGCCAAGGTGTTCGATCGCGAGGAGGACTGCTTCGCCGCGGTCAACGAAGGTCGCATCGAGAAGGGCGACATCGTCGTCATTCGCTATGAAGGCCCCGCCGGCGGGCCGGGCATGCGCGAGATGCTCGCCGTGACCGCCGCGATCCAGGGCGCGGGGCTCGGCGACGACGTGGCGCTGATCACCGACGGGCGCTTCTCCGGGGCGACCTACGGCTTCATGGTCGGCCATGTGGCGCCGGAAGCCGCTCACGGCGGACCCGTAGCGCTGGTGCGCGACGGCGACCGGATCACGATCGACGTGGAGGCCCGGCGCATCGACGTGGACGCCGATCTCGAGGCGCGCCGCGGCGCGTGGACGCCCTGCCCGCCGCGCTACGCCTCCGGCGCGTTCGCGAAATACGCAAGGCTCGTGGGCTCGGCCTCGCACGGCGGCGTGACGAGCTTTCCCTTCGAGGACTGAGGCTGGGATCCGGGCGGCGCGCGGAGTATTAGGGCTTGCGCCCGGTCACGCCGACCAGCGCCTGATCGGTGAAACGAAAGCCCGGCGTGGCCATGAGCTCTGACACCGGCGCGGCCTCGCGCGCCACGCCCAGCATCTGCGCGAGCGCGAGATTGTTCTCCGCCATGAACAGCCCCCAGTCGGAGCCGCCTTCGACCGTGCGCTCGAAGCGGTGCGCGGTGATGTCGGCGAATCCGAGATCGGCCAGGATCTTCGCGTGGCGCGCGCCCAGGAAGGCATCGAACAGACCCTGGGTTCGCGCGGCCTGCAGCACGGCCTTCGTGCCCGCGTTGAACACCGCCTCCTCCTGGCCCTGCCCGGCCAGCGCCGCGACGCCTGAACAGTCCAGATCGAACAGGGCGATCGACCCGCCCGGCTTCAGCCAGCCCGCAAAGGCCGCGATCGCCGCGTCGGGCCGGTCCAGATGCTCGAACAGCAGCCGGGCGTAGGCGAGGTCGAACCGGCCGGCTTCATCGTCAGGGGCCGAAGCGGCGATGTCGGCCTGTCGCACGCGGACCGGCGCGGCCAACCCAGGCAGGCAGCCCGGATCGATGTCGACGCCGAGGACATCGCCGTCAGACCCGACCTCTCCGGCGAACCAGGCCAGCATGGAGCCCGCCCCGGGCCCGGCTTCCAGCACCGCCGCGCCGCGGCGAAGCTGACCGGTTGAGACCAGGACCTCGCGGGTCCAGGCGTCATAACGCGCTTCAATGCGTGACAGGCGCGCGCGCTCGATGTCGGCCTCGCGCCCGGAGGCGAAATAGCGTGCGGCGTGTTCGCTCATGGCGCCTCACCCTCTTTGATCAGCGCCGCGCGCGCGGCCTTCAGCGTCTCCTGGGCGGCGCCGTCGGCGCGAATGCGCGTGAACCCCGTCAGATCGCCCACATCGTAGGCGAGCTGGCGGCGCACCACCTCGGCGGTCGCGTCCGAGGCGTCGCCCACGCGCGCCTCGACGCGCGCTTCAAGATCCTCAGCGCCCGCCTCCAGCCAGAGCCCGTCGAAGTCCGCGCCGGCCCGGTTCGCCAGCGCCTCGAAATCCTCGCGCTCCGGCGCGCGCGCGTTGACCGCGTCGATGATTACAACTCCGCCGGCGTTCAGCCCGGCCCGCGCCTTCTCAAGCAGGCGCTCGTGGACAGCCGCATTCATATCTGCTCCGTATACGGACTCAGGCAGACGCTCGGTCGGGCCGCGGCCCAGAAGCGCCTTGCGCTCCACGTCGGAGCGAACGACGAGCGCGCCGAACGCGCCGCCCAGCCCCGGCGCCAGCCGGCGCGCCAGCGTCGATTTTCCGGTCCCGGACAATCCCCCGAGCGTGACGAGGCGCGCCGGCGGCGCGGCGAGCAATTGCTCGGAAAAGCTGAGCAGGGCGCGGGCTTCTTCGGCCTTGGCCTCGAACGCCTCGCCGGGGTCGAGCTCGCTTGCACGGTCGGCGGCGACCTTGGCGCGGACCTGGGCGCGCAGGGCCGCGAGCGGCGCCAGCACGGCGAGCAAGTCGGCCTCCACCGGCGCGGCGCCGTCGAGATAGGCGTTCAGCACCGCGTTCGCGGTCTCGGTCAGGCCGCGCCAGGCCAGATCCATCATCAAGAAGGCGAGATCGTAGGCGACATCGATCTCGGCCAGCGCGTCGTCGAACTCCAGCGCGTCGAACGCGGCCGGTTCGCCATCGAGCATCACGATATTGCCGAGGTGAAGATCGCCGTGGCAGCGCCGCACCAGACCACGCGCCGCGCGTGCCTGCAGGACGGGGCGAACCGCCTGGAGCCGGCCGCGCAGCAGCTCCGCCGCGGCCGCGCCCGCCTCGGGCTCGAAAATGTCCGTGGCCTGAGCGAACTTCTCCGCCCCGCCCTCCAGAACGGACAGCACCTGATCGGCGAAGTCCACGCGCGGCCGGGTCGGCGCGGCGGCGTGGCTGGCGCGCGCCATGGCGGCCAAAGGATCGGCGAGGTCGAGGCCCACGCGGCCCTTGTCAGCCATCGCGCTGAGCAGCTGGTCCTGATCGAAGCGGCGCATGCGCACGGCGGTCTCGACCGGCTCGCCCTCGCCGTCGAGCGCGAGCGCGCCGCCGGCCTCGCGGGTGATGCGCGACAGGCCGAGATAGAGCGAGGGCGCGGCTGGTTGGTTCAGCTCCATCTCGCGCTCGCAGGCGGCCTCGCGCTTGTCGAAACTTGAAAAGTCCATATACGGAAAATCGACCGGCTTCTTGATCTTGTAGACCCGGTCGCCGGCCAGGAACACCTTCGCCCCATGGGTCTCGATCACGTCGACGCGCTCGCCGGAAGACAATCCGTGCGTGGCGGGATCGCGCATCAAGGCGTCGATGTCTGGATCGAGGTCGGCCATCAGGCGCAAAGACTTAGCGCGGCGCGCGGCTCGACGCGAGCGCCTTGCCCCCTCACAGAGCTTGAGGCGGGCTACTCCGCCGCGATGGCCGGCGCGGCTTCGACCGGGCGCCAGTCGCGATGGCGTAGCGCGCGGGCGAATCTCACCTTGCCCGCCTCCGGCGACAGGGCGCCGTCCTTCCAGGCGACGCGCCCTCCCACGATCGTGCACGCCACCACGCCGTCGGATCGATTGACCAGGCGCTCATGGTCGTAAGCCTCAGAGTGGACGAACGCCATGTTCGCTTCGGCGTCATAGGCTTCAAGCGCCTTGGGATCGATCACGGCGAGGTCGGCGAGGTCGCCCACCTCCATCGTGCCCGCCTCGAGCTTCAGGAACTCGGCCGGATCGCGGGTCAGCCGGCGCACCTGACTCGCCACGCGGTCCAGGCCTTCGCTCTGAGCGATCTGAAGGCAGCGCAGATTGCCGTCGTAGAAGGCCATGTTGGTGATGTGCGCCCCGGAATCGTTGAAGCCCGGCAGCACCTCGGGATGGTTGAGCAGGGTCTTGACCGTGTCCTCGTCCCGGTTGGCCGAGACCGTCCACCAGCGCACCCTCGTGTCATAGGTATCGAACAGCCAGAGCATGAAGCCCGGCTCGTCTGCGGCCTCGTCGGGCATGGAGGCGAAGGCGGCGCGCTCGGCCTCGTCGCGCGCGAAGGCCGGATCGGCGCGCCAGGCGCGATAGCGGTCATGGACCGCCCGGAACGTCTCGCCCGCCCACACGACCGGCACGCCGGAGTGGAAGACCATCTCGTCAAAGTCGCGATCAAAGGCCAGGCGCTCGGCCTTCATCATGCGCTGCAGGCGCGCGAGCCCGAACCCGGTCTTGCCGGTCATCCACATCTTCGCGAAGCGCTTGCGGAAGTCCGGATCGGCGAGGATGGCCCTGCGCCCGTCGCGATCCTCGAGGTCCAGCTCATTGAGCTCGCGCAGCTCGGGGATCTCCTCGGCGAGCGGATTGACCGGCCCGTCCCAGTAGAGCTTGAAGCGGGCGGCGAGCGCCTGGAAGCGGAAATTGCCTCTTAAGACCGGTGAGTTGAACACCGAGGTCAGAAGCAGGGCGAGCTTTTTCAACGACCGGTTCGAGGCCACGTCCATCGCCGCCACGGCCGTCACATTGAGCGGCTTGCCGAACAGGCGCCCGGAGGTGAGCAGGAAGTTGCGGAACACCGCGAGCGGTGAATCTTTCGGGGGCGTGGCCTGCCAGACCCGGTCGCGCTCGCGCAGGATGGCGGTGAGGCGCTTCAGCTCGGAATAGCCGCCGAACTGGCTCGGGATCTTGGTGCGCCGGTTCGGGTCTTCGGAGAGGAAGTGGAACGGCAGCGCGTCGGTGGAGAAGCCGATATAGCCCTCGTCCATGGCGGTGGAGAGCAGCGCCTCCATGCGCGCCATCTCCTCCGCCGTCGGATCGCGGGTGACGCTCTCGGTCAGCCCCATCACTTCGGCGCGCAGCATGGAGTGCGGCACCATCGGAACGACGTTGACCCCGAGGGGAAGCGCGTCGAGATGCTCGTAATACTCAGCCGAGCTGGTCCAGGTGGCCAGGTCCGCCACCTTCTTCAGCACCGGCTTGGGCATGTTCTCCACGCGCGCGAAGCAATCCACGATCGGGTCTTCGCCATTGCGGCGCTGAGCCCCGTAGACGACGCCCAGCGAGCAGTTCGACATCAGAACCGTGGTCGTGCCGTGGCGCACCGCTTCGGACAGGGCCGGATCCAGCTCCACCTCCAGATCGAAATGGGTGTGGATGTCCAAAAGCCCCGGCGTGACCCACTTGCCTTGCGCGTCGATCACCTCGCCTGCGCCGGCCGCGCTGAGATTGGCCCCGCGCGCGGCGACCCGGCCGTCCTTGACCGCGACGTCCTCCACGCGCGGCTCGTCGCCGGAGCCGTCGATGACCAGACCGTTCTTCACGATGAGATCGTAAGGCGCGCCGGCGCTCTTGGTTGCGCCTGCGTTGGACCCTGCGCCGGCCCCTGCTCCGGACTGCGTTCCAGCCATGGCCGTCTCCTCCCGGCGATGCGCCGTCTTCACTCAGCGGCGTTTGCAACAGCGGACTGGAAATCGAGGAACGCGTCAAGAACCCGGCCCGGCGCCTCCCACTGGGGATAATGGCCGACGCCGTCGAGCATCACCGTGTCGGGCTGAGGCACAAGCTCGCGATAGCGCTCGACCATGTGGGCGCCGGAGACCGGATCGTCCGCGCCGTCGATGACGCGAAGGGGGATCTCCGCCTCCACCAGCGCGCCGACCCAGCGCGCCCGGTTCGCCCGGCGCTCGGCGATGTAGCGGATCAGCTTGTGGCCGATGGGCGGCATGCCCCCTTGCGCCATCAGAAGCGACCAGAAGGCGTCGAGCTCGTCTTTACTCGGCTTGGCGTCTGCGGCGAAGACGAGCGAGAAGCCGGCGTCGAAGCGCTTACGGCTCATCAGGCGCGAGACGAGCCCGCCGAGCGGGGAGTGCAGGACGCGCTGCATGACGGTGGCGTGGTGGGTCTCGGGAAACAGCCCGCCATTGAGGACGCACATCGACTGAAGCGCCGGCCCGCCCTCGGCGCCGTTGAAGCGCGCAAGCAGCTCCTGGGCGACGGTGTCGCCATAGTCGTGGGCGAGCACGTGACAGCGCTGAACGCCGAGTTCGGCCAGGAGCCCGGCGCACAGATCGGCCTGATCGGCGATGGAATAGGCCCGCGCGCGCGGCTTGGCGGAGTCCCCGAACCCGATCAGGTCCGGCGCGATCAGGCGATAGCGCTGCGACAGCGCCGCCCAGATGCGCGAGAAGTCCCAGGCCGCGGTCGGAAAGCCGTGAATGATCAGGAGATCGGGCTTGCCCTCGACCGCCTCGGCCTCGCCGTACCAGGCGATGTCGTTGCCGTCATGGGCATACGCCTTTGCGCCTGCTCGCCAGGTCTCAAGCGGGATGGGCGCGAAGGCGTCGCTCATGAGCGTCTCCAGGCGGCTGTGACGGCCGAGTTCACCACCGCCCGCGGCGCGCGGCAATCACGACCGAAGGCTCAGGCAGCTGGCGAGCTGAGGCCCGCGCGCGTAAGATCAAAGGCGTGGGGGCTGGATCTTGAGGGGGATCGGCCATGGAGTTCGCGAGCGACCTCGCAGGCCTCGCCGCAGAGGTCTGGCGCGCCGCGCCGGCCCTCGTGCGCTGGGCGGCGATCGGGCTCGCCGGGGTTTATCTCCTCTGGCTTGCGCTGTTCATCGCGCAAAGCCGCATCATCTACTTCACCGATCCCACGCGCCGCGATCCGGCCGAGCTGGGGCTCGACGCGCGCGAGGAGGAGATCACGACGCCGGATGGTGAAATGCTGGTGCTCTGGCGCGCCGAGCCGCGCTGGAAGGGCGCGCCGCACGTGGTCTATCTGCACGGCAACCGGCGCGCGCTGTGGCGCCGGGCGCGCTTCTTCCGGATGTTCCTGGCCGCCGGCTGGGGCTTCACGGCTCTGGCCCATCGCGGCTTCAACGGCTCGACGGGCCGGCCGAGCGAGCGCAACAACGTCGCCGACGCGATCCTGGTGTGCGACCACCTGGCCTTGCAGGGCGTCGATCTCGGCTGTGTCACGGTCTATGGAGAATCGCTGGGCTCAGGCACCGCGGTGCAGACCGCGCTGGCCCGGCCGGTGGGCGGAGTGGTGCTGCACGCGCCCTATGACAGCTTCCGCGATATTGTCCGCGCGCGCACGGGCTGGCTCCTGCCCCGGCTGGTGTTTCGCGACACCTACGACACGATCCGCCAGATCGGACAGGTTTCAGCGCCCATCTTGTGGATCCACGGCGATGACGACCGGGTGATCCCGCTCGCGCGCGGGCGCAAGCTCTACGACGCGGCCACCGGGCCGAAATACGCAGCCCTTGTGAAGGGCGCGAACCATTTCGGCATCTACACCCAGCAGGTCTTCAATCAGCACATCAAGTTCTTCGCAGAAAGCGTGGCGCGCGCCGGCGCGGACCCACGCGCGGACGGCGAGATGAGCGTCATCGACCCGCTGGTGCCCGAAGAGGACGGCGATCCGGAACTGGACGGGGTGGGGATCTAGACCCGCGGTCCGAAACCGTAGCGCAGGCGCGCGGCGAGGCCGGCGAGGTCGGGCATGGAGCCGGTAATCTTGCTCGCCTGCGCCTTCACCTTCTCGAACTGCATGACATTGTCGATGCGCCGGTCGAGGAAGGCCTTGGTCTCGGGCTTGTCGGGATCGGCCTCGTTGAGCCAGGCCGACAGCGTCGTGGTGTAGACCCCCGACAGGATCGCGCGCTTGGAATAGAAGTTCGCATCGGTCGAGGTGTCGCCGATGGCGCGCCAGATCATGTCGCTGGTCGCCCACACGAGCCGCGCGCCGAGCGCGCCCGCGTCGGGCAGGAGAAGCCGGGCGCGGGCGCGCTCGGCGGCTTCCTCGTGGCCGGCGTATTCCTCAAGGCGGATAAGCACGGCCTGGCTGATCTTGTCGCGAATGCGGTTGGCGTCGTTGGCGGCGATTTTGTCTCGCGCGGCGTCGTCGGCGGTGCGCGACCAGGTCTCGATCAGGTCGAGCACGCCGCCGGGCAGGTAGAGCTGGACCTCGCCCTCGGGCACGCCCGCAGCCTCGGCCGCGCGCGCGATCGTCGCCTCGCTCCAGCCGTCGAAGGCGGCCTCGGGCAAAGCCGCATCGAGCAGCCTTGCGCGGACCTGCTCGGCGCGGGTGCGCTTCGGCTTGGGTTCGCCGGTCTCATCGGTCATGCGCCCTTACATAGACCGGGCGCCCCGGCGCGTCACGGGCTGGGAACCGCAAAGCCGCTTCGCGCGTATGGACAGGCGCGCGCACGTGGTGTATTGCCGCCGCCTCATTAAGCGATCCGAGCACGGACGCGGGGGGTGAGACGTCTCTCGCGTGCGTTCATGTGTTACGCTCCGGTCCGGCCATGTACGGGCGCCGGAGATGAAGGCCAGGGAGAGAGAGCCATCGTCCAGATCGTCGTGCGCGACAACAACGTCGAGCAAGCGCTCAAGGCGTTGAAGAAGAAGATGCAGCGGGAGGGCACCTTCCGCGAGATGAAGCGCCGGAACCACTACGAAAAGCCCTCCGAGAAACGCGCGCGTCAGAAGGCCGAGGCGATCCGCCGGGCCCGCAAGCTGGCCCGCAAGCGCGCTCAGCGCGAAGGCCTGTTGCCCAAGAAGGGCGGTGGCCGCGCACGCCGCTAAGCGCGTCCGGCCAAGGTCGCTTGAGACGGATAGAAACGCCGCGCCGGCCCGACCGGCGCGGCGTTTTGCGTGCGCGCGGCGCCGCTCAAGCCTTCTTGCGCGCCCAGATCCGCTTCACGCTCTCCGCGTCCGCCGCGCCGAGCGCGCCCTGGCGGAACACCGCCGCGCCGAGCGCGAGCACCCCGATCATCGCCGCGACCATGAGCGCCGTCGTGCCCGCCAGCTCCCAGGCCGGCACGCCGTGGGGCAGGCGCGCAATCATGATGAAGGGCGTCCAGATCGGAACCCAGGAGGCGATCTGGACCAGCACGTTCTCCATCGACTCGATCGAGAACACGATGATGAACAGCGGCGCCATCAAGAACAGGACGAGCGGGCTCATCAGCGTCTGGGCGTCCTGCAGCGTCTCGCACAGCGAGCCGACCGCGAGGAAGGCCGCGCCGTACATCAGATACCCGATCACGAAATAGCCGAGCGCCGCGGCGAACAATCCCGGATCAATGACGGCCGCGAGCGTCTCGGCGAGGTCAGGGTCGGCCGCCGACAAGGCCGATCCGCCCGCCAGCGTCGCGAGCATGCCGACGCTTCCCCACACCGCGAAGAGGGTGAAGGAGACCCCGGCGACGCCGGCGAGCTTGCCGATCAGAATCTCGTGGTAGCGCACGGTGGAGAGCAGGACCTCCAGCACCTTGCCGCCCTTCTCCTCAATGAGGCTCGTGAGCAGCATGTTCGCGACCGAGAAAATCGACATCCACAAGATGATCGCCAGTCCGATCGCGGCGATGAAGGGCGCGCGGTCCGCATCGGTGATCTCGGCGTCCTCTCCCGGCGCGGCGGAGGCGTCGAACTTCTGAAGCTCGGCCTGAACCGCGTTGAGCGTCTCGATGTCGGCCTCGTCGAGCCCGAACTCGGAGAGGAATTCGCGGCGCTGATGGCGGGTCAACGCGTCGCGCGCCTCGCGCGCCAGGGTCAGCTCGGCGATGTTGGCCGAGTAATAATCCAGCCGCAGCGCGCCTTCGTCCTGGCGGATGAACAGAGCGGCGTAGAGCGGGCGGGGACCTGAGGGCGTCTCGATCGTGCGCTCGCCGGTGAGATAGGGCCTAAGACCCCCGCGGGTCGGTGACGGGGCGTCGACGCGCGCGCGCCGGCCGAACCCTTCTGCGAACGCGGCCGCTCCTTCCTGCATGCCCAGCACGTCGAGCGCGTCATCAAGGCCTTCGAGCCCGTCGGGATCGCTGTCGAAGGCTTCGAGCGCACGCGCGCGCTCGGCCTCCTCGCGCATCCTCGCCATCGCCTCGACGGCCTCGCGCGCCTGTTCGCGCCGGGCCGCCTCAAGCTCGGCCTGGACCACCTCGTCGAGGCCGCGCCCGGTCTCGTCGATCACGGCGTAATGGCGCACCGGCTGGGAGGACTGAGCCAGGAACGGGATCGCCGCGCCGAGCGAAAACACGATCGGCACCGACAGGAGCGACAGCCAGAAGCCCCACGTGGCCACGTAAGACAGGTATTCCCGGCGGGCGATGAGATAGATGGCGCGCATCGCTCAGGCCGTCTCGCGCTCAAGTCCGGCCGCGTCGGCGGGGTCGGCGACGAGCTGCACGAAGGCGTCCTGCAGCTGCGGGCGGGACGGCTCGAAGCGGGCAAGCTTCACGCCCGCCTCCACGCAGGCCTTGAGCACCTGTTGCGCCTCCACGCCCGGCTTCAGCGTCAGGCGCCAGGCCGCAACCGCGCCGCCGTCAGGCCCGACGGCCTCTCCGGCGCGCTCCACCTCCGCGAGCCCGCCCAGCACGGCGGCCAGATCGGTCCCGCACGCGGTCTCGATCTCGACCCGCCGCGGCACCTGGGCCAGCGCCTCCTCCACGCGCCCGTCGAACACTTTCGCGCCGCGCGCCAGAAGCACGATCCGGTCGCACAGGCGCTCGGCGTGCTGCATCACATGGGTGGAGAACAGCACCGTGCGCCCGGCCTCGGCCTGTTCGCGCACCATGTCCTCCAGAAGCGACTGGTTCACCGGATCGAGGCCTGAGAACGGTTCGTCCAGGATGATGAACTCCGGCTCATGGGCCAGCGCGGCGATGATCTGGACCTTCTGGGCCATGCCCTTGGACAGGGTCTTCAGCTTCTTGTCGGCCGCGTCGGCGAGACCGAAGCGCTCCAGAAGCGCTCCGGCGCGCTCGCGCGCGGCCTCCGCGGGCACGCCCTTCAAGCGCGCGAAGAACACGATCACGGCCTCGGCCGTCATCTTGCGATAGACGCCGCGCTCTTCGGGCAGAAAGCCGACCCGGTCCAGCGCCTCGCGCGTGGGCGGGGCCCCGAACAGGCGCGCCTCGCCGCGGTCGGCTTTCAGAACCCCCAGCGCGACGCGCAGCGTCGTGGTCTTGCCCGCCCCGTTCGGCCCCAGAAAGCCTGTGATCTCGCCCTTGCGGGCGGCGAAGGAGAGATCGCGCACGGCCGGCTTGCCGGCGAAACTCTTCCACAGCCCCTCGACCTGGAGCGCGTTTTCGGTCATCGCTTATCCTTCAATGGCCGCCGGCGCGAGCGCGCGGAAAAGATGCGGCCTGTCTAGGGCGTTCGGCCGCGCGAGGCCAGAGCCCGCCTTGAACCGGAGCACCCGCGATGGCGACGCGTGACTTTCCCATCGATTTCGAGACTCTGGAGCCGGACTCCAAACCGCGCCGCTGCCTCGCCCTGCCGAGCGGGCACGCCCGCGCCGACGCCGCCGATGTGGAGAGCCCGGTCTTCAACGCCGCGCGAGAAGCCGCGTTGGACGCCTTCATCGCGGCGGGTCTGAGCGACGCGCGCGTGAAAGTGGTGCGCCGCGACGACGCGACCGGCCAGGTGGAGCTCGTCCAGCGCTCGCTGATCTTTCGCTTTCCCGATTACGTCACCGTCGAGGCGGTGGACGCCGGCGAGGGCCGGGCCTCACTGAACGTCTATTCGCGCGCGGTGGTCGGGTATTCCGATCTCGGCGTGAATGAAAAGCGCGTGCGCCGCTGGCTGGAGGCAGCCGCGCAGCGGCTGAGTCAGGCCGCGGGCAACGCGAAGTAGAGAAGGTCAAGCGCCGGTGGCTCGGCCACGCCCAGCTGGCGCAGGAGCGTCGCGGAATGGCCGCGATGGTGCGTCTGGTGATTGAATAGGTGGGCGAGGATCACCGAAAGTTCAAGCGCCTTGGCCTCGCCGCGCGTGTTCACGTATTCCACCGTGCGCTCAAGGTCGGCCTCGCCGAGGCTGGAGACGAACTCGCAGATGCGCGTGTCCTCCGCCTCGCGCGCGGCGCGAAGGCTGGCGAAGTCGGCGAACAGCTCGTCATCGAGCGATTTGGGCGCCTCGCCCTCGCCCGTGATACGGTGCAGCCAGATGCGGTCGGCGACGAGGATATGGTTCAGTGTGCCGTGCAGGCTCTTGAAGTAGGCTTTGAGATCGCGCTTGCGTTCGAAGTCCGTCAGCGCGGTCGCCGCGTCGTAGAGCCGGGCGTTGGCCCAGGCGTTATAGGCGGCGAATCGTTTGAAATGATCCAGCACTGTCGTGTCGGGTCCCTGATCTGCAGCCCGTAAGGTCTAACCCATGGCGAGCGATGAAGGTAAGGCGAGATCGCGGCTTGTCGCCCTGCGCGAGGAATTGCGCGCGCTGTCCAAAGCCGCCTGCGAGGACCGAAAGCCGGTCTCCCTGGACCAGCAGTCCGTCGGCCGGCTCTCGCGCCAGGACTCCCTTCAGGTCCAGGCGATGGCTCAAGCACAGGACGCGCGCCGCGCCAAGGAACTCCAACGCATCGAGGCCGCGCTGAAACGCCTCGACGAGGGCGAATACGGCTGGTGCGTGGGGTGCGGCGAGGCGATCGCCGACAAGCGACTGGAGATCGATCCGGCCGCGCCGCGCTGCGCGGAGTGCGCGCAGGCGCGCTGACGGTGTACTCTGCGCCCCGCCGCGTTCGCAGGAGACCTTGATGCTGAGCCTCGCCCTCGCCGCCCTGACGCTTCAGACCGCCCCCGCCGAGGCGCGGGTCGAGCTGTCCGATCTGGCCTTCCTTCAGGGCTGCTGGGCCGGAGAGGGGTTGGGCGCGCAGGTCCAGGAATGCTGGATGGCCGGACCAAGCGGGCGCCTGACCGGCATGTTCGAGCTCCTCAACGCCGACGGAACCCAGCGCTTCTCCGAGATCTTCGTGCTCGACCGCTTCGAGGACGGGCCCGCGCTGCGCCTGAAGCATTTCAACGCCGATCTCACCGGCTGGGAGGCGCAAGACGACTATGTCAGCTTCGCGTTGATCGAGACCGCCCCGGGCCGCGCCGTGTTCGACGGGCTGGAGCTGCAGCTGACCGAAGACGGCGCGCTCGTCGTGGATCTGCGCATCACCGGCCGGGATGGCGTGCGGATCGAGCGCTTCACCTATGAGCGGCTAGAGTCAGGCGAGTGACGCCGCGCCGGCGGTGTTGAAGGCGGCGAACTTCGGGCTCTTGGGCAGATAGCCCTGCTCGATACGCTCGATCTTGAACCCGGCGCCGGCGATCAGGCGGTCGGGCTCGCGGGTGAGATGACATCCGCCCGCGACCGGTTTCCAGACAGGCTCGATGCGGCGCTGCCACTTCGCCACGCCCGCGTCCGGCGCCCGGCCGTGTTCTGAGAATAAGAGCCGCCCGCCCGGCTTCAACACGCGGCGCATCTGTGACAGCGCCGCCTCAGCGCCGGGAATGGTGCACAGCGTGTAGGTCAGCACCACCGTGTCCACGCTGGCGTCGTCGAGCGGGATCTCCTCGCCCGGCAGGTCGATCCACTCAATCTCCAAAGGCGAGGCCGCGACCGCCTTGGCCGCCTTGCGCCGCATGCCGAGGCTCGGCTCAAGCGCGAACACGCGCTCGACTTTGGCGGGATCGTAGAAGCCCAGATTGGTTCCGGAGCCGAAGCCGATCTCCAGCACCCGGCCCTCAGCGGCCGGCACGAGCATTGAGCGCTGCTTCATGATCTGCGGGGTGGCGCAGGCGAAGCCGATCAGGTGGGGCAGGATGTGGGTGTCATAGAAGGACATGAGCCCGCCTATAGCGCGCGGCTGGCGCGAAGTCAGTCGCCGAGCGGCGCGATGAGGTTCACATGACCCATCTTGCGCCCGTCGCGGATCTCGCGCTTGGCGTAGAGGTGAAGCCGCGCGCCCGGCGTCTCCAGCCAGCGCGCCCAGCCGGCTGCGTCCTCGCCGATCAGGTTGATCATGCGCGCGCGCGACTGCGGCGCGGGATCGCCGAGCGGCCAGCCGGCCACCGCACGCACATGCTGCTCGAACTGGTCGCAGGCGCACGCGTCCATCGTCCAGTGGCCGGTGTTGTGCACGCGCGGGGCGATCTCGTTGACCAAGAGGGCGCCGTCGGCGAGCGCGAACAGCTCCACTGCGATGACGCCCACATAATCGAGCGCCTCAAGCACGGCGGTCGCGATGCGCAGCGCTTCAGCCTCCATCGCGGGCGTCACCGCCGCGGGGGCGAGGCTTTCGCGCAGGATGCCGTCGGAGTGCCGGTTCTGCGCCAGCGGGAACGCTTTGACGGCGCCGTCCAACGAGCGTGCGGCCACGACGGAGAGCTCGCGCTCGAACGGGGCGAGCGCCTCCGCGATGGCCGGGCGCGATCCGATCGCCTCGAACGCCGCGCGCGCCTCGGCCGGGCTCGAGACCCGCGCCTGACCCTTGCCGTCATAGCCGAAGCGCCGGGTCTTCAGGATCATTTCACCGCCGAGCGCGTCGAGCGCGCTTTCAGCGCCGTGTGCGTCGTCGACCGGCTCGAACGCCACCGTCGCCGCACCGGCCCGGTGAAGGAAGGTCTTTTCGGTCAGCCGATCCTGGGCGGCTTCGAGCGCCTGGGCGCCCGGGCGCAGGACAGCCCGCTCGCCGGCCGCGCGCGCGGTCTCCACCGGCACGTTCTCAAACTCGTAGGTGACCGCGGCGCAGCTCGAAGCGAAGCGGCGCACCGCATCCAGATCCTCATAAGGCGCGACGATCGCGTCCGCGGCGACGCGCGCGGCGGGGCTGTCGGTCTCAGGGCTGAAGATCGCGGCGTCTAGGCCGAGCCTGGCCGCGGCGAGCGCCAGCATGCGGGCGAGCTGGCCGCCGCCCATGATGCCGATGCGATCGCCCGGCTGAAGCCGGCGGGCCGGATCGACGCTCACATGCGCTCCTATTCGTCTTCCACCGTATCGGGCACGGACGCGGTCAGCTCTTCGCGATAGGCCTCCACCCGCGCCATCAGCGCCGGGTCGGACAGCCCGACGATTGACGCCGCCAGGATCGCCGCATTCTTCGCGCCGGCTTCGCCGATGGCCAGCGTGCCCACGGGCACACCGGCGGGCATCTGAACGATGGAGAGCAGGCTGTCGAGGCCGCTGAGCGCCTTGGACCGGACCGGCACGCCGAGCACGGGAAGCGTCGTCATGGAGGCGACCATGCCGGGCAGGTGCGCCGCGCCGCCCGCGCCGGCGATGATCACCTTCACGCCGCGATCCTTGGCGGACTTGGCGAACTCCACCAGCCGGTCCGGCGTGCGGTGGGCGGAGACCACGCGCGC
Source organism: uncultured Caulobacterales bacterium (assembly GCA_964550935.1). Lineage (GTDB taxonomy): Bacteria > Pseudomonadota > Alphaproteobacteria > Caulobacterales > Maricaulaceae > JBCBSP01. Next base: position 49,521 of record CAZKBB010000003.1, read on the forward strand.
CTCATAGGCCGCGCCGAGCCGGTCGAGCAGCTTCGCGCCCTCGCCCATGGTCGGCCAGTCGGAACGCGAGCCCATCACGATCGCGATGGGCGCGGCGCTCGAAGCGCCGGTATCCGCGTCGCGCGCGGTCATGGGGCGGACCTCCTCGAAAAGGAAGCGGCGCACAATAATCAGGCGCCTCGCCCCGTCAAGCACGCCGCGGGTCTCAGGCCTTTCTTAACCATGATCGCTCAGGCTTTGTGCATCGTTTCACTGGGCTTGGAGGCCGACATGCGCGTGCGCCCCGGCGACCCCCTCACCCCGTCCGCGCCGGCGGGGCCGGCCAAACGCGAGCGCGCAAGCGCGGCCTACGGTCAGACCCAGCCGACCGCCGCCCCGGCGGACGCAGCCTCCATCATGGGCGTGCCCGAAGCGGAGCTGACCCCGAACGTGCAACGCGCGCTGCTTTCGCTCATGGGCGAGGTGGACCAGCTGCGCCGCGAGACCGAACAGCTGCGCGCGCGCATCAAGGACCTGGAGACCCTGGCCGATCACGACGTGCTTTTGCCCGTTCTGAACCGGCGCGCCTTCCTGCGCGAGGTGTCCAAGGCGCTCTCGCTCGCCCAGCGCCACGACGCGCCGTCCACCCTGGTCTATCTGGACCTGAACGGGTTCAAGAAGATCAATGACGAGCACGGTCACGCCGCCGGGGACGCGGCGCTTCAGGCCGTCTCCAACGTGCTCGCCGCGCACCTGCGCGAGACCGATGCGATCGGCCGGCTCGGCGGGGACGAGTTCGGCGTGGTCTTGGCGCTCACCCCCGCCTCGATGGGCGAGCGCAAGGCCGAACAGCTGGCGGAGCTGATCGCCGAGACGCCGATCCCGTTCGAGGGGCGCGAGTTGTCCTTGAGCGCGGCCTGGGGCGTACATCCGCTGGAGCGCGGCGCGACGGTGGAGAGCGCCATCGCCGAGGCTGACGCGGCGATGTACGCGCGCAAGCAGGCCGCGGCCTGAGTCCGGCGGGCGCTTAAGCGATGATGTCGGGGTTCAGCTGATCCTCGATGGCGAAGATCTCGTCCTTCAGCGCCAGCTTGCGGCGCTTCAAGCGCATGAGCTTGAGCTGATCGGTGACGCCGAACGCTTGCAGCGCCTCGACCTCGCGGTCGAGCGCGCGGTGTTCGTCGCGCAATTCGGCCAGGCGCGCTTCAAGCGCCGCGTCGTCGAATTCGCCGTACATGAACCCGTCCATCCTCCAGACCCGTCACGCGCGGAGCGGCTCCCCGCTCCGGATCAAAGATGCGAGTGATCGCCGCCGGCGAGCGCTGCGCGCCATTGCGCGGCTCGGTCCAGGCTAGAAAGGTTATAATACTACGTTCCAGCCGCCGAGGAAACGATTTCCACAAAGGCGCGCGCGTCATAGTCGAGCCCGGCCTGGCCGGCCCAATGCTCAAGCGCATCGATGGCGAGCGTCTCGGCGGGCGTGTCGCTGACCGGACAGGCCGTCGCCAGCGGGGCCAGCGCGCGCTGCTGAAGCCGCTCGGCCTCCAGCTCGGCGGCGAGGATCTGTTTGCGAAGCGCCCCCCCGTCTCTCGCGGCGACATAGTCCGGCGCGGGTTTCAGCGCGTCGCGCGCGGCGCGCAGCGGCTTAACCACTGCGCCCGACCAGTCGCGCCCGAGCGCCCCGGCCTGCACGATCGCCGCGCTCGGATCGCGGCCTCGGCGCGCCGCCCAGACCGCGAACAGGGCGATATTCACGTCGCCGCCCTGGGTCTGAAACTCAAGGCACGCGTCCTTCACGCCCGGCTTGGCGTAGACATGGAGCGAGAAGGCCCAGAACGCGTCTGCGGCCGCCTCCGCGTCGCCGGGATCGACGCTCAAGACGCGCCGCCCCCGCGCCGGGCCGCGCCGGGCCGGCGGCCTTCCTCGATGTCCTCGCCCCAGCGCCGGGTTCCATCCCAGTTCAGCCCGAACAGATCGAGCGCACGGCCGACGGATTGATCGACGATGTCGTCGAGGGTCTCCGGCTTGGCGTAGAAGGCCGGCAAGGGCGGCATCACGATCGCGCCCATCTCGGTCAGCTGGGTCATGGTGCGCAGGTGACCAAGGTGAAACGGGGTCTCGCGCACCATGAGGACGAGACGTCGGCGCTCCTTCAGAACCACGTCGGCCGCGCGGGTGAGCAGGTTCGACGTCACGCCGGTGGCGATCTCGCTCATCGTACGCACCGAGCACGGCGCGATGAGCATGCCCAGCGTCTGGAACGAGCCCGATGCGATCGGCGCGCCCACATCCGGCGGGGCGTAGACATGCTCGGCGCGCTCGGCCAGCGCCGCGCGCTTCAGGCCGGTCTCGTAGCCAAGCGTCATCTCAGCGGCCTTGGTCGCGACAAGGTGACGCTCCACGCCAAGCCCGCCCAGCGCCTCCAGCGCACGCAATCCGTAAATGATTCCGGAGGCTCCGGAGATTCCGACGATCAGTCTCTGGTTAACGCTCAACGCGGGTTCCGCCCTTCTTGATCGTTTTGTGAATTGATGACCCTGCCCGAGCAGTGGTTCAATTCATCCGTTCACATAGCAAAGGAGGCAGATATGGCCACCGAAGCGCGTATCCGCGAACTCGATTCTCGCCATGCTCGGCTGGAGCAGCAGATCGCCGAGGAGATGAAGCGCCCGACTTCGGATCATATCGCCCTGGCCACCCTGAAGAAGCAAAAGCTCAGGCTTAAGGAGGAGATCGCGGCGCTTCGAAGTCGCCATTAGCCAAAACCTGAGCTGCAGAACGCGAGGGGGGCGGAGATCATCCGCCCCCTTTTTTGTGACCGGTGCGCACTCCTACGCGCCCATCGTGACCGCGGGCGAACCCGCTTCGGCTTGCGCGCGGACCGGCGCGGCCCTACCAGTTTCGCCATGATGCGTTTTTCGGTCGCCCTGCTCGCCCTCCTGATCGCCGCCTGCGCGGAGCCCGCCTCCGGCGAGGACGCCCCGGACATCGCGCGCGCCGGCGGACTTTGTCCCGACGGGCGCGCCGCGATCGAGGCCGAAAACCCTGAGGCCGCCGCGGACGCCTACGAGGCCTGCCTTAACGCAAGGCGTTACGACTGGGAGGACGAGGTTCAGCTGCGCGCCCAGCTCGGCAGCGCGCGCCTGGTGGCGGGCGAGGACGAAGCCGCGCTCTTAAGCTTCGACCAGGCGATCGGCGTCATGCGCGACAATGGCGGCGATCCCGACAGCCCGGTTCTGCGCCGCAATCGCGCCGCGGCCCTGATGAGCCTTGGCCGCTATGACGAGGCGCTTGACGACATCGACATCGCGCTGGCGCGCGCCGGGCGCCCCGACGCTTTCACCCAGCTTCTGCGCGGCTCGGCGCTTCTTGAGACCGGAAAGCCCGCCGAGGCGGTGGAGGCCTTCGACGCCGCGCTGCGCATCGAGCCGGATTATGTCGGCGCCTGGTCGGGGCGCTCGGCCGCCTTCATCGATCTTGGCATGACCGCGCGCGCCGTCGAGGATGGGCGCGAGGCGGTGTCGATCGCCCCGGAGAGCGCAAGCGCGCTGAACACGCTGTGCTGGGCGCTGGTGAACGATGAGCGCGCGAGCGAAGGCCTGTCGATCTGCGATCAGGCCGTCCAGGCCGATCCGGACTCCGGCCCGATCGTGCATTCGCGCGCCGCCGCCCTGGAGCAGGTCGGGCGCATCGACGAGGCGCGCGCGCTTTATGAGCGCGCCTACGAACTCGCGCCCGACGACGACGAGATCGCCGAAGACTACGCGCGTTCGCGCGACTTCTGACCTCAGGCCCGCACAGCCGGGCCCCGCCCCCCTCAAGGAGCTTTCCATGCCCGCTTCAGACCGGGTCGCCATCGTGACAGGCGCGGCCAAAGGCATCGGCGCGGCCTGCGCGCGCCGCTTTGTAGAGGAGGGGCTGAAGGTCGTCATCGCCGATGTGGACGAAGACGCCGGCCATGCGCTCGCGCGCGATCTGGACGGGGGAAAGGGGCGCGCGGAATTCATCGACTGCGACGTCTCCGACAAGCTTTCGGTGGCGAACCTTCTGGCCGAGACCCGCTCGGCCTTCGGTCGCGTGGACGTCCTGATCAACAACGCCGCCGTTCTGGCGCCCGGCGACATCCTCTCGCTTGAGGCGGCCGATTTCGACAAAGTGATGAACGTCAACCTGCGCGGGGCTTTCCTGGTGGCGCGCGCGGCGGCGCGTCAGATGGTCGAGCAGATCGAGGAGGAGGGCCAGCGCCCCTCCGAATGCCGCCGGCGCTACGCCATCATCAATATGAGCTCGGTCAACGCCACGGTCGCGATTGAGAACCAGCTCGCCTACACCGCCTCGAAAGGCGCGTTGAACCAGATGACCAAGGCCATGGCGCTGTCGCTGGCGAGCTACGGCGTGCGGGTCAACGCGATCGGGCCGGGCTCGATCAACACCGACATCCTCAAATCGATCGCCGACGACAAGGCCGCGATGAACCGCATCCTCTCGCGCACGCCGCTCAAACGGCTCGGCGATCCCGACGAGATCGCCGGCGTGGCCTGGTTCCTGGCCTCCAAGGACGCCAGTTACGTCACCGGCACCTGCATCTACGCCGACGGCGGACGCCTGGCGCTCAATTACGTGGTCAAGCCCGACGACGAGTAGAGCGGCGCCTCATCGCCGCGCTACAGCGCCGACTCTGTCATCCCGGCCGACCGGAGGCAGAGCCGGGATGACAGCTGAGGCCGATCGCGCCGGGGTCCCGGGTCGGCGCTGCGCGCCGCCCGGGAGTTCATGAAAGGGACGCTGAACTCCCGGACGCGGCGAAGCCGCGATCCGGGACCTCGATGTGAGAAAGCTGAACTCCCGGACGCGGCGAAGCCGCGATCCGGGACCTCGAGGCGGATGAGCGCCGCTCTGGCGCCCCGGTCCGTCAGCCCTTCTTGGAGCCGTCGTCCGACTTGCCGCCGAACAGCTCTTCAAGCGTCGTCGGGCCGCCGACTTCGGTCTGGTCGGCGTCTTCGGCGGGCTTGAGCGTGTCTTCGCGCGCCTCGACCTCGCCGCTCTCCTCCATCTTTTCGCGCCGGGCCGACGCCTTGCGCACCTGCTCGTCCAGCTCGCGCTGGGTGGTCAGGCCGAAGGAGACCGGATCGGTCGGCTTGATGTTGGCCGAATTCCAGTGCGTGCGATCGCGCACCGCCTGGATCGTGGTCTTGGTCGTGCCGATCAGCTTGGAGATCTGCGCATCGGTCAGCTCGGGGTGATTGCGCACGAGCCAGGCGATGGCGTCGGGCCGGTTCTGACGGCGCGACAGCGGCGTGTAGCGCGGACCCGAGCGCTTGCCCGGGTCGTACACGTCCTCGTACTTCGACTTGCGAAGCACCATCCGGTAGTCTTTGTCGGCCTCGGCCTTGTCGATCTCTTCGCGCGCGATCTGGCCGGACGCGACCGGATCGTCGCCGCGCACGCCCTGGGCGACGTCGCCGTCGGCGATGCCCTTGACCTCAAGCGGGTGCAGACCGGTGAAATCGGCGATCTGCTCAAAGGTGAGCGCGGTGTTGTCCACCAGCCAGACCGCAGTCGCCTTAGGCATCAAGATGTCGGCCATGTGGCGCCAGCCTCCTTGCAAACAAAAAAGCCCGGCGCGGGCGGCCGGGCGTTCGGGGTTTCCGCCCCCGGCGACGCAGCTCGCGCGAAGCACGCGCATCACTGAAGCGAAGCCGGGTATGGCGGGTGTATAACCTGAGGGCGCAGGCTTGAAAACACCAAGGCGCACGGCCGCGCTAGGGGATGAGCAGGATTTTCCCTGCGTGGGCGGGATCGTCGATGCGCTCATGGGCCTTGACCGCGTCGGTGAGCGCGAAACGGCTGTCGATCACCGGGCGGACCTCGCCGGCCTTGATCCACGGCCAGACGGTCTTGCGCGCCGCCTTGGCGATCGCGGCCTTGTCCTCATCGGAGCGCGCGCGCAGCGTGGAGCCGGTCACGGTGAGGCGCTTGAGCATCAGCCCCATCAGATCGACCTCCACGCGCGAACCCTTCAGAAAGGCGATGTGGACGAGCCGGCCCTCGGGCCTGAGAAGCTTCAGATTCTTTTCCACATAGTCGCCGCCGACCATGTCCAGGATCACGTCCGCCCCGCCGTCGGCCTTGGCGAGCGCAAGCCAGTCCTCCTCGCGATAGTCATAGGCCGCGTCCGCCCCGAGCTCGCGGCAGAACGCCGCCTTCTCCGGCGTGCCTGCGGTGGCCGAGACATGCGCGCCATGGGCCTTGGCCATCTGGATCGCGGTCGTCCCGATCCCGCTCGCCCCGCCATGAACGAAAAAGCGCTCGCCCGGCTTCAGACGCGCGCGATCAAACACGTTGGTCCACACCGTGAAGACGGTCTCGGGCAGGCCCGCCGCATCGACGAGGTCCACCCCGTCCGGCGCAGGCAGAACCGCGCCAGCGTCGGCGAGCGCGAGATCGGAATATCCGCCGCCTGCGACCAGCGCCACGACCGGATCGCCGACCTTCAGCCCCTTCACCGTTTCTCCGGTCTCGGCCACACGGCCGGAGACCTCCAGTCCGAGGCCCGCCGGCGCGCCCTCCGGCGCGGGGTAAAAGCCGAGCCGCTCGATGACGTCGGGCCGGTTCACCCCGGCTGCGGCGACTTCAATCAGGACCTGGGTCGGGCCGGGCGCGGGACGCTCGATCTCGCTTAAGGTCAGGACCTCCGGTCCGCCGGGTTCGGTCGCGGTCACGATGCGGGTTCGCCGGTCTGAAAGCGCGGGTTTCGACATGGGCCTGTAGGACTCCGGGCGCGGCTTGGGTATGCTGACCGAAGTGCGCGAAAGCGCGAAGGTCGGCATCGGGAGGTCCATCCATGTTCGAGGACGAACCGCCGCGCAAGCCCGCAGGCGCGATCACGCCGGGCGAGGACCTGTCGCGTCTGTCCGTAGCCGAGCTGGAGGATCGCGTCGAAACGCTCAAACGCGAGATCGAGCACGCCGAGGCGATGATGAAGGACAAGCGCGCCGGCATCGACGCCGCGCAGGGTCTGTTCAAGACGGGCGAGTGAGCCCGCGCCCGGACGAGCCGGCGCTGGCGGCCCGCGAACTGGCCCCGGGCTTGCTTGCCTGAGGCGCGACTGACGCAGGACGAGGCAGTTTCGAAAGCACCATGATCGACGGCCCTGACGACACCTCCGCCTCCGAGGATGCACCCGCCCGGCTCGACCCGGTCGCGGCTGACCGCGCTGCGGAATTCGCCACCTCCGAGATGTTCATGCGCCTGTTCCAGGAAGGCATGGGCCTGGTGGAGGAGGCTGCGGCCTATCTCGACGGGGTCGGGCGCGACGACGCCAAGCGGCTCGGGCGCTCCGGCGCGCTGGCCTATGCTGCGGAGTCCATGGCGCTGACGACGCGCCTGATGCAGGCCGCGTCCTGGCTGTTGACCCAGCGCGCTGTGGCCGAGGCGGAGATGAGCCCGCACGACGCGTGTCAGGAGAAGTACCGACTGCCCGAGGCTCGCGAGCCCGAGCCCATGTGGCCGGCCGGCGATGATCCCTGCCCGCCCCGTCTCGCCGATCTCGCCGCGCGATCGCGCAATCTCTACGACCGGCTGGCCCGGCTCGACGAGACGCTGTTCCGGCGCGCCGGAGAGGCCGCGGCCGAGGCCGAGGGCGATCATCCGCTCGAGGCGCAATGGTCGGCGCTGGAAAGCGCGTTCGCCAAGCGCTGACGCGCGTACGGCCGTTCGATTTTCAGAGGCTGAAAAAGGCGACGCCCGCAGCTGAGGGGGGCTGCGGGCGTCCATAAAGGCTTAAGCGTTGCGGGTTGCGGGAAAGCGGCCCTTGGATTGAGGGGGGAAGAGCCGCGTTCTAGACGCCAAAGCCTTTGAACTTGTCCTTGAAGCGCGAAACGCGGCCGGCGCGGTCCACGAGCGTCTGCGTGCCGCCGGTCCAGGCCGGGTGCGTACGCGGGTCGATGTCGAGATGGATGACGTCGCCCTCTTTGCCGTACGTGGACCGCGTCTTGAAGCGCGAACCGTCGGTCATCACCACTTCGACGAAGTGATAATCGGGATGGATGCCCTCTTTCATGCGTTCGCTCCGGCGCGGTCTGGTCGGCGGTGGATTTTAACGAGCAAGGGCGGCCTTTGACGACCGCCCGCGCGTTGAGGTTCAAATTCGAGGAAGGTGCTATACACCCGCCGCGCCGGGCGCGCAAGCGGCTTCATGACCAATTCGTGAAGTCGGATTGCGCACCACGTTACCGCGGCCCATCCGCCCCGCTCAGCGCGCGGTGAGCTTCAGCTCGATGCGGCGATTGCGCGCGTTCGCCTCCGGGCCGGTCCCGTCGACCAGGGGATAGTGCGGGCCGAAACCGGCCGCGAGCAGCCGCTCCGGCGGCGCGCCCATGTCCTCAAGCGCATAGATCACCGAGAGCGAGCGCGCGGTGGAGAGCTCCCAGTTGGTCTCGAACGGCGCGCTTGGTCCCAGCGGGCGCGGATCGGTGTGCCCATCCACCCGCACCACCCAATCGATGTCGCCGGGGATCTCTTCGGTCAGCTGAATGATGGCGTCCGCGATCGGGCGCAGGCTCTCGCGTCCCGCCCCCGACAGTGTCGCCGAGGCGGAGGGAAACAACACATCGGTCTCGAACACGAAGCGGTCGCCGACCACGCGCACGCCTGAGCGGTCGCCCAGGATCTCCACCAGGCGGCCGAAAAAGTCCGAGCGGTATTGCGACAGGCGCGCAACTTCACTGGCCAGCGCGGCGTTCAGCCGCTCGCCCAGATTGACGATCTCGCTTTCCAGTTCGGCCTCGCGGGCCTCGGCGGCGTTGAGGGCCTCGTTGAGCCGAGCCAGCTCGGCGCGCAGCGTCTCCATCTGCGCCGACAGCGTATCGATCGTGGCCTGCGCCTCGGCGTTCAGCGCCTCGCTTTCGGCCAGGCTCGTCTCAGCCGCCTCAAGACTCGCCGACAGCGTCTCCACGCGCGTCGATAGCGCCGCATTCTCGCTTTCAAGCGCCGCGTTCGCGTCGGTGAGCCCTGAGACGCGCAGGCGCAGCTCCTCGTTGGCGGCCTCGGCCATGGAGAGCTCTTGGGCGATCGCGGCGAGGCGCGCGTTCAGATCGGCGAGCTGCTCGTCCCGGCCCGAAAGCGCTGACGACAGCGCGAACTGGCCGGCGGTGAACACTGCGAGCAGGAACACGATGACGAGCAGCAGCGTCGCCAGCGCGTCGACGAAGCCCGGCCAGTACTCGCCGCCGTCGCCGTCGCGGACCTGAAGATGGCGCGGGACCGACATCGCGCGATCAGCCCCGCGGTCCGCCCGACGCCGGGGGCGGCGGTTCGGAGCCGCCGCGATCACGGTTCATCTTCGCCTGGGCTTCGAGCGCGCGCACCAGCACCTTGATCTCGTCGCGCAGGAGCCGCGCGTTCTCGCGATTGGCCTCGGCCGCATCGTCGGCGAAGCGCGACAGGGTCTGTTCAAGCTGGCGGTTGTGCCGGTCCATGGAGCCGGCCAGCCGGTCGAGCGCGTCCGCTGTCTGCTCAAGAAGCGCGCCGACATAAACCGTTGAGACCTCTCCGTCCTCGCCAGCGGCCGCGCCGGCGGGCGCCGCCGCAGCCAGGCGCGAGATGGAGGAGAGCCACTCTTCGATCTCGTTGTAGAAGCGGTTCTGAGCCCGGCTCGCCTGCAGCTCGAGAAAGCCGATGATGAGCGAGCCCGCCAGGCCGAAGAGCGAGGAGGCGAAGGCCGTGCCCATGCCCTGGATCGGCTGCTCGATCGCGCTCATCAGCGCGCCGGCCGCGGCTTCGCCGCCGCCGGTGGACGTCTCCGACACCGCGCGCACCGCATCGCCCACATCGGAGACGACCAGAAGCAGGCCGTAGAACGTGCCCAGCAGCCCCAGGAAGATCAGGAGCCGGCCGAAATAGCGCGTGAAGGCGCCGCTTTCGGCCATCCGCGCGGCCACTGAATCCAGCACCACGCGCGAGGACGCCGCCGAGAGCCGCGATCGACCGCCCGCCGCCTCGCCGACCAGCGCGGCCATGGGCGCGATCAGCGCGGGCGGCTGGGGCAGAGACGCGGGCTCCTCGGCCTCGCGCAGGCGCACCAGCCAGCGCGCGCTCGGCCCGATCGCGAGCGCCTGCTGGAAGGTGTAGAGGATGCCGATCACAAGCACGCCCAGGATCAGCCCGTTGATCGCTGGATTGGCCTGAAACGCGGTGATCAGCGGCTCGTTCAACAAGGCGGCGACCGCGATCACCGCGGCCAGGAACACCGCCATCCAGAGAACGTACGGACCGGGGCCGGTGAAGCGCACCTTGCGGGTCGGATCGAAACCCTCGCCCTGTTCGAAAGCGGCCATGGGCAGTCCTCTCCTCGCGCGTCAGGGGGCCAGAGTGCCCCGGCGCGCAGCACCGATGCAATCGGGCCCGCTTAAGGTGGCTGTTTTTAGGCGGTTTTGGTCAGGGGTCGCGTCGCAGCAGGTCGAACACCTCGGAAGGCGAACCGGAGCGCGTATAACGGTCCAACGCGATCGCCATGGCGAGTTGGCGTTCAAGCAGCTGTTGCTCGTCGAGGGCGGCTTGAGCGGCTTGCCGCCTTGCGGACGCATGCTGTGCCTCGACTTCGGCAAGCAACTTTGTGACCTCGGCGACGGCCTTTTCGTTCTTGAGGCTCTCGCGGCGCAGTCGAGCCCTTAACGAGGAGATCGCATCGGATAGCGTCTCGGACGCCTCTCTGACCAGTTGGTTCTGCGCCTCCGCGCCGGGCGCGCTTTCAAGCACCCGAGCGAACATTTTTTCCAAGGCCGCCGCTTTCTTGTCGGCGTTCCCGGATGCCTGAGATGATACCCAAGACCGGTCGGGAGCTGCTGGGATGTTCGAACCGACCGGCGTCTCTCGAGCCATGCGCCGCGCTTGGATGAAGGTCTCCACGATCTCGTGAAGCGCCTCCTCGGCTTTCGCGCTGCGCAACGTCGTGGCCGCCATGACAACGCCGCGCTCGGTGAAAACCCGCGGCGGCGTGCGCACGCCGCCTCGCCCCGCCGGCTTTGACATCACATTCTGTGAGATCAATTCAGCCAGCTCCGCTTTGGTCGGGCGGAAGGCGTAAACTTCGGTGAAACGGCCGGGGTTGCGCGAGACTGATTGGTTTAGCGTTCGGGTCTCCACCTCGAACAAGCTTGCGAGCGAACGGTCCAGAATAACCAGCTCGCCCCGGAGTTCGCCCAACTTCGGCGCGTTTGCTCCCTCTCCCAAAACCGCTCTCCGTTTGAGATCACAGATTGTGATACAAAACCGGACGCAGTATCGGATCAAGTCCCAACCAAGCAGTCGCGCTCAGGCGCTCGCCTTCTTCAGGCGCTCGCGCAGTTCGGCGATGACGTGTTCGTTGCCGGCCACGACATGGCCGGTCTCCAGGACGTCGCCGGTCTCCTCGATCGAGCCGGCGAAGCCGCCCGCCTCGCGCACGATCACCAGGCCCGCGGCGATGTCCCAGGGCTTCAGGTCGCGCTCCCAGAAGCCGTCATAGCGCCCCGCGGCGACCCAGGCGAGGTCGAGCGCGGCCGAGCCGTTGCGCCGGATCCCGGCGCTCATGGGCATGATCTGGTGCAGCTCCTTCAAGAAGCGCGCATGGCCGGACTTGCCGAAGAAGGGCGTGCCCGTCGCGATCACGCAGTCCTGGAAGACCGAGCGCGAAGCGACGCGCAGTCGCCGGTCGTTCATCATCGCGCCGCGGCCCTTCTCGGCGTGGAACAACTCGTCCTTGGCCGGGTCGTAGATCACGCCCGCGACGATCTCGCCTTCACGCTCCAGCGCGATGGAGACCGCAAAGTGCGGCTGGGCGTGCATGAAGTTCAGCGTGCCGTCGAGCGGATCGATGATCCAGCGATGGCTCCGGTCGGTGCCTTCGACTTCGCCGCGCTCCTCGAACAGGAAGCGGTAGCCGGGACGGGCGCGAGAGAGCTCCTCGAACAGGATCTGCTCGGCCTTGTGGTCGGCCGCAGTGACGAAGTCGGCCGGGCCCTTGCGCGAGACCTGCAGGTTTTCGACCTCGCCGAAGTCGCGCGAGAGCCGCCGGCCCGCCTTGCGCGCGGCGCCGGTCATGACTGTGATGAGGGCGGAGAGCTGTCCCAAAACGCCTAGTCCGCGCGGCGCACGTAGGAGCCGTCCTCGGTCGCCACGACGATGCGCTCGCCCACGCCCACGAAGGGGGGCACCTGCGTCTTCACGCCGCCTGTGAGCACGGCCGGCTTGTAGGAGTTGGCCGCGGTCTGACCCTTCACCACCGGCTCGGTGTCCTCCACCTCCATCTCGACGTGCTGGGGCAGGCCCACGCCAAGCGGCTTCTCGCCGTAGAACTCGACCTGGACTTTCATGCCGTCGCTCAAGAAGGCGGCCTGATCGCCGACGAACTCGGCGGGCAGCTCGATCTGCTCGTAATTCTCCATGTTCATGAAGGTGAGCGTCTCGCCGTCGGAGAACAGGAACTGGTGGTCGATCTGCTCCAGCCGCGCGCGCTCGACCTTGTCCGCGGCGCGGAAGCGCTCATTGAGCTTGCGCCCGTCCTCGACATTCTTCAGCTCGACCTGGGCGAACGCGCCGCCCTTGCCCGGCTTGACGTGCTCGGTCTTCACCGCGCGCCAGAGGCCGTCATTGTGCACGAGCACGTGGCCCGGCTTGATTTCGTTGCCGTTGATCTTCATCGCGTCGCGATCCGCTGAAAGGGGCGCGGCGCGAAGGTCCATCGGGACAAGTCGGCGCGCGCCTGAGAAAGAGCCGGCGCGGGTGTATCGCACGCCCCGGCCTGCGGCAAGGCGTGGACGCTTTGCTATTGCGGCGCGGGCGGACCCTGCTCGACCGGCTCGGCCGGCGCGCCCGGATCGAAGGCCGCTTCGGCCGCGCGGGCCTGCGAGCGCAGCTGCGCAGCGGTCTCGGGGGGCAGATCAGCGCGCAGCGCGGTCTCGAGCCCCCTCCGGTCGGGATCGGCTCTCAGCGCCCCGCCCCGGCTCAACCCCGAGCGCACCGCCCAGAAGTAGGCCCGCTCGCGATCGACGGCCGCGCCCTCGCCGCTGGCGAGCGCATAAGCGTAGAGAAACTGGCTCATCGGATCTCCGGAGCGCGCGCCCTGCCCGGCCCAGTCCGCAGCCGCGTCAGGATCGCGCGGCTCGCCGTAGCCGCCGGAGTAGAGGATCAGCGCGTACTCGCCCATGGCGCCGGGCAAGCCGAGCTCGGCGGCGCGCCTGATCAGCGCCACGCCGACGGCCGGATCGGCCTCGCCGCCCTCGCCGTGGATGTACATCAGACCGGCCTGCATGGCGCCGAGCGCATCGCCGGCGTCGCCCGCACGCTCGTACCAGGGCCTGGCGAGGGCGGGATCGCGCGGCCCGTGCACCCATTGATCGAGCGCCTCGGCGTATTCCAGGAACGCATCGACATGGCCGCTCTCCGCGGCCAGACGCAGCCAGTCGAGCGCGGACTGCGCCGCGCCCGGATCGCCGTTGCGGCGCAGGTGCAGCCCGTAGGCGAGCGCGGCCTGCGCGTCGCCGCTTTCAGCCGCGCGCCGCAGGAAGGCGTCGGCCTCCGACGGCGACAGGCCTGCGCGGCTTTCAGAGGCCATCCCGGCCATCGCGATCAGAGCGTCCGGCTCGCCGTGCTCCGCGGCGCGGCGGAACCAGCGCAGCGCGGCCGCGTCGTCGCGACCCCCGGCGAGCCCGTGCAGGCGGATATGACCGGCGAGCGTAGCACCGCGGGGTTCCCCGGCGGCGGAGGCGCGCTCGGCGTGCATCAGGGCCACGTCGTATTCGCCCATCATGTAGGCGCCGGTGGCGCGCGCCATCGCCTCGTCGGACAGCGCCCGGCCCTCGACCGCTTCGCCTGAGGCGTCGCGGTTCATCAGATCGTACAGACCGTCAGGCAGGGCGGGCGGCTCGGCGCGCGTCTCAGGGCCCGGGCCGGGATCGCCGGCGGGCGTCTCGATGCGCACGCCCTCGGCCGCGGCGTCTTGAAACGCAGCGGCGGGCGCTGCGGTCAGCGCGCAGAGGACAAGAGCGAGGCGAAGCCCCGCGCGGCCGCCTCCGGACCGTCGGGGTGAGACCAGATCCCGCCGCTCACGGCGACATAGTCCGCGCCCGCCTCGATCACCGAGGCTGCGGTTTGAAGCGTTATGCCGCCGATCGCAACGCATGGGATTTCGAAAAGGTCGCTCCACCATGTCAGGATATCCAGCGAAGCCCGTGTCTTGGGCGTTTTCGTGACGGTGTCGAAAAAGGCCCCGAAGGCCACGTAGTCTGCGCCCTGTTCGCCCGCGAGCATGGCGAGATGACGGCTGTCGTGGCAAGTCGCGCCCACGATCGCAGGTTTGGCGAGCACGGCGCGCGCCTCGCGCACCGTGGCGTCCTCCCGGCCCACGTGAACCCCGTCCGCGCCAAGCCGGGCTGCGAGCGCTGGATCGTCGTTCACGATCGCGGCCGCCCCGCCCGCACGCGCGGCCGCGATCAGGTCCGGCGCCAGGCGCGCGACCTCATCGGGGGCGTGATCCTTCAGCCGGATCTGCACCGCGCTCGCCGCAGCGGCGCGCACCACCGCCTCGAGACGGTCTGCAAAGCCGCCCTCGATGCGCGGCGGGGTCAAGATGTAAAGCTCAGCGCCCATCGGCGGGAAGGCTTAGACGAGGTGCGCGCGCAAGCAAAGCCGCCGGCATGTCATGGCTTCGCGGGCCGACCCCGGTTAAGGTCACGCCCGATGGCCCGCGCCCTGCCCATAATCGCGCTCGCGCTCGTGCTCGCAGGCGCACTCGCCTTCCTCGTGATCGCGCCGGACGAACCCGGCCGGCTCGACACCCCGCCGCAGAGCCTTGGAAAGCCCGAAGCCTTCGCCCATGACGTGGAGGCCGCGCGCGCGGCGTGCGAGGCGGCCTGGCGCGGCGCCGGCTTCGCGGGCGAGGTCCGGCCCCAGGGCGGCGGACCGCTGGCGGGGCGCGACTTCACCTATGGCTGCGTGGCGCTGAGCGGATCGCAGCCGCTGTTCCTGGCCGCGCGCTATGCGGGCGGGGAGCGGACCGATCCGGCTTCCTGGCGGGTGGATGCGATCTGCGACGCGTCGGGCGCCGCGCTCACCCCGGGCGGCGGGCGCACCCCGGAGGTTTGCGAGAACAGTCCGATCCGAAAAGCCGACCCGGCCCCGGTGGGCGGATAAGGCGAAGGCTCGCCTAAGCGGCCTTATTTTTCGCTGAAGCGTGGGCGTGCTTGGCCATGAAGGCCTTCATGCGCGGGGCGATCTGCTCTCTGAAACGGCGACCGTTGAACACCCCGTAATGGCCGACGCCCGTCTGGATGTAGTCGGTCTGCATCGACTTCGGCAGGCCTGAACAGAGCGTGTGCGCGGCCTGGGTCTGGCCGATGCCGGAGATGTCGTCGTTTTCGCCCTCAACCGTCATCAGCGCGGTGCGGGTGATCGCCTCGGGGCGCACCAGGCGACCCTTCACCGTCATCTCGCCCTTGGGCAAAGCGTGGCTCTGGAACACCACGTCGATGGTCTGCAGGTAGAACTCCTCGGTGAGATCCATCACCGAGAGATACTCGTCATAGAAAGCGCGGTGCTTGTCCGCGGAATCGTCATCGCCGTCGACCAGGTGCGAGAAGTGCCGGTAGTGCGCGTCCACATGCCGGTCGAAATTCATGTTGATGAACCCGGTCAGCTGCAGAAAGCCCGGATACACCCGGCGCATCGCGCCGGGATAAATCGCCGGCACGGTGTGGATCAGATTGTCCCTGAACCAGGCGTAGGGGCGCTCCTCGGCGAGCTTGTTCGGCACGGTGGGCGATTTGCGCGCATCGATCGGCGAGCCCATGAAGGTCATCGTCGCAGGTGCGCTCCGATCCTCATCCTCGGCCATCAGCGCGATCGCGGCCAGCGTGGGAGGGCCGGGCTGACACACCGCGACGACATGGGCGCCGGGCCCCGCCGCGGTGATCATCTCGCGCACATACTCCACGTAGTCCTCAAGGTCGAAGCGCCCGTCGAGCACGGGCACCATGCGCGCATCGGTCCAGTCGGTGACGTAAACTTCGTGATCGGGCAGAAAGGCCTCGACCGTGCCGCGCAGGAGCGTGGCGTAATGGCCCGAGACCGGCGCGACGATGAGGACCTTGGGATCGTCGATCGCGCCCTGGCGCACCCCGCGCGCCTTGGCCAGCGCCGCGCGGTCGCGCTTGAAGTGGATCAACCTGCAGAACGGCTTCGACCACACCGTCTCGATCTCGTGAGGCACCGAGACCCCGTCGACCTCATGCGGCGAGAGCCCCCACTCAGGCTTGCCGTAATAGCGCGTGAGGCTTTCGAACATGTCCGCCGCGGCCGCGGCGGCGCGCCCGGCCAGGGTGTCGCCGGCTGGATTCCAGCCCGAACGGAGGGAACGCCGCGTGGCGTTGGCGGCGGCGCGCCAGGGCAGCATGGAGGCGCGGGTCAGCTCGACGAGCGAATAAAGCATGTCCTGTCTCCCGGCCGCGCCGTCTTTGGCGCGACGGTTGAACGCGCGAGGACTTAGGAGCCTGCCCCGCCTTCCTCTAAAAAGCGTTTCAAACGCGCGGCGATCGTGTCTGGAGCCGCACCATGGGTGAATACGTCGACCAATTCACCCTTGGAGTCCATGAGATAGATTACGCTGGTGTGGTCCATCGTATAGCCGGCGGTGGAGCGATCATCCTCGATGCGCGCGTAATAGACCCGGTAGGCGTCCGCCGCGGCGCGGATCTGCCCCGGCGTTCCGGTCAGGCCCACCAGGCCGTCTGGAAAGGCCGGCGTGTCGACGTATTGCGCCAGCGCTTCAGGCGTGTCGCGCTCGGGGTCGACGCTGATCAACAGGGTCTGGAAACGCGCCGCATCCTCGGCCGGGAGCTGGGCCAGCGCGGCGTCGAGAATCTGCAGCGACATCGGGCAGATGTCGGGGCAATAGGTGAAGCCGAAATAGACCAGCATCGGACGGCCGAGAAAGTCCTGCTCGGTCACGGTCTCACCGGTGTGGGCGACCAGTTCGAACGGTCCGCCGACCTCGGCCTGGCCGGAGACGCGGATGGGCGCCCCGCCCGCGCCGGCGGTCACCTCGCCCTGGCCGCCGCCGCGCGTGTCCAGCACCGCCAGAAGGGCGAATACGCCCAATAGCGCTGCAACGCCCGAAATCGCTGGAAGCAGCCAGATGGGACGGCTGCGCCCCTGTCCGTTCTCACCTTTGCTCATGCGCTTACTCTCCGATCTGCAGCAGCGAGCCGCGCTCGCGCGCGCCCGACAGAAGCCTGAAATACAACGCCATGCCGGCGGCGAGCCAGACCGCGTTCAGCGCGAAGGCCGCCGCCAGGCGCTCTGCAGCGAACACGTTCTCGTTCACCAGCGCGCGCAGGCCTTCGAAAATATGGGCCGGCGGCAGCGCCATCGCCACGGGCTCGATCATGTCGGGCAGCACCTCAACCGGGTAATACACCGCGCAAAACGGCGTCAGGCCGAACATGATCGCCCATGGCATGTCCTGAGCCCCCTGGCCGAAGCGCGTGACGAGCCCCGCCGCGGCCAGGCTCAGCGACCAGCCGAAGATCACCAGGTTCATCACGAACAGCGCCAGCGGCGCGCCGAGCTGAAACACGTTGAAGTCGAACGCGAAGGCCGCCAGCAACACCGCAGGGACCATGGCGATCGCCGTCTTCATCAGGCTCACCGTCATCAGCCCGGCGATCAGCTCGATCGGGCGCAGCGGCGAAACCAGGAGGTTGCCGAGATTGCGCGACCAGATCTCCTCGAAATAGGCCAGCGTCAGGCCGAGCTGGGAGCGCCAGGTGACGTCCCACAACAAGACCGCGCCGAGCACCGCGCCGAGCACGATCGCGCCGGGGCCTTCGAGCGCGGAGAAGACATGCAGCTGGATGAAGCCCCAGATCGTGATCTGCACGACGGGCCAGTAGAACAGGTCGACAAGGCGCGGCCAGGAGCCTGCGGTGAGCACCCACTGGCGCTCCACGATGGCGGTCATGCGGCTGAGAAAGGCGTTCATGAGGCCGCCTTCGCCGCGTCTTCACCGCGCGCGATGTGAAGGAACACCTCCTCCATGGTGGCCCGGCCGTATTTCGCCAGCAGCGCGCTGGGCGCCCCGCGGTCGGCGATCCGGCCCGCGCGCATCATCAAGACGTCGTCGGCGAGACGCTCCACCTCGGCCATGTTGTGGGAGGCCAGGAGGATCGTCGCCCCGGTGCGCGCGCGCCAGTCCTCAAGCGCGGTGCGCACCCAGTCGGCGGTGTCGGGATCAAGCGATGCGGTCGGCTCGTCCAGAAGCAAGACGTCCGGATCGTTGATCAGCGCCTTGGCGAGGCCTGCGCGCGTGCCCTGTCCGGCCGAGAGCGAGCCCGTGGCGCGCTCCAGAAGCGCCGTCAGCTGCATCTGCCCGGCCACGCGCTCGACGGTCTCGCGCGGGCGCTCGACCCCGTATAGCCGGGCGTAGACCTCAAGATTGCGCCGCACCGACAGCCGCTTGGGCAGGTCCACATAAGGGCTCTGGAAGTTCATCCGCGCGCGCGCCTTCGCGCCCTCCTCGGGGATGCGCCAGCCGAGCACGCGGATCTCGCCGGCGGTGGGACGCACGAGGCCCAGGATCATCGCGATCGTGGTGGTCTTGCCCGCGCCGTTGCCGCCGAGCAGCGCCGTGACGCGCCCGCGCCCTATCTCGAAGCTGACGCCGTCCACGGCCGTCTCGTCGCCGAAGCGCTTTACAAGGCCGTCCACGGCGATGGCCGGCGCTTGCGGTGAGGCCGGATCGGTCTGCATAAGCGGGCTCCGATTGTCGCGAGGCGGCGAAACTAGGGTCGCGGCCGCAAGGCGTCCAGCCGGACGCGCCGGCGCGCCGCGCGCCATCGAGGGAGACGTCATGGCCATGACGACGCTGGATGCGGATTGGGACCGGGGTCCGAGCGATCCGGCCCTGACGCCAATGTTCGGCCGGGTTCGCCTGCGCACGCTCATCTTGTTGCGCTGGCTCGCCGTGGCCGGTCAGACGCTGACCGTCCTGTTCGTCAACTACGCGATGGAGTTTCCACTGCCGATCGGGCCGTGCCTCGGCGTGATCGCGGCGAGCGCGTGGATCAACGCCTGGCTGACGCTGGCGCTGCCGACCCAGCGCTTTGCGAAGGACTGGGAGGCGTTCGCCCAGCTGGCTTACGATGTGGTTCAGCTGATCGTGCTCCTGACGCTGACCGGCGGGCTGGTGAACCCGTTCTCGATCATGCTGGTGGCGCCGGTCGTGATCGCGGTCGCCGCGCTTCCGCTGGTCTGGTGGCTGGCGCTCGCCTCGCTGGCGCTCGCCGGCTCGGCGGCGATGGCGTTCTGGCGACTGCCCCTGCCCTGGCAGGGCGCACCGCCCAGCCTGCCGCCGACCTATCTCATCGCGATGTGGGTCGCGCTGGTGATCGCGATCGCCTTCACCGCCGTCTACGCCTGGCGGGTGGGGCGGGAGGCGAAACGCATGGGCGCCGCGCTCGCCGCGACGCAGACGGTGCTGGCGCGCGAGCAGCGCCTGTCGGCGCTCGGCGCTCTGTCGGCCGCGGCGGCTCACGAGCTCGGCACGCCGCTCGCCACGATCCAGCTGACCGCCAAGGAGATGGCGCGCTTCGCCGACGACCCGGTGACGAAGGAGGACGCCGAGCTGCTGGTCTCCCAGGCGGAGCGTTGCCGGGACATCCTCAGGCGGCTTTCCAGCACGCAAGAGGCGTCCGATCAGCGCCATGATCGTCTGGGACTCGCCGAAGCGATCGACGAGGCGGCCGCGCCGCTTAAAGGCCTTGGCGCGGAGATCGAGGCGCGCCTTGCACCGCCTCAGGACGAGGCTCAGCCACCGGTGATGCAGCGCCGCGCCGAACTGGTCTACGCGATCGGCAACTTCATCGAGAACGCGGTCGATTTCGCAAAGTCGCGTGTCGTGGTGACCGCGGCGTGGGATGCGCGCACGCTCGCCTTCACCGTGGAGGACGACGGCCCGGGCTTCGCGCCGGACGTGCTGGCCAAGCTCGGCGAACCCTACATTTCCACCCGGCGCGCTCAGACCGGCGAGGCGCATGGCTCCGGCGCGGGCGGGCTCGGGCTCGGCGTCTTCATCGCGATCACCCTGACCGAGCGCCTTGGCGGATCGGTGTCGTTTGAAAACGCCGGGTCGCGCGGCGGAGCCGTGGTGCGTCTATCGCTTCCGCGCGAGCCCCTGGAGGCCGCGCCGCTATACGTCGCCACGGGAAAACCGTCCGATTCAGCTTAGACTTCGGGCCGATTTCGATTACCTATCCTGATAAGTGACGCGCGCCCGAAGGTGCGCACAGGCCAAGGGAGACCGACGGTGAGCCCCTCCGACGCCCCGATAACCGAAGCCGACCTGCCCGAAGACCGGTCGCTTCTGGTCGTCGACGACGACGCGCCTTTCCGCAACCGCCTCGGCCGCGCGATGACGCAGCGCGGCTTCGTGGTGTCCGCCGCGGAATCGGTCAGCGAAGCGATCAAGATCGCACGCGACAACCCGCCCGCCTTCGCGGTGGTGGATCTGCGCCTTGAAGACGGCGACGGGCTGGACGTGGTGAAAGTGCTCCACGAGCAGCGCCCGGACTGCCGGGCGGTGATGCTGACCGGCTACGGCAATATCGCGACGGCGGTCGCCGCGGTGAAGTCCGGCGCGGTGGACTATCTCGCCAAGCCGGCCGACGCGGACGACGTGATCAAGGCGCTGCTCGCCCACCCCGACGCGAAGCCGGAGCCGCCGGAGAACCCGATGAGCGCGGACCGCGTGCGCTGGGAGCATATCCAGCGCGTGTTCGAGCTGTGCAATCACAACGTCTCCGAGACCGCGCGGCGGCTGAACATGCATCGGCGCACGCTCCAGCGCATCCTCGCCAAGCGCGCGCCGCGCTAGGGGCCGAGCCGGTGCGCATCGGCTTCGTCCTCTTTGACCAGGTCACCCAGCTTGACCTGACCGGACCTGCGCAAGTGCTCGCCCGGCTGGCGGACGCCGAGATCGTGCTGGCGGCGAAGACAAGAGACCCGGTCGCGACCGATTGCGGCTTCTCCATCCTCCCGACGCACGCCTTCAAGGACGCCGGCGGGTTCGACGTGATCTGCGCACCCGGCGGCTACGGCGTCGCCGCGGCGATGGGCGATGACGAGACCCGCGACTTCGTCGCACGCGCCGGCGCGCATGCGCGCTACGTCACCTCGGTGTGCACGGGCGCCTTCATCCTCGGCGCGGCGGGCTTGCTCGCCGGCAAGCGCGCGACGACGCACTGGGCCTATCACGACCTCCTTGCGCTGCTCGGCGCCGAGCCGGTGCGCGAGCGCGTCGTGCGCGACGGCGCGCTCGTCACCGGCGCGGGCGTGACCGCCGGGATCGATTTCGCCCTGAGCCTCGCCGCCGAGATCGCCGGGGCGGACACCGCGCGCGCCATTCGCCTGGGGCTTGAGTACGACCCTGCGCCGCCGGTCTCCTCGGCGCCCTCGAACGACATGCGCCGCAGGCTCGACGCCGCGTTCGACGAGCGCCGCGCGGTGATGCGCCGGGCCGCCGAGGCCGCCGCCTCGCGCGCATAGCCGTCTCGCCAAAGTTGCGCGCTTGCGCCAGCGCTGGCTTAATCCGCCTCGGGCGGTCAGGTCGGGGAGGGCGAGATGGCCGGACGCATAGAAGGCGCGCGCTCGACGACGGCGGTGCTGATCGCGGCGAGCGTCCTGCTCGGCGGGACCGGGATCACGGTCAGCCTCCTGGAGCCGCGCGCCGAGGCGCCGCCGATCACCAACGTTGCGCCGGATCCGGCCGTGCCGCCGGGAAGCGCTGCGCCCCCGCCCACCCCTCGCCAGATCGACTTCATGTGCGCACCGGACGCGTGTCTCGGGCTCGATCTGGAGACCTTGGCGAGCGCTTCGGTCCCAGGGCCGGGACGCTTGGTGGGCGCGCAGGCGATCATCTATCCGGGCGGCGAGGCGGCGGTAAGCATGCGCTGGCCCGCCGACACTGCGTCAGGGGAGAACGCGTTCAACCAGTCGCGCGCCGAGGCGGCGCTGGACCGGCGCCTTGAGGAGCTGTTGGGGCTCGGCGCCGATCCGGCGTTTATCGGCTCGGCGTCGCCAGAGGCGCTCGCGGCGCCCGAAGACTGGGGCGACGTCGCTTTCGTGGACCGACCCTGGTTCGAGGCCGACGAGGACATGCCGGTCCAGGCGCGCGCGCCGATCGGCGACGCGGCCGGCGATACGCCGGGCGAGGTCGCACCACCGCCGGTCGCCGGCTCCGCCGCGCCGCCCACGCGCATCTTCGGGCTCACGGTGTCGGAGTTCATCGGCGTTCTGGTGATCGTGCTCGCCCTGCTCGCTGCGGGCGCGTGCGGGCTCTGGGCGCTTCTGACCCGCGACCCGGACCGGCGCGCCATGCTGAACCGCTACACCACCGGCTGCGTCACCTTCATCGGCGGCGCCGTCAGCCAGACCTTCGGCAGTTGAGGCTTAAAGCCGCGCCAGCGCGCGTTCGGCGGCGTTGCGGGCGAAGCGCAGGGTCAGGGATTTGCGCCGGGCCGGGCTGAGGCGCTGCACCGGGCTTTCGCGCACCACGCCCGCGCCGAAGGCGTCAGCGACGATGAGTCCGGTCTGTTCGGGCAGGAGATGGTGTGGGAAGCGATCCGACACCGCGAAATAGAACCGGTCGCACCAGTCGAAATATTCCGGCCACTTGCGGTCGGCGCGAAAATCCGCAGCGCCGGACTTCACCTCCACGATGACGATCTCGCCCTTGGGCCCGAGCCCGGCGAGGTCGGCGCGTCGCCCGCACGGCAGGGTGAACTCGGGCACCGCCGGCAGTCCAAGATCCAGTAAGAGGCGCGCCGCCCCGCGCATCAGCGCGCGGGCGTCATCGATCGCCGGGTTGGCGGCGCTGGCGAGCGCGCTGGCGTGGAGGGGAGCGTCTGCAGGCATCGCGGGCACTATGTTCGGATTATGTTCCGCCGGTCAAGCGTCAGGGAGCCCCCCTCGCCAAGCCGGAGCGCGCGCGCTATCAGGCCGCCATGACCGATGCCCCGCCCCGCTCCGACGAGACGCCGCCGGCGCCTGAAGATTTCCTCGCCATCGCCGAAGCCGCCTGGGCCGAGCTGCCCGAGGGGTTCCGGCGCATGTGCGGCAACGTGGTGATCCAGGTCGACGACTTCGCCGATCAGGAGACGCTCGATCATTTCGAGATGGACAGCCCCTACGAGCTGACCGGGCTCTATCACGGCGTGGATCTGACCCATAAGTCGGTCGCCGACCCCGAGGCCGGGCCGGACCATGTCTTCCTCTACCGCCTGCCCATCCTTCTGGAGTGGTGCGAGCGGGGAAACGTGACCTTGAAGGAGCTCGTCAGCCACGTCCTCGTGCACGAGATCGGCCACCATTTCGGCCTGTCCGACGAGGACATGCACGCCATCGAGGACGCGGCGGGGTAGGGCTTACCCTCCCGTCGAGCCGAAGCCGCCTTCGCCGCGGGCGGTGGCGTCGAGATCGTCGACCTCTTCCAGCGCGGCCTGGGTGACCGGGGCGACCACCATCTGGGCGATGCGCGCGCCGCGCTCCACCACGAAGGGCTCGCGCCCGTGATTGATCAGGTTGACCTTGATCTCGCCGCGATAGTCCGCGTCCACCGTGCCCGGCGTGTTCACGCACGAGATGCCGAAGCGCGCCGCGAGCCCTGAGCGCGGGCGCACCTGCGCCTCGTAGCCTTCAGGCAAGGCGATCGCCAGGCCGGTGGGGATGAGGCGCCATTCCCCGGGCGCGAGCGAGACCGCCTCGTCCACGGCGGCGTGCAGGTCCATGCCGGCCGAGCCGTCGGTCTGATAGGCCGGCAGGGGCAGGTCCGCCCCGTGGGGCAGGCGTTTGACGGGCACGCGCACCGACTTCGGCATAGGGAGGGCTCCAATAAAGAAAGCGCAGGAATCGGTCCCGATTCCCGCGCCCGCTTCAACCGGTTTGAGCGTCGGTCAGACGCTGCAGCGGCTTAGCCGCCATTTTCCTGCTCGGCCATGTACGCGGCCAGCTCGGCTTCGCTTTGATTGAAGCCTTCAAGCGCGGACACGATCGCGGCGCGTTCCTCGTCGTCGATGGACCCCTGGGGCAGCTGGACCTGGTACTGCACGGTCGCTTCGCCCTCTTCGTTTTCCGGGCCTTCGACCACGGCGAGCGAGAGCAGCTGCACGTCCTCACCCTGGCCCGCGCGGATGAAGAGCGGGGCGTGGTAGAGCACCTCGAAATCGTTCTCGTCGGGCACGATGGTCTCGCGCTCGCACAAGATCGCCTCGGCGTCCTCGGACATGGGCGGGCGGGCCATCAACCCGGGCTGGGCGCTTTGCTCGACGAGCACGTAGTCGTCGAGCAGGGCCAGGTCCTGCGCGCCGTCAGCGCCCATCTCGTAGCAGGCCGCCTGGGCGGCGCCGGCGAACAGGGCGGCGGAGAGCGCGGCGCCGGCGAGGCCGGCGGCGTTGCGAAGTGCTGTCATGGGGATTTGCGTCCTTGGGCGGAGTTCGGTTCCGCGCCGGGCCGGCCCCTCGCCGGACCGCGGCGCGCTCGATATGGGCGCACGGATCAGTCTAACCCGAGGCCGGCTGCGGAAACAAATCCGCAGCGCGGCGCGCCACCGCTTCAGCGATCTCGCGCTTGGGCGCGCGCGGCACGGTTTCACAGCCCTCCCCCGTCACGATCAAAACCGCGTTCTCCGCCCCGCCCATCACGTCACCGGAGACATCGTTGGCTATGATCCAGTCGCACCCCTTGCGCACACGCTTGGCGCGCGCGTTCGCCTCCACGTCGTGGGTCTCGGCCGCGAAGCCGATGACGAGCGCCGGGCGCGTATCCGGTCCGAGCGAGGCGACCGTGTGCAGAATGTCCGGATTGGGCGCCAGCGGCAGGCTGGTGAAGCCGTCCTTGTCCACTTTCAGCTTCAGCGCGTGGGTCTCGGCCGGGCGCCAGTCGGCGACCGCCGCGACACCTGCGAAGACGTCGGCGGGCAGCGCGGCCTCCACGGCGGCGAGCATCTGGCGCGCGCTCTCCACCTCGACGCGGGTCACGCCGGGTGGCGTGTCGAGCGCGGTGGGACCTGAGACCAGGATGACGTCGAAACCGGCTTCCGCGAGCGCTTGGGCCAGCGCATAGCCCTGGCGGCCGCTGGAGCGGTTGGACAAAAAACGCACCGGATCGAGCGCCTCCAGCGTCGGACCGGCGGTGACGATCGCGCGCGGCTTGGCGCGCGGGCTCATGGCTTGAGCGCGGCCTCGACCGCCGCGGCGATGGTCTCGAGTTCGGCCAGGCGCCCCGGCCCGTATTCGCCGCAGGCCATCTCGCCCTCGTCGGGGCCGACGAAGGCGATCCCGCGGCGCTTCAAGGTCTCGTAGTTGGCTTGCGTGGCCGGATGCTCCCACATGCGCACGTTCATCGCCGGCGCCATGAGAACGGGCGTGTCGGTGGCCAGGAGCGTCGTGGACGCCAGATCGTCGGCCAGCCCGCAGGCGGCCTTGGCCATCAGGTTCGCCGTGGCCGGAACCACGACGATGAGATCGGCCGAGCGCGACAGCTCGATATGGCCCATCTCCGCCTCGTCGGTGAGCGAGAACAGGTCGTCATAGACCTTCTCGCCGGACAGAGACGCCGCGCTCATGGGCGTGACGAACTGCTTGGCCGCCTCGGTCGTGATCACCCGGCTCGCGACCTGGCGCTTCTTCAGCGTGCGGATCAGCTCCAGCGCCTTGTATGCCGCCACCCCGCCGCCGATGATCAGAAGAATGCGCTTGTCCGCCATGAAACCCTCGTCGCGATCGCGACCGATCCATACCGCCGCGGCGGTTCCACGTCACCTGTCGGGTCGATCGCGGAAACGCGGGTCATCGACCGACCGGGTCCGGCCCCAGCCGGCCAGCGCGTCATCATCCAGCCGGCCATGAGTAATCGCCTAGAAGCCCATCGCGATGACGGCCCAGGCCGCGCCGGCGCCGGATGCGGCGGCGAGCGCGACCAGGCCCAGCGTGCGGGCCCAGCGCACGCCGCGCGTGCGCGCCTCCAGCGCGGCGAGCCGGTCCTCGTCGCGGCGCAGGCGCTGTTCAGACAGGGCGTCGGAAATATGCGAAATCTCGTCGAGCGCATCAGGAAGGCGGCGCGCGGCGGCCTGCAGCCGGCCGAGATCTTCCGCGAAGTCGCGGATGCGCCCTTCGGGGCCGAGCTCGCGGCGCATGAAGCGCTCCACCGCCGGGGCGCTGGCCGCCCACATGTCGTGCTGGGGATGCAGCATGCGGCACACGCCCTCGGCCTGGACCATGGTCTTTTGCAGCATGACGAGCTGGGGCTGAAGATGCATGTCGAACAGGTCGGTGATCTCGAACAGCTGCAGGAGCACCCGGCTCATGGGCACTTCGTCGGCGGTCTTGCCGAAGATCGGCTCGGCCACTGCGCGCAGGGCGCTGGCGAAATCGGCGCGCGAGTGGCGCATCGGCACGTAGCCTGCGTCGAAGTGAGCCTGTGCGGCGCGGTCGTAATCGCGCGTGAGGAAGCCGTGCAGGATCACCGCGAGATAGCGCCGCTCGTCCGCGCCCAGCCGGCCCATGATGCCGAAATCGACCGCCCAAAGCCGCCCGTCGCGTCCTGCGAAGAGATTGCCTGCATGCATGTCGGCGTGGAACACGCCGCGATCGAGCGCGGTCGTCAGAAAGGCGTCGGTGATGTGGAGCGCCAGCTCGGCGCGGTCGACGCCGGCGTCGTCGAGCGCTTCGGGCCGGGTCAGCGGGATGGCTTCGATCCACTGGGTCGTCAGCACGCCCTTGGCGGTGCGCCCCCAGTCGATTTCCGGCAGGAAGAAATTCTCCGCCGAGGCGGCCGCTTCGGACAGCTCGCTCGCCGAGGCGGCCTCGAGGCGCAGATCGAGCTCAAGCGTGAGCGAGCGCGCGATCGTCTCCACGAACGCCCTCGGCTCCAGGCGCTTGGAGTCGGGAAACAGCCCCTCGGCGAGCCGTGCGCCCAGGCGCAGCGCGCCGATATCCCGGCGGATGCGCGCCTCGATGTCCGGGCGCAGGATCTTCACCGCCACCTCGCGCCCGTCCGAGGTCGTCGCCTTGTGCACCTGGGCGATCGAGGCCGCCGCGACCGGCGGGCCGAGCGTCTCGAACAGAGCTTCGATCGGCCGACCGAGCTCACGCTCCACGCTGGCGCGCGCCTTGGCCTCGTCGAACGGGGGCAGCCGGTCCTGCAGCCGCGACAGCCCGCGGGCGAACTCCGCCCCGACCACGTCGGCGCGCGTGGCCAGCACCTGGCCGAACTTGATGTAGGAGGGGCCGAGCTGTTCCAGCGCGCGCGCCAGGCGCTCGCCCGGATTCGCCCCGCGATCGCGGATCGCGATCAGACGCGCCACGCGGCCCAGAAACCGCGCCGGCCCTGGCAGAGCGGTCTGATATTCCTCCGGAAAGATCGCGTCATGACGCGCCAGCGTCCAGGCGGCGCGGATCAGGCGAAGCGTATGGCCGAGGGTTTTGAACACGGGGTGGAGGTTTAGGGCGCACGAGCCCGCTTGGCGAGGGGCCGGGCCGCAATTCAGTCCGCCTGTTCGCCGGCCTTCCTGAGCAGAAAATCGCGCACTTGAGGGTCGCGCGCGAGGCCCGCGGCCTTGCGGAACGCGGCTTCAGCCTCGCTGGACCGTCCGGCGGCGCTGAGAAGATGGGCGCGGGTCGCCCAGTAGGGCTGGTGGTCCGCGACCCTGTCCGCCGCGCCAGCCTCTAGCGCGGCGAGCGCGTCAAGGCCGGCCGCCGGGCCGCGCGCCTCGCCCAGCGCCGCGGCCCGCGCGAGCCGCGCGCCGATCCCGCCGCCGGCTTGCGCGAGCCGGTCGTAAAGCTCCACCAGGGCCGCCCAGTCGGTCCGCCCGGTTCGGGCGCGCGCGGCGTGCACGGACTGGATCGCCGCCTCAAGGGCGAAGCGTCCCGGCGGCTCGATCGCAAGCGCGGCGGTGAGCTGCGCCTCGGCCTCCTCAATAAGGACCCGATCCCAAAGCGCCGGGTTCTGGTCGCTGAGCGGGGTGAACCGCCCGGAGCGGTCGCGGCGCGCCGGCCGGCGCGCTTCGCAATGGAGCAGCAGCGCCAGCAGCGCTTTCGGCGCGGCGACGTCCGGCGCGAGTTCGGCCGACAGGCGGGCGAGATGGACCGCCTCGTGCGCCAAGCCCGCGACGAGGTCGCCGCCGGCCGGGTCCTCGATCTCCCAACCCGTGGAGTAGGCGGCGTAGATGGCCTGAGTGATCGACCCGATGCGCTCGCGCAGCCCCTCCGGCCCGGGCGTGTCGAACGCGATTGCGGCCTCGCGGATTTTGACCTTCGCGCGCGACAGCCGCTGGCCCATCGCGGCGGGCGACACCAGGAACGCCGAGGCGATGCGCTCGGCCGACAGACCGAGCACGGTCTGCAGCATCAGGGGCGAGCGCACTGACGCGTCGATCGCAGGATGCGCGCACGCGGCCATGAGCGCCAGCCGACGGTCCGCAAGCGCTTCGCCCGACGCCTCCCCGGCCTCATCGGCGAGACGGCTCAGATGCTCTCGCGCAAGGCGGGCCGTGGCCGAGCGCCGCGACGCATCGATCATGCGCCGCCGGGCGGTCGTGAGAAGCCAGGCCTCAGGCTGATCGGGAGCGCCGCGCTCCGGCCAGCGCGTCAACGCGCGCTCGAACGCGTCGGCGAGCGCGTCCTCAGCCGCGGCCAAGTCGCCGCTGCGCGCGGCGAGGATGGCGACCAGCCGGCCGTAGGCGTCCCGCGCGACGGCTTCGGCCGCCGCGCGGGCCTGGTCTCGCCTAGCCGCCATAGTCCGGAACAGGGCGCACTTCGATCACGCCGGTCTTCGCGGTCGGGCATTGGCGCGCCCAGTCCAGCGCCGCCTCCATGCTCGGCGCTTCGATGACGTAGAACCCGCCAAGCTGTTCGCGCGTGTCGGCGTAGGGGCCGTCCTGGACCTCGCCGCCGCGCAGCGTGCGCGCCTGCTCGCTCGTTTCAAGCGGTTCGCCGCCCTGCATCGCGCCGGCGGCCGTCAGCGCATCGACATAGGCAGTGTGCTCGCCGATCACCGCTTCGCGATCGGCGTCGCTGAGGCCGGTCCAGTCGGCTTCGTCGTCATAGAGGAACAGGGCGTACTTCATGACCGCATCTCCGGGACATCGCGCATGGGCAGGACGGGGCGAACCTCCACCGCGCCGGAGGCGGCGGCCGGGCAACGTTCCGCCCAGGCGAGCGCATCATCGAGATCGTCCGCCTCGATGATCGCAAAGCCGCCAAGCTGCTCGCGGGTGTCGGCGTAGGGGCCGTCCTCGACCTGGCGGGCGTCGGCCTCGACGCGCACGCTCGTCGCGGTGGCGGGCTCCTTCAGGCAGGCGCCGGACGCGACCCGCTCGCCCAGCGCGTCGAAATAGGCCGACCAGGTCGACCAGTACGCGTCGGCGCGCTCGCCCTGTCGGGCGGCGAAGGCCTCCGGAGACTCATAGATCAGTATCGCATATTGCATCGTCGCTTCGCGTCCTTTCACGCTCACCGCGCCCGGCGACCCGTTCGCCTGACGCTGACACGCTAAGGACGCGCGAGCGGTGACCGCTTCGACATCGTCGCGAAAAAAATTCAGACCTTCCAGCCGGTATGGAGCGCGGCGACGCCGCCGGTGAGGTTGGTCACCTGGACGTTGTTGAAGCCGGCCTGTTCGATCTCACGGGCGAAGGCGCGCTGGTTGGGGAAGCGTCGGATCGATTCCACCAGATACTGGTAGCTTTCCCGGTCGCGCGCCACGAGCCCGCCGAGCGCCGGGATGGCGTTGAACGACCACAGATCATAGGGCCGCGCGATGGCGCGGCTCACCGGGCGCGAGAACTCCAGGCACAAGAAGCGCCCGCCGGGTTTGAGCACGCGGCGCATCTCTTCGAGCGCGCGATCGCGGCGGGTCACGTTGCGGATGCCGAAGCCGATCATGACGCAGTCCGCGCTCGCCTCATCGAAGGGCAGCGCCTCGGCGTCGGCGCAAATCCAGGCCAGGCGCTCATCCTCGCCGCGCTTCAGCCCCGCGCCCAGCATCTGCGCGTTGATGTCTGACACGACCGCGCGCGCCGGAGCGCCGCCGCGGCGCTTGCGGCGTTCCTCGGCGCGATCGACGAAGGCGCGGGCGAGATCGCCGGTGCCGCCGGCCACATCGATCAGCATTTCGCCGGGGGAGGGATTGGCGCGGGTGACCGTGATGTCCTTCCAGATGCGGTGCACCCCGAGGCTCATCAGGTCGTTCATGAGATCGTAGCGGCGCGCGGAGCGGTCGAACACGCCGCGCACCAGGCCGGACTTCTCCCCTTCCGGCACGTCGCGGAAGCCGAAGGAGGCGGTGGGGCCGTCGGATCGGATCTCTGTCATGGGCGCGAACATAGGCCGGCGCGCAGGCGCGCGCCACAGCCGCGCGGCGCCTCAGCTCCGCCGGGTCACGGCGCGCTCGCCGGTGACATGGTCGAACATCGTAAAGCCGTGCTCGCCGTGGAACGCCAGGAGCACCGATCCGCCCGCCGGCGCGAACGCCGAGATGCGATAGGCCAGCGCCTTGTGAAGCGCCATGCCGTCCACCTCGCGCTCCGGATCGTCAGAGACACCGATGACGCGCAGGCTCGCCGACGTCGCGGCGAGCTGATCGCATGCGGCGGCCTGTTCGGGCCACCCGCCGCGCCAGACCAGGCGCGCGGCCAGCACCAGCGCCGTCATGCGCGAGCCGTCCCCCGCTTCGGTGCGCCAGGACAGATCATAGAGCCAGGCCGGGGCCAGAAGCCGCTCTCCTGGCTGATCCGGCGTCGCGCCGAAGCGCCCCGCCGCGCCGTCCGCCGCGATCCTGTGACGTTCGCTCCCGCCGTCTCCATCGGCGGCGTCGAAGGCCTCGTTCACCTCGCGAGCGAGCGCGCGCGCCGCATCCAGCGTCCAGGGGTGGGGTTCGTCGATGAAGGCGGCCGGGCCGGGCGTGCCGGCGCGCCGCCGGGCGGTCGCCTCCAGCGCCCGCGCGAACAGGACGCGCGCATCTTTCGTGCGCGCGGCGCTCGCGCCGTCGCGCGCGAAGGCGTATCCCCGGTTCATCCACCTCATACCCGCGAGGAATGGTGATGCCTGAACTGCCTGAAGTCGAGACCGTGCGCCGCGGCCTGGCCCCGGCGATGGAGGGCCGTCGCATTCTTGCCGCACGCGCCAACCGCGCCGATCTGCGCTTCGCCTTCCCTGAACGCTTTTCAGACCGGCTGACCGGGACGCGCGTGGAGCGGCTCGATCGCAGGGCGAAATACCTCCTCGCCCGGCTCGGATCCGGCGAGACGCTGCTGATGCACTTGGGCATGTCCGGCCGGTTCACGATCGAGGCCGACGATCTGTCGCGCCAGCCCGGCGACTTCGTCTACGCGCCCGGCGCCGATCCCGCCCACGACCATGTCGTGTTCGAGATGGAGGGCGGCGCGCGCGTCACCTACAACGATCCGCGCCGGTTCGGCTTCATGGCGCTGTTCGAGACCGCGGGCGAGACGGCCGTCTCCTACCTCGCCGGGCTGGGCCCTGAACCGGACTCCAATACCTTCTCGCCGGCCTTCCTGGACGGCGTGCTCGCCGGCAAGCGCACGCCGATCAAGGCCGCGCTTCTTGATCAGCGCGTCGTGGCGGGGCTTGGCAACATCTATGTCTGCGAGGCGCTGCACCGCGCGCGCATCAGCCCCAGGCGCACCGCCGCCACCGTGCCAGGCAGGCGCGCGGCCCGGCTCGCCCCGGCGGTGCGCGGCGTCATCGCCGAAGCGATCGCGGCGGGCGGCTCGACGCTGCGCGACTACGCCGGCGTGGACGGCGCGCTTGGATACTTCCAGCACGGCTTCGCGGTCTACGGCCGGGAGGGCGAGCCCTGCCCGCGACACGGCTGCGCGGGCGTCGTGAAGCGCATCGTCCAGTCGAACCGGTCGAGCTTCTACTGTCCAGCCTGCCAGCGCTGAAACTTGTAAAGGGTGCTGGACGTCGCCGAGCGATGCAAGTAAAGGTCGCTTTACACTGCGCCGGAGACGCGCGGGGCGATGAGGCGCCGATCGACAAGGAGACGATGATGACGTGCTCAAAGACGAGGCTCGCCGCGATCATGGCGGCGGCCGCTCTGACTGGGTTCACGGCGACGGGCTTTTCCGGCGCGGCGCACGCACAGGCCCGGCCGATCAATCCCGACGGGCGGCCGGACTACGCCGCGGTCGAGGCCGATCCGGCGCTGTGGGTGGTGCGCGACGCGGACTCCACGGTGTACCTGTTCGGCAGCTTCCATCTCCTCCCCCCTGAGCTTGACTGGCGCACGCCCGAGGTGGACGCCGCGCTCGCCCAAGCCGACACGGTCTGGTTTGAGGCCGACGGATTCAGCCCCGAGGCTCAGGCGCAGATTCAGGGCCTGATCCCGCAGATCGGCTTCAACCCGCCGGGCGTCGCCCTGACCGGTCTGATCGACGAGGAGGCCCGGGCCGACCTGGCCGAGGTGGCGGGCATGCTGGGCGCCGAGCCGGCGGCGCTGGCCGCCAGCCTTGACCCGCTGCAGCCCTGGCTCGCGAGCCTTCAGATCGCCGTCGCGGGCATCCAGGCGCTCGGCTACGACCCGAATTCCGGCGTCGAGCGCGTGCTGCACGCCGAGGCCGGGGCCGCGGGCAAGGCCTTCGACTATTTCGAGACCGCCGAGCAGCAGATGCGCTTCTTCGCCGATCTGCCGCGCGACATCCAGATCGCCGAGTTCGAGCGCGGGCTTCAGGAGATGGCCGAGGACCCCGACATGATCGAGGCGCTGACGTTGGCCTGGGCCGAGGGCGACGTCGCCGCGATTGATGCGATGATCAACGCCTCCATGCGCCACAGCGGCTCGGCGCTCTATGAGGTGATCATCGTCCAGCGCAATCGCGACTGGATCCCGCAGATCGTCGAGATCCTGGACGGCGAAGGCGTCGACTTCGTCGCGGTCGGGGCCGCGCACATGCCCGGCGATCAGGGCGTGATCGCGCTGCTTGACGCGGAAGGTTACGCGCCGGAGCGTCGTTAGGCGCGGCCGCCCCCGCGACCTCCAGGGTCCGCGCCGGGTGTCGACCCCGGCGCGGGCTTCATGTATGGAACCGCGCGTTTTGCGGGCCGTTTCGGCCCGACCCACGCCCGAAAAGCGGAGTCCGCAATGGCGTACAAGATGATCCAGGTGAAGACCGAAGGCCGCGTCGGCGTGATCACGTTCGATCGCGCCGCCGCGTTGAACGCGCTGTGCGACGAGCTCACCACCGAGCTCGCCGAGGCGCTCGGCGCGTTCGAGCGTGACGACGAGATCGGCTGCGTGGTCCTGACCGGCTCGGCGAAGGCCTTCGCGGCCGGCGCCGACATCAAGGAGCTGCAGGCGCAGGACTTCGTCTCGCTCTACCGCCACGATCCCTTCGCCGAAACCTGGGAGAGCGTGGCGCGCTTCCGCAAGCCGATCATCGCCGCGGTGGCGGGCTATGCGCTCGGCGGAGGCTGTGAGATCGCCATGATGTGCGACTTCATCATCGCAGCCGAGAACGCCAAGTTCGGCCAGCCTGAGATCAATCTCGGCGTCATGCCGGGCGCGGGCGGCACCCAGCGCCTGCCCCGCGCGGTCGGCAAGGCCAAGGCGATGGATCTATGCCTGACCGGCCGGATGATGCCGGCCGAGGAGGCCGAGCGCGCCGGATTGGTCTCTCGCGTGGTGCCGGGCGACGACCTGCTCGACGTGGCCATGGAGGCCGCTGAGACGATTGCGGCGAAATCGCTGCCGATCGCCATGATGACGAAAGAGTCCATCAACATGGCCTTCGAGATGGGCCTGGCCGAGGGCGTGCGCTTCGAACGGCGCGTATTCGCCTCGCAATTCGCCACCGAAGACCAGACCGAGGGGATGGCGGCGTTCGCAGATAAGCGCGCGGCCCATTTCAAGCACCGCTGAGCCGGCCTGCTCGCGCCGGGCCGCGGCGCGGTTGACGCCCGTGCGCGCGAGGGCTATACGCCGCGCCTCATGTTTTGCTCGCCCCGCGCCGGAGATCGGCCGGCGCGATCCGTTTTGAAGAAGGCCTGGACCACCCGATGGCGAACACTCGTTCGGCGAAAAAGATGGTGCGCAAGCTCGCGCGCCGGACCGAAGTCAACAAAGCGCGCCGCACGCGCATGCGCACCTTCGTGAAGAAGGTCGATTTCGCAATCGCCGCGGGCGATGCGGACAAGGCTCGCGAAGCGCTGCGCCATGCCGAATCCGAAGTGATGAGCGCGGTGTCCAAGGGCGTGCTTCACAAGAACGCCGGCGCCCGGAAGGTCTCGCGCCTCTCGGCCCGCGTCAAATCCATGACAGCTCAGTAAAAACCCCTCTTTAAGCGGACAAATTCAGCGAACGCTCGGGCGCGCGGCGTGCGGGCGTTTTTCTTTGGCGTTCGCTCAAGCTTCCGGGTTAGAATTTCCAACGCATGCAGGGCGCTGCGGCTGGCTGCAACGCCGGGCGCGCGTTCGTTAACGGTCGTTCCGCCGAAACGTTCAGCGGTCTTTCGGGTCGCTGAAAAACGCGAAAAAATTTTTCCTGGCGCAAGCCCCAGCACCCTCTAGAGAATTGCGCTGTCAAGCTCCGAATCGGCGCCTACATCGTGGTTAATGCGGTTGACGGTGAACCGCCCCTGAGTACGCTGAGTGCTCTGACGCAAGTCCTCTTGATACGGACCATAAAAACCAACCGGGCGGCGGATAAAGCTGCACGTCCGGGCGCAGGAAATGTGTCTTAAGACAAAGACTTGACTGGTGCGGTCTCCCGCGCCGGCGATGCGAAGGTTGGGGCCAATGGGGTTTAATAACAACATATTCGGAGGGAGCGCCGCGCACGCTATGTCGGGGGCTGGGGACGTGTTCGAAATCTGGCGCCGCGTGCGCGCACAACTGCGGGCCGAGTACGGCGACACGATCTACGCCTCCGACATCGCGAGGCTACGGGTGAGCGAGGACGCCGACGGGGCGGTGCGCCTGATCTGCCCGAACGCGTACAGCCGCGCATGGGTCGAGGACAATCTGGGCGCCCGCCTGCGTGCGATCTGGACGCTGACCGAGGGAAGCCCGCGCGAGGTGCGCACCTGCATCGACGGTGAGGCCGCCGAGGCTCCCGGGCCGCGCGCGCCGGCCCCGGCCGTGCTGGCCGGCGGCGTGTCCGCGAGCGCCATCACCGGCTCGGCGGACGGTCCGGGCGAAGCGAGCGCGGAGCCGGGGCGCGCATCCGGCCGCGAGCCGCGCTTCACCTTCGACACGTTCATGATCGGCCACGGCAATATGATCGCGACGACGGCCGCTCGCGCGATCGCGTCGACGACCGAAGCCCCGTTCGATCTGGTCTTCTTTCACGGCGACTATGGCGTGGGCAAAACCCATCTGTTGCGCGCCATCGCCCACGCGGTGGAGCTCGGCGGCGCGCGCACGGCGGTCTATCTCACCGCCGAAGAGTTCCTGAACGGGTTTCAGACCGCGCTGCGCCAGCGCGACACCTCCGCCTTCAAGAAACGCGTGCGCGAGTGCGACGTGCTGTTGATCGACGACGTGCACTTCATCGCCGGCAAGCCGCGCACCGAGGACGAGTTCCTGCACACGATCGCCGCGCGCACCGCCGAGGGCCGTCACGTGGTCCTGGCCTCGCACTGCGAGCCCAGTGCGTTGAAGATTGAAGGCGGCCGGATGGATTCGATCCTGGCTGCGGGCTTCACCTGCCCGATGACGCCGCCCGATCTCGATCTGCGCCGCAAGATCCTGGACTGCAAGATCGCCGCGGCGCGCGCGCATTGCCCCGATCTCGACGTGCCTGAGACGGTGCGCGACTTCCTCGCCGCGCGCGTGACCGCCTCGGCGCGCGAGCTGGAGGGCGTGCTCAACAATATCGTGGTGCGCACCGCCTACATGAACCTTCCGGTGACCATGGAGACGGTTCAGGCCGCGCTCGCGGAGCTGCCGATCAAGGCGGAGAAGCGCGTCACCGTCGAAGATATCCAGAAGGCCGTGGCCGCTCAGTTCACCGTCACGATCGATGATCTGATCTCCAAACGCCGGACCCAGACCATCGTACGCCCGCGTCATATCGCCATGTATCTGTGCAAGACGATGACGACGCGATCGCTGCCCGATATCGGCCGGCGCTTTGGAAAACGCGACCATTCCACCGTCATCCATGCGGTGAACAAGATCGCAGAGCGGCTCCCCTCAGACGCGGCGCTCGCCGACGACGTCGAAGCCGTGAAACGCCGCCTGCGAGGCTGACGCCCCTCGGTCAGCCGAAACGGCCGCAAGAGACCCCTTCTTGCGGCCGTTTCTTTTGGTTTATCGTCTCAGTCCTTCGTTTCGAGGCGGTGATTCTCCGGACGGCTCCGGACCGGTCTTCCGCGTCATCAAAAGGCGAGTGTGATGAAGCTCACCATAGAGCGCGCGGCGCTTCTGAAATCCCTCGGGCACGTCCAGGCCGTGGTCGAGCGCCGCAACACCATCCCCATCCTGTCCAACGTGCTTTTCAACGCGTCCGGCGACCACGCCCGCCTGACCGCGACCGATCTCGACATGGAGATCGTGGAGGAGACCGAAGCCCAGGTGGAGCGCGAGGGCGTCGTCACCGCGCCGGCCCATACGCTTTACGAGATCGCGCGCAAGCTGCCCGAGGGCGCGGCCGTGACGATCGAGCAGGGCGGCGAGGATCCGCGCCTTCAGATCACCGCCGGGCGCTCGCGTTTCAACCTGCCGGCCCTTCCACCGGGCGACTTTCCGGTGATGCCGGCTGAGGATCTGGAGACGCGTTTTCAGATCGAGGCCGGTGAGCTCGCTCGCCTGATCGACAAGACGCGCTTTGCGATCTCCACCGAGGAGACGCGCTATTACCTCAACGGCATCCACATGCACGCCGCCGAGCGCGACGGGCGCAAGACGCTGCGCGCGGTCGCCACGGACGGTCACCGCCTCGCGCTGGCTGAATGCGACCTGCCCGAGGGCGCTGAGGCGATGCCTGCGGTGATCGTGCCGCGCAAGCCGATCCACGAACTGCGCCGCCTGCTGGAGGACATCGACGGCGAGGTCGAGTTGTCGGTCTCGGAGAGCAAGATCCGCTTCCGCATCGGCGCGGCCGTGCTTACGTCGAAGCTGATCGACGGCGCCTTCCCTGAATACGAACGCGTCATTCCGCGCGGCAACGACAAGATCATGCGCGTGGACCGCGCGCCCTTCGCCCAGGCGGTGGACCGCGTCGCGACCATCTCCCAGGAGAAGTCGCGCTCGATCAAGCTGACCGTGGCGGACGCCAATCTGACTTTGGCGGTGAACAATCCCGAAGCCGGCGCCGCGAGCGAGGAGCTCGCGGCCGAGTACGGCGATGACGAGATCGCGATCGGCTTCAACGCGCGCTACCTGCTCGACGTGGCCGCCCAGATCGAGGGCGACGAAGCCGTGTTCGAATTCGCCGACTCCGGCTCGCCTACACGCGTGACAGACAGCGGCGATCCCAACGCGGAATACGTGCTGATGCCGCTTCGCGTGTGAGCCCGCAAAGCCCGCACGCCGACGCCCCGCCCGGCCCCGACGGCGCCCCCGCCGCCGGGGTCGTTCGTCTAAAGCTCACCCAGTTTCGCAATTATGAAGGCCTCGACCTGGCGCTCGACACGCGCCCGGTCTGCCTGTTCGGATCGAACGGCGCGGGCAAGACCAATCTCGCCGAGGCGGTCTCGCTTCTAGGTCCGGGACGGGGCTTACGCGCGGCCGGCGCGGACTCCGTGCGGCGCAAGGGCGCCGACGGCCCGGCCGAAGAGTGGGCGGTGTTCGCAAAAGCGCTCACGCCCGACGGCCCGGTGACGCTGGCGACCGGGTCCGATCCGAACGCGCCCCAGCGCCGGCGTACGCGTCTGGACGGGGCGGCGGCGACACAGACCGCGCTTGCGCGGCTCCTTCCCATGCTGTGGCTCACCCCGCGCGAGGACCGGCTGTGGGCGGGCGCGCGCTCGGACCGGCTTCGCTTCTTCGACCGTTTGGTCCTGGCCGGCGAACCGACCCACGCGCACTCGGCCAGCGCCTATGAGAAAGCCATGCGCCAGCGCCAGCGCCTGCTCGACGCCGAGGCCGAAGGCGCGAGGCGCGCCGATCCGGCCTGGCTGGGCGCGCTGGAGGCGGAGATGGCCGGCGCGGGGGTGGCGCTGGCCGCAGCCCGGCTTGAAGCGCTGGTGCGGCTGCAAGGCGAGATCGACGCCCGGCCGGAGACCCGGTTTCCCAAGGCCGATCTCGCCCTTGAAGGCCATGTGGAGGGTCTGCTCGCCGACGGCGCGCCCGCCGGCAAGGCCGAAGACGCCTTCACCGAAACCCTCGCCTCAGCGCGCCGGCGCGACGGCGCGGCCGGACGCGCCCTGACCGGGCCTCACCGCACCGAGCTCGCCGCGCGCCACCGCGAAAAGGATCAGCCGGCCGCGGACTGCTCCACCGGCGAGCAGAAGGCGCTGGTCCTCGGCCTCGCGCTGGCTCAGGGCGCCGCGCTGAAGCGCGCCCACGGCCGGGCGCCGGTGCTGATCCTCGACGAAGCCTGCGCGCACCTGGACGCGGCCCGCCGCCAGGGGCTCGCCGAGGCCATCACCGCGCTGGAGGCCCAGGCCTGGCTCACCGGAGTGGAGCGGGTTCTTTTCGAGCCCTTCGGCGAAGCGGCTCAGTTCGTCGCGGTCGAGGACGGGGCCGCAAGGCCGGGCTAAAGCCCCATCTGCTTGACCGCGAGATCGCGCATGATCTCTTCAGAGCCGCCTCCAATCGCCATCACCTTCACCTCGCGATAGATGCGTTCCACCGGACAGCCGCGCAGGTATCCCGCACCGCCCATGATCTGCATCGCTTCGGAGGCGCAGAACTCTGCCGTCTTCGAGGCGAGAACCTTGGCCTTGGACAGCTCCGCGACCGGCATGGCGCCCTGGCCGTCCAAGGCCTGGTTGATGCGCCAGGCGATGATCTGGAGATAGCTGTCGAGCGCGTCGATCTTCGCGCTCATGTCCGCGATCTTGTGGCGGATCGCCTGGTGCGTGATGAGCGCCTTGCCGAAGGTCTCGCGCGCTTTGGCGTAGTCCACCGCGTGATCGAGGCAGCGCCGCGCCATGCCGAGGCACCCGGCCGCCAGGCTCAACCGCTCGAAGTTGAAATTCTCCATGATCGCAAGGAGGCACGTCCCCTCCTCGCCCATGCGATTGGCCTCAGGCACGCGCGCGGCGTCGAAGTGAAGCGTGGCGGTGTCGCTCGCCCACCAGCCCATCTTGCGCGTGATGGCTGTGCGCTCGAAGCCGGGCGCGTCGGCCGGGACGAGGAAGAGCGAGACGCCCGCAAACCCCTGCGCGCCGGTGCGCGCGCCGACCACGAACCAGTCCGCCTTCATCCCGCCTGTGATGAAGGTCTTCTCCCCGGTGATGCGCCATTGCCCGTCTTGCAGGACCGCGCGCGTCTTCATCCGCGACAGGTCCGATCCGCCCGACGGCTCGGTCATGGCGAGCGCGCCGCCGGCCCGCCCCGACACGATCTCCGGCAAGGCGCGGGCCTTCAACTCCTCGCTCGCAAGCGTCTGGATCGGCCGGGTCATGATGTTGCGCGACCCAAGGCTCGCGTTCACCCCGCCGACGCCGGCGTAGGCGAGCGCGATTCCGGACTCCAGGCGCATGAAGGCGTCGTCGAAGCCGAGGCCGCCATGGGCCTCCTCTATGCCGAAGCCGAACAGGCCGAGCGCGCCGGCCGCCTCGTGCAGCGCCCAGGGAAAATCGCCCGCCTCGTCCCAGGCGTCCGCGAACGGCTCGATCCGCTCGGCGATGAAGCGCTCCACCGTCTCGCGGAACGCGACGCGCTCAGGCGTGTCGAACGGGCGGTCTGGGACGGAGCGATAGGTCATGGGGCGGGCCTCCTGCAAACGAACGCTTCAATCGTCGCAACACAACGGATTTGCGCGCCACCTGCAAAACTTCTCACTAGGGCGCACCGACGGTCGATCGGCAACAGCGCCAGCGTGATCAGAATGATCAGCAGATCTGCGCCGGTCAGAACAAACGCTGATGTCAGCACGATAAGTTCGGCAAGGCGCATGATGTCCACTCGCATGAAGGGGCGTCCTTCTCGTTGGTTGGTTCGAGTGACACGTCAGTGATCACACGCTTCCCATTTTCACGACGCACCGGGATTTTTCGTCCCGGTCATCAAACTTATCCGCGGGGTGAGAGGGGGTGGCTAAACCCGCCCCGCTTCCCTGCTGCGCGCCGGCGCGCTAGGAGCCGGGCCATGACGCTTGCGACTCTGGCCGCCTTCGGCGCGGCGATCTTCGTTCTGTTCATGACGCCGGGGCCGGGCAATCTGGCGATGGTGGCGCGCACGCTGGGCGCCGGGCCGGCGCACGGGGTGAGCTACGGGCTCGGAATTCTCACAGGCGACGTGTTCTGGCTGACGCTTGCGATCACCGGGCTCAGCGCCGCCGCCGAGGCGGCCGAGCGCCACGCCGGCCTGGTGCTGGGCGTGAAGCTTCTGGGCGCGGGCGTCCTGCTGTGGTTCGCGTGGAGCGCGTTCGCCTCCTTCCGCAACCCCGCCCCGGCCGGCGCGCCCCTGCCGCGCGCCTCCAAGCGCGGCCTCGCCGGGACGTATGCGGCCGGCGTGACCATGCCTTTGACCAACCCGAAGGCGATCGTCTTCTATCTGTCTTTCCTGCCAGCGTTTTTCGACCTCAGACAGGTCACGCCGGCGAGCTATGCGGCGATGATCGCGATCATGCTCGCCATGTTCGTCGTGTTCGCCGGACTCTATGTCGGGCTCGCCCACAGGGCGCGCGACTGGCTCGCCGCGAGGGGCGTGAAGCGCTGGGCCGACCTCGTCACCGCCGCAGTGATGGCGGGCGTGGCTCTGCTGCTTCTTCTCCGGTAAAAGAAGGCTATGGCAGAGAACACGAATCAGGATTACGGCGCGGAGTCGATCAAGGTCCTCAAGGGCCTGGATGCCGTGCGCAAGCGCCCCGGCATGTATATCGGGGACACCGACGACGGCTCAGGCCTGCACCACATGGTCTACGAGGTCGTCGACAACGCGATCGACGAGGCGCTGGCGGGCTGGTGCTCGACCGTGCGGGTGATCCTTCACTCCGACGGTTCGGCGAGCGTGGAGGACGACGGGCGCGGCGTGCCGACCCAGATGCACGAGGGCGAGGGCGTCTCGGCCGCCCAGGTCATCATGACCCAGCTGCACGCGGGCGGTAAGTTCGACCAGAACTCCTACAAGGTCTCCGGCGGTCTGCACGGCGTGGGCGTGTCGGTCGTCAACGCGCTGTCGGAATATCTCGATCTGACGATCTGGCGCGACGGCAAGGTGCACGAGATGCGCTTCGTGCACGGCGAGCCGGAGAACGGAGAGGATTTGAAGACCCTCGGCGACGCGCCCAATCACGAGGACGGCCCCAAGGCCGGCGCGCCCAAGACCGGCACGCGCGTGCGCTTCCTGCCGTCCGACCGGACCTTCTCCGACATCGTGTTCGAGCGCGCGCGCCTGCATCACCGGCTGCGCGAGCTGGCCTTCCTGAACTCAGGCGTCAAAATCGTCCTGCGCGACGAGCGCGAGGCCGAGCCCTGGGAGGAAGAGATGATCTATGAGGGCGGCGTCGCCGCCTTCGTGAAGCATCTCGACCGCACCAGGACCAGCCTGTTCCCGGACCCCGTCCTGTTCCAGGCCGAAAAGGACTCCGTCTCGGTGGACGTCGCCCTGCAGTGGAACGACAGCTACCACGAGAACGTGCTGTGCTTCACCAACAACATCCCCCAGCGCGACGGCGGCACCCACCTGGCCGGCTTCCGCGGGGCCCTGACGCGCGTGATCAACAGCTATGCGGCCTCCTCGGGCCTGGCGTCCAGGGCGAAGGTTGCGATCACCGGCGACGACGCGCGCGAGGGGCTGACCTGCGTGCTCTC
>CAZKBB010000004.1:0-36213 GCA_964550935.1 uncultured Caulobacterales bacterium
CTGATGATGGTCGCGGGCAAGGAGATCGAGGGCGCGGTCCAGCGCCTGGCCCAGATGGCGCGCGCGGCCGGCATCCACTTGGTCATGGCCACCCAGCGCCCCTCGGTCGACGTCATCACCGGCACCATCAAGGCGAACTTCCCCACGCGGATCAGCTACTCGGTCACCTCCAAGATCGACAGCCGCACCATTCTCGGCGAGCAGGGCGCAGAGCAGCTGCTCGGCCAGGGCGACCTTTTGTACATGGCCGGCGGCGGCCGCATCCGCCGATTGCACGGGCCCTTCGTGTCGGACCGCGAGGTCGAGGCGGTGGCCGCCTTTCTGAAGGCGCAGGGCGCGCCGGACTATCTCGACGCGGTCACCGAGGATGACGGCGAGGGCGGCGAGGGGCCGGGCGGGTTCGGCGAGGAGCCCGACGAAGGTGCGGACCTGTTCGACCAGGCC
The DNA here is from genome assembly GCA_964550935.1 of uncultured Caulobacterales bacterium. Classification (GTDB taxonomy): domain Bacteria; phylum Pseudomonadota; class Alphaproteobacteria; order Caulobacterales; family Maricaulaceae; genus JBCBSP01. The sequence continues at coordinate 445 of CAZKBB010000004.1, forward strand.
GTCGCGATCGTGGCGCGCGACCGCAAGGCCTCGACCAGCTACATCCAGCGCCGGCTGCAGATCGGCTATAACCGCGCCGCCTCGCTGATCGAGCGCATGGAGGACGAGGGCATGATCGGCCCCGCCAACCACGCCGGCAAACGCGAGGTTTTTCTGCCCGAACGCGAGGACGTGTAGGGGGCGCGCAATCGCGCCGAGCTCCCGGGTCTTCGCTCACGCATCGTCCGGGAATTCATATGGTTTTCAAACCTGAACTCCCGGACGCGGCGAAGCCGCGATCCCGGACCTCAGGGCGGAAAAGCGCCAACCTTGTCATCCCGGCCGACACGAAGTGGAGCGCCGGGACCTGCCGCGGGCGCTCACGGCGCCTCCCCAAGCGTTCCCGGCGGGTCCCGGGTCGCTGACGCGCCCGGGATGACAGCGTGCGGACTTGCGACCCGGTCCCGGATCGCAGCCTCGGCGCGATCACTCGCCACCTACCCGAACACGGCGACCATCTGGCGGGCCTTCGCGACCATGCGCTCGTGGGTGTTCCAGATCGTCATGTCCTGGGTGGAGAAGCCGCCCGCGGCGTGATCGGTCACCGAGCGCAACAGCCACCAGCCGTGCTCGGTCTCAGGGGCGTCCTCCAGCATGTCGATCATCCAGGTCATGGAGGAGACCGGCGCGAACCCGCTCATCGCCGCGGTGACGGCCGGGGCGAGCGCGTCGCCGAGCGCGATCAGCGCAAGCGGGTGATCGCGCGCAGGCTCGGCGCGGTGGCGCACCCAGGCGCATTGTTCAGGCGGCGCCACGCCGGCCTCGCCCATGAAGGGGAAGGGACCGCGCGCATGCTTGATCTGGAAGTTCTTGGTGAACGCCGGCGCGCCGTCGGGATAGGTCCCGCCTTGGGCATCCGCGCGCGGCGGCGGCGCGGCGCCCGGAAAGCGCGCATCGGCGTAGGCCACGGCGCTGTCGCGCAGATCGGCGAAGGTGAAGACGGCCTCGGTCGCATGGGTCTCCCCGCTCGTCAGCGAGGCGCGCACGCTTGAGGCGTTGCGGCCCTGGCGAAGGCGCGTCGCGGTCACACGCGCGCTCTCGGTGCTCGGCCCGACGAAGGAGATCATCGCCGAGCGCAGCGCGCGCGCTTCTCCGGTGAACGTGCGCGCGCCGTGAAGGCACAGCGCCGCGGTCAGCCCGCCATAGGCGGTGCGGCCCTGTTTCCAATTCTCCGGAATGTCCAGGACAAGCGCGTCGTCCTCGCGTCGGACCGCGTCGATGAGGTCTGCGAGATGCATAAGCGGGCTTGTTCAGTCCACGCTTATGCGGGCCGGACCGGCCTCGATCGCGCCCACCACGGCCGCCCCGTCATGGCCGTGACGGGCGAAGATCTCGAGCACGCGGGCCTCCTCTCCCGGCGCGCAGGCCACGAGCAGCCCGCCGCTGGTCTGCGGATCGGTCAGGAGATCCTGTTCGCCCTGGGTCCAGTCCGCCGGGGTGTCCACCAGCGCCTTTACCGCCGCCCAGTTGCGCCCCGAGGCGCCCGTGCGCACGCCCTCGGCCAGAAGCCGCTCCACGCCCGGCAGCACCGGCGCGGCGGCGCGCGTCAGGCGCGCTGAGACGTTCGAGCCCCGGCAGACTTCGGAGAGATGGCCGAGAAGCCCGAAGCCGGTGACGTCCGTCATGGCGTGCACGCCGGCAAGCTCTGCAAGGTCGCCGCCCGGCGCGTTGGTGCGCGTCGTGGTCTCGACCATGGAAGCGTAGCCGTGCGCGTCCAGAAGGCCGCGTTTGAGCGCGGCGGAATAGACCCCGACGCCCAGCGGCTTGCCGAGGATCAGCCGGTCGCCCGGCTTCGCGCCGGCGTTGGTTTTCAATTTGGTCGGATGGACCAGCCCAAGCGCCACCAGGCCGTAGAACGGCTCGGCGGAATCGATCGAGTGACCGCCCGCCACCGGCGCGCCGGCGGCCTCGGCGACCTCGCGCCCGCCGTCGAGGATCGCCTTGATGACCGCGTCCTCCATCTGGTTGATCGGCATGCCGAGGATGGCGAGGCAGAAGATCGGCCGCGCGCCCATGGCGTAGACGTCGGAGAGCGCGTTGGTCGCCGCGATGCGCCCGAAGTCGCGCGGATCGTCCACCACGGGCGCGAAGAAGTCGGTCGTAGCCACGATCGCGGCGTCTTCGGAGACGCGATAGACCGCCGCGTCGTCGCGCGTGGAGGCGTCCACGATCAGGTCCGGAAAGGGGCTCGCGCCGGCGGTCTTCTCAAGGATGCGGTCGAGCACGCCGGGATCGAGCTTGCAGCCGCACCCGCCTCCGCGGGCCAGCTCTGTGAGTCGCGTCGGCGCGGAGGCGGGCGCGGTTGTGCTATCGCTCATCGGGGTCTCGTCGTGGCGGCGGGCGGGTGAAGCGGGAAAGAGTATAAGCCGGGCATGCGCCGATACGAGATCATCGAGGATGTCTCAAGCGAAAGCCTGTCCGGCTTCGACGCGGTGATCGACGTGCGCTCCCCGTCCGAGTTCGCCGAGGACCGCGCGCCGGGCGCGATCAACCTGCCGGTGCTGAGCGACGATGAACGCGCCGAGGTCGGCACGATCTACACCCAGGAAAGCCCGTTCAAGGCGCGGCGCCTGGGCGCGGCGCTGGTTTCCGCGAACACGGCGCGGCACCTGCAGGGCCCGCTTGCGGACAAGCCGAAGAGCTTTTCCGCGCTGGTCTATTGCTGGCGCGGCGGGATGCGCTCGAACGCCTTCGCCACGGTGCTCGCCGCCGTCGGGTGGCGCATCGCGGTGCTCGAGGGCGGGTATCAGCGCTGGCGGCGCACGGTCGTGGCCGGGCTGGACGCGACCGCGCCGCAGCTCGATCTCGTGCTGGTCGACGGACGCACGGGGACCGCCAAGACCGCCGTCCTGCACGCCCTCGTCGAGCGCGGCGAGCAGGTGATCGACCTGGAAGGGCTTGCGAACCATCGCGGCTCGGCGTTCGGCGCGTTCCAGGACCGTGACCAGCCGAGCCAGAAGGCGTTCGAAAGTGCGCTCTGGTCGGCGATGCGCGACTTCGATCCCGCCCGGCCGGTCTTCGTCGAGGCTGAATCCAGCCTGGTCGGCCGGCGCCGCGTGCCCAATGCATTGTGGGCGGCGATGAAGGCCGCGCGGCGCATCGAGATCGCCGCGCCGCTGAGCGCCCGCGCGGCCTTCCTGACCCGCGCCTACGCCGACATCGCCGGCGATCCGGACACGCTGACCGCTGCGATCGAGAAACTGCGCGGCCGCCACGCGAACGCCGACATAGACGCCTGGATCGCACTGGCCCGCTCCGGCGAGGCTGAAGCCCTCGCCGCCGCGCTCATGCAGGCCCATTACGATCCCGCCTACGCCAGGGCGCGCGAGCGCCATGGCGGGCGCATCTCCGCGACCGTCGAGGCCGGGCGCCTCGACGCGGCCGGCGTGCGCCAAGCCGCCGAGGCGGTGCGCGACGCCGCGCGTCAGGAGGGCGGCTCCTCGTCCGGCGCGTAGCCGGTCATCTCCAGATAGCCGCGCCCTTCATGGCTGCCCGTGATCGAGACCGGCCCCTCCCAGTAGGCGAAGGTGGTCGGCATCCAGCTTTGCGGGTTCAGCGCATCGATCTCCACGTCGAGCCCGCGCGCGGGCAGCTCCACGCGCCAGCGCACCGGGACGTCGCGATCGGCCACCTCGGCGGTCTGGAGCGGCGTCAGGGTCAGCGCGCCGTCATCGAACGCGGTCAGCTCTCCCTCCGGCGTGATCCAGCTCGCCGCGGTGTAGACGCCCCCGTCGGTCTGGCGCAGTTGAAAGCCCATGAGCTTTTCACCGCCGTCAAGATGCAGCGAGACCCAGTCCCACCCGGTCTGGCTCTCCGACAGGGGCTGTGAGGAATACTCCCGGTCGAGCCAGGCCCTACCGGTGACCTCGACCGGTCCGGACGGCGGATCGAGCCGGCCCGCCACCTCGTAGAAGGGCTGTGAATAGTAATAGCTCGCCTGGCCCTCGCCGGATTTCACCGAGTAGCCGCCCCGGCCGTGGAAGACGAGCGGGCCTTGCGCCGACAGGGCGAGCTCATAGGCGAAGTCCGGCCCGCGCGCCGTGACATTAAGCTCAGAGAGCGCGTCCGCGCCTGGCGAGAGCCGGTCCGGCGCGCTCTCCATCGCCCATTCGTCGATGAAGGCGGCGAAGGGGTCGGTCTCGGTCCCGGCCGCGCCGACCCCGCCGCGCACGAGACGCTCGGCGTGGAGATGGCGCTCAGGCGTCGTCATCGCCGCATGGCCCATCCAGAGCTGAGGCGCGGCGAAGCCCTCGCCCGCGCGCGGCTGCAGCGCGGAGCGGAACAGCGTCCACTGAGCGCCGTATTCGCGCCCGTCCTCGCCCTCCAGCACGGCGGTCAGATACCACCACTCGATGCGGTAGTCCGGGTGCGCGCCGTGGTCGGCTGGAAAGTCGAAGCCGCGATCGGGCTCCGGGACGGCGAAGCCCTCCGCTTGCGTTCCGAGCCCGGCGAAGCCCTGGCCTGCGGCGGGCGCAGCCAGGCCGAGCGCCGGAAGACAGGCGAACAGACTGGCGAAAAAACTGGCGGGAAGACGCATCATCACTCAGCGCTCCTGTGCGAAGACGGCGAGGAAGTCGCGCGGCGGGCGCACGGCGAGCCGGCGCGCGGGCAACGCCGCAGCGATCAGCGCGGCGACGAGCGCGAGCCCGGCCAGGCGCAACCAGTCCAGCGGAAAGACATGCATGGGCAGGCGCCAACCGAACGCCTCCACATTGATCACCGACAGCAGCGCCCAGGCCAGCATCAACCCCGTGGGCAGGGCGACGAGCCAGGTCAGCACGGCCAGAAGCGCCGCGCGCAACAGCTCGAGGCGGGCAAGCCCCGCCCGCGTCATGCCGAGCGCCCAGACCGGCGCCAGCTGGGGCAGACGCATGGTCGCCAGCGTGACCAGGCTTGCGAACATGGCGAAGGCGGCCACGGACAGGGTCAGAACGTTCAGCGCGCCGGTCACCGCGAAGGTGCGCTCGAAGATCGAGAGCGAGATCTCCTTCACCCGCGCCTGATCGATCACGCCGTTCTGAGGCGTATCGAACGTGGCGCGGATCTCCTGCGCCAGAGCCTCGGCGCGCTCCGGGTCCACGCGCAGCGCATAGCGAAGGCGAGAGACGTCCTCGCCGTAGCGCGCAGTGAGGACGTCGATGCCGATCATGGCTTCAGCGCGGGGGTTTCCGTAGTCGGAATAGACCCCGACAATGCGCAAGGGCGGCCCGGCCGGAAGCGCGAGCGGCTCGCCGACGCGAAGCTCCTGGCTGCGCCAGACCTGTTCGTTCACCAATACCCCCTCGCCGGTCGCAAGCGCGTCCCAGGCGCCGGCTTCGGCCGTGATCAGCGGCCAGTTGTCGCGATAGGTGGGATGATCGGCGACGCCGAAGATCGCGCCGGGCCGCCCGGCGATGTCGCGCTCCACGTTCCAGATCGGCAGAATCGCGTCGGTGCGCGGCGCCAGCCAGTCGCGCATCGCCTCCGACTGCGCCTCGTCGCGCGTGGTCACGTAGAGCTCGGCGACCAGGCGCTGATCGAGCCAGCCCTCGAAGGTCAGGCGGAAGCTCGAGACCATCGTGCCCACGCCGATATTCGCCGCCAGGGCCAGCATCAGCGCCATCAGCGCCAGCGACAGCCCCGGCAGCTGCTGGCGCGTGTCGGCGAGGAACCATTCGCTGCGCGGTCCCTTGGCGATCCGGCGCGCCAGCGCGAGCGCGAGGCCCAGCGCCGGCGGCAGGGCGAGCGCGGCGCCCAGAAGAAGGGCGCCTAAAAGCGCAAAGCCCGCGATCACGCCCTCGAACACTTGAGGGATGAGCGCGGCCGCGGCGAACAGGGCGCCGGCTGCGCCGGCCTGCAGCGCAAAGCGCCGCGTCGACGCCACCGCCCAGGCGCGCGGCTGGGCGCTTTCCAGAAGCGGCAAGGTCGCCGCGCGGCGGATCGACTGCGCCGTAGCGCCCAGCGCCCCGAACATCGCGATGGCGAAGCCCGACAGCCACCACTGAGGCCGGATCGAAAGCTCGCCGGCGACGTCCGCGCCGTAAAGACCGCGCAAAGTGGCGGCCACGTCCGGCAGGAGCACGCTCGCCACGGCGTAGCCTAGAAGCACGCCGAGCGCGCCGGCCGCGAGCGCCAGGGTCAGCGCCTCAATCAAGAACGCAGTCACCACCCCGCGCACCGGCGTTCCAAGCGCCCTCAAGGTGCGAAGGCTCGCCCGGCGCTGCTCGAAGGCGAGCCCGACCGCCGCGTAGACGATGAACAGCCCGACCGCGAAAGACAAAAATCCGAACGCGGTCAGGTTCAAGTGGAAACTGCCGGTCAGGCGCGCCACCTCGCCTCCGGCCGAGCCCCTATCGCGCTCCAGACTTGGCGCGATCTCGGCGATGGGCCTTAGACCCTTGCGGGCGCGCTCGTCGACGAGAAGGGCGGTCACCTCGTCCTCAAAGCCGAGAAGCCGCGCGGCGACGGCGATGTCGGTCAGGAGCGTTCCGCGCGCCACCTCGGCGCTGGCACGCACCGGCGGCAGGCCGTCCGCGCCTTCGATCGCCTCCGCGGTTTCAGGCGCGGCGAGGATGACGCCGGGCGGCGTCAGAAAGTCGAGCCCCGCGCCGTCGCCGAACCCGTCCCCGCCGCCCCCCTCGCCCCCGAACGCGCTCCCTTGCGGCGCGGAGAGCGGCTCCACGCCGGTCACGGCGTAGACCGTTCCGCGCACGGTCAGCTCGCCCTCGCTGAGGGGCGAGGCCGCCCAGCCGGCCCGGCGCAAGTCCGCCCAGGCGGAGACGGGAATCACGCCGTCCGGCGCGGTCAGCACCGTCACCTCGCCGCCGCCGAGCGCGGCGGCGGCTTCGTCATAGCTCGCGCGCGCTTCAGCGTTGATCGCTTGGACCGCCGTCCACAGCGCGGTCGCCAGCGCCAGGCCCAGCACCAGCGCGGCGAGCTGGCCCGGCCGGCGGCGCCAGTGGGACAAAAGCGCGGCGAGGACGGTGCGCGTCACGACAGCCGACCGCCGGTCAGATGCACGCGCCGGTCGAGACGCTCGGCGGCGCGCTCGGAATGCGTCGCCATGATCAGCGCCGCGCCGGTCTCCTCGCCGAGCTTGACCATCAGGTCGAGCACGTCCTCGCTCGTGGCCTCGTCGAGATTGCCGGTGGGCTCGTCGGCGAGCACCAGCGCGGGCTTGGCCGCCAGCGCGCGCCCGATCGCGACGCGCTGCTGCTGACCGCCGGAGAGCTGTTCGGGATAGCGCTTCAGATAATCCGACAGCCCTAGCCCGTCGGCCAGGCGCTCGATCCAATTGGCCTCGTAGCGCTCGCCCAGGCGCGCCTGCAGCGCCAGATTGTCCGCAACGCTGAGCGAGGGCACCAAGTTGAACTGCTGAAACACCAACCCGACGCGCTCCCGACGCAGGCGCGCGCGCTCGGCGTCGGACAGGTCGGAGACGGCGGCATCGTCAAAGCGGATCTCGCCCGCGTCCGGTCGATCAAGAAGCCCGATCAGATGCAACAGCGTGCTCTTGCCCGACCCGCTCTCCCCGGTCACCGCCACCCGCTCGCCCGGCTCCAGGGCGAGATCGACCCCGCAGAGCACGCGCTGGCGCGTCTCGCCGGACCCGAAGCTTTTCTCAAGAGATCGTACGGCGAGGCGCATGGTACGGGGACACCCGCGACGGCTGAAACCAACGCCGACACACCTAGCGCAAAAGCCGACGGTTTGCAGGCGGGCGGGCGACCAGCGCAACGCGCCCGAACGCGCAGCGTTCGCAAGGAAGCGGACGAAGTCCGCGAGAGCGAGGACCGACCGAGCGGAGCGATGAAGGACCAGGAAAACCGAACGCGCAGCGTTCGCAAGGGCGACCGCCCGCCCGCAGCGTGAGCGAGGACCGACCGAGCGGACGCGAGGGAGGACAGGGAGAAGATCTAGATCCTCAAAGATGCTTGGACAATAGTGCGAATGAAGTCAATGCTTTATTGATCGGAAAACCGGAGATGCTTGGTCAAAATCTCGCGCAAACTTGGATAATCCGCCACATGATCAGATTAGCTTGGGTAATTACGCCAAAAATTTTGGGGATTATCCGCAAGATTTCTAAACTGGTCTGCAGATACGGTTGCAGCCGAGCCTAAGGATTCCGCCGGCGCGGATGATCCCAACGTCTTCCGCTACGACAACGGAGAGCGGTCGGTCTCGATTCGCCTTTCATCGATCCACGGCGTGAAAGGCCAATCACACGCGGCGAGCTTGCTTCTGAGTACATTCCTCTACGAGCACTCCTCGGAGAAAATCTTTCCCTTTTTAGTTGGTTTTGACCGTCGGGTACCGCTTCCGGCCCGTCTCGAGGACCGGTTTCGGCGTACCTTTGTCGCGCTCACCCGCGCTTCCCATCTGGTTGGCGTGGCCCTTCGCGCTTCATCAGTCGGAGAAGGAAATGACAGGGCCGTCGCAGTCGAAGCCCTGAAGCGCGCCGGGTGGCGCGTAGTCGAGATTTAACTGTGGCCGACGACGCACGCGCCGCGCGTCACCTTCACTTTTTGCTGGATGCCACGAACCGAGGAGCAGCCTTAATCGATTCAATTTTCTTGGATTTTGTCCAACGTTCTGTGACGTCCGACAAAGATGGCGCACCCGAAAGGATTCGAACCTTTGGCCTCCGCCTTCGGAGGGCGGCGCTCTATCCAGCTGAGCTACGGGTGCGTGCGGGTTCAGACATACAGGCGCGCGGGCGGCTTCGCAATGCGGGCGCGGCAGGGCCGAGGCGGACGGGCGCGACCGGAGCGGGGCTAGATCAGGCCGTCGTCGATGTCGTCGCCGTCGCGGCGTTGCGCGCCGGAGCCGAAGCCGAGGCCGGACATGTAGCCGTCGCCGGAGCGGTCGTCGGCTTGCGGGCCGGGCCCCGGGCCGCCGGCGAACCAGCGGTAAATCACAAGCGAAATGAGCGCGGCCAGGAGGATCAGCCCTGCGAGCACCAGCCAGCCGCCGAGGCCCTCGGGCTGGAAGCGCAGGAGCAGCGCCAACGCGCCGGCGAACACCGAGGCGGCGAGCACCGCGCCGAAGAGACGTCGGATAAAGCCGAACATAAGATTAGCCTTGCACCGCGGTGCGGCGAGAACATGGCGCCGCGCTCGCGGCCCCAGCCCGCCCGGCTGACGCGGCCGGCTCAGGCGGCCGGTTTGGCTGGCGCGTTATAGGTCAGCGACAAGAAGACGTCCTCCAGGTCGGCCTCTTCGGTGCGCAGGTCCGCGATGCGCGCGCCGGTGGCGTGGAAGCGCTCGATCATGTCCGCGACTGAGGCCTGGCCGAAGCGGTAGGTGATCACGAGCGCGCCGTCCTTGATCTCGGCGTCCTGATTCTCGAACCCGGCGGGCACGGCGCCCAGCGGCTCGGCCGGCTCGATCACCAGCGTCTTGCGGTCCAGGCGCTTGAGCAGCTGCTCCTTCGGCTCGCAGGCCACCACCTCGCCCTCGTCGATGATGGCGATCTGGTCGCAGAGCTCCTGGGCCTCCTCCAGATAGTGCGTGGTCAGCACGATCGTGGCGCCGGCCTTGTTCAGCTTCACCACGTAGTCCCAGAGCTGGCGGCGCAGCTCGATGTCCACCCCCGCGGTCGGCTCGTCGAGCACCAGGACGGGCGGAGAGTGCACCAGCGCCTTGGCCACCAGAAGCCGGCGCTTCATGCCCCCCGACAGCGCGCGCACATAGGCGTCGCGCTTGTCGCTAAGGCCCACCGCTTCAAGGATCTCGTCGGTGCGCCGTTCCGACTTCGGCACGCCGTAGAAGCCCGCCATCAGCTCCAGCGTCTCGGCCGGGGTGAAGAACACGTCCATGTTCAGTTCCTGGGGCACCACGCCGATCGCGGCGCGCGCCCGGCGCGGATCGGCGTCGATGTCCACGCCCCAGATCGAGGCCCGCCCGGAGGTCTTCTTGGTCAGCCCGGCGAAGATGTTGATGAAGGTGGACTTGCCCGCCCCGTTCGGCCCCAGAAGCCCGAAGATGGAGCCGGTGGGAATCGCCAGGTCCACGCCCTTGAGCGCGCGTTTCGGCGCGCCGGACTTGCCGCCGGGATAGGTCTTGGTCAGCGCGCGCGCTTCCAGCGCGAATTCGGGCGTGTCGGTCATGGGCGGGCTCTTTCGAAGCGGGCGGCGCGGGGTCTTTCCAAGCGGGTCGGCGCGTTGACGAAACCGGTCGCGAGCGCCTAGAGACGGGGCGTGCCGCGACGGGCCGAACCCTAGGCCGGACCGCCGCGCATTTCCACGCCTTCGTCAGCCGCCCCCGTGATCGAGGGGCCGCTGACGGGGCCGCCCGATCGCGGACGCCACGCCATGACCAAGCCCTCAGATCCGTTACAGGAATCCCGCGCCGCTACGGCCGGCGCGTTCGGCGCGCCGGAGCCCGAAATCGTGGTGGTCACCCAGCGCCGGGTGATGTGCGACGGCGGCGGCGGGGCGCTTGGCCACCCAAGGGTGTATTACGATCTCGGCGAGGAGAACTGGGTCGAGTGCGGCTATTGCGACCGCCGCTTCGTGCTGAAGGGTTCCGACGCCGACCCCACGGCGTGACGCCCTGACGGCCTGACGCCCGCAAAACCTGAGCCTCGCCCACGGCGGAGCCGCCGCGAGCGCACGCGCGCGGGACACGGATGAAGGCGGATGGCGCAGGCGGCTTTCTCCGAGCCTTACGCATGCTGATAGACGCTCAGGGCGAAACGCCCGCGCTCGGCGTCCGACCGGTGGCGGGGCCGATACCTTACGCGTCTCTCATAGCCCTACGCCTGACGCCCGCCGCCCTCCGGGAAAGCCGGCCTGTGTGCCAGGCGCCGCCCTCGGGGCCAGCGAACCGGCGCGCGGGATTTCGACTCGCCGCCGCCGCCCGGCCACGCTCCGGACCGCGCCGGGTCGCCGTCTCCGACCCCGGCCGGGACGCGTCGCGACCGCCGCCTTCGTCAGGATCGAAGCGCAGGACGTGTATGCGAGGCGGGAAGGGTGGGGAGAAGTTGGGTGGGCGGCCTCGCCGACACGGCGCGCGCCATCGCGCCGCGCGTTCGCGACTGATGTTGCCACTCCCCCTCCCCGCGGCTTAACTCGCTTCAGGTTTTCGCGGGGGGTGTCGAGGCATGGGCGAGGCGGGGGCGCGCACGCGCCGGATCGGGTTTTTCGCCGGCATCGCTCTGGCGGTTCTGATCCAGCTGATCCCCGTGCCCGAGGGGCTGGACCGGCCGGCCTGGCTCCTGGCGTCGTTCGCGGTGCTGATGGCGTGCTGGTGGGCGACCGAGGCCATCCCCATCGCGGCGACCGCCCTGGTTCCGCTGGCGGCGTTTCCGGTGGTGGGGATCATCTCCATGCGCGAAGCGGCCGCGCCCTACGCCGATCCGATCGTGATGCTGCTGCTTGGCGGCTTCATCGTGGCGCTCGCGATCGAGCGCTGGAATCTGCATGCGCGCATCGCGCTGAACGTGGTGGCCGCGTTCGGCGCGCGCCCGACGCTGATGATCCTCGGCTTCATGACGGCGACGGCCGTGTTGTCCATGTGGATCTCCAACACGGCCACGACGCTGATGATGATCCCGATCGCCTTGAGTGTCGCCAAGGCGGTGGAGGAGGAGGGCGTGGACGCGAGCCGCTTCGCGCCAGCGCTGGCGCTCGGCGTGGCGTATGCGGCCTCGGTCGGGGGCATCGCGACGCCGGTGGGCACGCCGACGAACCTGATCGCGCTCGGCTTTCTGGAGCGCGAGTTCGACGCCGCGATCGCCTTTCCCAACTGGATGGCCGTGGGCGTGCCGGCCGCGGCTCTGATCATCCCGGTGATCTGGCTGATCCTGACGAAATTCATCTTCAAGGTGGAGGCGCGCGCACCGAGCGAGGCCGGGCGCGAGGCCGTGCTGGCGCACAGAGGCGCGCTCGGTCCCATGAGCGGGCCCGAGATGCGCGTGGCGCTCGCCTTCACGGTGGTGGCGTTGCTCTGGATGGGACGGATCCTGCCCGGCGAATTGATCGGCCGGCCGGGGGAGAGCTTCGGCTGGAACCCGCTGCTCGCCTGGACCTCAGGCGCGCTCGATCTGCCGGTGACGCTGGCGCTCGGCAATGCGCAGATCGCAGTCGCCGGCGCGGTGGCGATGTTCCTGATCCCCGCCGGCGGCCAGGCGAAGGGCGAGGCGCTGATGGACTGGGGCACGGTGCAGGCGCGCCTGCCCTGGGGCGTTGTGATCCTGTTCGGCGGCGGGCTGTCGCTGGCCGCGGCGATCCAGGCGACCGGGCTCGCGCAATGGATCGGAACCCATCTTCAGTGGGTCGCCGCCCTGCCGTTGCCGGTGACCGTGCTGATCCTGTGCCTGATCGTGGTGCTCCTGACCGAGCTCACCTCCAACGTGGCCACGGTCTCCGGCTTCTTGCCGGTGCTCGGCGCAGTGGCGCTGGAGGCGGGCGTGCCGCCGGCCTGGCTGATCGCGCCGGTGGCGCTGGCGGCGAGCTGCGCCTTCATGCTGCCCGTGGCGACCGCGCCCAACGCGATCGTCTACGCCTCAGGCGCGGCGAGCATGAACCAGATGATCAGCGCGGGCTTTCGCCTCAACCTCGCCGCCGCGCCCATCGTGGCGCTGGTCGCGAGCGTGCTGGGCCCGCTGGCGCTTTAGCGCCTCACCGCTCCAGCGGGTACTCCGCCTCGATCTCGTAGGCGTTGGGCTTGCCGGGTTTGCGGGTGTGGCTTGAGTAGAGGTGGAAGCGGTCCGCGCGCCAGGTCTGCGAGACGTAGAGATTCATCGCCTGCTCAAAGCGCTGCAGCTTGATGAGGTCCGCCTCGCGCCCGAGATAGGCGAGCGTCAGATGGGGCGTGTAGGCGCGCCGCTCAGGCGGGACGCCGGCGTTCCGGCCCGCCCTGGCGCAGCGCCGGGCCAGATCGGGCAGGGCGTCGCCGCCGTCGACCCCGAGCCAGAGCGAGGACGGCTCGGCCTTGCCGAAATGGCTCGCGCCCTTCAAGCGCAGATCGAACGGCGCGACGCGGATGCGCGCCAGCTCATGGTCCAGCTCCTCGGCCGTCGCCCCGTCCATGTCGCCGAAGAAGGCGAGCGTGATGTGCAGGTTTTCCGGCGGGCGCCACTTCGCCCCGGGCACGTGATCCATCAGCGGCAGGACGCGCTCGATCACGGCGTCGGGCAGCGGCAGGGCCGCGAACAGGCGGTAGGACATGGCGGGCGGAACGCTGAAACGGCGGCTGAAGGCGGCGGGAGGGAAAGCTAAGCACGCCCGGGCCGAGCCGGGCCAGACGCCCGGTCAGCCGCCCTCGGCCGCGCGCGTGGCGTCGTCGCCGTCATCATCGCCCTCGCCCGCCTCGTCTCCGGCGTCGCCCTCGGCGTCGCCGGCCTCAGGGCTCACGTCGCCCTCGCGCGGGCGCAACTCCAGCTCCGGCGCGTTCACGTCATAGGCCGAGGTGCGCGGCAGGTGGCAGGTCACCCGCGTGCCCTCGCCGGGCGCGCTTTCCAGCTCCACCCAGCCTTCGTGCAGGCGTACGATCTCGTTGACGAGCGCGAGCCCGAGGCCCGCCCCGCCGCTCTCCCCGCTTTCAAAGCGCTCGAACACGGCGGCCTGGCGGTCCGGCGCGATGCCCTCGCCGTCATCGGCGATCCACACGCGCGCCTCCTCGGCCTCCACCTCGGCGCCGACCTCGACCGCGCCGCCGCTCGAGACATGATCGAGCGCGTTGGCGACGAGATTGTAGATCACCTGCTTCATGCGCTTGGCGTCCGCGCGCACCGGCGCCTGCGCGCCCTCTGTCTCCAGCGACAGCTTCACCCCGGCGTGCTCGGCGCGGCTGGCCACAAGGTCGGCGGCCTCCGCGGCGACGTCGCCCAGGCGCACATCGCCCATCTCCAGCTCCAGCTGGCCGGCGTCGATCGCGGCGATGTCGAGAATGTCGTCGATCAGCTTGGCGAGCTGTCCGCTGGCCTGCTGGATCGCGCCCATATGCTCCTTCTGCCGCTCCGTCATCTCCCCGGCGTAGCCGTGGGCGAGCAGGTCGGCGTAACCCCCGATCGTCGTCAGCGGGGTGCGCAGCTGATAGCTGACATGCTCCACGAACTCGGTCTTGATGCGCTCTGAGGCCTCCAGCGCCTCGGCCCGGTCGCGCAGCGCCGTCTCGATGCGCCGGGAGTCGGTGACGTCGTCCCAGGCGATCAGCGTGGCGCCGTCGGGCAGGGGCCGGGTCAGCCAGGTCAGGATCGAGCCGTCCGCGCGGCGGATCTCGCCGGTCTTGGACTGGCGCGCCTCAGGGCTTGGATCGGTGATGCGCGCCTTCAGCGCCGCCCAGCCGTCGGTGTTGGGATAAAGCGCATGGCACGCCTCGGCGATGTCTTCGAACGGGGCGTCGTCGAGGGCGTCCACGTCCAGCTCCCACATCCCCTCGAAGGCGGAGTTGCGCAGCTTGAGCCGGCCGTCGGAGCCGAACACCGCGACCGCCTCGTGCAGACGGTCCAGCGTGGCGCGCTGCACGTTGATCAGCGTGTTGTAGCGCGCCTGCAGGCTCAGCTGGTCGCTCATGTCCTCAAAGATCAGGAGCACGCCGCCGAGGGGATGGCGCTGGCGCGCCACGCGCAGGGTGCGCCCGTCCGGCAGGCCCCACAGCTCGTCCGGCGTCTCCTCGCTCGGCGCGGCCTCATAGCGATCCAGCTCGCCCTGTCGCCAGGCGTCGTAATCGGTCTGTTCGGGCAGGAGGCGCGTCTCGCGCAGGCGATCGAGCACGAAGCCGTGGCTCGGGCGCTCGTTCAGCATCGCTTCTTCCAGCCCGAACAGGTTGGAGAAGGCGCTGTTATAAAACACCAGGCGCTTGGACCGGTCGAAGATGGCGACCGCCTCGGCCATGTGGTTCAGCGTGTCGTCATGGGCCTGACGGAACCGCTTCAGCGCCGCCTTGGCCTCCTCGCCGGCGGTGACGTCCACGGCCAGGCCCGCCGCGCCGCCGGAGACGGGAAAGACCTGAAACTCCATCAGCTTGCGCTCGCCGCCGACCACAACGCCGCGCACCTCGCGCACGGCCTCGCCGGACTTCAGCGCGCTCGCGGCCTGCTCGGCGAGACCGGACTCCAGAAGCGACTGGCGCTCGATCGCGTCGGCGAGGCTCTCGGCCTCGACCGCTTTGAGATAGGCCGCGTTCGCCCATTCCAGCTTGCCGCCCGCGCTCATGCGCCAGGCCGGGCTCGGCGCGCGGTTGAGCGCGTCCAGGAAGGCCAGCGGGTCCTCCGAAATGGTGCGCCGGGCCTCCTCGACGCGCGCTCGCGCGCCGGACTCCTCCAGCCCTCGGATCGTCGCATCGGTCAGCCAGACGACCAGCTGGCCGCCGGCTGCGCGCCCGTCGGCCTCCAGGAAGCGCCCGGACGGGCCTGAAATGGTCAGGGAGAAGGCCCGGCCGTCGGAGGCGAGGTCGGCGACGCGTTGGCGCAGCGTGGTCTCCTCGCCCGCGGCCGAGCGCGCCTCGAAGTCGGCGAGCCCGTCGAGCAGGGCCGAAGCCGGATCGCCGCCGGCCTCGGCCGGCGCGCCCAGATCGGCGAATTTCAGCATGGAGCTCAGCGCGGTGGTGGAGCCGTAGATCTTCGGCTTGCCCCAGCCCGTCTCGCCCATGGGAGCCGCGTCGGCGCGCGGCGGCGTCTCCCACACGATGACCAGACCCGGATGGGCGCCGAACAGGCTGTCGGTTCGAGCCAGGCGCGCTTCAGCGCGTTCGAGGCGCGCGCGCCAGACGGCACGCGCGCGCCTTGCGCCCTCGGTCAGGCGGAAGGCCCAGACCGAGGCGGCCACGCCGAAGGCGACGGCGCCGCCGGTGACGATCAGGCTGGCGAGCTCCACCGGGGCCGGGGCGGCCATGGTTCGGGCATCCTTCCCGCGGGCGCTGAGCCGTCGAAACGTCACGCAGGGGCCCGCCTTCCTCCCTGCGCGAATCACGATTTTAACGGACGATCAAGAATCCGGCGACGCCTGAACGCCGCGGCTTGCGCACGGCTGTGGACAAGCCCTCGAATACCGGCGTGAACAAAGGCGCTTTCGCCGCTCAGCGCAAGTAAACCTCGCCCATCAGGAACTCGAACAGAACCACGCAGCCCTCAAGCGAGACGCCCTCGTCCAGCGGGCCGAAGCGCCAGTCGCGCACCGCACGCTCGGCCTCACGGTTGAAACTGCCCCCCGGCACGCCCCGGCTGACGCGCACGTTCGAGACCGCGCCCTCATCGGAGACGTCGAATTGCACCACCGCCCAGCCCTGGAGCCCGCGCGACCAGCCGCGGGCGGGGTAGTCGGGCAGCGGCGCGGCGACCGCGCGCAGCGCCTGGCCGCGACACTGGGACGTGTCGGCCGCGCGCGCCACGTTCGGCGGCGTCGGCCGGTCGGACTGCGCAATGAACGGCCCGCGCTCGCGCGGGTCGGCGAGCGGGTTCGGCGCGCTGGCGCACGCAGAGACGATGAGAGCGCATAGAAGGGTCGCGATCCGCATGGCGGCGAAGGCTATCTACGCCGCGCACCGCCGCAAGGGGCGCGTGCAGAGGGCGTGCTCCTCCGCGCCGCGGTCCCGGATCGATGCTGCGCAACGTCCGGGAATTCATGGATTGAGCGCTGAACTCCCGGACGCGGCGAAGCCGCGATCCGGGACCTCGGGGCGGACGAGCGCGCCTACCGGTTGCGCCCCAGCCGGTCGTGGCTCTCCACCCAGTCTCCGGCGACCGCGGCCCCGGCGAGGCTGACCTCGCCGGCGAGCACGGTCGCGGCGCAGATCTCGATGAAGCGTCCCACTTTGCCCTCGCCGCGGCAGCCCAGCACGTCGAGGCACTCGCCTTGCGTGGGTAGCCCCGTCCCGCCGCCGAACGTCGCCACGATCAGCGCAGGCAGGGTGATCGACCAGTAATAGGCCGGCTCGCCCGTCTCGGGATCGTCCTCCACGCGCACATAGGTGATCGCGGCGTGGCTTTCGGCGACGTTGGCCGCGTCCTGCCCTGTCGCGATGAACAGCGCGGCGAGCGCGTTGGCCGCGTGCATGCCGTTATTGGCCGATCCGGCCATGACCGAGCCCGCGAACGAGTTCAGCCGCGCCCGAAACAACTCCGCCGCGGGCGCGCCGACCCGCTCGCGCAGCACCCGGTCGGGGATGCGGGCCTCGGCGATGACGCGCGCGCCGCGCGAGTGCAGCACGTTCAGCTGGGAGTGCTTCTTGTCGGTGTCCATCGCCCCGGAGAGCGTGTAGCGCGCCCCGCCCGGGTGATGGTCCGCGATCCAACGGCACGCCGCGTCCGCGGCCTTGCCGGCCATGTTCTGACCGGCCGCGTCGCCGGTCTCGAAGTTGAAGCGCACATGGAGCATCGGGCCGACCGCATAGCGCTCCAGATGGGAGAGCCTGGCCACCGACGAGCTCGCTTCGGCCGCCGCGCGCACCCCGTCCATGTTCTGACCGAGCCAGGCGGAGAAGTCCCGCGCCCCGCGCGCGTCATCGAAGTGGAAGACCGGCGCGCGCTGCATGTAGCGCTCGTGGATCGTGGTCTTCACCCCGCCGGCCTCGGTCAGGATGCGCATGCCACGGTTATAGCTGGCGACCAGCGTGCCTTCCGCGGTGGCGAGCGGCACGTAGACGTCCTCATCGAGATGTTCGCCGCGCACTCTCAAGGGTCCGGCGAGCCCGATCGGGACCTGGGCCGCGCCGATGAAGTTCTCCACATTGCCGCGCGCGGCCTCGGGGTCGAAGGAGTAGGCGCCGACATGGCTGAGCCGGGCGCCGGACTTGGCCTCGACGAAGGCGCGGCGCTCATCGGCGATCTCGCGCGTGTAGTCGTTCTCAGTCGAGCGCGGCACGCGCTCGCGCACGTCGTTGGGTCGCGGGCGATCGGTCACGATCAGGCCGCCTCGACGCTGATCGCGGCCGAGGCCGGCGCTTGGTTGGCGACGAGTTGTCGGTAGGCTTCAAGCGCGCCGTCGGCGCCGTCCATCTCCACGGTGTCGAACAGGGCGTGCGCCGCCTCTGAAAAGCCCGCCCAGGCGGTGGAATAGCGGCGCGCAAACTCAGCCCCGCCCCACTCGGCGATGCGTTTCGCGGCGTGGTCTGGCGCGAAGAAGAAGACCGGCTTCGGCCCGGGCAGGTCGCGCGCCGGGGCCGACGCCTCCCAGTGCGCCGCGCCGACGCGGATATTCGCGGCGAGCCGGTCGCCGAGCGCGCCGTGCACGGCCGCGTTCACGCCCGCATCGCCGGCGAAGTCGATCAGGATGCGCTTCGGCTCGGGGCCGAGCCCGGCGAGGTCGTCATAGAGCGCAATCGTATCGTAGAAGCCGGTGCGCTCGACGAAGGGTTTCGAGCGCGGCGAGGTCATCGCCTCGATGTCCACGCCCTCCGGCCGGTCCGCGCCCAGACACCAGGCGAGCGCGAGCGCGGTCTTGCTCGACGCGCTCGTCAGGCTGACGCGCTTCGCGCCCTCGAAGCCGATCTCGCGCAGATGCAGATCGATCAGCCAGCTGGTCAGGAAGAGCGGCTGGAGCGCCTGCTGGAACTGTTCGCGGTCAGGGTCGTAGGCCGGGTCGCCGGAACAGCGGCGATACTGGTTGTAGGCGGCCGGCAGCTCGGCGCGGTGCGCGCTGGCGTCGATGAAGCCCCCCGGCGTGATCTTCACCGGCTGGACGATGAGTTTGTCGGCGGCGGGGAAATAGCCGTAGATGCGCTCGCCGGTCTCAAGCCCCTCGACGGTGGTCTCGGCGACCTCGGCGAAGCCCCAGACCGGCAGGCGCCCGCCGTCCTCGGCGGGGAAGAAATCCCAGTAGCGCATCGCCTCGCCGAACACGGCGTAGGTGATGTTGTTGGCCGTCAGCGCGAAGCGGCGCACCGCGAGGCGGACCTCGCCCGGCTGAAGCGCGCGCGGCGCGGTCTCCGCCAGAAAGGCCCGAGTGATGTCGCCCTTGTCGATGCTCAACGCCCAGCCCATGGCCGACCTCATGCGTTCGCTGCGTATGGGCCGGGGAGGGTCCCCGTCTTCGCCTGCGCGCGCAAGCCGTGCCTGCGCCTTTTGCGCGTGCGTGAAATCGTCTAAGACGCGCGCTCGCCCGAGACGCCCACGCCTGTGCCGGACCCGCCGCCATGAAAGCCTTTCCCAAGAAGTACAAGCCCGCCGAGGCCGAAGCCGCCTGCGCCGCGCGCTGGGCCGAGGACGAGGCGTTCCGCTGGGACCAGGACGCGCTGGCCGGTCAGGACTACGTCATCGACACCCCGCCCCCGACCGTGTCCGGCACGCTCCATGTGGGCCACGTGTACTCCTACACCCAGGCCGACATCATGGCCCGCTATATGCGCATGAGCGGCCGCAACGTGCTCTACCCGATCGGCTGGGACGACAACGGCCTGCCGACCGAGCGCCTGGTGGAGAAGGTCAAGAAGGTTCGCGGCGGGACGATGCCGCGCGAGGACTTCGTCGCCCTGTGCCGCGAGGTCATCCCCGAGTACGAGCAGCAGTTCCGCGACCTGTTCACCCGCCTCGCCCTTTCGGTGGACTGGAGCCGGGAATATCAGACCATCTCCGACGAAAGCCGCACGGTCTCCCAGCTCTCCTTCATCGACCTGTTCCGCAAGGGTCTTCTGGAGCGGCGCATGGAGCCCACGCTGTGGGATCCGGCCGACCGCACCGCGATCGCCCAGGCCGAGGTCGAGGAGATCGAGCGCGAGGGCAAGCTGAACCACATCCCCTTCGAGATCGAAGGCGGCGGCGAGCCGGCCGTGATCGCCACGACGCGCCCTGAGCTGATCGGCGGATGCGGCGCGCTGATGATCCACCCCGACCACCCGCGCGCGGGCGAGCTGATCGGCAAGCGCGCGATCACCCCGCTCTACAAAGTCCCCGTCCCGATCCTGGCCGAAGACACGGTCGACCCGGAGAAGGGCACCGGGATCGTGATGTGCTGCACCTTCGGCGACGTCACAGACATCCAGTGGTGGCGCGCCCACAAACTGCCCCTGCGCCTGGTGATCGACCAGGCCGGCAAGATGGCCGAGGCCCTGCCGATCGGCTCCGACGACTGGCCGACCCTGGACGCCGAGGAGGCCGACGCCACGGTCAAGGCGCTCGCCGGTCTGAAGGCGGCCAAGGCCAAAGAGGCGATCCTGGAGATGCTTCAGGCGCGCGGTCTGGTCCTGAAGCAGGAGACCACCCACCAGGTGATCCCGGTCGCGGAGCGTTCGGGCGCGCCGCTGGAGATCATCGTCACGCCGCAATGGTTCATCCGCACGCTCGACTTCAAGGATCAGATCCTGGCCAAGGGCCGCGAGATCACGTGGAAGCCGGAATATATGCGCCAGCGCTTCGAAAGCTGGGTCGAGGGGCTGAAGTGGGACTGGTCGATCTCGCGCCAGCGCCATTTCGGCGTGCCGCTGCCGGTCTGGTATTCGCGCCGGCCCGGCGAGGAGGGGAAAATCCTCGTCGCCGATCCGGACCAGCTGCCGGTCGATCCCACGACCGACCTGCCCGCCGGCTACGCCGCCGACGAGGTGGAGCGCGAAAGCGACGTCATGGACACCTGGGCCACCTCGTCGGTCTCGCCGCAGCTGGTCACGCGCACGGTGTCGGACGAGCTGGGCCTCGACCACGAGGCGCATTCACGCCTGTTCCCGATGAGCCTGAGACCCCAGGCCCACGAGATCATCCGCACCTGGGCCTTCTACACCATCGTCAAGGCGCTTCATCACCAGAACGATTTGCCCTGGCGCACGATCGCCATCTCCGGCTGGTGCCTGGCCGGGGACGGGGAGAAGATGTCCAAGTCCAAGGGCAACGTCGTCGACCCGATCAAGCTGTTGGACGAGTACGGCGCCGACGTGGTCCGCTACTGGACCGGCACCTCAAGGCTCGGCCACGACACGGTTCTGTCCCAGAACACGCTCCAGCAGGGCAAGCGCCTGGTCAACAAGCTGTGGAACGCGGTCAAGCTGGCCCATTTCGCGCTCAATGACGCCGGCGCGCCGGTCGAGGTCACCACGCCGAAGGGCGATATCGAGTCCGGCGCGGTCAGCCATCCGCTCGACCGCTGGCTTCTGTCCAAGCTCGCCGACACGGTGCGCCGGGCCACCGACGCCTTCGAGGCCTATGAGTACGCCCAGGCGCTGCGCGCGATCGAGGATTTCTTCTGGCGCACCTATTGCGACAACTATCTGGAGATCGTTAAGCGGCGCACGCGCTTTGACGGCTCGCCGAACGCCGAGCAGCAATCCGCGCTGATTACGCTCGCCCACGCGTCGGACGCGCTGGTGCGCCTGTTCGCGCCCTTCCTGCCTTATGTCACCGACATGCTGCACGACATCATGACCGGGCAGGGCGACACGCCCGTGCGCACCATCCACGCGCGCGGCGCCTGGCCGAGCCTGGACGATCAGGCCGAGACCGGGCTGTTCGCGGCCGAGGGCGAGGCGTTCGTGGCGATCCTGGCCGGCGCGCGCAAGGTGAAGTCCGAGCTTCAGGTCTCGCCCAAGGCGCCGGTGGAGACCCTCGCCGTGATCGCCGAGGGCGCTGACAGCGTCGAGGCGCTGATCGGACCGACCGCGCAGGACCTCGCCGCGGTGATGAGCGCGGGCGAGGTCACCCTCGCCGCCGCCGCCCCGGCCGGCGCGAACCAGGCCCTGTCGCCGGAGGATGACCGCTTCACGGTGGCGCTGGTGATGGCCGATCAGGCCGAGGCCGGTTAGGCGGCGGCTTCGCTCGCGCCGGCGCGCGCGGCGGGCAGGGTGAAATGGAAGCGCGCGCCCTCGCCGGGCGTGCTCTCCACCCAGATCTCGCCGCCATGGCGCTCAACGACCTGCTGGCAGATGGCCAGACCGATGCCGGTGCCCTCGTAATCCTCGCGCCCGTGCAGGCGCTGGAACGGAGCGAAGATCTTCTCCGCGAAGGCCTCGTCGAGCCCGATGCCGTCATCGGCGACGGTGAAGCGCCAGCGATCCTCGTCGCGCTCGGCCGTCACTTCGATGCGCGGGCCATCGCCCTTGCGATATTTCAGCGCGTTCGAGATCAGGTTCTGGAGCAGCAGACGCAACAGCGCCGGGTCGCCTTCGACCATCGGCAGATCGCCCACGCGCACGTCCGCCTGACACTCCGCGATGGGTAGACCCAGCGCCTCGAGCACCTCGGTCGCCATCGCTGAGAGATCGACCGCGACCCGCTCCATCTCCCGGCTCGAGGTGCGCGCATAGGCGAGCAAGTCCTCGATCAGACCGCGCATGCGCCCGGCCGCGTCGACAAGATAGTCGAGACTGCGCTCGCCCTCCGGGTCCAGCTTCGCGCCGTAGCGCCGGCGCACCAGGCTGGCGAAGGCGGAGATCTTGCGCAGGGGCTCCTGCAGGTCGTGCGAGGCGACCGCGGCGAACCGGTCGAGCTCGCGATTCGTGCGCTCCAGCTCGCCGGCGTGGCGCTGCAGCGCGCGTTCGGCGGCGAGCTTGTCGGTCACGTCGACCAGAATGGCGTGGGACTTCAGCGGCTCGCCCGCCGCGTCGCGCTCCAGGCGGGCCGACAGGAGGACGTCGATCACGGCGCCGTCCTTGCGCACCATCTCGTAGTGCACGTCGGTGCAGACCCCGTCGCGCCAGAAGGCCGGCAGCACCTCCTCGATCGCGCGTCGGGCGCTCTGTTCGGTCAGGAAGTCCGACGAGCGCCGCCCGATCACCTCGTCGCGCTGATAGCCCATGTGCTTGAGCCAGTAATCGGAGACCTGGACGATCGCGCCGGTCATGTCGATCGAGTGCATCATCGCCGGCGTCTGGCGATAGATGGCCTCCAGCCGCCCGCTCTCCTCGCGCAGCGCCTCGGCGAGGCGGCGCTCCGGGGAGATGTCCACGACCACGCCGGCCGAGCGCAGCGCGGACCCGTCCTCGGCGAACGCGGTCGGGCGGCCCTGCGCGCGCACCCAGCGCCAGCCGTCCGGCGCGCGCATGCGGAATTCGAATGCGGGATAGGTCTCCCCGCGCCCCAGACGCAGATGCGCCTCGCGCGTCAGGCCGCGATCCTCGGGATGGACGATGGCGCGCCATTCCTCCGGGCTGACCTCAGCATCGTCGAGCGAGTGATCGAACCATTTCAGCACCTCGCCCTTCACCGACTGGACGCCGGTGCGGTGGTCGTAGAGCCAGATCCCCACCACGCCGGCGTGGATCGCGTCCTCCAGGTCGCGCTCGCGTGAAACCAGCTCGGCCTTGAGCGACTCGGTCTCGGTGGCGTCGATCGACACCCCGACCGCGCGCAGGGGCGTTCCGTCCACGTCCCGGCGCACGACCCGGCCGGTCGAGCGCATGGTGCGCCATTCCCCGAGCGCCGGCGCCCAGACGCGGTATACGGTCGTACACGGCCGATCGCCTGAGGTGAGGTAAGCCTCACGCGCCTCACTCAGCGCTACGCGGTCGTCAGGATGAACATGGTCCAGCCACTCGTCCATCGAGCGCGCGAGGCGTGCATCCTCGCAGCCGTGCAACCGCGTGACCAGAGCGCCGGTTGAGATGTTGCGCCCGTTCACCAGATCCATTTCCCAAAAGGCGAGATCGCCGGCTTGGGCGGCGCGGTCGATCAGCTCGCGGCTTTCTTCAAGCGCGGCCTCCATGCGCCGCGCTTCGCTGATGTCGGAGATGAACCCGGCTGCGCGCAGCGGCGCGCCGTCGGCGTCCTGAACAAAAGCGCGCCCGCGCAACTGCAGCCAGCGATAGTCGCCCGCCTCGGCCCGGATGCGGTAGACCGCCTCGACCGTTTCGCCGGAGGCGAGCCCGACCGTGGCCGCGTCCATCTCGCCTTCTTCGCCCGCGTGAAGGCGCGCGCGCCAGTCCTCGATCGGGAGGACGGCCTCGTGCTCGCCGAGCCCGAGCCGGCGCACCACGGCGCCGGTGAGGGTCAGCTCGCGCACCTTGAAGTCATAGCTCCACGCGCTGAGTCCAGCCGCGTCGACCGCCTCGCGCAGCATGATGTCGCGCGAGAAGCCCCGCGGCGCGCCGCTCGCATCAGCGAGGTCATAGCCGAAGCCCGCAGCCCGCACGCCCGGCCGCGACGGGTCCTCGACCAGGCGGCGACCGAAGCTGCGCCGGCGGACCCAACCGCGATCCTCGTCTTTGTAACGGTAGAGCTCGTCGAACCGTCCGCCGAACTGCAAGCCCATGAACGCGGAATAGACGCGCTCCACGTCGTCGGGATGCAGGCGGGCGCGCCACGCTTCCGGGTCGAACGCCCCCTCATCGGCGGAGAAGTCGTACTCCCACGATTCAAGCCGCGCGCCGGAGATCGCTGCGTCAAGCCGCTCCTGAAGCGCGGCGAGCCTCCCTTCGAGCGCGCGCTCCTCGGTGATGTCTCGGGCCACGCCGGTGACCCGTGAGGCGCGCCCGTCCTCGCCGCGCGCCGCTGCGTGCATTTCCAGGCGCAGCCAACGCGTCTCGTGGCCTTCAAGCGCGACGCGGCAGGCGACAGCGGATGCGCCGCGCCCTTCGGCTTGAAGCGCTTCAAGCGCGGCCTGGACGGCCGCGCGGTCGTCGCGGTGCAGAGCGCGCAGCCAGTCAGAGCGTGTCGCCGCGCCGTCGGAGCCGGCGCCGAGAAAATCCGTGAGGCATCCCGAGACGAGCCCGTCGCCGCTGCGCAAGTCGAACGAGAAGGCGCCGTCGCGCGGGCGAGCAAAGGCCTCCGCCACACGCGCCTTGGCGGCCTGACGCGCGAGGGTTCGCGTGCGCTCCTCCTCGGCGGTGCGGATCACAGCCGCCACAAGGCCGGTGTCTTCATCGCGCACGGTGAAGATTCGCGCGTCGAAAGCGGTGTTGTCAGCGCGCACCAGGCGCGCCGCGTCCGGCGTGGCGGAGGCCTCTCTCCCGCGCGCCCATTTGGCGATCGCCGCCTCAGCGGGGCGGGCGTAAAAACTCGACAGGGCCTGGCCGACCGCCACGTCGGCCGCAATCGCCAGATCGCGTTCGAAGGCCGGGTTCACCGCTGTGATCACGCCGTCGCGATCCAGCACGGCCGCCGCATCAGGCGCGGCGTGGAACAGAGCCTTGAAAATGCCGGGCGCGCCGTCGCTCATGGGGGTCCAGTGCTTTGCTTTCCGCCCGAATAGGTGCGATTCGAGAAAAACCGGGTTAACGCCGACTGATTGAGCGGGCGCCGGGGATGCTGGTCAAGATCGCTGCAGGCGTTAGGCTGGCCGCCGACATCTTGAGATCAAAGAGCGCCGGAGCTGACGCCTTGACCGCGAGCAATCCCATTTTGGAAGTCGACAATCTCGACGTGCGCTTCGCCACGCCTGACGGCGAGGTCCACGCGGTGCGCGGGATCAGCCTGGCGATCGAGCCCGGCGAGTGTCTGGCGGTCGTGGGCGAGTCCGGGTCGGGCAAGAGCCAGACCTTCCTCGCCGCGATGGGGCTTCTGGCCTCCAACGGCAAGGCGACCGGTTCGATCCGCTACGCCGGCCAGGAAATACTGGGCTTGAGCCCCGGCAAGCTGAACCGGGTGCGCGGCAAGTCCATGACGATGATCTTCCAGGACCCGCTCACCTCGCTCACCCCGCACATGCGCGTGGGCGATCAGCTCCAGGAAGTGCTCGCGCGCCACATGAAGCTTCGCGGAGAGGCCGCGCAGAAGCGCTGCGTGGACTGGCTGGAGCGCGTGCGCATCCCCGAAGCGCGCCGTCGCCTGAGCCAGTATCCCCACGAGCTGTCAGGGGGCATGCGCCAGCGCGTGATGATCGCCATGTCCATGCTATGCGAGCCCGACCTGCTGATCGCCGATGAGCCGACCACCGCGCTCGACGTCACCGTGCAGGCCCAGGTGCTCGACATCATGGACGAGCTCAAAGCCGAGACCGGCGCGGCGATAGCGCTGATCACCCACGACATGGGCGTCGTCGCGCGCATGGCCGACCGCGTGGAGGTGATGCGCTACGGCGAGTACGTCGAAAGCGGCGACGTCTACTCGATCTTCGAGGCACCGTCGCACGCCTACACCAAGATGCTGCTGGACGCGATGCCGCGCATCGACCAGCCCGACAAGCCCGGGCACGCCGCGCTGCCGGCCTATGAGCCGCGCTCCGGCGAGGACGCCCTTCTCAAGGTGGACGACGTGAAGGTCCACTTCCCGGTCAAGGTCGGCGGCGGGCTGTTTCCCACCCACAAGCCCTTGCGCGCGGTGGATGGGGTGAGTTTCGAGCTGCGCGGCGGCGAGACGATCGGCATCGTTGGCGAGTCCGGCTGCGGCAAGTCCACGCTGGCGCGCGCCGTGCTGCGCCTGGTCCCGGCGAGCGCCGGCTCGGTCAGCTGGATCGGCAAGGACTTGCTCTCGCTAGGCGGCTCGAAGCTGCGCGAGCAGCGCGAAGACCTTCAGATCGTGTTCCAGGACCCGCTGGCGAGCCTGAACCCGCGCATGACGATCGGCGCCTCCATCGCCGAGCCGATGCGGGTGTTCCGCAAGGCCCTCTCCTCGAAGGAGCGCGAAGTGGAGGTGAAGTCGATGATGGACCGGGTCGGCCTCGACCCGAACATGATCAACCGCTACCCTCATGAACTGTCCGGCGGCCAGAACCAGCGCGTGGGCATCGCGCGGGCCATGATCCTGCGGCCGAAGCTGGTGATCTGCGACGAGGCGGTCTCCGCCCTCGACGTGTCGATCCAGGCCCAGATCATCGATCTCCTGATCGGGCTGCAGCGCGATTTCGACCTGTCGATGATGTTCATCTCCCACGACCTCTCGGTCGTGCGCGAGGTCTCCCACCGGGTCATGGTGCTCTATCTCGGCCGCGTGGTGGAGGTGGCCGACCGCCAGGCGATCTACGAGGATGCGCGCCATCCCTACACCGAGGCGCTGATCTCGGCGGTGCCGATCCCCGATCCGCGCGTTGAGAAGACGCGCGAGCGCCTGAAGCTGCAGGGCGATCTTCCAAGCCCGCTCGACAGCCGGGCGGGCCTGCGCTTCATGAAGTCCAAGCTGATCGACGACCCGGACGCTGAGCAATACCGTCCGAAGCTGATCGAGGTGGCGCCGGGTCACTGGGTCGCCGAGCACGATCCGATCGAAGAGGTCGTGGAGCCGGCCTGACCGGCGCGCTCAGGTGACCGCGAATTCATTTGCCCCCATGCGCGCCCTGGCTAGCTTCGATGCGCAGTGTCAGCGTCTGAGGAGACGGTCTTGATCGCACACGCCCTGCGCCGGTTTCAGCGCCGCTTCACGCTCACGCTCGCCGCGCCGCTCATCGCGCTCGCCGCCTGCCAGCCGGGTGAGGATCCGGGCGCGGCCGAGACCGGCGTCTGGGCGCATGAGCAAAGCGACATCGCGCCGGATCCGGCCGTGGTCTACGGCGTGTTCGAGAACGGGCTGCGCTACGCCGTCCTGGAGAACGACACCCCCACGGGCGCGGCGTCGGTCCGCCTCATCATCGGCGCGGGCTCGCTCGCCGAGGACGAGGACCAGCGCGGGCTCGCCCACTTCCTCGAACACATGGCCTTCAACGGTACGACGCACGTGCCCGAGGGCGAGATGGTGCCGATTCTGGAGCGCTACGGCCTGGCCTTCGGGCCGGACACCAACGCCTTCACGGGCTTCGACGTCACCGGCTATCAGCTCGACCTGCCCTCCACCGAGCCGGAGGTGGTCGACGCCGCGCTCTTCCTGATGCGCGAGACCGCCTCGGAGATGACGCTGTCGGGCGAGGCGATCGAGCGCGAGCGCGGCGTGATCCTGTCGGAGCGGCGCACCCGGGACACGCCGATCGCGCGCTTCTTCGAGCGCTATCGCGAGACGCTCTACCCCGGAACGCTGATCCCTGAGCGCAGCCCGATCGGGCTGCCCGAGGTGATCGAAACCGCCGGGCCTGATCCGTTCGAGCGCTTCTACGAGGACTTCTACCGCCCCGACAACGCGATGATCGTGGTGGTCGGCGACATCGACGCGGGCGATATCGAGCGCCGGCTGGCCGAGGGCTTCGCGATGGATCTGCCGGGCGTCGAGCTTGATCAGGTCCCCGCCTTCGCAGACTGGCGCGCACCCGACGAGCCCGCGCCGGTCGTCGATATCGGCGAACTTCAGCCCGACGCCGCGCCGGCCTTCACCGTGTTCGAGGACGCCGACGTGGTGACCATCCTGGCCATCGACGCGATCTCGCGCGGGACGCCGGAGCCGGACACGATCGCGTCGCGGCGCGAGGATCTGTTGACCCGCATCGGCGGCGCAATCCTGCAGCGCCGGCTGCAGCGCGATATCAATCGCGGGGTCTCCCCGCTTGTGAACATCTCGGTCAGCCATGGGCTCGATTTCGACATCGCCCGGCGCGCCAACATGACCGCCGTCACCTCGCCGGACCGCTGGCGCGAGGCGCTCGCCGCGCTGGAGACCGAGCTGCGCCGGGCGCGCGAGTACGGCTTCACCCAAGCCGAGCTCGACGAGCAGCTGGCCGAGATCCGCACCGCGCTGCGCGACGCCGCGGCCCAGGCCGACACCCGCGACAGCGCCCGGCTCGCCGATGCGATCTGGTCGGCGGCGTTCAACGACGAGGTCTTCTCCCACCCGCGCGACGCGCTGGAGCGCTTCGAAGGCTACGCCGACGGGCTGACCGTGGAGGCGGTCGAGGCCGCGTTCGAAACCGCCTGGAGCGCATCCGAGCCGCAGGTCTTCCTGGCGATCGAAAGCGCCCCTCGAGGCGGAGAAGCCGCGCTGGAGGACGCCTGGCGCGTCTCGCGTAGCGAGCCAGTGGAGCCGCCCGAGGAAGTCGTCGCGCAGGCCTTCGCCTATGACGATTTCGGCCCGGCCGGCCAGGTCGCCTCGCGCACCGAGATCGAGGATCTGGGCGCGACGCGCGTCACGTTCGAGAACGGCGTCGTGCTGACGGTGAAACCGACCGATTTCGAGGACGCGGTGATCCGCGCGCGGGCCGATTTCGGCCGCGGCGATCTGGCGCCCCAGCCCAGCCCTGCGGCGAACTCCATCCTCGGCTCCGCCTTCCAAGGCGCCGGGCTGGAGGCCCATGACCGCGAGGAGCTGGAGCGCATCCTGGCGGGACGCTCGGTCGGCTACGGGCTCGGGGTGGCCCCGAACAGGTACTACTTCTCCAACACCACCACGCCTGAGGATTTCGAGCTTCAGATGCAGGTCTGGGCGGCCTTCATGACCGCCCCGGCCTGGCGCGACGACGGGCTCAATCAATTCCGCGCGGTCGCGGGCGAGTTGCGCCGGGCGCAGAACGCCTCGGCGGTGCAGGTGGTCGGCGCGCGGGTCTCGCGCATGCTCAGAAGCGGCGACCCGCGCTGGGGCTTCCCGACCGAAGCCGAAGTCGCCGCCTTCACCATGGACCACGCCCGCGAGATGCTGGAGGGGCCGCTCAAACGCGCACCCCTCGAGGTGACCATCGTGGGCGATGTGGACTTGGCGCGCGCGATCGAGGTCGTCGGCGCGACTTTAGGGGCCCTGCCTGCGCGCGACGCGGCCTGGCCGGAATACCCGGAAAACGCCGAGATCGCCTTTCCCGAGCCCAACGAAACCCCGGAGATCGTGCGCTTCAACGGCGAGCCCGGCCAGGGCATGGCGAACCTGTTCTGGAAGACCGACGACGCCGGCGACATCACGCGGGCGCGGGCGCTCAATCTGCTCGCGGCGGTGTACGATCTGAAGGCCACCGAGCGCTTTCGCGAGCGCGACGCCTCGACCTATTCGGCCATCGTGTCGAACCTGGAGAGCGACGCCTTCCCGGGCTACGGCTATGTCTGGGTCGGGCTCGACGTGGACGCCGGCGTGGTCTCCGACATGTACGCGATCGCCGAGGAGCTGGCTCTGGACATCGCCGAGGGCCGGGTGAGCGGCGACGAGATCGCGCGCGCGCGCACGCCGATCCTCGAGCGCATCGAGGAAAGCCTTGAGAGCAATCGCTACTGGCTGTCGGCCCTGTCGCGCTCGCACGCCGAGCCGGATCGGCTGGCGCGCATCCGCACGCGAGAGGCCGACTACCGCACCATCACGCCGGAGACGATCTCACAGCTCGCCGCGCGCTATCTGGCGCCGGGCTCGGCCTTCAAGACGAGCCTTTATCCGCAAGGCGCCGAAATCGACGCGCCGAACGAGGACTTCGAAACGGGAGGAGAATGATCATGACGACCAGGATCGCGACCGCCGCCGCGCTCGCTGCGCTGGCCGCCGCTTCGGGCGCTCACGCGCAAGAGGCCGAGCGGATCACCGAGGGCAATCTGGTGATGGAGAACATCCCGGAGATACCGGCCGAGGTGACAGAGCGCCTGCGCCAGTATCAGAACATGCGCGGCCACGCCTTCCAGGGCTTCGACCGCCAGGGCGGGATCTACATCTCCACGCGCTTCGGCGAGACCAGCCAGATCCACCAGGTCTCCGAGCCCCTGGGCGCGCGCCGGCAGATCACCTTCTATGACGAGCCGGTGGGCGGCGCGGCGCCGCAGCCCGGCGGAGACGGCGTGTTCGCCTTCGCCAAGGACACCGGCGGGGATGAGTACTTCCAGGGCTATCTCTACGACCCAGAGGACGGCTCGGTCGATCAATTCACCGAGGCGGGCACGCGCAACGGCGCGCTGAGCTGGTCCGACGACGGCTCGCGGCTGGCCTGGTACGTCTCCACCGAGGCCGATCCGAACTGGGACGTGATGGTCGCCGAGGCCGGCGCGCTGTCCGACGCGCGTCTGGCCCATGACGGCGAAGGCGCGCTCTTCCCGGGCGACTGGTCGCCGGACAACACCCGGATCCTGCTCCAGCGCTACTACTCGATCACGCACTCCGACATCTTCGTGCTCGACGTCGACGGCGGCGAGGTGACCGAGATCAATCCGGACGCCGACGTGGCCTATGGCGGCCAGGTCTTCGCCGCGGACGGCGAAAGCGTCTACGCCATCACCGACGAGGACACCGAATTCCGCCGCGTCGCCGAATTCGATCTGGAGACCGGCGAGAGGCGCTGGGTCACGCCCGAGCACGGCTGGGACGTGTCCGAGATGGCGCTGTCGCCCGACGGTGAGACCCTGGTCTATGCGCTGAACGCCGGGGGTCTGACCGAGATCCACCTGATCAACCCGCAAACCGGGGAGACGGTCGAGGCGCCCGAGCTGCCCGCGCCCGGCCTTGCGGTCGGGTTCGAGTTCGACGAGGCCGGCGAGACGGTCGGCTTCACCTACAACGCCTCGGTCTCGCCCTCGGACGCCTGGACCTTCGACCTCGACACCGGCGCGCTGACGCGCTGGACCATGGCCGAGACCGGCGGGCTCGACCCGGAGACCTTCACCGCGCCGGAGCTGATCAGCTATGAAAGCTTCGACGGGCTGGAGATTCCCGCCTTCGTCTACACGCCCGAAGGCGAGGGCCCGCACCCGGTCATCGTGGACATTCACGGCGGGCCGGAAAGCCAGGAGCGCCCGAGCTTCAACTCGCGCATCCAGTACTGGGTCAACGAGCTGGGCGTGGCGGTGATCACGCCGAACGTGCGCGGCTCGGCCGGGTACGGCAAGGCGTACGTCACCCTCGACAACGCCATGAAGCGCGAGGATTCGGTGCGCGACATCGGGGCGCTTCTGGACTGGATCGAGGCGCGCGAAGACCGCTTCGACGCCGGACGCGTCTCGGTCTATGGCGGCTCCTACGGGGGCTACATGGTGCTGGCGAGCCTGGTGCACTATTCCGACCGGCTCGCCGGCGGGGTCAACATCGTGGGCATCTCCAGCTTCGTGACCTTCCTGGAGAACACCGCCGGCTATCGCCGCGATCTGCGTCGTCCGGAGTATGGCGACGAGCGTGATCCGGAGATGCGCGCCTTCCTGGAACGCATCTCGCCGCTGAACAACGCAGAAGAGATCACCGCGCCGCTGTTCATCATCCAGGGCGCGAACGACCCGCGCGTGCCCGCCTCGGAGGCCGACCAGATCCTGGCCGCCATGCGCGAGCAGGACGTGGAGGCCTGGTATCTCCTGGCGTTGGACGAGGGTCACGGCTTCCGCAAAAAATCCAACCGGGACTTCCAGCGCGCCGCCGAAACCTTGTTCCTCGAGGATATTCTGGAACTCGACTAGCCCCTCGCGCGCTCGTCATCTGACCGCTGCGCCGGTCCGGCCCGATGTGTTCGGTCCGGACCGGCCGGGCGACAGATCGTCAGGTCGATGCTTTCGGCATCGACGCATCGCACGGAGCCCTCGCCATGACCCGCATCGCCCTTACGCTTTCCGCCTGCTCGGCCGCGCTGGCGCTGAGCGCCTGTGACATGGCCGCGCCGGGCTCTGACGACGCTTCCGAGGAGACCTCTGCGCAAAGCGGTGAAACCGCCGCGGCGCCTGAACCCGACGAAACGCTCGATCCGGCCGAAGACGCCACCGGCGAGGCTCTGCCCGACCCGGTCGCGGAGTCCGGTCCGCCGTCGGTGGATCGCCAGATCGCCGCCATCGTCGAAGAGGCGCGCGCGTGCGACAGCGACGCTGAAGGCGGGCTCGATTTCGAAGCCCCCGAGATGACCGCCGGCGAGACCGAGGCCGCGCACAACCTCATGGAGGCCGAGGCGCTGATGGACGCCGCCGCGACGGCGGACTGCTTCTATTCGCTGCCGTCGGGGCTGTATTTCCGAGTGGACCGGCCGGTCGAGGACGCGTTCTCGCCCGTCACCGGCGACCAGGTCGAGGTGCATTACGAAGGCCGCCTGCCAGACAGGACGGTGTTCGACTCCTCCTATGACCGCGGCCAGCCCGCGGTCTTCCCGTCCGACCGGTTGATCCAGGGCTGGGTCCAGGCCCTGCCGCTGATGAATGTCGGCGAGCAATGGACGCTCGTGATCCCGCCCGAGCTCGGCTATGGCGAGCAGGGCACGCCCGGCGGTCCGATCGGGCCGAACGAGGCGCTGATCTTCAAGGTGGAGCTTCTGGGGCTTCCAGGCGCGCCCCGCTAGGGCGACGGCGCTGCGTTTCGGCGGACCTGCGACGGGTCGACCCGGACCGCGCGCGCACCTATGTTGCGCGTCGATTTCCATACCGTCCGGGAGCCTTCTCACGCCATGACCCGTTTCGCCTCCTCCGCCTGCATCGCCGCCCTCATGCTTGGCCTCGCCGCCTGCGACGCCCAATCCGGCGGCGAGCCTGACGACGCCGCGCAGAACCAGGCGGCGACCGCCGGCGAGCAAAGAGGCGAGCCAACCGCCGCCGCGGATGCGGACTGGGATGCAGCCCTGCCCCCGGTCTCCGAGATCACTGCGATCGAAGACCCCTCAGAGCGCTCGGCCCGGCTGCGCGAGCGCATCGCCGCGCTCGACGCGCATATCCGCGCCATCGCGCAGGAGCAGCTCGGCCCCCTTCAGGTCGAGCTCGTTGAGCTGCGCCAACTCGCCGACCAGGCCGAGCAGGCCGCGCTTCAGGCGGTGATCGACGCGGCGCGCCCGATCGCGGCCGAAGCGCGCGCGTGCGGCTATGACGGCGACGGCGAGATCGCGTTCGATCCGTCTACGCTTGATATCGAGGCCGAGAGCGAGGCTGAGCGCAACGCCGCGATTGAGGAGGCCTACTTCGCCGCCGTCAGCGAGGCCGCATGCGTCTACGCCTTCGATAGCGGGCTTCATGTGCGCGTGGTGGAGGCCGTGGAGGACGCACCCTCGCCGGAGATCGGCGACCGCGTCACGGTCCATTACAACGGCACGCGCCCTGACGGGACGGTGTTTGATTCCTCCATCGAGCGCGGGGAACCCATTACCTTCCCCACCGACGGTGTGATCCCAGGCTGGCGCCAGGCTCTGCCGCTCATGCGCGAGGGCGAAGAGTGGACGCTCTTCATTCCCGCGCGCCTGGCCTACGGCGAACAGGGCGCGGGCGGGGGCCGGATCGGCCCGAATCAGGCGCTGCGCTTCGATGTCAGCCTCCTGGACCTGCCCGACGCCCCGGATGCGGACGCGCCGGACCTGCAAGCGCAGAACGGCGACGGCGAGGCCGACGCCGACGAGGCGCCGCAGTGAACGCTGACGCGCGCGCCATCGACGCTGAAGGCGGCGCCATCGCGCTTCTTGAGCGCCTGATCGCGTTCGACACCACCTCGCGCAACTCCAACCTGGCCCTGATCGACTGGGTGGAGGCCTATATGGAGGGCCTCGGCGCGCGCTGCGAGCGTGTGGCGAGCCCGGACGGGCGCAAGGCGAACCTGCACGCCGTGCTGGGCCCTGAGGTCGACGGCGGGGTGGTGCTGTCAGGCCATAGCGACGTGGTGCCGGTGGACGGTCAGGACTGGTCGAGCGATCCGTTCGCCGCCGAGATCCGCGGTGACAAGCTCTACGGGCGCGGCGCGTGCGACATGAAGGGCTTCATCGCCTGCGCGCTCGCCGCCGCGCCCGACCTCGCCAAGGCCGATCTGAAGCGCCCGGTCCATTTCGCCTTCTCCTATGACGAGGAGGTGGGCTGTCTCGGCGCCCCGGCGATGATCAAGGCCATGGCGGCGATGAGCCCGCGCCCGTCGGCCGTGATCGTCGGGGAACCGACCGATATGCGCGTGGTCACGGGCCACAAGGGTCTTTACTCGGTCCGCGTCGACGTCCGCGGCAAGGAGGCCCATTCAAGCCTTGTGGACTCAGGCGCATGCGCGACGACCTATTCGGTCGAGTTGATGAACCACCTCCTGCAGGAGGCCGCGGCCCTGCGCGCGGCGGCCCCTGAGG
Source organism: uncultured Caulobacterales bacterium (assembly GCA_964550935.1). Classification (GTDB taxonomy): domain Bacteria; phylum Pseudomonadota; class Alphaproteobacteria; order Caulobacterales; family Maricaulaceae; genus JBCBSP01. Next base: position 35,072 of record CAZKBB010000004.1, read on the forward strand.
ACAGCCCGTTCGATCCGCCCTTCGGCACGCTGACGATCGGGCGCATGGGCGGGGGCACGGCGGTGAACATCCTGGCCGGCCACGCCTGGTTCGAGGCGTTGATGCGCCCGGCCCCCTGGGATGATGGGCCCGGCCTCGGCGAACGACTGCAAGCCAAAGCCGCCGAGGTGGAGGCGCGCATGCGCGACGCCGCGCCGGAGGCCAGCGTGACGGTTCAGGTGATGTCGAACGTGCCCCCGCTCAGTCCCGAGGACGAGGCCGAAGGCGGCGGCGAGGCCGAGACGCTCGCCCGTCAGCTGACCGGCGACAACCAGCCGCGCGTGGTCGCCTACGGCACCGAGAGCGGCCAGTTCCAAGAGGCGGGCTTCTCCGCGGTGGTGTGCGGGCCGGGCTCGATCGAACAGGCCCACCAGCCCGATGAATTCGTGGCGCTGGATCAGCTGGAGGCCTGCATGGGCTTTCTGAAGCGCCTCGAGGAGCGGTTGAGCGCGTAACCGGGAACCGTTCGACCGCCGGGGCGTTCGCGGCCCTTGAGCCGTCGCAGGAGCCCGCGTGTCCGAAATCCTCTCCACCGCGCGCGCCACCGTCCAGGCCGCGCCGCCCGAAGTGCTTGTTTCGCTCGCGATCTCGGCGCTGTTGATCCTGGGTGCGATCGTGACCGCCTTGCGGCTCGGAGAGCGCGGCGATCGGGGCTCAATGCTCGGGCGCGCGCTGGCCTCCATGCGTGCGCCGATCATCGCCGCCGGGCTGGCCTTCGCCGCCTCCGCCGCCGTCCCGATACTGGGGCTGGACGCGGAGACCCGCCGCGCGCTCGCCGTCACGGCGCGCGTTCTGGGCGTCCTGTCCATCGGCTGGGCGATCGCGGCGGCCGGCGACATCATCCTGCGCCGTCTGACCGAGCGCGCCGAGCGCCATGCGTTGAGCGATCTTCAGGCGCGTGCGCGCGCCACAAAGCTGAACATTCTGCGCCGGGTCTGGATCGTGGTGGCGGGATTTCTCGCCCTCGGCGCGGCGCTGATCTCGATTCCGTCCGCGCGCGATCTCGGCGTGTCGCTGTTCGCCTCGGCCGGCGTGCTCGGCATCGTGGTGGGCGTGGCCGCCCAGCCGGTGCTGTCCAACCTGGTGGCGGGGCTTCAGCTCGC
>CAZKBB010000004.1:36313-64828 GCA_964550935.1 uncultured Caulobacterales bacterium
AAGGCGAGCGAGCTGCACGACGGCGACGTGTCCGGCCTTCAGGTGATCGACGCCGATGAGACCACGCTCACCGTGCGCGCCATCGCCAGCGCGCCGGACAGCCCTCAGACCTGGGATCTGCGCTGTCATGTGCGCGAGGCGATGATCGACTGGCTCCAGAGCGAGCACCCTTACGCCCTGCCGCGCTGGCGCCAGGAAAGCGACGAAACCCAGCGCGAAGGCGAGCCGGCGAGCTGGGCGGCGGGGCCTCAGGGCACGGGCGATGCGCGCTCTGGCGAAGGCGAGCGCGATCCCTCCCTGCGCGACCGCGCGGGCGGCGCCGGGGCGCCCCTTCCGCGCACGCAAAGATAATCGCCCGCCTGAGGAACGAATCCTCCAGGGCCTGTGTTGTAGCGCTGTAAGACGCAAAGCAGACGGAGGAGCCTTACCATGAGTATCGCCCGAGTCACCGAAATCTCCGCCACGTCGCCCAACGGTTTCGACGACGCGGTCAAGAGCGGTCTCAACCGCGCGTCCAAGACCCTGCGCAACATCAAGAGCGCGTGGGTGAAGGATCAAAACGTCATGCTGTCCGACGGTGACGTGAAGGAGTTCAAGGTCAACCTGCTCGTCACCTTCGAACTGGACGAGTAGACACCGCCTCAGACGGAGCCGCGGACGGTCCCTCCCCCCCCGACGATGTCCGCCGCTCCTAAAGCGCCCCGGCGTCCCCCGCGCGCCGGGGCGCTTGCATGCGCGGGAACGCACGCGCCGCCGAATCCGTTATCATGGGTCGACACGCCATTTAGGGACCCTCGATCCATGGGCGATTTCCGCAAGACCCGCATCTCCAAACCCCTGATGAGCTGGTTCAAGTCGGTGCTGCCGCCGATGTCGGACACCGAGGCCCAGGCCATCGAAGCCGGCACGGTCTGGTGGGATCGCGAGATCATGTCCGGACGCCCGGACTGGGACTATCTGAAAAACCTTGAGCCGGCGGCGCTGAGCGAGGCCGAACAGGCCTTCATCGACGGCCCGCTCCAGAACTTGTGCGCAATGCTCGACGATTGGGAGATCGAGCATGAGAACAAGGACATGCCCAAACCGGTGTGGGACGTCCTGATCAAGGAAGGCTTCTTCGCCATGATCATCCCGACCGAGTACGGCGGGAAGGGCTTCTCCGCGCGCGCCCACTCCGAGGTGGTGCGCACGATCGCGACGCGCTCGATCACCTGCGCGGTCACGGTGATGGTGCCCAACTCGCTCGGGCCGGGCGAGCTCTTGATGCTTTACGGAACCGAGGCCCAGAAGGACCATTACCTGCCGCGCCTGGCCAGCGGCGAGGACATCCCCTGCTTCGCGCTGACCGGCGTGGAGGCCGGTTCCGACGCCAGCGCCATGACCGACGAGGGCGTGGTCGTGGAGCGCGAGGTGGACGGGAAGAAGACGCTCGGCGTCTCCATCACCTGCAACAAGCGCTACATCACACTCGCCCCGATCGCGACGATCGCCGGGCTCGCCTTCCGCCTGCGCGATCCCGACGGATTGCTCGGCGGGGAAGAGGATCGCGGCGTCACCGTGGCGCTCATCCCGACCGATACGCCGGGCCTTGAGACCGGAAACCGCCACTTGCCGTCGGGGCTGGCCTTCCTGAACGGGCCGGTGCGCGGGACGGACGTCTTCGTGCCGCTGGACAATATTCTCGGCGGCGAGGCGCAGATCGGCCAGGGCTGGAAGATGCTGATGGGCGCGCTCGCGGCCGGGCGCGGCATCTCGCTGCCGTCCTTGAGCGCGGCCGGCGCGGCGCTGAGCGCCCAGACCGCCGGCGCCTATGCGCGCGTGCGCGAGCAGTTCGGCCTGCCGGTGGGCACGTTCGAGGGCGTGCGCGAGCCGCTCGCGCGCATCGCCGCGACCGCCTACCTGCTCGACGGGGCGCGCATGCTCACCACCGCCGGGATCGACGCGGGCGAAAAACCCGCCGTTGTCTCCGCGATCATGAAATACCACGCCACCGAGCGGCTTCGCCAAGCGGTCAACGACGCCATGGACATCCATGGCGGCAAGACGATCTGCGAAGGACCCAAGAACCATCTCGCCACCGCCTACAAGGCGCTGCCGGTGGGCGTCACGGTGGAGGGCGCGAACATCCTGACGCGCTCTCTCATCGTGTTCGGCCAGGGCGCGATCCGCTGCCACCCCTATATCCTGAAGGAGATGGAGGCGGTGCAGTCGGCCGAGGAGGACGAGGACGCCGCGCTCGACCGCTTCGACACGCTCCTCTTTGCTCATATCGGCCACGACGCCAAAAATGTCGCGCGCTCGCTGTTCCACGGCGTCACCGGCGGGGTGTTCGCCCATTCGCCCAAGGGCGCGGGCGATCTGTCCGGTCATTACCAGTCCTTGAGCCACGCCAGCGTGCGCCTCGCCGTCGCCTCTGAAATCGCGCTCGGCGCCATGGGCGGCGCGCTGAAGAAAAAGGAGACGATCTCGGCGCGCCTCGGCGACGTCATGGCGGAGATTTATCTCCTCTCCGGCGCGCTGAAGCGCTTCGAGATGGAGGGCCGGCCCAAGGCCGACCGGGCGATCCTCGACTATCTCTTCGCCGACGGGCTGTATCGCATTCAAGAGCGCCTGCGCGAGGTGCGCCGCAACTTCCCGGGGCTCGGCTGGCGGATCTTGATGGGGCTGCTCCTGTTCCCGGTCGGCGCGCACGCGAAAAAGCCGTCCGACAGGCGCATGAACCGCGTGGCGGAGATCCCCCAGACGCCGGGCGCGGCGCGCGACCGGCTGACCCGCGGGGTCTATGTCGGCGAAACCGGAACGGTCGCCGACCTCGAGGCCGCGCTGGCCGCCGTGATCCGGCGCGACGCGCTCCTCGACAAGGTGAAGGAGGCCGGCGTCGAGCTTGACGATGCGGTCGAGAAGACGGTGCTCACCCAGGCTGAACGCGAGGAAATCGACGCCGCCGCGCCGCTCGTGCGCGCGGTGCTCGAGGTCGACGACTTCGACCCTGCGGCGCTCACCGGCGCATCAAGCCAGGGCGGCGAGCAGAAAGCGGCGTGAGCAGGCCTGAGCGTCTCGACAGCGCCGAGGCGGCTGTTGATCTCGCGATCGGCCGCGTCGGCAAGCGCATCGTGCTCGGCCTGCCGCTCGCGCTCGGCAAGGCGAACCATATCGCCAACGCGTTCTATGCGCGCGCCAAGGCCGACCCGGATCTTGATCTGACGATCTTCAGCGCCTTGTCGCTGGATATTCCCCAGGCGCCGAACGCGCTGGCCGCGCGCCTGCTCGATCCGATTACGGATCGTCTTTATAAGGACTATCCACAACTCGACTACGCGGTGGACCGTCGCACGGGCGCCCTGCCGGCCAATGTGACAGTGAAGGAGTTCTTCCTGCCGCCTGGCTCGCTCATGTCGAACCCGACGGCCCAGCGTGATTATGTCAGCTCCAACTATACCCATGCGGGCCGGGACATCCTCGACGCGGGACTGAACGTGATCGCGCAGATGGTCGCACCCGGTCTTGATCCGGATACGGAAGGGTTGTCTCGGAACTACAGCCTGTCGTGCAATCCGGACCTGTCCCTGGATCTCGTGCCGGCGCTGCGCGAGCGCGGCCGGCCGCATGTCGTCCTGGGCGAGGTGAACGCCGACCTGCCCTTCCTCGGCCGCGACGCCGTGGTCGAGCCGGACTGGTTCGACGGGCTGTATGACGCCGGGCGCTATACGCTTTTTCCCACGCCGGCCGAGACCGTCCGCCTCGCCGACCATGCGATCGGGATACAAGCGAGCGCGTTGATCCGCGACGGCGGGACACTGCAGATCGGCATCGGCGCGCTGTCCGACGCGCTGTCCCATGGGCTGCGCCTGCGCCACGGGATGAACCGGGCGTGGAACGAGATGCGCGCCGCGCTGGACGCCGACGATGGTCCGCTGACGGAGGACATCGGCGGGACGGGTCCGTTCGAGCTCGGCCTCTACGGCTGCAGCGAGATGATCACCGAGGGTCTGCTCTCGCTTTACGACTGCGGGGCGCTGACCCGAGAGGTGTTCGACGACGAGGACATCCAGGCCCGCGCGCTGGACGACCCCGACCGCGCGCCGGCTGCCGGCGGGATCGTGCTCCAGGGCGGCTTCTATCTGGGACCGGCCTCGCTTTATCGGCGCCTGCGCGACATGGCGCCGTCGCTGCTTGACCGTATCGACATGACGTCGATCTCCAAGATCAATCATCTGTATGGGGACGAACATCTGAAGCGGCTGCAGCGCCGCGATGCGCGCTTCGTCAACACTGCGATGATGGTCAACGGGCGCGGCGCGGCGATCTCCGACACCCTGGCCGACGGGCGCGTGGTGAGCGGGATCGGAGGGCAGTACAACTTCGCCGCCATGGCTCAGGAACTCGATGACGGGCGCAGCCTTATCCTGGTGCGCGCCACGCGCACCTCGAAGGGCGAAACCAAGTCGAACATTATTTGGGAGGGCGGCGAGGCGAGCGTGCCGCGCCACCTGCGCGACATCGTGGTGACCGAGTACGGCGCGGCGGATTTGCGCGGCAAGACCGACCGCGAGGTCGCCATAGCGCTGGCCCGGATCGCCGACAGCCGATTTCAGAACGCGTTTCTCGACGCGGCCAAGGCCGCCGGCAAGCTGGAGGCGGACTACGCCCTGCCCGCGCGCTTCACCAACAACAGCCCCGAGCGCCTGCGCGCCGCGCTGGCCGCGGCGCAGGGCGAAGGTCTGCTCCCGGACTACCCGCTGGGAACCGATCTCACCGAGGAAGAGCAGGCGCTTAAAGACGCGCTCGAATGGCTGCGCGAGGCGACCGCGACGCGGCTCAAACGTCTGCGCGTGCTCGCCGCAGCGCTCCTCGCCTCGCCCAAGGCCGGCGCTTTCGCGCCGCATCTGGAGCGCATGGAACTCGATGCGCTCCAGGCCATCAGTGAACGGATCGACCGCCGCCTCGTGCTCCACGCTCTCCGCCAGGTGCGCGTAGGATAAGCGCGGCCACCTTCGGTCTCCACCCCACCCTGACCCTTCCCTTGAAGGGGAGGGAGGACGCGTCACGGCCGCGCCTTTTGGAGCAGACAGTCAGCGGCGTGCGACATCGCATGAAACGCTTCGGGAGGGCCGTATGGATCAGGCGCGGGCGTCGACGCCGGCTTGGCCGGCGCAGTGGGCCGAGCAGAAGACGGTTCCGTCGCCCTCAGCGCCGTGGCCGATCACGCGCACGCCGCAGCGTCCGCAGCGCGGGGCGAGGCGCTCGACCGCGCACTCGAAGCTGTCGAAGGTGTAGGTCTCGCCGCCCATGCGGACTTCGAAGGCGGCGTGATAGTCGTTTCCGCATTGCGCGCACTGCGTCATGGCCAGTCTCCTGCGTTTTGCTCGATGGAGGAACGCGCAGCGGCGCGGCCGCGTTCAACCGGCCATGAGCTCGGCTGATCCCACCAAGCGCCCCGACCCCGATCCGCACGAAGGCGATCGCGAGACGCCCGACGCCTACCGGGCGCGCGATGTGCGCCAGGGTCAGATCATTCTTCGCAAGCCGTGGATGCGCTGGACCTTCGGGTGCGGACTTGGAGTCGCGCTCGTGTTCGCGGCCGCGACCGGCTGGGTCCTCCTCGCGCCGTGAACAAGCGTCAATGAAGGCACTCCGTATGCGGAGCGCCTACCGGCGTAATGCCTGACCCCATTCATCAGCCCTCGGAGCGTTCGCCCGGGCGGTAGAGTTCGACCGCCGCTTCGCGCGCCGCATCCTCGCCCATGGGCAGGACGCGGAAGCCCTCCTCGGCGAACAGCTCCATCTGGTCGGTATAGTGCGGGCTTGAGGCGCGGCTGGAGGCGCCGAACTGGTGCACCGCGTTCACGCGCACCTCGCCATCAGCACCCGCCTCCCACAGCATGGTCAGCCCGTCGCCGGAGACCATGCGCAGCGTGCCGTCGCCGTCAGGGGTCGAGTTCACCGCGCGCAGCGTGTCCGGCCCGCCGCCGAGCCCGACGCTCATCTCCCCGCGCTTCAAGCGGTTCACCTCCACCCAGGGCGCTTCAAGCCCGCCATGGTGGGTGATCAGATAGTCGACCGCCTCGCGGAAGCTCTCCTCAAGCGTCGGCGGCTCCTGGCCCAGGAACAGCGCGACGCCGATCGGCTGGAAGGTCATGAGCGAGAGCGCGGCCTGGCGGTTGGTCTCTTCAGCGCGCCCGTTCCATGCCGCGACCACTTCAAGGCCCTGCTGAAGCTCCACCTCGCCGGAGAAGTCCATCTCCAGAAGCTGGTCGCGCAGCTGCATGGCCAGGCTCTCGGGGTGGTAGGCGTCGTCATACTTGATCGCGAGGAGCTCCTCGCGGCTCGTCAGCCCGTCCTCGTCCTCGGCGAACAGCTTGGTGACGCGCAGGCCGCGATTGGTCATCTCGGTCTCGATGCCGAAGCTGTCTGGATAGTCGGCCGGGTCGGGATCCTCCTCGGTCAGGGTGACCACGAAGGGGGAGTGGTTGGAATCAAGCACATAACCGGCCTCGGGCATGACCATGTGCGGCAGGGCGTCGAACGGCTCGAACTCGGTCCAGATCAGGTCGGAGCGGTTCCCGGGCAGCTCGCCCTCCCAGTCGATCGCCGGGTCCTCGATGCGCGCGGGCATGCGTGCATTGTAGAAGCGCGCGATATCGCCCGACGCGTCCGCCACCACGCGGTTCGTCGCCCCGAGCGAACCGATGCGCATCACCTGGTCGAACTCTTCAAGCGTCTGCGCCTTCATCATCAGATAGGACTGCTCGGCGAACTTCAGATCGCCCATGGTCGCGTAACGGATCGCGAACGCGCCGCGCTCGGTGCGAAGGACCGGGCCATGCACGCTCTCCTCCACCGCGCGTGTCACCGACCAGGCGAAGGGCCCGAACAGCTTCACCAGCATGCGCGCGTCGAAGCGTTCGAATTCGCGCGCCTGCCCGTCGAGCATGTAGCGCTCGCCGTCTTCGGTGAGCTCCAGCGCGTAGACGTCGATCAGGTCGGGCGAGTTCACCGTGGCGGCGTGGGCGAGGCTCTGGTTCGCGCCCAGATGCAGGATCGGCCCGCCGGGAAAGGCGCCGCCTGCGAAGTCCAGCCCCTCGCGCGAGATCATGTGGGACTCATACCAGGCGAGCGGGCCCTCGACGGGCTGGTGGGAGTTCACGATCAGGCGCGTCGCCCCGTCGGTCGAGCGCGAGGGCGCGACCGCAATGGCGTTGGAGCCGAGCTCCACCGCGGCGGCCTGATCGAGGAAGACCTGAAGCTCCTGCCCGCGCGAGACGTCGCGCGCGCCGTCCGGGTTCACGATGTCGGTGAGCGTGCGGCTCATGCCGTAGAAGAGCGGGCTGAAGAAGGCCGAGAGCGCGGCGACGTCCTCGCCGGTCACCGGGAAGAGGTCCGGCTCCGCCTCGCCCGGGTTGAGCGCGGCGTAATAGTTCAGCCCCGCCGCATAGCCCTCGATGAAGGCGCGGGTCTGCTCGCTCAGCTGGGCCTCGTACTTGCGCTCCACGGTGGAGAGGACGCCCAGCGCCTGCACCAGATAGGCCGTGCGCGCCTCGCTTTCGGACTTGGCGAGCATCTCAGGGCCCAGCGCGGCGCGTAAGGACTCCTGGATGGTGGGAAAGTCGTCCTCGGCGTGGGCGAAGGCGAAGCCGAAGGCCGCGTCCGCGTCCGTCTCTCCGATCACGCGGGCAACGCCCCAGTCATCGCGCGCGATCTCGGCGTCATAGGCGCTTGCGGCCTCGATCGCGGCGTCGGCGTCGAAGTCGCGCAGCTCAAGCGGCGCCAGACGCAGGCCCAGAGCGAACAGGACGCCGAGCGCGAGCAGAACAAGGCCGACAAGGCCGGCGAGAAGGATCTGAAGACGGGTCATGGACGGGCCTTAAGCGAGGAAGCGGGTGAGTACGTTGTCGATGATGCGTTCGGCGAACGGGTCGCCTTCGATGAGGCCGTAGGGCCATTCGCACGAGCCTACATTGAAGACCTCGCCGCCGTCCTCGCCCATCTTCCATGACACCAGCGCCACATGTCCGTGCAGCACGCGGCCCACGGTCGTCTCGTTCGCTTCGCCGTAGAGGCTTTCGGCCAGGCGCTCATAGTTTCCGCCCATGAGCAGGCCTTCGGCCGGGTAGCCGCGATCGGTGCGTTCGAACGTGGCCGGCGCGATGGCGATGATGTCCATGTCTTTCGGCGCGCCGCATTCGCCGGTGGGATAGGGCAGCCCGTCGGTGAAGGTGAAGGCGCACCCGTCCACCTCCCAGCCGACAAGCTTGCTCTCAGCGCCCAGAATGTCGCCGTAGAACAGGTCCGAACCCTCAAGCGCCCAGTGCTCAGGGCGATAGACCGTGTAGCCGCCCGACCCGCGCGCGGTCGCGAGGCCCAGATTGGCGAAGCCGCCGCGCGCAAAGGTCAGCCCCGCCATCTCCGTCTCCGGCCGGCCGGTGATCGGGTGGGACCAGTAGGTGGTGGTGCGCTCAGGCGTATCGGAGTTCATGGCCGGGTCTTTATCCGCGCTCGACTTGTAGCCGACCATGCGGGTGTGATCGCGCTCCCAGCGGATCTGCCAGAAGGCGTGGTTACCCGCCATCATCAAGGCGTTGCCGCCCGACGCGATGAAGCGCTCCACCTCGTCGCGCTCCTCCCAGCTCATGTACTCGTTGTGCCCCGCGGTGACGTAGAGCTTGTAGGGATCGAGCACGCCCGGCTCTCGGCCCATGTCGGCCTGATCCAGGAAGTCGATCCGGTGGCCGCGCGCCTCAAGCCAGCGCACCAGGTGGTGCTCCCAGGTGTTTTGAAAACCGGCCGCGAAGTCCCAACGCGAATAGCCCGGCAGCATGACGTAGCGCACGCCGTCATAGAACGGCGCCTCTTCGAAGCCGCGCGCGCGGCTGTTGGGAAAGCGCGGGCTGTCGGGATGTCCGAGGATCAGGCCCGGCGCGAACGGGCGCTGGGTGGAGACCCACAGCGCTGCAGTGCGCCCGCCGCCATGGCGCTCGCCCGGCGAGCGGATGTCTTCCGGGTCCACCGCCTCGTAGAGGCTTTTGCCGCCCCACCAGTTATAGGCGTGCATGGTGTTCATGGAGAGCGGCATGACGATATCGGCGCGCGCACCGGGATTGGCCGAGCGCACGATCACGCAGTGCTCTGCAACCTGATCGCCGGCGCGCACCTGCACCCGGTAATATCCCGAAGGCCAGTCGGCGCCGATCTCGATGTCGAACGCGCCGGGCCAGCCGCAGCCCGCCTCAGAGGCGTCTTCGGGGGTCTCGTGCAGCCCGGCGGGGAAGCCGCCCCGATCGAACACCTCGGTCTGCTCGGCGCCGAGGCGGGTCATTGTCACGCGCACCGTGTCGCCGGGCGCCGAGACGTGGAACACCGCGCGCTCTCCGGGCGTATAGCTCAGCTTGTCGGTATAGGCCCAGGCGGTCGCAGGCCCGTCGGCCCGCGCCGGCGCGGCGGCGATCAGGTTTGCGCCCGCGAGCCAGCCGAAGGCGGCCGAGCCGCCCAGCATCACGTCGCGCCGGTTCATGGTCATGATCAGTCTCCCTCACTCTCGGTGTCGGACCCCACCCCGCCGCTCCCCGACAGGGGAGGGGCGAAGGGGCGCCCGGTCGGCGCCGGCCGGTGTCAGAAGCCCGCCGCCATGCCGTCTTTTCGTTTCTCAGATGCGCCGGCCCAGCCGGCCCCGGTTCGCGCGACGGCCTGGTAGCCGCCATAGTTCGCCGCTTCCACGCGCACGTCGTGGCCCCGCTCGGCGAGCGAGGCGCGCACGGCGTCGGGGACGCCGCGCTCCACCAGGAGCGCAGACGGCTCGGCCGAGCTGTCCGCGTCGGGTCCGCCGTCATGGCGCCAGCGCGGCGCGTCGCCCGCCGCCTGCAGGCTCATGCCCCGATCAAGCAGGTTGGAGAGCACCTGGACCTGGCCCTGTGGCTGCATGGAGCCGCCCATCACGCCGAAGCCGAGCCAGGGCGCGCCGTCCTTCATGGCGAAGCCGGGAATGATCGTGTGGAAGGGCCGCTTGCCGGGCGCGTAGACGTTGGCGTGGCCCGGATCCAGGCTGAACTGCGCGCCGCGGTTCTGCAGCATGAAGCCGAGCCCGTCCGGGGTCAGCCCGTTGCCCATGCCGCGATAGTTCGACTGGATCCAGCTGGCGATCATGCCGGACTGGTCGGCGACCGTGAGATAGATCGTATCCCCATCGCGCAGCGGTTCGGGCGCGGCCGGGCCAGCGGCGTCCATGGCGATACGCGCGCGCTGGGCCGCCGCGTAGTCTTCCGACAAGAGCCGATCCAGCGGCGCGTCGTGGAAGGCCGGGTCGGCGATGTGGCGCGCGCGGTCGGCGAAGGCGCGCTTCTTGGCCTCGACCATCAGGTGGATGCGGTCGGCCTCGCTCAAGGCCGCGAGGTCGTAGCCGTCCAGGATGCGCAGCATTTGAAGGACCGTCAGGCCCTGGCTGTTGGGCGGGATCTGGAACACCTCCGCCTCGCGGTAGCGCGTGGAGATCGGCGCGACCCACTGCGCCTCGTAGCCGGCGAGATCGGCGCGGGAGAGCGCGCCGCCGAGGCCCTCCAGATAGGCGACGAGCCGTTCGGCGATCTCGCCCTCGTAGAACGCCTCGCGACCGCCGGAGGCGATCAGCGCGTAGGCGTCGGCGAGGTCGGGGTTGGCGAAGCGCTCGCCGGGGCGCGGCGCCCGGCCCTCGATCGACCAGGTCGCCAGCGTGTTCTCGTACTCCTCGATGAGGCCGCGCACCTCGCCCAGAAGCCGAAGGTTCAGCGCCCAGTCGTTCGCGATGATCGGAGAGACCGGGAAGCCCTCGCGCGCGTAGTGGATCGCCGGGGCGAGCACGTCGGACAGGGGCAGCCGGCCGAAGCGCTCATGGGCCTTGATCCAGCCGTCCACCGCGCCCGGCACGGTGACGCAGCTCGTCCCCACCGGCGGGATTTGCGCCGCGCCGCCAAGGCGCGCGGTCAGATCGTCGAGCGAACGCGCCCGGGGCGCTGGGCCTGAGGCGTTGAGGCCCTCAAGCGCCTGAGCCGCAGGGTCCCAGATCAGCGCGAAGAGATCTCCGCCAATGCCGCAGCCCACCGGCTCCATCAGCCCGAGCGCTGCGTTCGCGCCGATCGCGGCGTCCACCGCCGACCCGCCCTGCCTTAGAAGGTCGAGCGCGATCGCGGTGGCCAGCGGCTGGGAGGTCGCGGCCATGGCGCGCGGCGCATGAACGGTCGAGCGTCCCTGGAAAGCCGGGCCGTAGGGGCGATCGGCCGCAGCGACGCTGGAGATCGTCGCGGCGGCCAGTCCCCCCAGCCCCGCCTCACGTCTGGTGAGGGCCGGTCCTGAAACGCGCATGGCGGGGCTCCGCCGGGTTGCTGATGCGGGCGGTCTTAGTAGCGCCAGGTGAGCAGCACGCCGTAGCGCTGGGGCGCGCCGACGATGACCTGGGCGCCGGAGAGATACGTCTCCAAATTCGAGGTGCCGAAGCGGTAGTCCTCGTCGAAGGCGTTCTCCACATAGGCTTGGAGCGCCCACGTCTCCGAATCGACGCCCGCGCGGAAGCTCCACAGCTCGTATTCCGGGTTCAGGCGCCGGTCGTTCTGGGAGACGTCCTCGCGGGTCTCGGCCACGTAGGAGTATTGCGCGCGCACATAGCCCGACAGGGTGTCGGTGAGCGGGCGCTCGTACTGGCCGACGACCGAGAAGGTGCGTTCGGGCGACAGCGGCACGGGGAAGCCGGTCGCGTCGATCGGCTGGCCGTCCAGCGTGCGCGCGTTGGTGAAGGATTTGAACTCCGCGTCCACGTAGCCGTAGCTCAGCTCGAAATCGAGGCCCTCGAGCGGGGTGAAGCCGAGCTCGATCTCCGCGCCCTTATGCTCCGAGCCTTCCGCGTTCAGGATGAACTGGCGCTGGGTGACGATGTCCTGGGCGCGGACTTGAGTATTCTCCCAGTCCATGAAGAAGCCCGAGACCGAGTAGCGCAGCGTGCCGTCAGGAGTCGTGCCCTTCAGGCCGGCCTCGTAGTTCCAAAGCGACTCTTCCTCGAAGGCCGGATCGCCCGGCGTGGTGTTGAAGCCGCCCGTCCGGTAGCCGCGCGAGGCGACCGCATAGAGCGTGTTCAGATCGTTGACATCATAGGTCGCGGCGAAGCGCGGCGAGACGTCGTCGAACGAGACCTCCTGGGTGGGCTGCGAGGCGCGCGGCGCGAGGCCGGGCTGAAGCGGTCCTTCGGTGCGCGAGCCCTCGATCTCGTCGGAGGAGTAGCGCCCGCCGATCGAGACGTTCAGCCGGTCGGTGAGGTCGTAGGAGAACTCGCCGAACAGGGCGTAGGAGCGCGTGGAGAACTCGAAATCGACGTTTTCGAAGAAGCCGACCGAGCTGTCCACGCCGGGAATGAAGAGCGCGAAGCCCGGCACAGCCCCCGGAGGCGGCGCGCCCGGCGCGAGCCCGAACAGCGCCCCGCCCAGGAAGGCGAAGGCGGTGTCATAGGCCGGCAGGAGCGGGTTGCCGGCGAGCTGGATCGAGTTCTGATAGCTGTCGAAGTCGTCTTCGGCGTAGATCGCGCCCAAGAGCCAACTATGGCGCTCGCCGCCGCCGGTCAGACGCGCTTCGAGCGAGGCGGCCGAGACGTCCTCGTCACGCCGGACCGTGAACGCCGGCAAGGTGGTGTAGTCGCCCTCGCCCTCGGAGCCGTAGGTGTTGTCGATATACCCGCCCACGAGCGTCAGGTTGACGTCGTTGTCGAAGACATAGCTGAGCCGTCCGATCGCGGTGAACGTCTCGTTCTCGCTCGGAAAGCCGATATCGGTGGCGATCGTGTCGGTGTTGTCGGGATAGAAACCGGCCTCGTTGACCGGCACCGTGCCCGGGGGCGTGAACAGGCTCAGAAGGCCCAGCGATTCGCTGGGGAAGCCGCTCGGCACAACCGTGTTGATGGCCTGCTGGTTGTTTGAATAGTAGAGCGACAGGCCTGCGGACAGCTTCGCCGTCGGCTCGAAGCGGAAGGCCAGGCGACCGCCGTAATTCTCCTCAGAGTTCGACGGGCCGGGCCCCACATTATCCAGCCAGCCGCCATTCTCGTCGTAGTACGCCAGACCTCGCACCGCGACGGTGTCGCTCAACGGGATGGAGCCGGACGCGCGCACCCGGTAGAAGTCGTAATTGCCCGCCTCCAGGCTGAGCTGGGCTTCGGGCGTCTCGAGGCTCGGCTGTTTCGACGTGATCGAGACCGCGCCCGCGACCACGTTACGCCCGAAGAAGGTCCCTTGCGGGCCCTTGAGCACCTCGATCTGCGCGGTGTCGAACAGCTGGGGATCGGCGGTGCGCGTGGAGATGTTCGGCGCGATGTTGAACTCGTCCACGAACACGCCGGTCAGGTTCGCCGTGCCGGCGGTGGAGATCGGCGAGATGCCGCGGATGGAGATCCGCGTCTCGGAGCGGTTGCCGCGATTGACGAAGTTCACGTTCGGGGTGCGCAGCGCGTAGTCGGCGAACTCGTCGACATTGGCGCGCTCAAGCTCGGCCTCGCCGAACACCGTGATCGAGATCGGCACGTCCTGGACGGCCTGCTCGCGCTTTTGCGCGGTCACGGTAATGACCTCCGGCGCGCCCACGGTTTCCTGAGCCGAAGCGGCCCCGGCGACAAGCGCGGCGGCCGCGGCCGACCCCAGAAGCGCGGACGCGCGGCGAATGGCGTGATTGCGGTTCATCCTAGTTTCTCCCCCTTTCGGACATCCGCCCATGCGCGGAAGGCCCGAACGGCCGGACGCGTTTTCGCGCTCCAGCCCATAAATGACCATTGGTCACTATGAGCGTCATGGGGGCGTCATGCAAGCGGCGGATTTGCAACGCTCGCGAGCTCGCGCGAACCCTTGGTCAGGCTTCGGCGGCGACCGCGTCGAGCGCCTCGGCGAAGCCGGACACCGCCGCACGCAGATCGTCATGCTCGATGATGATGGGCGGGCAGAAGGCCAGCGTGTCGCCGAGCGCGCGCACCAGCACGCCACGCTGCTTGGCCGCTTCGGCGACTTTCGGTCCGAGCCCTTTGGCGTGCTCGGGATCGAGTTCGACGCCCGCGATCAGGCCGACGCCGCGCACCTCGAAAACGAGATCATGGCCCGCGAGGGCCCGCAGGCCCTCCTGCAGCACCGGCGCGGCGGCGGCGGCGCGCGCGGCGATGTCGATCTCCTCGTAGATCTTCAGCGTCTCCACCGCGACTGCGGCCGCAACCGGGTGCCCGGAATAGGTGTAGCCGTGGCCGAACTGACCGATCGTTTCGGACTGATCGCGCAGCGCCTCGTAGATCTTTTCGCTCATCAGCGTGGCCGCGATCGGGATGTAGGAGGCCGAAAGCGCCTTCGCGCAGGTCGCCATGTCGGGGCGGACGTTGAAGGTCTGAGAGCCCCACATCGCGCCGGTGCGCCCGAAGCCGCAGATCACCTCGTCGGCGACGAGCAGCACGTCATGCTTGTCGAGCACGGGCTGGATCGCTTCGAAATACCCCGCCGGAGGCACGATCACCCCGCCTGCGCCCTGCAGCGGCTCGGCGAACATGGCGCCGACGGTTTCAGGGCCTTCGGCGATGATCAGAGCGTCCAGCTCGGCGGCCATGCGCTGTGTGAAGGCGGCTTCGCTCTCACCGGCCTGTGCGAACTTGGCGTAGTGCGGACAGGGCGCGCGCACGACCCGGTCGATCGGCAGGTCGAAATCGCGCTGCATGCGCTCCAGCCCGGTCAGGCTCGCCGAGGCGATGGTGGAGCCGTGATACGCGTTTGCGCGCGCCAGGATCTTCTTTTTCTGCGGCTTGCCGCGCGCGTTCCAGTAATACCAGACGAGCTTCATCGCGGTGTCGACGGCTTCGGAGCCGGAGTTGGAGAACAGCGCGCGGGTCAGCGGCGCCGGCGCGATCGCGCTGAGCCGCTCGGCCAGCTCGATCACCGGCGTGTTGGATCGGTGCGCGAAGGTCGAGGCGTAGGGCAGCGCGCACATCTGCTTGTAGGCGGCCTCCGCGAGGCGCTTTTCTGAGAAGCCGAGCGCGGCCGACCACAACCCCGCCATGGCGTCGATATAGCCGCGGCCTTCATCGTCATAGACGCGCACGCCCTCTCCGCGGGTCAGGATCATCGGGCCGACGCTTTCGTGCGCGTGCAGATTGGTCTGCGGGTGCACGTGGAACGCGGTGTCGCGCGCGGCGGGCGAGTTGGGGCGGGCGAGATCGTCCATGAACTTGCAAAGGCCTCGGTTGGGATGGGCTTTAAGCGGCGAACACCTCGACCACGCCGGTCTGCGGCGCGATGCGCACGCGCTCGCCGTTCGCGACGTGGTCGAACAAATCCTTGTGGGGATACTCGATGATGGGGATCGCCTTGTCGAACCAGACTTCCGACAGGACCACGCCGGAGATCAGAAGCGAATCGCAGTTCTGAACGATCAGCGCCGCCGGCCCGCGCTCCAGCGAGACCAGGTCGAGCAGGACGAGCCCGGTATGGGTCGAGCCGATGCAGGCGGGAAACACCAGCGCCTTGCCCGCCACGTTCTGCTTGTAGAGCTCGTGATGGGCGTCGCGCACCTCCGCGCGCTTGCTGGGCAGCATGTTGGGCACCTTGCACATGGCCGCGGTGAAGTTGATCGCCTGGCGCGTCACGAGGGCGGGCGCGTCGCACGCCCCGTCCACGACGATGCGGCCGGTGAAACGCGCCTTCGCGGCGGCGTCTTTGGTCAGGGCGTTCGCACTCATGCCGCCGCTCCGGTCAGCTCCAGAATGTCGTCGAGATCGGCGTATTTCGCCCCTTCCAGGTAGTAGTGCAGCTTGCCTGACGGGGTCAGCACCTGCTGCTTGCCGACCCCGATACGCAGCGACAGCCCCGCGAGCGGGCAGTGGCTCAGGAGCTCGACGCCGGCCTCGGCGCAGTCCCGGCCCACATCGCTCTCCAGGAAGGCGTCGTAGGCGGCCGGGACGAGGTGGAACAGGACCGGTTTTTTGAGCGTCTTGCCCTGGAAGTGGCGGCCCACCTCCAGCGCCTCCTCCAGCGTCATCTGCGGGCAGCCGAAGGCGATCACCGCGCTTTCGCGCTGCATGGCGCGCGAGGCCTTTAGATCGTCGAGATCGGCCTGGGTGATGGTGACGGTGCGCTCCGGCTCACGGCCTCCCAGCGCCGCGTCCAGCGTGGGCGCCTCGGGGGTCAGCCCGACCACGTGGAACATCGTCGCGCCGCCGGTGGACGCCATGGCCGCGCCCATATTCTTCAGCTCATGCAGGTTGAACGGGTGGTGATCGAGCACCGGGGTCTTGTCCACGCAGATCTTCCCGATCAGGAAGCCGAGCGCGGCCGCGTCCATCTCCTCGATGTCGAGCTTGATGTGGATCTGGGCGCGGCGGTTCTCGTCCAGGAGGAAGCCGAACTCCGGCGCCAGCCCGGTCACCGCGTGGCAGATGTCGATCATGATCGCGTTGCGGTTCGAGCGCGCCCCGATCACCGAGTTGGCGTAGATGATCGCAGAGCTTTCCGCCCAGCCCAGCACGTCGCCGAACTCGGGGATGTTGTCGTAGGCGTAGCACACGCACGAATAGTTCGGCGTCACGCCCAGCGCCTCGAGCTGGGCCTCGTGCCATTTCTGGGAGCGGAACACGATGCGGTTCTGGGGCCGGTAGTCATAACCCGGGCGCGGGTTCAGCGTGGTCGGAACCTTCACCTTGACCCCGGCCTCCACGAGCTGGCGCACGAGTTCATAATAGGCGGTGTAAAAGAAGATCTTGAAGCTGCCGGTGAGGTGCGCGGACTTGATCGGCACGAGCCGGCGCGCGCCGAACGCCTCGCCGTAGCGCACCATGGTCTCCATGCACTTCGCGAGCGCAGGTCCCGCCTCGCCGGCGCGGATCGCGGCCTGCTCCTCGGTCAGCGTCATCGGTTCGGGCTTTAACGGGTATGGCGCGTTCATCGCCGTTCTCCTGCGTTCCTGCGGCCCTCGATCTCCCAGGCGGCCTTGCCGACATCGCTCACATCGACGAGCCGGCCCTCGCCGTCGCGTTCCAGCGCCGCGCCGCGCGGCGCGTCGAGGAAGGGGGCGAAATCCGGCGCGCCGGCCAGAAGCTGCTCGATCGGCGCCAGTACGGTGTTGGCCGGATCGGCCATCTCCGCGCCGGTCTCGGTTCCGGTGAAGGCGCGCCAGCCGGTGTCCTCGGCCGAGATCGGCTTGTCGCGATAGATGAGGTTCGCCCGCGCGCCGTCGGCGACGGCCCGGCTCATCAGCGCAAGCGGGGAGGCCGCGCTCATCCGGTCACCTTGCGCTTGAGCGCGCGGCCGATGAACTTCGCCTTCGTTGGCAGGTCGAAGCGCTTGAGATTGGTCGTCACCGCGCCTTTGGTGAAGCGGGTCGGCTTTGAGTAGTCGATATTGACCTCGACGATCACCGGCCGGTCGTCCTCGGCGAACGAGGCCGCGGCGGCCACGCCCGCCTCCACGTCCGCGTCGGTCTCGATGGAGACGAACTCGCACCCGACCGCTTCGGCCCAGGGCCCCAGCTTCACCGGGGGCAGCACGGTGCAGGTCTTGCGGTTATAGGGCGTCTCCTGGGCCTGAGCGATCTGGGACAGCTCGCCGTCGGCGAAGACGAAATACATCACGCCCGCGCCCTGGGCCTTGGCGGTCAGCGCCTCAAGCCCCGTCATCAGGAAGGCGCCGTCGCCCACGATGGCGGCGACCTGGCGGGTCGGATTGGCGAACTTCGCCGCGTTGGCCGCGGGCACGCAGTAACCCATGCAGTTGAAGTCGGTCGGCGAGATGAAGCCGCGCGAGGCGTGGATCGGCATCAGCTCGGCGGCCAGGAAGGTGTGGTTGCCGTCGTCGGCGACCACGATGGCGTCATCGTCGAGCCGGTCGCGCAGCGCCTTGAAGAAGACGCCCGGATTGACCCGCCCCTTGGGATCATGGCGCAGCCATTCAGCCTCGTACTCGGCCTTGGCCTTGGCGATCGTCTCGCGCGCAGCCCCGGGCCGCGGCGCGTCGAGCCGGGCCTCGATCGCGTCGGCGAGCGCGGGCAGGGCGTCGGCGGCGTCCGCGACGATCCCGATCTCGGCGGGGTGATTGGCGCCGATCGCGTCCGGGTTGATGTCGATATGGATGAGGCGCGGCGGCGGGGACGCGCCGAACGAGCCCGTCGCGATCTCCCCGAAGCGCACCCCGGCGGCCAGCATCACGTCGCAGCCTCTGAAGGCCCGCTCGCCGGCCGGAGACGCGCTCGGCCCGAAGCCGAAACCGGCGTGCAGCGGATGGGTCGCGGGAAACACCGACAGGCCCTGAAGCGAGGTCGCGACCGGCGCGCCCAGACGCTCGGCGATGCGCACCAGCGCGTCGCTCGCGCGCGCCGCGCCCCAGCCGGCGAAGATGCACGGGCGTTCCGCTGCGATCAGCGCCTCGGCGGCGGCCTCGATCTGGTCGGGCTGTAGCGCCGGGCCCTCGATGACGGGCGGATCGGGCAGGGCCCCCGCCTCGCCGTCGAAGAGCTGCAGGTTGACCGGCACCTCCACATGCACCGGTCCGGGCTCGCCCGACATGGCGGTGCGGTAGGCCTCGTAGATCGTCGGGACCACGTCGGCGTGACGCTCGACGAGATACTGCGCCTTGGTGATCGGCTTGATCAGGGCGCGCCCGTCCACCTCGTGCAACTGATAGCGCGAGCCGGTGTCGGTGCGGATGCCCCCGGTGATGACGAGCATCGGGACGCCGGCGAGATACGCCTCCCCGATCCCGCTCGCCGCATGGGTCAGCCCCGCGGCCGGCACCAGGACGCAGGTCCCGATCGTGTCGGTGGTGCGGCTGATCGCGTCCGCGCCGAAGGCCGCCCCGGCCTCGTGGGTGACCAGGATCGGCGTTATCTGATTCGACCGGCCGAGCTCGTCATAAAGCTCGGTGGTGTGGACGCCGGGAATCCCGAACGTATGGGTCACGCCGAGCCGCTCCAGGGCGTGGCGGACAAGCCAGGCGCCGGAGCGCTTCATGCGAGCTTCCTTAACGTGTCGAGCTTCTTGGCGTCATACGGCGGATAGCGCAGCGCGGAATCCAGCGCGAAGCCACGCTTCATCACCGCCTTGTCATGGCTGAAGCAGCGAAAGCTGTGCTCGCCGTGAAACGCGCCCATGCCGCTTTCCCCGATCCCGCCGAAGGGAAGCGCCGCGTTGGCCTGGAAGATCACCGCGTCATTGACCATCACCGTGCCTGAGCGCGTGCGCGCGATGACCTCTTCGGCGAAAGCGTCGTCCTCGGTGAACACGTAGAGCGCGAGCGGCGCGTCGCGCCCGCGCACGAACTCAAGCGCCTCGGCCCGGTCGGAGTAGGTCAGAACCGGCAGAACCGGCCCGAACACCTCTTCCTGCATGGCCGGGCTCTCTTCGGTCACGCCGGTCAGCACGGTCGGGGCGATATAGCGCTCGGACCGGTCTGTCTCGCCGCCGATGGCGGCCTTGTGAGGCTCGATCAGTTTGGCGACCCGGTCGAAATGGCGCTCGTTGACGAGGCGCGCGAAGTCAGGGCTGCGCTTGGGCTCCTCGCCGTAGAAGGCGTGCAGCGCCTCGCGCAGCGCCTCGATGAAGGCGTCGTGCACGCTGTCGTGGACCAGCGCATAGTCCGGCGCGACGCAGATCTGGCCGGCGTTCATGAACCGGCCCCAGGCGATGCGGCGCGCGCTGACCGCCAGGTCCGCGTCCGGCTCCACGATGGCCGGGCTCTTGCCGCCGAGCTCCAGCGTCACCGGTGTGAGATGCTTCGCGGCGGCGGCCATGACGATGCGCCCGACCTTCGCGCCGCCGGTGTAGAAGATTTTATCGAAGCGCTGGTCCAGGAGCGCGGTGGTCTCCTCCACCCCGCCCTCGATCACCGCGACGGCGGAACCGTCGAGATGCGCGCGAACGATCTCCAGAATGGCGTTCGAGGCCGACGGGGCCAGCTCGGACGGCTTGATGACCGCGCAATTGCCCGCCGCGATCGCGCCGACGAGCGGCGCCAGACATTCCTGCACGGGATAATTCCAGGCCCCGATGATCAGCGCGACGCCATAGGGCTCCGGGCGGATCATCGATCTGGACGGAAAAGCCGCCAGCGGCGTGGCGACGCGCCGCGGCTTCATCCAGCGCTTGAGGCGCTTGGCCGCGCGCCGCGCCTCCTTCTTCACATAGTCGACCTCGGCGGTGAGGGTTTCGGCGGCGGGCTTGGCGAAGTCGGCCTTGAGCGCGTCGACGATGCGGGCCTCTTCAGCCTCCATGGCGCGGGCCAGCGCGGTCAGTTGCTCCGCGCGCCACGCCGGGTCCAGCGTGCGTCCCGAGGCGAAGGCCTCGCGCAGGCGCGCAAGCGTCGCAGCGATAGCGTCCATTGAGACCTCCTCCCCGGGGCGGGCGTGTGCTAAACGGCGTACTCTCGCCTTGGCGCACGTACGCCGTGACGTTAAATGACCGGCGGCCAGCTAACAAGCGGGCGACCCCGCCTCGAACAGGCTGAAGATTGGACGGTTCAGCGATGACGATCGCCCCGGAGAGCCAGACGGCCGCAGGTCTTCGCGAAGGCCGACGCGCGCGCTCCGACGACCAGAAGCGCGCCCGCGCGAGCGCCATACTCGGCGCCGCCGAGGCGCTGTATCTGGACAATCCGGGCCAGCTGCCCACCGCAGCCGAGATCGCCAAGCGCGCCGGCGTCGCCAAGGGCACGGTCTATCTCTACTACGCCACCAAGGAGGAGGTGTATCTCGCCCTGCTGCAATGGCGACTGGGCCGCTGGGCGGACTCCATAGTCGCGGCCATGCGCGCCCATGAGGGGGCGCTCACCCGCGAGGCGCTGATCCGCGCCTATATCGACTATCCCGTGAAGCACCCGGTGACGCTCAAGCTCGGCGCGCTTTCAAGCGTAGTGCTGGAGGCCAATGTGGGCGAGGCGGCCGCCGTGCGCTTCAAGCTGGCTCAGCTGGAGCGGCTGAAGCGCCTGGGACTCGCCGCGTCAATGAAAGCCGACGGCCTGGAGCCGGAACGCGCGACGCAGCTTTTCCTGCACGCCTACGCCTATCTGGTGGGCGTATGGCAGCTGTCCGATCCGCCTGCGGTCTGTCGCAAGGCGTTTCAGGCGACGCCGGAGCTCGCCCTGCTGGATCTGGACTTTCAGGCCGAGGCCGCGCGCGGGCTCGATGCGATCTGGGCCGGCGCGCTGACCTCTGAAACCTCCGGCGCGTAGACCGGCCAGCGCGCGGCGAGCGTCTCGCCCTCGATCACGCGCAGCCGGCCGAATTGGGCCAGCACCGCCTCGCTCTGGGTCGGGCGCAGGAAGGCCCAATCGCCGGGCCCGGCCGTATCGGCGCGCGGCAGGGTCATCATCTGCTGGTTCGAGGAGAGGCCGTAGAGCGCGTTCTCCTTGAGGCCTTCAGGCCAGACCGGCTTGGCCATCCAGCGCCCGCCATAGAGAAACACCGTGTCGCGCGCGCCCGACAGAAGCGTGGTGAGCGGCTCGATGAAGGGCACGCGCACGCCCTCAAGGCGCTTCAGGATCGGCGTCGCGATGAAGGCGCCCGGCTGCAGCGCGGCCAGCTGGGGCAGGTCGAAATCGGTCGGCTTCACGAAGGCCGAGCCGATGGAGACGTCGTTCACCACCGTTCGCCCGTGAAGCGGCGCGGTGGGGCTGCCCGCCCCGTTCAGGATCGCGTCCTCTCCCAAAAGCCCGCGCTCTCGCGCGCGCTCCACAAAGCCGCGATAGGTTTGGTCGGAGGCCGCAACGGCCTTGTCGGGCGCGGCGAAGGGCGCTTTCGCGGCCTGAGCGTCGTAGCCCATCAGGCCGACAAGGCCCACCGCGCCGGCCCCGGCCTCGACCGCATCGAGCGCGGCGTCGAATGCAGCCCCGTCGCGCGCGCCGCCGCGGCGCAGGCCCACATCGATCTCGAGCGCCAGCCTCAGCGCGACCCCGAGCGCGCGCGCACGTGCGGCGTACTCGGCTACGCGCTGCGGCGTATCGGCGAGCCAGGTGATCTGAGCGCCCGCGTCGAAGCGCGCCTCGCCGAGCGCCTCGAAGACGGCGTCGATCGCGGGGGCCGGCAGGGGCTTGCCGAGCAGGATATCGCTGTCTGGAAACGCGCGTGCGGTCTGGATCAGGTAGGGCGCGTGAAAGCTCATGAAGCTCTGCGCCCCGGTGCGCTGGGCGACGCGGGCCAAAAGCGCCGCGCTCGGCAGGGACTTGTCCACCAGGCGCAGGCGCTTGCCCTGAACCATGGCGGCGAGCGCGTCGGCGTTGGCGTCCAGCCGATCGGCGTCGATCACCAGAACGGGGTGATGCTCGCCCGCCTGATGAAGCGCGTGCGAGAGCCGCGTCGCGGTCTCCGGGCTCAACGGGCTGGCTCCGATGGAGACTCTGCGTCCGGCGCCAGGATGGTGTCGATCAGGCGCTCAAGCTGGGCCGCGACGCGTTCGCGCGTGGCCGGCGCGGCGGCGGAGAGTTGTTCGAACTCAAGCCTCAGGATCGCGCCGACCAGAAGCTCCGCGTCGGTTTCCGGCGCGGGCGAGCCGGCGCGCGCGCAGAAGGCTTGCGCTGCGTCATGCAGACGCGCGCGGTAGCGCCGGACCTCTTCAGCCAGCTCCGGCTCCAGGCGCGGGGCGTAGAAGAAGGCGAGCTCGAACGCGACCCCGTCGAGCGCGGGGCGTTCGGCCAGGCAGATATAGTCGGTGGCCAGGCGCGTGAGCTGATCCAGGACGCCGGCCCGGTCGAGCCCGCGCCCGCGCTGGTCGAGAAGGTCGCGCGCGGCGGTCCACAGCGCCTGCAGACCCGGCTCCCCGCGCTTGGCGAAGTGGCGGAAGGCCTCGGCCAGAAGCTCGGCCTTGTCGGCGAAGTAATAGGTGGTCAGCGCCGGGGCGAGCCCGGCCGCCCTCGCCGCGGCGCGATGGCTGAAGCCCTCAAGCCCGTCCGCCGCGATCACCCGGATCGCGCCGTCAAGAAGCTGCTCGCGCGTGCGCGCCCCGCGTGCGGAGGTCGCTTTCGACGGGGTGGCGTGAGGCGGCGTCATCAGTAGCGCAGTCTCCGGTAGGCGAGGATCAGAACCAGCGCCAGCAGGGCGCAGGTCGAGGGCAGGACGAGCAGGCGATACATCGCGCCGGCCGCTTCCGGATCGCCCACGATCGCCGAAACGAGGATCGGGCCGAGCCCGCCGCCGATCATGGTGGTCAGCCCGTTATACAACCCCACGTCCCCGCCGAGCGAGCCCTGGGGCAGCGCGCGCTGCAAAAGCGCGAACTCGGCCGCGGTGTAGGCCGAGGTCATGAACACCGCCGCGGCGAAGAAAGCCATGACGAGCCAGACCGGATCCGCGCTGAGCGAGAAGAACACCAAAATGCCGGCGCAGAAATAGCCGAACGCGCCCACCAGAGCGCGCGCGTTGGTGCGGTCGCCGAGATTGGACCAGATCATCACCCCGACGATCGAGCCGGCGAACGGGAGCGAGACCGCCCAGGTCAGCTGCTCGAAAGGCAGGCCCTTGGTGCGCACGAAGAAGCTCGGCAGCCAGCTCGTCAGCCCCAGCGCGACGATGTTGTTCAAGATTCCGGCGAACAGGAGCATCAGAAAGGACGGGCTGGAGAAGAGCCGGCGCATCCGGCCGCGCCCCTTCGCATGGGCGGGGTCGTCGTCCGGCTGGGTCTCCTGCGCGATGCCGTGCTCGATATGGGCGCGCTCGGCCTTGGACACGTTCGGCGCCTCGCGGGGCGTGTCGTAGAGCGTGCGCAGGACCAGAGGCAGGGTGAGCAGAAGACCCACCACGCCGAGCCCCCAAAAGCCGATGCGCCAGCCGAACAGGTGCATGGTCGGCACCAGCAGGACCGGCGACAGAAGGATCGCCAGGAACAGACCCGAAATCCAGATCGAGTTCGCCCGCCCGCGCTCGGCCGGGGGAAACCAGGCGCGCGCGAGCATGTTCATCATCGGGAAGTGCACGCCTTCGGAGACGCCGAGCAGCACCCGCGTCGCGGCCAGCGCCAGGAGATACTGGCTCGCCACCGCGCCCATGGCGGTGAAGATCGACCACAGCACCACGACGACGATCATCGACACGCGCGGGCCGATGCGCGCAGCGAGCGGGGACAGAAAAATGTTCGCCAGCCCGTAGCCCACGTAGAAGACCGAGAACAGGATCTCGCCGTAGCTGGTCAGCTGGTCGTCGTCCCAGCCGTACTCCTCGCCCATGAGCGGCAGGGCGAGCGAGATGTTCACCCGGTCCAGATAGCCCACGAAGAGCGAGATCATGAGCACGTAGGCGAGCCGCCAGCGTTTCGCGTCGGCGCGCCACAGCACCGAGAGCGACGAGCGCCCCGCGCCCGGCGGCGCCGGCGGCGCGGCGTCCGGCGATGCGGCCCCGCTCACCGCTTCAGGCCTTCGCGTAGAGACGGTTCATGAACTCAACGAGGATCCGGTCGCGATGCTCTGAGGGAATGACGTTCATGACATTGTTGATCTCGCGCATTTCGCCAGGCAGGTCGCCCGGCTCGCCGAACACGCCGGCCATGGCGTCCATGATCTCCCCGGCGGGCAGGGCGAGCATCGCCTCGAACTCCGGCGGCAGCTCGGTCATGGTCTGGTGCTCGTTCGAACCGCGCAGCCGGGCGACCTCCTCTTCGAGGTCCGAGATCAGCTGGTCGGTGTGGGGCGCGTTCGAGGCGCCGACCGACAGGTGAAGGTTCGCCGGCGAAGGCCCGTAGCCGAACTGGGGCTGCAGGAACCAGCCGCGCGCCTTCATGGCGTCGCCGAGCGCGAAGATGTCGAAATCCGTCGCGGTGAAGGCGAACAGATTGCCCGGCGGCCGGCCGAGCATCTTCAGGCCCTCGATCCGGTCCACAGCCGCGCGGATCTTCTCAGAGGCCTCCTGGGTGGCCTCGGCCAGGGCCAGATAGCCGTCTTCGCCCAGATAGTTGAGGATCGCCCAAGCGCCCGCGATCGGCCCGCCGGACTTCGTCGACATCACGGTGGGATTGATCACGGTGTAACCGGTCCAGCCCGACCAGGCGAAGATCTGGCGCCGGCGCATCTCGCCGTCCTTGTAGAGTATGCAGGAGGCGCCCTTGGCCGCGTAGCCCCATTTGTGGAAGTCCATCGACATCTGCGTCACGCCGGGCGTGGAGAGGTCGAACTCGGGTATGTCCGCGCCGAGCTTGCGCGCGAACGGCAGATACATCCCGCCCACGCAGCAATCGACATGAAACAGAACGCCGGCCTTTTCGGCGACCGCGCCCATCTGCTTGATCGGATCGACGACGCCGTGGGCGTAGCTCGGCGCCGAGCCGACGATCATAACGGTCTGATCGGTGATCGCCGCGGCCATGTTCTCCGGGATCGCCTCGAAGGTCTCAGGGTCCACCTTGGTGGTGACCGGCTTCACGTCGAAATAGGCGCAGGCCTTGAAGAAGGCCGGGTGCGCGGTCTCCGGCAGGACGAGCTCAGGGGTGCGCACTTCGGGGCGCTCGGCGCGGGCGTGATCGCGCGCGGTCTTCACGGATAGAAGGATGCTTTCAGTCCCGCCCGAGGTAAACGAACCCTTCGCGCCGGAAGGGGCGTTATGCAGATCCAGCGCAGCGGCGATGACGTCCTTTTCAAGCTCCAGACAGGACGGAAAGCTCGTCGGATCGAGGCCGTTCTCGGTCAGGTACATCGAATAGGCGTCCTTCAGGAGGCCCATCGCGTCCGGCCCGGCGTCGTAGACATAAGCGAAGACCCGGCCGTCGGCCCAGTTCACATCCTCGCCCTTGCGCGCCTCAAGCTCGCTCAGAATCGCGGCGCGGTCGCCGCGCGCTTTCGGGAACTTCATCGGGCCTCTCCCCTCGCCGACCGCGCGCCCTTGGCGGCGACGCGTCTTTACGATTATTGTACGATCGTACAAGAACGCGCGCCGGTGACAAGCCGCCGCGACCAAAGGGGGACAGGCATGGGCCGTATTCTGATCATCGCCGGCGCGCTCGCCGCCGTAATTCTGCTCGGCGCCTGGTTCGCGCTGCAGAGCTGGCTCAACGCGGCTCTGCCCGATCACTCGGGGCGCGAGACCGTGGCCGGCTTGAGCGCGCCGGTGGAGATCCTGCGCGATGATCGCGGCGTCGCGCACATCTTCGCCGAGACGCGCGAGGATCTCCTGTTCGGCCAGGGCTATGTCCACGCCCAGGACCGCTTCTTTACGATGGACTTCTACCGCCGGGCCGCGCGGGGCGAGCTTGCAAGCCTCGTCGGCGGCGCGGATGAGGTGATCGAAACCGACATCCTGTCGCGCACGATGGACTTCACGGGCCTCGCCCGGCGCGATTTCGATCAGCTGCCTGCGGACGCCCGAGCCTCGCTTGAAGCCTTCGCAGCCGGGGTCAACACTTATATCGAGGGGCGCGAGCCGAACGCGCTGGCGCTGGAGTACGCCGTGCTCGGCCTTGGCGGGCTGGCGCCCGAGATCGCGCCCTGGCGCGCCTCCGACTCGCTCGTGGTCGCCAAGCTGATGGGCTTCGCCCTGTCGGGCCGCGACATGGAGACCGAGCGCCAGCGCGCGGCGGTGCGCGCGAGCGTCGATGCGGACATGTACGCCCAATGGCGCCCCGGGTACGACTACGAGCGCCACCCGAGCGTCATCAAGGCCGAAGACCTGCCCGTCATCGCCGAAGCGGCCGGCCTCAGCGCGCCTGAGGCGGCGGAGGCCGGCGAGGCGGCAACCGGCGGCGGACCGCTTCCGCCCGGCGGCGGCTTTCATCTGCGCGACATCGCCCTATTCGACCTGGTCGGTTTCGGCGCGGAGGGCGCGGGTTCGAACGCTTGGGCGATCTCGGGCGAGCACACGAGATCGGGCCTGCCCATGCTGGCGGCCGATCCCCATAACGGCATCGAGATGCCGAATGTCTGGCACGAGATCGGCCTGAATCTGCGCCCCTTGGACGGGTCCGAACCCTACTCGATCTATGGCTACGCCGCCGCGCCCTTCTACCTGATCCTGGAGGGGCGCAATCAGCACGCCGCCTGGGGCACGACGAACGTCACCGGCGGAGATGCGCTCGATCTCTTCCGCCTCGAAGTCGACCCGGACGATCCCGGCCGCTACCGCCATGACGGCGAATGGCGCGCGTTCGAGACTGAAACCGTCACGCTCGACATCGCCGGGGGCGACCCGCGCGAGATCACGATAAGGCGCACCCATTTCGGCCCGGTCATGCCCGATGACGGCTCCGGCGAGACCTATGCGGTGCGCTGGGGCGGGTTCGAGCCGAGCCGCATCGTGGAGGCGAGCCTCGCCATCCCCTTCATCGAGAGTTTCGAGGACCTGCAGGCCGCGGTGGAGCACTGGGACTATCCGCCCACCCACTTCGTCTATGCGGGGCGGAACGGGGATATCGGCATGCAGCAGGCCGCGCGCTTGCCTATCCGCGCGCCGGGCGCGGACGGATCCGTCCCCCAGGACGGATCCACGTCCGCGACCGCCTGGCGGGGCTATCTTCCCTATGACCGCATGCCGTCGGTGAAGAACCCGGCCGCGGGCTTCGTCGCGACCGGCAACAATCCGGCCGTTCCGCCGGACTATTTCGAGGCGGTGCGCCGCGTGGACGCGATCGAGGGCGAGATCGACTATCTCAAGGACGGCGCGCGCGGCTATCGCGGCGCGCGCATCGAGGAGCGCCTGATCGCGGACCGGCCCCACGACCGGGCGAGCGTCGCCGCGATCCAGACCGACGTCACCCCGCCCGGGCTCGCCGACAACCTCCAGCCCTTCGCCACGGTCCCGCTCGGGCCCGACGCCGAGACCGCCGGGATGTGTCAGGACACGCTGGCGGGCTGGGACGGCGCGTTTGCGAGCGACAGCGCCGGCGCGCTCGTCTTCGCCCATGTCTGGAGCGAGACGCTGGAGCAGGTCTATCGCCCGCACCTGCCCGACGGCGTGTCGCCCAAGGTGGGCATGACCGAGATGCTCTCGCTTGAAACCATCCTCGCCGACGCCGACAGCGGCTGGTGGGACGATCCGGCGACCCGCTCCACGGTTGAGCGCCGCGACGACCGCTTGCCGGGGCTCCTCTCCGCGGCGTGCGAGGCGCTGACCGAGGCGCACGGGTCCGACCCGGAAGCCTGGCGTTGGGACGCCGCGCACGGCGCGATGTTCGAAAACCCCGTGCTCGACGGCTCAGGGATCGGGCCGCTGCAGTCGATCGGCAATCGCGGGCCCATCCCCACCTTCGGCGGGACCGGCACGGTCAGCATCGGGCGCTGGCGCCACGGCGACGGCTACGCCCCGGTGCACATCCCCGGCTATCGCTTCGTCATCGACCTCGCCGAGATCGACACGTTTCTGACGATCAACTCCACCGGCCAGTCGAGCCATCCCCGTTCGGACCATTACGCCGACCAGATGCAGGCTTGGAGCGAGGGGCGCTATGTGGAGCGCACCCTCGACGAGACCCGCCTGCGCGAGCGCGGCGCGCGCGTGGTCCTCGATCCGGACGGCTAGCCCCGGGTTCGGACCCGCCCCGCCCGGATTTCCCGCGCTCAGATTTCCCGCGCCCTTGGCGGGGCCGCC
>CAZKBB010000004.1:64928-79843 GCA_964550935.1 uncultured Caulobacterales bacterium
CGCGCGTGCGCGCGAGCGTGGCGCTTGACGCCGGCGCGGCGCTCGGGCTCGACGCCGAAGCCCGGCTGTCGATCGCGGCGGCGTGCGAGCTTCTTCATAACGCCTCACTGATCCATGATGATCTGCAGGACCACGATCCCTCCCGGCGCGGCCGCGATGCGGTCTGGGCGCGCTTCGGCGGCGAGGTCGCGCTGTGCGCGGGCGATCTGATGCTTTCGGCGGCCTATGCGGCGCTCGCCGGCGCCGGTCCGCGCGCGGGCGCGCTCATCGCCCACGTCCACGCCCGCGTCGCGGCGGTCATCGCCGGTCAGTGCGCCGATCTCGACCCCGGGCCGGCGCGCGCCGACGCGCAGGCCTATGAGCGCATCGCTGCGGCCAAGTCCGGCCCGCTTCTGAGCCTGCCGCTGGAGCTCACCCTGATGGCTTCGGGTCGGGAGGACCGGATCGAGGCGGCGGCGTACGCGGCGGAACGCTTCGCGATCGCCTATCAGATCTCCGACGACCTGGACGACGCCGAACAGGACGCCGACGGCGGCGAACTCAACATCGTCGCCGTGCTCGCCGCGAGCGGCGAGCAGGCCCCTTCAGCGGTCGCCGCGGCGCGCGCGCACGCCCTGTTCGAAGCCGCCCGTCGCGAAGCCGACGCGCTGCCGCGCGGGGCGGGCGCGCGCCTGGCCGACTATGCTGCGCGCATGGGTGCGCGCGTCGCGCGCGCGGAGACGGCGGCATGAGCCCGGACAGGGGCCGGGCGGTCGAGGTCCGGATCGCGTCCCGGGCGGCCACATGAGCGCTCACGCTATCACTCACGTTCCGGCCCGTGTTGAGGCGCGCGCGATGTTGCGCCGGCACGGACGGTCCTTTCACTTCGCCGGCCGGCTGCTGGGGCCCGACCATGGCGAGCGCGCGGCGCGGCTTTACGCCTTTTGCCGCCATGTCGACGACCTGGCCGACACCGCCGAGACCCGCGAGGCCGGCTCGGCCGCTCTGGCGCGCATTGCGCTGGCGATCCGGGAAACCCGCGCCCTCGATACGAAGACCGCCGATTTCCTCGATCTGATGCAGGAGACCGGCATGGATGCGCGCGCGCCGCTGACCTTGATCGACGGCGTGGCGTGCGATCTCGACCGGGTGCGCGTGGCCGATGAGGCCGGCCTGATCGACTACGCCTACTCAGTCGCCGGCGTGGTGGGCCTGATGATGTGCGACGTGCTCGACGTGGATGATCGCGCCGCCGCGCCGTTTGCGATCGATCTCGGCGTGGCGATGCAGCTGACCAATATTGCGCGTGATGTCGGCGCGGACGCCGCGCTGGGACGGCGCTACCTGCCCGGCGACTGGGTGGGCGAGGCCGAGCCGGAGGCGATCGCCGATCCCGGGCCGGCGCTTCAGGGCGCGCTGCAGACCGCCACGCGCCAGCTGCTCAGCCTGGCCGGGCGCTATTATGACAGCGGCGAGCAGGGTCTTGGCTATCTGCCGGCGCATACCCGTCCGGCGATACTCACCGCCGCGCGGGTCTATCGCGCCATCGGGGACAAGATCGCCGCGAACGACTGGCGCAGCTGGGACCGGCGCGCTGTGATCTCCGGCCCGGAAAAACTCTCTCGCGGCGTCGGCGCCGTCGCAGCGTCTACCGGCAAGACCCGCAAGCGCGCCCAAGCCGCCCGCCACGACGCCGCCCTGCACGCCCCGATCGCTCATCGCTTCAGGGCCCACGCGCCATGAGCCGCAACCGCACCGACGCCGACATCCTCATCCTGGGCGCCGGGCTCGCAGGGCTGTCGCTCGCAGAGGCCTGCGTGAGGGCCGGAGCCGGCGCGCGCCTGGCTCTGGTGGAGCCGCGCGAGCGCTATCTCGACGACCGCACCTGGTGCTTCTGGCCCGCGCCGGGCGATCCCGACGCGGGGCTGGCTGAGGCGCGCTGGCCGCGCTGGCGCTTTTCGACGATTGACGGACGCGAGAGCGTTCAGGAAAGCGCCGACCGGCCTTACGTCTATCTGCGCGGCGCGCGCGTCTACAAAGCCGCGCTCGACGCGGTTCGCGGCTCCAATCACGCGGCGCTGCACACCGGCGTTCACGCGAACGCGGTCACGCCGGGCGCCGACGCGGTGTCCGTCGAGACCAGCGCGGGCGTCTTGCGCGCCGCCCATGTGATCGACGCGCGCCCGCCCGCGCCGGATCGGCGCGAGGCGGCGACGCTGCTGCAGGTTTTCGCCGGACGGGAGGTAGAGACCGACACGCCCATCTTCGACCCCAGCGAAGCCGAGCTGATGACCGACATGCGCTGCGACGCGCACGGCTTCCTCTTCTCCTACGTCCTGCCCCTGTCGCCCACGCGCGCGCTCGTCGAGGCGACGCGGTTTTGCGGGCCCGAGGTCTCGGCCGAAATCCTCGAGCGCGATCTGGACGCGCTGATCGCCGAGCGCGGCCTGGCGCGCGCCAAAGTGCTGCGCACCGAGGCCGGGCGTTTGCCGATGGGCCTGCCCGAGCCGGCGCCGAGCCCGGATGCGCGCATCGTGCGCGCCGGGACCGGCGGCGGCGGCTTGCGCGCCGCCTCCGGCTACGGCTTCAAGCGGATCCGCGCCTGGGCGCGCGGGTGCGCCCGGTCGATCACGGCCGGCGCCGGGCCGATCGGGCACCCCGCAGAGCCGCGCGCGCGCCTGGCCATGGATGCGCTGTTTCTTCAGGTGATCGAGCGCGAGCCGGACCGCGCCCCGGCGATCTTCATGGCGCTCGCCGAGCGGCTCGGCCCAGCGCGCTTTGTGCGCTTCATGAGCGACGAGGCCGGTCCGGCCGACCTCGCCGCGGTGATCGCAAGCCTGCCTCCGACCCCCTTCCTGAAAGCGCTCGCCGCCCCAGGGCGCAAGGTCGCGGCATGATCGCAAGCGTGCTGAGGCGCAGCCCTGAGAGCGCGGTCTTCATCGCGCTCGGCCTTGTCGCCGCGATCGCGGCGCTCGCCGGCGCCCCGGCGCCGCCGCTTAGCGTGCAGCTGGTGGTTCTGGCGCTCGGCGTCGCGATCCTGGGCGTGCCCCACGGCGCGCTCGACCCCTGGGTGGCCCGGCGCCTTGGACTGTGGCGCGGGCCTGCGGGCTTTGCGGTCTTCAATCTGGCCTACGTCGCGCTCGCCGGCGCGGTTGTAGGGCTCTGGCTTCTCGCCCCGCCCGCGGCGCTGATCGGCTTCCTGGCGGTCTCGGCCTGGCATTTCGGCGGCGACTGGGCGCTGCCCGGGCCGGCGCGGCTGCTCGCCGGGCTCGGCGTCGTGCTTTTGCCGGCCTGGCGTTTCGAAGCGGAGGTGGCCGAGATTTTCGCGGTGCTCGCCGGAGCGGGCGGCGCGCGCGTGGCGGAGATCGTCAACCTGGCCGGTCCGGCCGTGGCGCTCGGCCTGGCTGCGGCCGGCCTGGTCGCGGCGCGCTCCAGCCTGCGCGCCGGCGCCGAGTTCGCCGTCATCGGCGCGCTGGCCCTGACCGTGTCGCCGCTGATCTATTTCCTCGTCTATTTCTGCCTGCTTCATTCGCCGCGCCACTTGCGCGGACAGTTCGCGCAGGCGCCGCGCCGCCTGCGTGCGCGCCTCGGCGTGCTGGCGGTGGTCTACACGCTTTTGACGCTCGCCCTGGCGGGCGGGGCGGCCTGGTGGCTCGCCTGCGCGTCGCTCGAGCAGTCCGCGCTGCGTATCGTGTTCATCGGGCTCGCCGCGCTGACCGCGCCGCACATGCTGCTGATCGCGCGTACCGAAGCGGTCGACGCGGCCAAGGCCGGGCGATGAGCCGGATCACCACCCGAAAAGACCGTCACATCGATGCGGTGCTCTCCGGAGAGGTCGCCGCCCGATCGGTCACCACGGGCTTCGAGGCGGTGCGCTTTGAACACTGCGCCCTGCCCGAGCTCGACTATGACGCGATCGATCTGTCGACGCGCTTCCTCGGCAAGCGCCTCGCCGCACCGCTTCTGATCAGCTCCATGACCGGCGGGCCGTCGCGGGCCGAGGCGATCAACGCCGCGCTCGCCGAGGCGGCCCAGACGCTCGGCCTCTCGCTCGGGGTCGGCTCCCAGCGCGTCGCGCTGAGCGAAGGCGGGGCGGGCGGCATCGATGCAGGCCTGAGGCGGCGCGCGCCTGACATCTTGCTGTTCGCCAACCTGGGCGCGGCCCAGCTTCTGGAGGACTTCAGCCTCGACGAGGTCAGGCGCGCGGTGGAGATGATCGGCGCGGACGCGCTCATCCTTCACCTGAACCCGCTTCAGGAGGCGCTGCAGGCCGGCGGCGACACGCGCTGGGCGGGCCTCAGCGCGAAGATCGAGGCGACCTGCGCCGGGCTCGGCGCGCCGGTGGTGGTCAAGGAGGTCGGCTTCGGGATCTCCGGAACGGTCGCGCGCCGGCTCGCCGATCTGGGCGTCGCCGCGATCGACGTGGCCGGCGCAGGCGGCACGAGCTGGGCTGCGGTGGAGGGCGCGATCAGCGCCGACACCGCCTTGAGCGCGCGCGCTGAGATCTTTCGCGACTGGGGCGTGCCCACTGCGCGCGCCCTTGAAGACGTGCGCGCGGCGCTGCCGGGCATGGCGCTCATCGCCTCGGGCGGCGTGCGCGACGGGCTGGACGCGGCCAAGGCGATCCGGCTTGGCGCGGATCTCGTCGGTCAGGCCGGGGGTGTCCTGAAAGCGGCGACCAAAGGCCCCGAGGCCGTGATCGCGCACTTCGAAGCCGTGATCGAGACCTTGCGCACGGCCTGCTTCGCGACCGGGTCGGGCGATCTCGCCGCGTTGAGGACGGCGCGCCTGATCAAGGCCCCGATCGAAGACTGAGGCCTCAGTCGACCCGGCGCGCGGCGTCAGCCCCCGGCCGCTCAGCCCGCCGGGTAGAAGGTGGGCGATCCCGGCCCCACGGGCAGGCCCGCCACGAAGGTCCAAAGGTAGAAGAAGATCGACCACAGCGTGATGAAGAAGATGGTGTAGGGCAGCATCATCGCGATCAGCGTGCCCACGCCCAGATCGCGATCATAGCGCGTCGCCCAAGCGAGGATCAGGCCGAAATAGCTCATCATCGGAGTGATGATGTTGGTGGTGGAGTCCCCGATCCGATAGGCCGCCTGGATCGCCTCGGGCGCATAGCCGATCAGCATCAGCATGGGCACGAAGATCGGCGCGGTCACCGCCCGCTGCGCGCTCGCCGAGCCGAGCGAGAGATTGATCACCGCGCACATGGCGATGAACAGGAAGAACAACGCCGGTCCGGTCAGCCCCGTGCTCTGCAGGAAGTTCGCCCCGGACACCGCGGTGATGGCGCCCAGATTGGTCCAGCCGAAGAAGGCGACGAATTGCGCGGCGAAGAACACGAGCACGATGTAGAGCCCGAGCGAGGACAGGGCCGCGGCCATGGCGTCGATCACGTCCCGGTCGGTTTTCATGGTGCCGGCGGTGCGTCCGTAGGCGTAGCCGACCGCCACGAAGAAAATCAGGATCCAGACGACGAAGCCGTCGAAGAAGGGCGAATCGATGCGGTCGCCCGTTTCAGGATTGCGCAAGACGCCCCAGTCCGGCGCCAGGGTCAGCGCCATCAGCGCGAGCACGCCGAGCAGCGCGAGCCCGGCGCGGCCGAGGCCCTTTTTCTCCACCGGGCTCAGCGGCTCCATCATGCGCCCGTCGAGGATGGTGGAATCCGCGCGCGAGGGATCGTAGGGGCCGAGCTTCGGCTCCACGATGAACATGGTCACGAGCGAGCCGACAACGGTCACCAGGAAGGTGGAGGCGACCATGAAGTACCAGTTCGCCGTGGCCACCACGACATAGTCCGGATCGATCAGGCGCGCGGCCTCCTGGGTGATGCCGGCGAGCAGCGGGTCGATCGTTCCGATCAGGAGATTCGCGCTGTAGCCGCCGGAGACCCCGGCGAAGGCGGCGGCCATGCCCGCGAGCGGATGCCGGCCCAGCGCATAGAAGATCGCTCCGGCCAGCGGCACGAGCACGACGTAGCCGACCTCGGACGCGGTGTTGGAAACCACCCCCGCGAACACGATCGCCACGGTCACCACGTGGCGCGGTGCGGACAGCACCATGGCGCGCACGGCGGCGGACAGGAGGCCTGAGCGCTCCGCCACGCCGACTCCGAGCATCGCCACCAGAACCACGCCGAGCGGCGCGAAGCCGGTGAAGTTGTCGGTGAGGCCGGTGAAGATCCGGCGCAGCCCATCGCCGTTAAGAAGGCTCACCGCGCGGATCATGCCGTCCTCGGCGACGCCCGGCGCATCGGCCGGGCGCGGATCCTCAACAGCCAGGCCGATCAGGCCGAAAAAGCCCGACAAAAGGACGATGCCGCCCGCCAGAATGGCGAACAGCGTGACCGGGTGAGGCAGGAGATTACCGAGCCACTCCACCCCGTCGAGGAAGCGCGTGAACGCATTGCGCCGCGCACGCGCCGCGTCGGTCCCCTGATCGGCCATGATCGCCCTCTTGCAAAAGACGCCCCCGCCGGCGCCTGCCGTCGAAGGGACTTCGCCGCATGGAGAAAATCAACCTCATGTTTCGCAGGGACATTCGGCGCGGCGGGCCTGGCCGGCGAGCGACGGGCGCCTAGAAGCCGCGTGTCAGGCGAAGCATCAGGTCCTGATCGTCGGCCGCTTCGGACAGGCCGAACAGCACTCCGGCGGACCATTCCACGCCGTAGGCCAGGTCACCGCCCACCACCGGGCCGAGCTGGTGGCTCTGATCGTCGAATCCGCCGAAGCCGGCGTCGAGCCCGCCGAACTCGTTGAAGCTCTCAAGACCGACGCTGAGGCCCCCGTCCAACGACTTATAAAGGCTCGCTCGGGTCTCCAGGATCCAGTCGTCGTCCGCGTCCGGGCCGACGTCCCGGTCGAACAGGATGAGCGCCCGCGCGCGCCACCCGCCGTCGAACACCCACTGGTTCGTCCAGTTCGCGCCGAACTCATGGGGCGTGTCGTCGCCCTCGGCGATGCGCGCGTCGAAGCGCAGCGCGCCGGAATAGCCCCAGGGCGTGCGCTCCACGATCTGGATGAGCAGCTCGCCCTGGACATGATCGAATTCGAAATCCCCGCCGGCCGAGTCCGACCAGGCCGCCAGCGCGCGCCAGCGCAGCCGGTCGTTGATCGCCTTCTGGTAATGGATCCGGTGAGCGATGGAGGCGTCCTCGCCGCTGGCCTCGATACCGGCGGCGATGTGGTACTCGGCCTCGCGGTCGCCTGGGTCGACGTCCGGACCGAACACGGCGCCCGTGGTTTGCGCGGCGGCGGCGGAGGCGGAGCAAAGCGCGGCGGCGGGATCAGGCGTCGGCGCGCGTCTCGTCCGCCGCGGCGCCCACGTCATCTTCCGCCTCCGCCTCGGCGTTGTCGGCCGCCCAGACCCCGGCGGCTTCGGCGGCCACGGGCGAAGCGGTCGGCAGGAGGCCCACATAGCTTTCGGTCTCATCGACCGGGGTCGGGGCGCGCTGGGTCATGCGGTAAAGCGCGTATCCGGCGATCGCGGCGAAGTAGGCGCCAAGCGCCGGCCAGAAACCGGAGGGGCCGAACTGCTCCATCGCCCAGCCGGCGGTCAACGGCCCTGCGATCGCGCCGAGCCCGAAGGTGAAGACCAGTCCGCCGGAGGCCGCGGCCATGTCTTCCGGCTCCAGATAGTCGTTCGTGTAGGCCAGAAACAGCGCATAGAGCGGCGTCGTCACGCCCCCGGCGAAGAAGGCCGCGATGGTGAGCGCCCAGAACCCGCCCCCGGTCAGCAGGCCCGCAAGGCAGGCGAGCGCCCCGATCAGCGCGGCGCCGAGGATGATGCGACGCCGGTCGAGGCGGTCGGACAGCCAGCCGATCGGGTATTGCAGCACCAGCGCGCCGGCGAACAGTGTCGCCACGAACAGCGCGATGCGGCTCACCGAAAGCCCGATCTGGGCCCCGAACACAGCGCTCATCCCGGTCTGCGTCGCGTAGGCCGCGCCCAGAAGAAAAATCCCCACCGTGCCGAGCGGCGAGGTCTGGTACAGGCGCACAAGCCCCATCGGGCGCACCTCCGCGGCCGCAGGAACCGGCCCGACCGACAACAGGATGGGCGAGAACGAAATCGAAACCAGGATCGAGGCGGCGATGAACAGGGTCGAGGTCGCCGGATCGCCAAGCGTCAACAGGCCCTGGGCGCCGATAATGCCCAACGTCTGGGCGAGCATGTAGGCGGAGAGCACCTTGCCGCGCGTCTCGTTGGTGGCCGCGTCGTTGAGCCAGCTTTCCGCGGTCACGTAGACCCCGGACATGCAAAATCCGATCAGGATGCGCAGCACCGTCCACGACCAGGGGTCGGTCAGGAGCGGGAAGGCGATGAGCGCGGCGGAGATGAAGCTGCCGAGCGCGGCGAAAGTGCGCACGTGGCCCACGCGCCGGATCAGCATCGGCGTTACGCGCGCGCCGGAGAGAAACCCCACGAAATAGCCCGAGGTCACGATCGCCAGCTGGGCTGCGGAGAACCCCTCGATCCCGCCGCGTACGCCCATCAGGGTGAAGTGCATGCCGTTGCCGAGCATGATCAGGACGACGCCCAAGAGCACCGCCCAGATGCTGAACAGGACCTGGATCATGACCAGCCTCTCCCTGTGAACCCCGGCGGGCGGAGACACACTGCCCGGCCGGCCTAAACTTGCGCCACAGGCGATGCAAACATCGATCCGCAAAGCCGTCTCGGCTGGCCTGTCCGGGCCGAAGCGGCTAAAGCCCCGCCATGGATGATCTCGACCTTCTCATCGACTTCCATCGGGGCGCCGAGCGCCAGGGTCCCGGCGGCGAGGCCGCCACGCGCCTTGCGATCGCGCTGGCCGGTCTGGACGCCAACGCGAACCTTCAGATCGCCGACATAGGCTGCGGGACCGGCGCGTCCACGCGCGTGCTCGCCCGCGCGCTCGACGCTCACGTGACCGCGGTCGATTTTCTGCCGGCCTTTCTAGAGCGCCTCGACACGATTGCGGCGCGCGAGGGGCTGAACGATCGCATCACGACGCGGTGTGAACCGATGGAGGCGTTGAGTTTCGAGCCCGGCTCGCTGGACGCCGTCTGGGCCGAGGGCGCGATCTACAATATGGGCTTCGAAGCTGGCGTGGGGGCGTGGTCTCGCCTCCTCAAGCCCGGCGGCGTCCTGGCGGTCTCCGAGATCACCTGGCTCACCGAAGAGCGCCCGGCCGAGCTCGAGGCGCACTGGCGCGCCCAGTACGCCGAGATCGACGCCGCCTCGGCCAAGATTGCGGTGCTGGAGCGCGCCGGGTTCAGCCCTGTCGGTTATTTCGTGCTGCCGGAGACCTGCTGGACCACGAACTATTACGCCCCCGCGCAAGACCGCTTCGAGGCGTTCCTGGAACGCCACCGCCGCAGCGAGGCGGCCGAGGCGCTCGTCGCGGCCGAACGCGAAGAGATCGCGCTCTACGAGCTTCACAAGGCGCACTTCGGCTACGGCTTCTACATCGCGCGAAAGCTGGAGGCCTGACGCGGCGCGGGGGCTAAGCGTCAGGATCCGAAGGCCTCCGCATACCAGTCGCTCTCGTGGTGGTCGCGCGCCTCGACCGGTCCGGTCCAGTCCAGCTGCAGCGCCTCGAACAAGGCCTTCAGGCTCGCAAAGTCGCGCTGGCTCAGCACGGGCAAGCCGGCGCGGATCAGGGCCGCCGCGGCCACGCCTTGCGCGGGCTGGCGCTGCGGCGCGGACGCGGTGCGCGCGCCGCGATAGATGACCTGCGAGCCGCAGGCCGCGGAGATGTCCATGAGGATCGCGAGCTCGCAGCGGGCCTCGGCCGCGAAGGCGGCCATGGCCTTCGCCCCGTCCCTGAAGGCCTCGGTCAGGTCTTCGCCGGTTTCCGAAAGCACCCGGGCGCGCCCGTCGAGCACGTCGAACCCGTCGCCGTCGGCGATGTCGCACCAGGGCCGGGGTACGCCCAGAACATGCGCCTCGGGGCAGAAGCTGGCGATCTCGACCCGCGCGCACGCCTGCAGCCGGCGCATGAGGGCGTGATCGCCGTAGGTCGAGCCGTCGACGCCCACGGGCCTGCCGGCGAGACAGCCCGACATGAGGATGCGCACCGGCCGCTCCCGGGCGGCGGCGCCGATCCGGTCGAAAAAGTCTGCATCGGGAAGGTGATCGGGTCTGGTCAGGCTCATCGACGGATCTGGCGCTCCGCGAGGCTCAAGGACCGAATGCTGCGCCCATCGGCGCGCCGGCTCAAGCGATTTTGCTCTGACAGGTCCCGCTGCCGAGAAGTCACGGAACTGTCGGGGTGTTTCGGGTGCAAATCCCAGCCGCACGAAATCTGCGGGGCAAGTGGCGGTGAGGGTGGGATTCGAACCCACGAGACGGTTGCCCGCCTACACGCGTTCCAGGCGTGCGCCTTCGACCACTCGGCCACCTCACCGGCGCTGTCGCGAGGCGCGCAAACTACTGGACGCGCCGGGGCAGTCAAGGCGGGCGCGCGCGCCGGTTTCACGGGCCTTGCGCGGGGGCTCGCCAGCGGCCACTTCTCAGCGCGATCCGGGCGCGCCGCGCGCCGTTCATCCTTGCAAGGAGCCCCTTTGATGTTCGACGTGAACAAGGTCCTGGACGCGCTTCAAAACGACCCCAACGCCCGGCGCACCGCGCTTGCGGGCGGGGGCGGCGTGGCGGCCGGCTTCGCCGCATCCATGCTGATGGGCAAGACGGGGCGCAAGATGATGGGCAAGGCGGCCAAATACGGCGCGGTCGCCGCGGTCGGCGGGCTCGCCTACCATGCCTGGCGGCGTTCGCAGGAGCGTCGCGGCGGTGACGCCAAGCCGTCCGATGCTCCGCTTCCGGCCGACTATGAGGCCGCGCCGGAGAACTCCGCCTTCCTGCCCGCGCCGTCGGCGCAGGCTGAACAGGACGCGCTCGGCAAGGCGATGGTGCGCGCCATGATCGCTGCGGCCAAAGCCGATGGAAAGATCGACACCGAAGAGAAGGCGCGCATTTTCGAGCGGCTGAACGCGATGGATCTCGGCGCCGACGCCAAGGCCTTCGTGTTCGACGAGTTGAACGCGCCGCTTGATCTCAACGCCGTGATCGAGGCCGCCGACACACCTGAACACGCCGCGGAAATCTACGCCGCCTCACTGGTGGCGATCGAAGCCGACACCCCGGCCGAGCAGGCCTATCTGCAGATGCTCGCCGCGCGCCTGGAGCTGGCTCCGGAGCTCGTCGAGGAGATCCACGCCGCCGCGCAGGCTTAAGCGCTCAGGCCAGCGCGGCGTCCAGGGTGATCTCGGCTTTGACGAGCTTGGAGACCGGGCAGTTGGACTTCGCCGTTTCGGCCGCCTCCAGGAAGGCGGCTTCGTTTTCGGCGTCCATCTTGCCGCGCACCGAAAGCGCGATCTTCGAGATGGCGAAGCCGTCGCCGTCCTCCTCCAGCGTGACGTCAGCCGAGGCGTGGATGGCGTCCGGCGCCAGACCGCGCTCGGTCAGCTCAAGGCTCAGCGCCATCGCATAACAGCCCGCATGGGCCGCGGCGATCAGCTCCTCCGGGTTCGTCCCCTCGCCGCTTTCAAAGCGTGAGGCGAAGCCGTAAGACGCGCCGTCGAGCGCGCCGGACGGCGTGGAGAGACGTCCGCGTCCGGTCTTGATGTCGCCGGTCCAGTGGGCTTGGGCTTCGCGTTTCATGGCGGGGCTCCGTTGCGTTGCTGGCTACCGTGCAGCGCGCACGCCCCGCTGGACGTTCCCAAGCGGACTCAGGCCGCGCTCGCCGAAACGGACCGCCGCGGACGCTCCTCCTCCAGAGCGCGCGCCAGGTGATCGGCGAGCCGACGCGCGGGCGCCCCCGCGTCGGAGGCGGTCAGGAGCACGATCTCGGTGTCGGCGAGCGGGGGCATGCGCGCCCCCTCGTCAATGGCCAGATCACGCGGCGCCAGATCGCGCGGCAGCACCGCCACGCCGAGCCCGGCGCGCACCGCCGCCAGCGCGCCGGCGAGCGAGCCGCACACATAGGCCGCCCGGCCCTGACGGCCGGCATCGGCGAGCGCATCGAAGGCGCGCTTGCGGTAGACGCAGGGCTCAGGGCTCACCACAAGTGGCGTCGCGGCGCGCTCGACAAAGGCGCCCGGGTCTGCGCCCACCCACACCAGGGGCTCCGACCAGACGCGCTGACCGCCCGCCGTCGCAGCCGGTTCGCGCTTGACCAGAGCCACGTCGAGCCCGCCTGAGCGGAACAGGCCCATGAGGTTCAGCGTCAGATCGCACCGGACTTCCAGCTGCACGCCCGGATTGGCGCGCGAGAACCCGGCGAGCGCCCGGGGCAGGTGGGCCGTGGCGAAGTCCTCCGGCGTGCCGAGCCGGATCAGCCCCGAAACCGCGTCGCCGCGCATAGCGGCCAGCGCCTGATCGTGCAGATCGAGCATCTCGGTGGCGTAGCCCATCAGCCGCTCGCCGGCCGGGGTCAGCGCGACCGAGCGGGCGTTGCGCCGGAACAGGCGCTCGCCGAGCGCGGCTTCGAGCTTGCGGATCTGAAGCGAGACCGCCGACTGGCTGCGGAACAGCGCCTCGCCGGCGCGGGTGAAGCTCTGCGCACGCGCCACGGCGACGAAGGCGCGCAAGAGATCAAGATCAAGACGGTCGCTCATGATGGATGAGGAATACCAATGATTAGATGCATGACAATCAATTTTCGAAATGGCCCGCTCTCGACGACTCTCCGCACCACTCCCGGGTCGTCGTGGTAACGGGGCGCCGTTTCGGCGCCCGGCCGCGGCCCCATCCAGACCCTTTACGGCGCGTTCATCCAGCCGCGCCGCACCACAACGGAGATGCTCGATGAGCGACGATCAACACGGCGGCGCCGTGCCCATCACCGTGGCCTACGGTGACGGCATCGGCCCTGAAATCATGGAGGCGAGCCTGCGCGTGCTGCAGGCCGCCGGCGCGAACATCGCCCCGGAGACGATCGAGATCGGCGAGGCGGTTTATCTGAAGGGCAACACGGCGGGAATCGAGCCGGAAAGCTGGGAGTCGCTGCGCCGCACCAAGGTCTTCTACAAGGCCCCGATCACCACGCCCCAGGGCGGCGGCTACAAGTCGCTGAACGTGACCGTGCGCAAGTCGCTGGGCATGTTCGCCAACGTGCGCCCGTGCGCGGCGCTTTCGCCCTTCATCGCCACCAAGCACCCCGGCATGGACGTGGTGATCGTGCGCGAGAACGAGGAGGACCTCTACGCGGGCATCGAGCACCGCCAGACCGACGAGGTCTATCAGTGCCTGAAGCTGTTCTCGCGCCCGGGCACCGAGCGGATCATCCGCTACGCCTTCGAGTACGCCAAGGCCAACG
Organism: uncultured Caulobacterales bacterium; assembly: GCA_964550935.1. GTDB lineage: Bacteria > Pseudomonadota > Alphaproteobacteria > Caulobacterales > Maricaulaceae > JBCBSP01. The sequence goes on from CAZKBB010000004.1 coordinate 78,211, forward strand.
GGCGCAAGAAGGTCACCTGCTTCTCCAAAGACAACATCATGAAGCTGACCGACGGTCTGTACCACAAGGTGTTCGACGAGGTGGCCCGCGAATACCCCGAGATCGAGAACGAGCACTGGATCATCGATATCGGCGCGGCCAAGCTCGCGGCGAACCCGAAGCAGTTCGACGTCTTGGTGATGGCCAACCTGTACGGCGACATCATGAGCGACGTGGCCGCCGAGATCACCGGCTCGGTGGGGCTCGGCTCCTCGGCCAATATCGGCGAGCACTGCTCCATGTTCGAGGCGATCCACGGTTCAGCCCCGCGCCGGGCCGGTCAGAATGTGGCCAACCCGTCCGGGCTGCTGCTCGCGGGCGTGCAGATGATGGTCCATATCGGCCAGCCCGACGTGGCCGAAAAGGTCCATAACGCCTGGCTGACCGCCATCGAGGACGGCCACCACACCTACGACATCTACACCGACGGCGAGAGCAAGGAGAAGGTGTCCACCTCCGGCTTCGCCGACGCGATCATCGAGCGCATCGGCCGCAAGCCGGCTCAGCTCGCCCCGGTGACTTACGACAAGTCCAAGGGCGCGCCCGCGATCCCGGAGGCCCGCCGTCCCGAGCCCCAGCGCAAGGACCTGGTGGGCATCGACGTGTTCGTGCACTGGCCCGGCCAGGACCCGGACCTGCTCGCCGCGCAACTGAAGAAGGCCGAGGCCGAAGGCGCGCTGGAGCTGTTCATGATCACCAATCGCGGCACCAAGGTCTGGCCGAACGGCATGCCCGAGACCTTCAAGACCGATCACTGGCGCTGCCGCTTCATGTTCGAAGGCCGCGGCAATCGCGGGATGGTCGCTGAACTGATGAGCCGCCTCGTGCGCGAGGGCGTGGACTTCATCAAGACCGAGCATCTCTACGAGTTCGACGGCGAGCCGGGCTTCTCGCTCGGCCAGGGCCAGTAGGCGGACTTGGGCGGCGCGATGGCGCGCGGGCTTTCCGGGCTGAGGGCGGGCGTCGCCAGCATGCACGGCAAGGCCGGCGCCATCGCGCCGCCGCTTGAAGCGCTCGGCCTCAAGGTCGAAACGGTCGAAGGGCTGGACACCGACCGGTTCGGGACCTTCACCGGCGAGATCGAACGGGCCGGCGACAGGCTCCACGCCGCGCGGGCGAAGGCGCGCGCGGCGCTGGCGCTGACAGAAGCCGAGCTGATCGTCGCCAGCGAGGGCGCGTTCGGGCCCCACCCGGCCATCCCCCTCCTGCCCTCGGGGCGCGAGCTGATTCTGCTCCATGACCGGCGCACCGGGCGCGAGATCGTCGAGCAGGCGGTCACGCTTGAGACCAATTACGAGCGCGTCGAGCTCGCCCCCGGCGCATCGCCGGAGACCGTCCTGCAGCGCGTCGGGTTTCCCCAGCATGCCGTGATCGTGCGCGACGGCGAGCGGCTCATCAAAGGCGTCCAGGACCGCGCGACGCTGGAGGCGGCGCTGGCCGAGGCGCGCGGCCCGGTTGGCCTCGAGACCGACATGCGCGCCCACCTCAACCCGACACGCATGAGCGAGATCGCCCGGCTCGCGCAAACCCTCGCCGAACGCCTGGCGAGGCCATGCCCGGACTGCGACGCGCCCGGCTTCGGACGCGTCCGGGT
>CAZKBB010000005.1:0-67831 GCA_964550935.1 uncultured Caulobacterales bacterium
ACGAGATCGACAAGGCCGACATCGAATTCCCGAACGACCTCCTGCAGGAGCTCGATCGCATGGAGTTCTTCGTCTACGAGACCGGCGAGACGATCAAGGCCGAACAGCGCCCGATCGTGATCATCTCCTCGAACAACGAAAAAGAGCTGCCCGACGCCTTCCTGCGGCGCTGCTTTTTCCACTTCATCGCCTTCCCCGACGAGGAGGTGATGGAGCAGATCGTCCAGGTCCACTACCCCAATCTGAAGGGCCGGCTCCTGTCCGAAGCGCTGCGCGTCTTCTTCGAGATCCGCCAGACGCCGGGACTGAAGAAGAAGCCCTCCACGTCGGAGCTTCTGGACTGGCTGAAGCTGCTGCTCGCCGAGGACATCGATCCGTCGGTGCTGCGCGAGCGCGACGCGCGCAAGCTCATCCCGCCGCTCCATGGCGCGCTGTTGAAGAACGAGCAGGACGTCCAGGTGTTCGAAAAACTCGCCTTCCTGGCCCGGAGAGACGGGGGGTAGGCGCGTGTCCGAAGCCCTCTTCCACCGCTTCTTCACCGAGCTGCGCGGGGCCAAGATCCCGGTCTCCACGCGCGAGTACCTCACATTGCTCGAGGCGCTCGACAAGGGCGCGGTGGAGCAGAACATCGATAGCTTCTACGCGGTGAGCCGGGCGGCGCTCATCAAGGACGAGCGCAACTTCGACAAGTTCGACAAGGTCTTCGCCCATTTCTTCGAGGGCGTGGAGGCGCTCGGCGATCTGTTCCGCAGCGAGGAGATCCCGGAAGACTGGCTGCGCGCTGAGATGCAAAAGCACCTCACCGAGGAGGAGATGGCCGAGCTGGAGGCCATGGACTTCGACCAGATCATGAAGACCCTGCAGGAGCGTCTGGCCGAACAGACCGAGCGCCATGAGGGCGGAAATAAGTGGATCGGGACCGGCGGGACGAGCCCCTACGGCCACTCCGGCTGGAACCCGGCCGGGGTTCGCATCGGGGGCAAGTCGAAAAATAAGCGCGCGGTCAAAGTATGGGAGAATCGCCGCTTCAAGGATCTCGATTCAGAGCGCGAGCTGGGCACGCGCAATCTCAAGGTCGCGCTGCGGCGCCTGCGCCGGTTCGCGCGCGAGGGCGCGGCCGAAGAGCTGGACCTCCCCGGCACGATCTCGTCCACCGCGCGCCAGGGCTATCTCGATGTGAAGATGCGCCCGGAGCGGCGCAATGCCGTGAAGGTGCTCGTCTTCTTCGACGTGGGCGGATCCATGGACCCCCATATCGAGCAGACCGAAAAGCTGTTCTCCGCAGCGCGCGGCGTGTTCAAGAACCTGGAATACTTCTACTTTCACAACTGCCCCTATGAGGCGGTGTGGAAGTCGAACCTGCGCCGGCGGTCCGAGACCACCCCGCTGATGGACGTGCTGCACAAGTATCCGAGCGACTACAAGGTCGTGATCGTGGGCGACGCCGCGATGGCGCCCTACGAGATCACCCATCCCGGCGGCTCGGTGGAGCACTGGAACGAGGAGGCCGGCGGGGTCTGGCTGCGCCGCCTGACCGAGACCTACCCCCACCTGGTCTGGCTCAACCCCACGCCGGAGGCCTGGTGGCCGCACACCTACTCGGTCCAGCTCGTCAAGGAGATCGTCGGGCCAGAGCGCATGTTCCCCCTCACCCTCGCCGGGGTGGACGCCGCGATGAAGGAATTGTCGCGGCGGTGAGCGCGGCTTACGCCTGCGGAAGACACGCCGTCGCGGCCTCGACGCGAGCCGGAGCCGAACCGCTCTCCCCTCTCCCGTCGGCGCGCGGTGTTCTCCACCCCACCCTGACCCTCCCCACGAAGGAGAGGGAGGACGCTTTGACGATGTGCTTGCAAAAAGCAAAGTCAGGCGAATTTCGGAGCCGCGCAGATCAAGGGCCGCCGAGGCGCAGCCAGCGGGCGATGGCCCAGGCGGCGGCTTCGTGTCGCATGCGCGTCATCGCCTCCACCGGCGACAGCCAGACCAGGGTGTGGTCGGGCTCGCTCGGCGCGCCCGCGGGCCCGGATCGGGTGAGCGAGAAATACGCCGCGCGGTTCATCAACGTACGCCCGCGCGCCTTAACCCAGAAATGATCCGCACGCGCGAACACGTCGCCGGCCTGAACGCTGAGCCCGGTTTCCTCCGTGAACTCGCGCACGAGCGCCTCGGCCTCGGTTTCGCCCGGCTCCACCGCGCCGCCGGGCAGGTCGAACCATTCCGATCCGGACTGGCGGATACGCACCGCCGCGAGCCGGCCCGCCTCGTCCTGCAGGAGCCCATAGGCGGCCGGGCGCTCGGCGAAGCGGGCCGGATCGCCGTCGGGCGCGCCGAAGCGGGCGCGGTCTGGATGGGGCGCGTAGGGGCGGTCGGTCATGGACGCGGACAGTGGGCGGACGCGCCTCGCAGGGCAACGCCGCATCGCGGCTTTGGCGGCGCGCGCGGCTTCGCCTATATGGGGGCCATGACCGATCCAGCGCGCGCCCCCGCCTCGACGAGCCCAACCGCCTCGCCGGACACCGCCCCTCCGACCGAGCCTGCAGCGGGCGTCGACCTCGACGACCTCGCCGCGCGCACGGCCCCTCGGGCCTGCGTCTCCATGGACGAGGTGCGCGACGGGGTCGACCGGCTGGACCGCGCGCTCGTCGCGCTGATCAAGGAGCGGGCGCGTTACATGGAAGCGGCCGCGCGCATCAAGCCGAACCGCGGGGTCGTGCGCGACGGCGATCGCATCGAGGACGTGGTCTCCAAGGTGCTTGCAAGCGCGCGTGAGGTCGGGCTCAGCGAGGAGATCGCCGAGCCGGTCTGGCGCGAGCTGATCGAGCGCTCGATCGCTTACGAATTCAAGGTGTGGGACGAGACCCGGGGCTAGGCCGCGCGCGCCGCGACCATCGCCTCACGCGTCTTGTCAGCGGCCGCCTTCAACGGCGCCAGCAGGGCCGGGTCCGGCTCAGCGCCCTCCAGCGCGGCCGCCGCTTCGCCCAGCGCGTTCGCCCCGACCCCGCGCGCGGCGCCTTTCAGCGTATGCGCCGCCGCGCGCCATTCGCCCGCATCGTCCATCGCGGCTTCAAGGCGCGCGATGCAGGCCTCGATCTGAGCGTCCAGAAGCGCGAACAACTCCGCCTCCAGCGCGGCGTCGCCGGCGGTGTAGCGGTGAAGATGCTCGCGATCGAGGATAGCCGGCGCGTCTGACATCAAAGCCTCGCGAATTTGCGCGTTAAGACCACCACTCTAGCGGTCGCGCGTTAACAGGCTTTGAGCGCGCGAACCGCGCCGCCCCTTGCAGAGCCGCGCGATATGCCTATCTCTGCGCCCTCACGCGGGACGTCCCGCGGCGCGCCTATAGCTCAGTTGGTAGAGCAGCTGACTCTTAATCAGCGGGTCCTAGGTTCGAATCCTAGTGGGCGCACCATTCTAAGTATTTCATGTAAAACATCTTTTAGCGTTCCGTCACATAGAACAAACGCGAACGTATGACTTCGAAACGGCGAAAACGAAGTCACACGTGTGACGTCTCGTTCACGGCGCGTTCTTGATTGATCCGGATGCGGACGACAACGCGCGCCGGCGTTCGCTACGAGCGCGCGGTCGTCGTTGCGAGCCCTGTCGGGCTCGGTTTTCTTGTCCCCCCTCGCCTCCGCTGGGGTTTTTCTGCGGGGCGCGTTTAAATGATATACCCTTTGCTCTGACGCGCCTGCGCTCCGGGCGCTGAAGGGGCATGGGGAGACGATCATGATCCGGATCATCGCGGCGGGCTTCGCCGCTTTCGCGCTTGGCGCCTGTGCGAGCTTTGAGCCTGAGCCCGCCTTCGACCTGCCTGAAGCCGCCACCGGGCGCGCGGAGATCGCCAAGGGCGGGCGCGGCGCCGATTGGGCCGCAGTGGCGGCGAACCCGCACGCGGTGAAGGCCGCCGCCGACATCCTCGCGGCGGGCGGATCGGCGACCGACGCCGGCATCGCCGCCCAGCTCGTCCTGAACCTGGTGGAGCCGCAATCCTCAGGGCTTGGCGGGGGCGCCTTCGCGCTCGTTCATGACCCCGCGCGCGGCGAAACCATCGCCTGGGACGGGCGCGAGACCGCGCCGGCCGGCGCCGAGCCGGACATGTTCCTGACCGCCGACGGCGAGCCGGAGAATTCTGTTGCGGCCGCGGTTGGCGGACGCTCGATCGCGACGCCCTCCCTCGCCCGGCTCCTCGGCGACATGCATGCGCGCCACGGCCGCCTGGACTGGGCGGCGCTGTTTCAGCCCGCCATTGCGCTCGCCGAAGAGGGTTTCGCCGTCTCACCGCGCCTGCACCGCCTGATCGCGTTCGATCAGGAGCGGCTCGCCAGCCGTGAGGCGGCGGCAGCCTATCTGCTCACCCCCGAGGGCGAGCCGAAGCCGGTGGACGCGGTCATCACGAACCCCGCGTTCGCCGCGGTGCTGCGCACCCTCGCCGAGGACGGGCCGGATGCGTTCTACGAGGGCGACATCCCCGCCGACATCGTCGCCGCGGCGTCCTCCGATCCCAAGCCCGGCGCGCTGCGCCTGTCGGACTTCTCCGCTTACGAGACGGTGATGCGCGAGCCTGTCTGCGGGGCCTATCGCGACCGCACGGTGTGCGGCATGGGTCCGCCGAGCTCGGCGGCGACCACGACCATCGCCGCGCTGAAACTGCTCGAACGCCACGACTTGTCCGCCATGGCGCCGCTGACCCCGGCTTTCGAGCATCTCTTCGTGGAGGCGCTGAATGTCGCCTACGCCGACCGCAACGCATACATCGCCGACCCGGCCTTCTACGACCCGCCCGTGGCGGGCCTGATTGAGGAGGGCTATCTCGACACCCGCGCCGCGCTGATCGACCCGGATGCGGCGGGCGGAGTGTATGAGGCGGGCGCGCCGCCCGGCTCAGAGCGCGCCGGCGAGAACGCCTCAGGCGAACAGCCGGGCACCACGCATATCTCGGTGGTGGACGCGGACGGTCAGGTCTTCTCCATGACCTCGACCATCATGGCCGCCTTCGGCTCCCGGGTGATGGCGCGCGGCATGTTCCTCAACAACGAGATGACGAACTTCTCCTTCCTCGCCGAGGACGAGGACGGGCCGGTGGCCAACCGGATCGAGCCGGGCAAGCGCCCGCTTTCGGCCATGGCGCCCACGATCGTGTTCGGACCGGACGGCGCGCCGGAACTCGTGCTCGGCTCGCCAGGCGGACCGGCCATCATCGCCTACGTGACCCGCGCCATCGTGGCCATGGTCGATTTCGGGCTGAGCCCGGACGAGGCCGCCGCCCTGCCCCACGTGCTCGGCGCCAATCTGGGCGCAGCCTTCCTGGAGGCGGAGACAGAGGCCGCCGCGCTGGAGCCGGCGCTGGCCGAGATGGGCCATCGCGTTATCGTGCGCGACCTCAATAGCGGGCTGCATATCCTGCGCCTCGGGCCGGACGGGCTGGAAGGCGGCGCCGACCCGAGACGCGAGGGCGCGGTCGTCGCGAACTAGGCCGGATCGCGGGCCACGCGGAAGCCGATATCGGGATAGCGAAACTCGCCGGGATACCGGTAGCGGATCGTATAGCGCTGATGGTGCGGGAAATAGCCGTAGGGCGAGCCGCGAAGCACGCGCCGCTCGCACCCGGCCGTCTCGCGCGCGGACAGATCCAGGCCGTCCGCAATCGCGGAATAGTCCTCCTCGAAGCAGTCCGCGGTCCACTCGCGCACATTGCCGATCGCGTCGGCGAACCCCCAGGGGTTGGCGCCGAACGCGCCCACGGGCGAGGTCGCCGCGTAGCCGTCATTGCAGGCCAGCACCGCGTCAGAGCTCACCTCACGGCCATCGGCGCGCCGCCTCGGCGAGGCTCTGGTCCGGCCCGTTGGCGTGCTCGCACGCCTCAGGCCCGCCCGCCCAGTCCGGCGCAAGCGCGTCCGCGCCGGCGCGCGCGGCGTATTCCCACTCCGCCTCGCTGACCAGGCGATAGGGCGCGTCGGTGGTCTCGGCGAGCCAGTCGGCGTAAGCCGACGCGTCCGCGAAGGTCAGGCACACCGCCGGATGATCTGGTCCTTGAGGAAAGCCGGGGCTCGACCAGTCGCGATCTTCGAACGCCGCGAAGCGCCCGGTTTCAGCATCAAAGCCCAGACAGCCCGCGCCCGACGCGTAGCCGCTCGCCTCGACAAAGGCGGCGTATTGCGCGCGCGTGACCGGCCCGGCCGAGATCGCGAAAGCGCGTTCGGCGACGCGTCGATGCTGCGGACGCTCGCGCGCGCCCCAGCGATCATCGGGCTCAGCCTCGCCCGGCGCGCCCATCTGGAACGCGCCCGCCGGGGCGGTCACCATGGCCGGACAAACCTCGCAATCGGGAATCTGGTCAGGCGTTTCAGCCAAACCGGGGGCGCTGATCGCCCCGGCCGCGAGCGCAGCGACGCCCGCCAGGGCGAAGGCGCGGTGATGTGTGACGTGTCCCATGCCCGACCACAGTAGCACGGCTTCAGCCGCTCTGGCGCGGGCGCGCGTCGCGGGTTAGACGAGGGTCATGTTCGAAACCGGTTTTCTCTGGTCCGACGCGGTCGGGCTTGCCGGCGTGGCCTGCGTGATCGGGGCCTATGCGCTGTTGCAGCTGGAGGCCGTCACCGGCGACAGCCTGCGCTATCTGGGGCTCAATCTCGCCGGGGCTGACCGAGCTATCGGCCGAGGGCGTCTTGGGTCTGTGTGATCAGCCAGTCGATCGCGGGCGCCCGTGCCATGATCTCAAGGAACAAGAACCCTGCTACTACGAGAACAGCCCCACCCGAGAGCCATGACATGATCCGGATCAAAAAGAGAAAGCGCCGCTCGTCGCGGGCTCCGGCATCTTGAAACTGCTCGAAACGATCGGTGAGGCGCACGGTGTCTGAAAGGCCGATTTGCGATTCGAGGACTTTAGCGATCTCGACCCCACTCTTGATGAAATTGTCAAACAACTTGACCTTCTCGGAGTAATATTCTATGCACAAAAGCGATGCGGTGGCGAGTATAAGCGCTGACACCAGACCAACAACCGGGTCTAGCTGATTGCGGGATGTGTACGCGACCACCGTAAGCGATAGACCGAGAAATGCGCCTGACGTCGTGAGGCTGGCTCCAGCCGCGCGCAATTGAAGACTGTCCGCGTTCTGAATGGTTGTACGGACGGCCGAATAATATTGAAGTAACTCCGACTTTTCCATCCGCTCCCCCCGCGCTGGCCTCCGCAGATTAGAGTCTTGAAACGCCTGGTCAAGACGCTGATCAAGCGCCGGAACGCCGCCCCGCGCGCTTGACCGCGCCGCCGGCGCGCGGTGACATCGCGGCCATGACCCTGCTTGATCAATACGCCGCCCGGCTGGGCGAGACCCGCACCTCGGACTGGTTCGAAGTCACCCAGGCGCAGGTGAACGCCTTCGCCGACGCAACCCACGACCACCAGTTCATCCATGTCGATCCCGAGCGCGCCAAGGCCGAAACGCCCTTCGGAGGGCCGATCGCGCACGGCTTTTTGACCCTCTCGATGCTGTCCCACTTCGCCGAACAGACCCTGCCGGATTTTCCCGACAAGGCGATCGGGATCAATTACGGCTTCGAGAAAGTGCGTTTCTTAAGCCCGGTGCCGGTGGGCGCGCGCATCCGCGGCGTGTTCACGCTGGCCAAGGCCGAAGAGCGCAAGCCCGGCCAGATCCAGCTGGTCAATCAGTGCCAGGTGGAGATCGAGGGCTCAGACGCGCCGGCGCTTGCGGCTGAGTGGCTGAGCCTGGTGATCAGCGAAGCGGCCGCTTAAGCCCCTACTCCTCGCCCCGGCTCCAAAGCTCTGAGCGGAAATAAGGCTGCGGGCGCTGGGCGCGCACCTCGAATACGATCGTGTCCTGATAGGTCCGCCCGTTGCGGTCGGCCGAGGTGATCGTGGCGGTGTGAACGCCTTCGGAGAGGTCCTCGGGCAGGCGTGCGCGCCAAAGGTGCATATTGCGGTCGGCGAGCGCGCGCTGGGGCTGCGGCGCGCCCGGGCCGAAGCGGGCGCCCTGGAACAGCTCGACGCCCTGCGCGCGCGCGTCGCCTGAGGTGCTCTGCAGCGCATAACGCGCCACCGAGAGCTGGCGCTGCGCGGCGAAGGGATCGGCCCACTGCGCGCCGATCTTGGGCGCTTCGCCCTCGCCGTCCTGGGTGCGCGCCAGATCAAGCCTGGTCCCGTCCGACAGCATGGCCTCGACCGTGGTCTCGGCCGAGCCCGCCCACACGTTGGCGGTGAGCCAGACCCCACCGGCGAGGTCTTCAGGGGTGAGAATGCCGGTGTCAGGCAGATCGTTGATGGAGGCCGGCGGCAGCGTGTCGCGGGTTTCGCGATCGCTCATCGCCCAGGCGAGGATCGCGTCATACCAGTCGCGGAAGGCCGGCGTGTTCAGCCCGATCCACTGGCCGCGCGTCGGATCGACACGCTGGCCCACATAGCGCTCGGCGTACGCCGTCCCCTCCACCGCGAGATGGATATAGCCGCTCGGCGCGCCCATGCGCTGGAGCGTCATCGGGTTGCCGTCGATGTTGAAGTCGCCCTGGAACCAGGCGCCCGAGGCTGCACCCGCGATGATGTGACGGAAAGGCAGCGGCTCTGTTCCGGTGTTCGCGCTCCAGCCCTCGAAGATCTGCCCCGGGGCGTGGTTCTCGATCGTGTGCGTGTGCCCGGACAGCGACAACGCCTCGCGGCCCTGCACAAGCGCGTGGATGCGGTCCAGATCGTCGGTCTGGTGCTTGTTCGAGCCGGCGTCGACGAAGCTGACGAACGGGATGTGGTGGGCCAGCACGATCAGCCGGTCCTGCGGCGTCTCCTCGATCAGGCCCTCCAGCCACTGGAACTGGGTCTCGGTGAGCCGGCCGTTATAGGTCGCGCGCTCGCCCTCGGCGCAGAACTCATGGCCGGTTGCGGCGTCTTCGGGCCCGCACGGATAGATCACGTTGTCGAGCACGACGACGCGCGCCCGGCCGATGTCGAAAGCGTAGTAGTTCGGCCCGTAGAGGCGCCGCCAGCTGTCGGCGGAGTCCGCGTCTGAGCGCGCGTCGAAGTCGAAGTCGTGATTGCCGTGGACGAGCCATTGCGGCGCGCCGGCCGCCGCGCCGATCTCAAGCACGCGGTCGAGCAGGTCCAGATCGTCCCCGACCACGTCGCCCACGTAGAGAAGGCAGTCGATCGCCTCGCGGTCGCGCACCAGGTCGGTCACCACGCCGTCGCGCAGCCAGCTGATCTCCTGGTTCGAATAGGTCTGGCTGTCGCCCACGATCGCGCAGGCGAACGCCTCGCCCGGCGCGCCCTCGCGCGTCAGCGGGAAGTGGACCTCGCCCGGCGCCGGGCCGGTGTCCGGCAAGCCGCCATAGCGCATCTCATAGCCGGTGCCGCCGGCCTTGTGGGTGTAGGAGAATTGCGGGACCAGACGCGCATCGGTCGGAACGCGCCAGCCGGACGGCTGGAGGATGGTGAGGTCGAAATCCTCGCGCACGGCGATTTCGTAGCGGCCGTTCTCATCGGTGCGCGTCCAGTCGAGTCCGTTGGAGACCAGTACTCCGGCGACGCCCTGCTCACCGTCGGAGCGCGCCCCGTCGCGGTTTTCGTCGTCGAACACCACGCCGGTGATAGCCTCGCCCCCGGAGCCGACGCCCGCCACGATCGGCGCGGCGATATACGCCTCAGGCGCAAGATCGGTCTGAGAGAGGGCGGGCGCGGCGGCAAGCACGGCGGCGGAGGCGGCGAAGAGCAGACGAAGCGACATGGAAGACCTGTCAGTGAGCGTTAAACCGCTTAAGCGTTAGCAAGGCTCCATGACGGGTCTGTGACGCTCTGACGCCAAAGGCCGCCGGCGCGTCAGGCCTTAACGCGGTCGCCCGCCTCGACCGGCTCGCCGGTTCGGATCGCATCGGCGAAGCGATGGTTCACGTCGCGGTGTCCGGCCTCGTCCTCGCGCACCTTGATCACGACGTCGCGCAAGGTGGCCGTGACCGGCAGGTCCCAGTATTCCCGAGCGATCTGGGGCGCGGGCACGTTCTCCATCTCCCCTGCGTCGATCGCCTCGAGGTAGTGCGTGTAGCTGACCACCGCCTCCTCCTCGAGATAGGCGACGAAGCGGTGCGCCACGCGCGGCGCGAGCAGATAGAGCCCGAAATAGGCGTGATAGAAGATGCCCTGCGCCAAGACGATGAGCCCGCGCTCCAGCGCACTCGGCTGAGCGATCTTGATAAAGGTCATCAAGTGCATGCGCTCATTGTCCGCTTCGTCGAGCAGCTCGCGGATCCAGCCCTGATCGTCGCGGATGTGGCGCAGCGCCTTGAGGTGCTGCAACAACCCGCCGACCATGCCCGGCACGGCCGCGACCGTCTCGAGCACGACCGCGCGGTGGCCGTAGCGCTTCCTGAAGAACAGATCGGCGAACACCCGCATGAACTTCACCATGCGCAAGGCTAGCCGGTCGCGGAAGCCTTCAGGGTTGCGGCGCGCGGTCAAGGCGTCGGCGGTGAGGGCGTCAGGGTTGCGGGCGGTCACGGGACACTCTCCAGTGCATATCATTCGACTGGACCGCATGTGGGGGCCGGCCCGGCCGGGACAATAAAACCGGATCAAATGCCGCAGGCGGGCCTACTCGAACCCGCCCGCGTCGAGACGGCGCTCCAGCTTGTCGAGCAGCGCCATCAGCGTGTCGCGCTCCTCCGCCGAGAAGCCGTCCAGAAGCGCGGTTTCGTACGCCAGCGCCACAGGCGCGACCTCGGCGTAAATCGCTTCGCCATCGCCCGTCAGCGCAACGTCGGAGGCGCGCCGATCGTGCTCGCGGCGCTTTCGCGTGACAAGGCCCCGCTCGTCCAGCCCGCGGATGGCCCGGCTCACCGTGACCTTGTCCATGGCGGTGGCCTCGCACACCGCCTGAGCCGTCATGGGCGCACCGGCGCCCAGCACCGCAATGACGCGCCACTCCCAGATCGACAGCCCGAAGCGGGCTTGATAGGCGCGCGCAATCAATCCGGAGACGCGGTTCGACGTCACCGACAGCCGGTAGGGCAGATAGGTGGGCAGGCTGAGCGCCCGCGCGCCGGGGTCTTTCACATCCGTCATGGGAACAGACTGGAGCGGGTCCGGTTCCGCTTCAAGCGCCGCCCCCCGCCCCGGCCTCCCCCGAGGGGGAGGGAGGGCGCTTAGTGGCGGGACGACCCACGCGGGGTGAGGCCCTTACTCCGCCGCGTCGGTTTTCGGCTTGACCACGCCGCGGCGGATCTGGTCCAGCTCGATGGACTCGAACAGGGCTTTAAAATTGCCCTCGCCGAAGCCCTCATTGCCCTTGCGCTGGATGATCTCGAAGAAGATCGGGCCGATATTGGTCGTGGTGAAGATCTGCAGAAGCAGGCCGTCGCCGCTTTCCGGATCGCCGTCCACGAGGATGTCGTTCGTCTTCAGGCGTTCCAGATCCTCGCCGTGGCCCGGCACGCGCTCATCGACCAGCTCGTAATAGGTCTCCGGCGTGCTCTGGAAGATCACGCCTTGCGCGCGCAGCTGCTCGACCGTTTCGTAGATGTTCGAGGTGGTCAGAGCGATGTGCTGGATGCCCTCGCCGTTATACTCGCGCAGATACTCCGCGATCTGGGACTGGTCGTCGGAGCTTTCGTTCAGCGGAATTTTCAGCTTGCCGCACGGGCCGGTCATGGCGCGCGACAGAAGGCCGGTGTGCTGGCCCTGGATGTCGAAATAGCGGATTTCACGGAAGTTGAAGACGTCCTCGTAGAAGCCCGCCCAGGTGTCCATATTGCCGTGGTGAACGTTGTGGGTCAGGTGATCGAGGACTTCCAGCCCCGCGCCGCCGGTGTCCTCAGCGCCCGGGATCGGCTCGAACACGTCATCGTAGATCGTCTGGTCATGATATTTGTCCACGAGATAGAGCACTGAGCCGCCGATGCCCTTCAGCGCGGGCGCGGTCTCGCCATCGGTCCAGATCCCCTCGCCATAGCTTTGCGCCCCGCGTCTCAGAGCCTCGGCGTAGGCGGCCTTGGCGTCCTTGACGCGAAACGCCATGGCGTTGGCGCTCGGCCCGTGGGCTTTGCGGAACTCGGCGGCCTGGCCGGTCTCCTCACGGTTCACCAGGAAGGTGATGTCGCCCTGCTTGAAGCGGGTGATGGCCTTGGTCTTGTGCCGGGCGACCGGGGTGAAGCCGAGCAAGGTGAACAGCGCCTCGAGCTTTTCCGGCTCGGGGCTGGTGAACTCGACGAATTCGAACCCGTCAGTGCCCAGCGGATTCTCAAACAGATCGGCCATGGTCGCGCTCCTTCATGAAAGTCCGCGGGGCCGCCGGCGCGCTTGATCGCGCGCGCGGCCTCGCGCATCGTTCACTCGTCGAAAATAGTATCATTTGCAACTAAATTCATCCCCCGCCCGCCGCGAGGCTGAAGGACGAGCCCCATGACCGACGCGCAACGCCCTCTCCTGCATGGCTATTTCCGCTCGGGCACCACGTACCGCGTGCGCATCGCACTGAACCTGAAGGGCGTCGACTACGACTATGTCCCGGTCAATCTGGTCGCGGGCGACCAGTCGAAGTCGGCCTTCCTGCAGCGCAATCCGCAAGGCCTCGTGCCCGCGTTGGAGACCGCGCACGGGGTGATGACCCAGAGCCCGGCCATCCTGGAATGGATCGAGGAGACCTGGCCGGAACCGGCGCTGTTACCCGGCGACGCCGCGCAGCGCGCGCGCATCCGCGCCTTCGCCGCGGCGATCGGCTGCGACATCCATCCGATCCAGAACCTGCGCGTGCTCAAGCGGGTACGGTCCGAATACGGCGCGGATCAGGACGGCGCGATCGCCTGGGCGCGCCACTGGATCGAGACCGGCTTTCAGGCGCTGGAGATGTTGGCCGAGGCCGGCGCCGGGTCGAACGGCTTCTTGTTCGCCGATCATCCCACGATGGCGGAGGTCTATCTCGTCCCGCAGATGTATAATGCGCGCCGGTTCGGGGCGGACTTGTCCGCCACCCCGCGCCTGGTCGCAGCCGACAAGGCCGCGCGCGCCCTGCCCGCGTTCGCCGACGCCGACCCGTCGGTCCAGCCCGACGCGCCGACGGATTAGCGCGCCAGCCAGTCCCCGCTTTCGATCAGGCGCGCCCCGTCCAGCCCCTTGCGCCAGAGATAGACCCAGGCGCACGCGCCCTCCGGGGTAAGCAGGTCGATCCGCACGCGCTCATAGCGCGAGCGCTCCGGGTCGCCGGGCCAGTAATCCTCCCAGGCGTCGAGCGTGGGGGTCACGCTTGCGTCGAGCACCTCGAACAGCTCGCCCGCGACCGCGCCTTCACCTTCGACGAGCCCTGGATAGGCGCCCAGATCGTAAAGCCGGCCCGGGAGGGTGCACGGGCCCAGCGCCTTGAACGCGCGCGCCAGGCCGAACTTGGCGAAACCCGTTTCGCCGGCGCGCAACAGCCCGTAGACCGCGATCGCGTCGCCGGTCTTGACCGGGCGATCAGTCATGGGCGCGCTTGCGGATCGCCATGACCCGTCGGTAGGTGAGCGAGCGCCAGGCCCACTCAAACGGGCCATAGCGGAAGACGCTGAGCCAGAGCACCGAGATCACAAGCTGGGCGATCCAAACCACGATCACGAGCTGGACCTGCTGGACGCGCTCAAGCTCGCCGAACAGCCCCAGCCCGATCCCGCCGACCATCAGCACGGTCATCACCAGGGTCTGGGTGAGGTAGTTCGTAAACGCCATGCGTCCGGCCGCCGCGAACGGCGCGCGCGCCAGGCGCAACGCACCCGCCTTGCACGCCAGCATCACCGCGCAAGCGTAGCCGAACGCGACAGCCAGGCTGAACACGTAGTTCACGCCCGCATGCAGCCAGGTTTCGTCGAGCGGGAAGCCGGCTTCGAGCGCGTGCGATCCGGTCTGCCAGATCGGCGCCAGCCCGACGGCCAGACCCAGCACGGCGCCGATCGCGTAGGCGCGCGCGCTCCAGCCAAGGGTCAGGAAGCCCAGCTTGTAGAGCGCCATGCCAAGGAACATCACGCCGACGAGCCGGCCGGCGAACAGCGTCAGGCTCATAAGCTGGCCGAACAGCGCCATCAGCGCGTTCCGCGGGATCCGGTCCGCGAAGCCGCTCTGGTAGGCCGCGATCCACGCCTGCAGGTCCTCCGGCGTCGGCGCCATGCCCATGTCGGCGGGGGTGAAGTCGTCCGGCGCCAGCGCCGTGGAGGCGAACAGCCCTGTCATCAATAGCCCGCTCAGCACGATCCAGAACACCGCCCAGCCGATCAGCTTGGCCGGGCCCATGTGCCGGAAGCGCACCACGATCAGGCCCATGATCGCGTAGGGCACGAGCACGTCGCCGAACCAGAACACGTAGGCGTGGATCAGCCCGATCAGCAAAAGCCAGATCATGCGCCGCTCATGCAGCGCCACAGATGGGGTGCGCCCACGCTCCTGGCCGTTCATCAGAACAATCCCCGCGCCGAACAGCGCGGAGAAGATCGTGATGAACTTCAGCTCGAAGAAGACGTGGGAGACCAGCCAGGCGAGCCCGTTCGCACCTTCAAGCCCCATGTGAGCGGGCGGATACTGATACGCCAGCGGGTGCATGGCGAAGGCCTGCACATTCATCATCAAGATGCCCAGCACCGCCACGCCGCGAAGGACGTCGAGGCTTTCATAGCGCTGCTTCGCCGTCACCGGCCCCGCCGTTTCGCTCATCGCCGCACCGTCCTTCCTTCGGCGAGCGCATCGGTCGCGCTCGGTGAAGACGTCTTTACCGTCCCGCGACCGGCGGCGCCAGATTACCAAGAATTCATCAGCGCGCGCCGCAACCGGTCTTGCCTGACCCCTATACGCGGGTTCATAAGCGTCGGCGAGCTAGGGAGGCCTCCATGCTGAGCGTGATGCTCGACATCGCCCACATCATCCTGTCCGGCGTGCTTGCGCTGATCGGCGTCGATTACGACGCCGAGCCCAAGGAGGCCGAGGAGCCGGTGATGCAAATCTCCGCGCCGAGCCAGGACTACGCCTCGATCAGCCCGGCTTCGTGGACGCCGGACGGCGAGCTTGTCTGGCGCGTCGAGGATGGCGGCTGCGAGACCACCCCGCCCGCTCCCCCACCCGCGCCGACGCTTTAGACCGCACGCGCAGGCGGTGATCCGGCGCGTGCGCGCCGGGGAAGCCTCGCGCGCCAAGCTCTGGCATAGTGCCCGGTCTCCAGGCGACGGAGTATCGAGGCGACATGGCCGCTGACACGCGATCCGACACCCAAAAGACCGGAACAGACCCCGACGCCGGCGAGGACGCCCGCGCAGGCGAGGACGCTGCGCCGGAGGCGTTCTCTGAAAGCGCCGACGCCCTGCCCGCCACGACCGGGGGGCGCGCCCCCGCGACCGACGCCGCCTTTACGGCCGGAGCCGAGGCCGGCGTGCGCGGCTTCGATCGCAGTCCGACGCGCAAGGGCGAAGGCGATTCGATCGGCTGGGCCGGCGCGGCCTTCGCAGTGTTGTGGGCCGGCGGCGCGGGCGCCTATCTCGCGGGCTATCTCCTGCCCGACATCGCCAATCTGTCCCCGGCCCAGCTCGGCGGCTTCGCGGTGTTCGCCGTCGCGCCGGCGCTTCTGTTTGCGCTGGCGGGCCTTCTTGGCCGCGAAGTGGTGCGGGCCGGCAAGCGCGCTGAACGGATGGAGCGCGCGCTGTGGCGGCTCTCCAGCCCGTCCGAGCGCGCCGAGGGCGAGGTCAGAACGCTCGCCGACGCCATCTCCGTGGAGGTCGACCGGGTCAACGCCGCGATGGAGAGCGCGCTCGCGCGCCTGGCCGCGATGGAGGAGGTGATCACCCATCACGCGGACAGCCTTGAGGGGGTCTCCGGAACCGCGCGCGAGCGCACCGAGGCCGCCGCCAAGGCGCTGCGCGAGGAGCGCGGCAAGCTGTCGGAGATCTCCGACTCGCTCGACGACAAGGCCGCGCTCATCGCCGCGGCGATCCAGGACCAGTCCGGCATGGTCGCCGAAGCCGCGCGCCTGGCCGAAGCGAGCGCCCAGGACGGCGAGGCGAAGATCAAGTCCGGCGCCGAGCGCCTCTCTGCGGCGGGCAAGAGCGCGGAGGAGGCCGGCTCTCGCGTGGCCCTGTCTCTGGATGCGCGCTCCACCGAGCTGCGCGACTTCGCCGATACGCTGAAGAGCCGAACAGAAGGCCTGGAGGCGGCGTATCTGAAGCATCGCGACCGGCTGAGCGAGGCCGGCGAGGCGCTGCGCGGGGAGCAGGAAAAGATCGCCGCGGCGCTCGACTTCCACAAGGCCGAGCTGGAGCGCATGTCCTCCACCGCGCGCGACGGGGCGCTGTCGCTCAAAGGCGCGGCCGAGGAAAGCGGCCAGACGCTCAAACAGGCCGTCGAGGACGCGATCGAACGCGCCTCAGAGATGAACCGCCAGCTTGCCGCGGAAGCGGACGCCACGATGCGCGAGCAGGACGCCGCGGTCGCCAAGCTGAAGGAGGCCGCCGAGGCCGCCAAGGTCTCCGCCGACGAGACCGCGCAGCGCTTCGACGCCCAGGCCGACGCGGCGCGCTCAGCGCTTGAACGCGTCAGCGAGACCGGCTTCGAGGCCGCGCGCCGCTCAGACGAGGCGTTCCAGCAGCGCCTGAAGGAGGCCGAGACGCTGACCGAGCGCGCCACCAAGGCCGCCGATGACGCCAGCGAGGCAGCGCGCACGCGCATGGAAGCTGCGGTCGAGGCCGCGCGCACCCAGGCCGAGGCGGTCGACGCCTCGCTCAACGCCCTGCGCGAGCAGCTGGAAAGCGCGCCGAACGAGGCGCGCGACACCGCCAGGCGTATCGAGACCGCGCTCGCCGACGGCCTGTCGGCGCTTAACAAGTCCGCCGAAGAAGCTACCGAGAACGCGCGCGAGGTCGACGCCCTGTTCCAGGCGCGCATCCGTCAGAACTACGAGCTGTTGTCCGACTTCATGCTGCGCCTTGGCGCGGTCGCGGGCGGGCGCAAGCCGATCGATATCGGCGCGGACGAACTGCCTGATCCGTTAAGCGCGCGCGCCACGGCTGAAGCGCGCGCCCGTCGCGAAGCGGACGCGGAGACGAAGACGCCGCTCGACGGCGCGCCAGAGGAAACCGTGAAGCCGCGCAAGGCGGACTGGACGCCGGCCAAGCCCGCCGCACCCGGCGCGGACGCCGATGCGCCTGATGACGGGCGCGGCGCGGCGCGCAGCGCTCCAAGCGACCGCGAGGCCCCTGCAGGCCGCCCGGCCGGCTGGCGCTGGAAGGACCTGCTCGCCAACATGGGCCCTGAGGGCGACGGCGAGCCCGGCGAGACCAGCCCGGACGCGACGCCCGCACGCAAGGCCGAGCCTGAGACGCGGCCGGAAACCCGCAAGGATAAAAAGCAGCGCTAGCCGGACGGTTCCGCGTCCGGCGCGATCTCCTCGTCCGTCCAGCGCGCGAGCTCGCCTGAGACCTGGCGCGCAGCCTCGCCGAACGCGTCCACGATGGCGCTCTGGCGATTGCTGGGCGCCCGCGCGCTCGCGGTGAAGGTCCGCGCGCCGGCCAGGCGCCGGTGCTGGCTGTCGATCAGTCGCGCGCGCAGGGTGGCCTCCACGCGCGGGGCGGCGTTCTCGCCCTGGTCGTAGACCGCCTCGAAGCGGGTCAGCTCGGTGCGCAGGCGCCAGTCGTCGTCCACGCCGTCATCGGCGCGCACCGCGGCGAGCCCTGAGGTTTGCGCTCGGAACACTTCCAGCATCAGGTCGTGGACCATGTCCGGCGCGGGCGAGATCCATCCCGCCCCGCCCATGTAGGAGATCCGCCCATCGGCCATGCCGAGCGCGATGCGGTCGCTGGCGAGCCCGCGCGGGGCGAGCGGGCGCTCGATGACGACGACCGGCGCGGCCTCCGCCGGGGCGGCCTGCGCGCTCGTCGCGGGCGGCTCCAGCCGGTAGATGCGCCGCGGTTCGCTTTCCGGCAGGATCGAGATGCACGCCGGCAGCATCAGCGCGACGAGCCCGGCCGCGGCGAGGCGCAAAATCGAAGCACGGGTCATTGGGGCACCTCCACGGTTTCTCCGCGCGGCTGGGACACGAAGCCGGCCGGGTCGTCCTCCACCTGCAACGCGATGCGCTCCAGCGCGGCGATCAGGTTTTCAAGATCGCTCGCCGCGGCGGTGAGCGCGTCGAGCCCGTCCTCGCTGAACGCCTCCACCTGCGGGCGGATCGAGACCAGCGCGTCATAGGTCTCGGTGGAGGCCTGGTTCACTGCGATCGAGGCGGCGGTGGTCTCCTCCACCATGGGCGCGACCTGCTCGACCAGGAAAGTCTCGGTCGTGGCGCCGAAGGATTCGATGGCGGCGGCCGCAGTGGAGATGTCGGCGGCGGCCTCGTCGAGCGACCGGATCGCGCCGCGCAGGTCATCGACCAGCGCCTCCTCGCCGGCCAGCGCGCCGGAAAGCGTCTCCAGATTCTCCATCGTGCCGGAGAACTGCTCCAGGTTGGGATCGCTCAACAGCCGGTTCAGCCGGCTCAGCACCTGGGCGGCCCCTTCCAGCACGGTCTCACCGCCGGCGAACAGCTCCTCAAGCTGGGCCTGGCGGGCGTAGATGCGCGGCGGCCGGTCGCCCAGGCGGCTTTCAAGCGGTTGAGCGCCCGGCGATCCGCCGGAGATCTGGATATAGCTGAGCCCGGTCAGGCCCTGGGGTTCGAGCTGGGCGAAGGAGTCCACCTTCACGGGGGTCGCCGCGTCGATGCGCACGCGCGCGATCACCTCGTTGGGGTTTTCCGGATTGAGCCCCAGATCGGTGACCTCGCCCACCTGGATGCCGTTGAAGCGCACCTCCGAGGAGGTGCGAAGGCCGCGCACCGGCCCCTCGAAGACCACGTCGTATTCCTTGAACTCGCGGTCGAGCGAGATCTGACCGAGCCAAAGCGCGAAAAAGCCCCCGGCCGCGACCAGGAACACCACGAAAAACCCGACAAGAGCGTGATGGGCTTTGGTCTCCATGAAACCAGGCCTCCTTTACGGCTCAGCTCCTTAACACGGCCCGCCCGCGCGGACCGCCGAAATATTCCTGGATCCAGGGATGGTCGTTCGCGGCCACCTCCGCGAGCGGCGCCACGGCCACCACCTTCTTCTCCGCCAGCACTGCGACGCGGTCGCAGATCGCGTGCAGGCTGTCGAGATCGTGAGTGATCATCACCACCGTCAGCTCCAGCGTGTCGGAGAGCTCCTTGATCAGCGCGTCGAAATTCGCCGCCCCGATCGGGTCCAGCCCCGAGGTGGGCTCGTCCAGGAACAGGACTTCAGGATCAAGCGCGAGCGCGCGCGCCAGGCCGGCGCGCTTCTTCATGCCCCCTGAAAGCTCAGCTGGAAACTTCGCCGCGGCATCGGGACCGAGCCCGACCAGGCCGATCTTCATGTCCGCGATCTCCTCCATCAGCTTGACGGGCATCGAGATGTGCTCGCGCATGGGCGCCATGACGTTCTCCTTCACCGTCAGAGAGGAGAACAGGGCCGAGCCCTGGAACAGGACGCCCCAGCCGCGCTCCAGCTGGTCGCGCTCTGCGCGCGGCATGCGCGACATGGGCCGGCCTTCATAGAGGATCTCCCCGCCGTCTGAGCGTTTCAGACCGAGGATGGAGTTCATCAGCACCGACTTGCCGGTGCCCGAGCCGCCGACGATGCCCAGGATCTCCCCGCGGCGCACCGCCAGGTCGAGATCCTGGTGCACGACATGGTCGCCGAAGCGCGTCTCGAGCCCGCGCACGTCGATGAGCGGGGTCTCGCTCATACGCCGAGCTCCAGATACATCATGGCGAACAGCGCATCGATCACGATGACCGCGAAGATGGACTGCACGACCGAGGCGGTGGTGCGCCGGCCGAGACTCTCCACGTCGCCGCCCACCTCCATGCCCTGGCGGCAGCCGATGATCGCGATCACCGCGCCGAACACGGGCGCCTTGGACAGCCCGACCCAGAAGTGGCTCCAGTCCAGCGTCTGCTGCAGGCGCGCGATGAAGAAGCCCGGCGCGATGTCGAGCGTGGACCAGGCCACCAGCATGCCGCCGAATATGCCCGCCAGCATGGCCGCGAAGGTCAAGAGCGGCGCCATCACGACGCAGGCGATGACACGGGGAATCACCAGCGCCTCGTAGGGATCGAGACCGATCACCTTCATGGCGTCGATCTCCTGCTGCATCTTCATCGAGCCGATCGCGGCGGTGAAGGCTGAGTCCGAGCGCCCCGCCAGCATGATCGCGGTGATCAGCACCCCGAACTCGCGCAGGATCGAAATGCCCACGAGCTCTACGGTGAAGACCGCCGCGCCGAACGTCTCCAGAAGGTTCGCGCCCATATAGGCGACGACCGCGCCGATGAAGAAGGCGAGCACGGCGATGATCGGCAGCGCATTCACCCCCGCCGTCTCCATCACATAGACCGTCGAGGTCAAGCGCAGCCGGCGCGGGTCGCCGAGCGTGCGCCAGGCGGTCGCGCAGGTGCGCCCGAAGAAGGCGATCGTGTCGTAGGCCTCTTCCAGCGCCGCGAGGGTGCCCTCGCCGACCCGCTCGATCGCGGTCATGAAGCCGGCCTCGTCCTCGTCCTCCACCGGGCAGGGCTCGGTGCGCTCGCGGACCTCGCGGATCAGGCGCTTGGCCGTGTCGTGCTCGCCGGTGAAGTGGAACTCGGCGTCGGGCTGAGCGCAGTTCGCCAGGGGCCGTCCGAGCAGATAGGCGCCGGCGGTGTCGATGCGCCCCAGCCGGGCCAGATCGATCACCACGTCGCCGGGCTTGGTGGCGGCCTCGACCTTGGCGATCGCGCCTTCGAACTCGCCGATCGTGTCGATCACCCAGTCGCCGGACGGCTCCAGCACGCACTTTCCCTCGGTCTCGCGCACGGCGAGGCCGGCCTTGGGGGTCCGGGTGCGGGTCGCTTCGGCCATCAGGCCTCCAGACGGCGATGCTCGACGGCCGTTATCCCGCGCTTCGCCGCCGCGAAGAAGCGCCCTGGCCGTTTCAAACCCATTATCACCTTGAACGTGGCGTTCTCATGCAACGCTTTTGCGCAGCATCAAGGCGAACGCGCACGCCGCGCCGAGCCCGGCGGGAAGAGCCATCACCGCGAATCCGGCCGCGCCGAAGGCCGCGTAGGCGAGCCCGGAACCGAAGCTCGCCAGCGCCAGGAACACCCCGCCCGACAGCGCCGAGTTGATCCCTTGCGCGGTTGCGGTCAGGCGCTCCGGCGCGGCGTCATGGACGCAGCGCAGAAAGCCCAGATAGGTCGCCGCGAAGGTCAGCGCATGCAGGCCCTGCAACGGGAAAAGCAGCCAGACCGGGGGGCTGAGCGCGTAAACGCCCCAGCGCAGCACCGAAGCGGCCCCGCCGAGCATCATCAGCCCGGCCGGGCTCCACCCGCGCAAGAGCCGCCCCGCCCCGGCCAGGAACACGATCTCGCACGCCACCCCGGTCGACCATAACAGCCCCACCACGCTGGAGGGCACGCCGTCCGCGCGCCAGGCGATCGCTGAGAAGGCGTAGTAGAAGCCGTGCGCGCTCTGGATCAGGGCCGAGGCCAGGAAGGCGAGCGGCAGTCCGGCCGCGGCGAGCGGGGCCAGGCCGGCGAAGCGGCGAGGCTGGGCGGGCGCCTGCGGTCCGCGCTCGGGTTCGCGCGCCGCGCGCCGTCCGGGCGGCAGGATGAACGCCGCCCCGGCCGCGCAGGCCGCGCCCGCGAGCACCCAGGCGAGCGCGGCCTCTCCGCCATAGACCCCGATCAGCGCGCCGGCGGCCAGATTGCCCACGATGAAGGCCGCCGAGCCGAGCGCGCGCGCGGGCCCGAACTCGAAGCCGCGCTTTCGCGCCTGGCCCATGGCGAAGGCGTCCACCAGCGGCGTGATCGCGTGCATCGACGCCCCGGCCAGGAAGGCGAGCGCGATGATCGCCCAGGGCGCGCTCGCCGGCGCGTGCAGCGCATAGATCGCCACCGCAGCCAGGGTGAAGGCCTGGATCGCGTCGCGCCGGCGCGCCGCCCGGTCCGACCAGATCGCGCCCAGCGGCGCAATCACGACGCGTCCGGCCATCGCCGCCGCGCCGGCCAGCCCGATCAGCTCAGGGCTTAACCCCCGCGCTTCGTACCAGACCGGCATGTACGGCAAGTATGCGCCGAACCCGACATAGAGCGCGGCGTAGAATAGCGCGAAGCGCACCGCGACCGGGTCTGCGCTGCGCACGCGGTCAAGGAGGCGGGCGGCGGACATGGCTGGGGCTATAACGCGCCGCGCCCCCGGGCGCGAGCGGGGCTGACGGGTGCAGCGGGAGAGGCCATTTGCGCTTGGCTCGACCCCGTCCGGTCACTAGCTTGCGCCGCCGATGGAAGACGCCGTTCAGATCCCCGCCGCCGGCGGCCCCGCCGCAGGCCCGGCCGGCGCGGGCGCCCCGATCCGCGTTCTGGTGACCAGCTACCGCTCCGCGCCCCATGTGGGCGGTCAGGGCGTGTATGTGCGCGAGCTGGTGCGCGGGCTGTTGAACCAGGGCGCTGAGGTCTCGGTCGCCTCCGGCCCGCCCTATCCAGAGCTCGGCCCCGCGCTGGAGGCGCGCACCAACCTCATCCGCCTGGCCTCGCTTGATCTGTTCGAGGAGGAGAACGCGCTTCTGGCGCTGCGCTGGCGTCACTTGCGCGACCGGGCCGACCGAACCGAATGGCTCGCCCACAACACCGGCGCGTTCGCTGAGATGACGAGCTTTGCGCTTCGCCTGGAGCGCTTCATCGCAGCGAATCCCGGCCGCTTCGACGTGATCCACGACAACCAGACGCTTAGCCTGCCCATGGCGCGGATCGCGCGGCGGCTACCCGTGATCACCACGCTGCACCACCCGATCGCGATCGACCGCGACTTCGCCGTGGCCGGCGCCGGCGTTTGGTGGCGCAAGCTTCTGGCGCGCCGCTGGCACGACTTCATTGAGACGCAAGGCGCCGCCGCGCGCCGGCTCGACCACTTCCTGGCGGTCTCCGACGCAGCGCGGCGTGGCTACGCAGAGCGGTGCGGCGTCGATCCGGACACGGTGCGCGTGGCGTTCAACGGCATCGACCATGACAGCTTCACCGTTGATCCGGATGTTGAGCGCGAGCCCGGCCTGATTGCGGCGGTGGCGAGCGCCGACGTGCCGGTGAAGGGCCTGGACGTGCTGATCGCCGCGCTGGCGCGCCTGAAGCGGTCCGATCTGCGCCTGGTGGTCGTGGGCAAGCTGCGCGAGGGGCCGACCAAGCGCGCGCTGGAGGCCTCAGGGCTCGCCGACCAGGTGGCGTTTCGCTCCGGACTGACGCGCGAGGAAATCGCCGACCTGTTCCGCCGGGCGAGCCTGTTCGTCTCGGCCTCGCGGTTCGAAGGCTTCGGCTTTCCCCCCGCCGAGGCGATGGCGTGCGGCTGCCCCGTGATCGTGTCGGACGGCGGCGCCCTGCCCGAGGTCGCCGGCGATGCAGGCGTAGTGACGCCGGTCGGCGACAGCGCCGCGCTCGCGGGCGCCCTCGCGGCGGTGATGGACGATCCAGGCCGGCGCGCGGCGATGTCCGCAGCCGGGGCGGAGCGCGCGCGCACGGCCTTCTCCTGGGACAAGCACGCCGCGGCGGCGGTCTCGCTCTATCGTGAAGCGCTGGAAGAGCGCGCGCGTCCATGATGACGATCCGGCTCGACGCGCTCGATCTGCCCGACGGGGCGCGGATCCTCGATCTCGGCTGCGGGCGCGGCCGGCATCTGCACGGGCTCTACTGGCACGAGCGCGCCTATGACGTGGTCGGCCTCGACCTCGACGAGACCGATCTCGGCGCGGCGATCGACGGCTTCTTCGAGCTGCCCCCGCCCCCGGGCGAACCGCCGCGCAGCGCGGTGTTCAGCGTCGGCGACGCCGAAGCCCTGCCGTTCGACGATCACAGCTTCGATGCAGTGATCTGTTCTGAGGTGCTCGAGCACCTGCCCGACGTGGACGCGGCGCTGGCCGAGATCACGCGCGTCCTGAAGCCCGGCGGGCGCTTCGCCTGCTCGGTGCCGCGCTACTGGCCCGAGGCGATCTGCTGGGCGCTCTCGGACGCCTACCCCAACACGCCGGGCGGTCATGTGCGCATCTTCCGCACGCGCGCGCTTCGCCGCCAGGTCAGCGCGCACGGCTACACCGCCTACAAGCGCCACTGGGCGCACGGCCTGCACAGCCCCTATTGGTGGCTGCAATGCGCCAAGTGGGACACCAAGGAGACCAGCCGCTCGGTTGCGGCCTATCGCAAATTCCTGGAGTGGGACCTGCTTCAGCAGCCGCGCCTGACGCGCTGGATGGAGGCCGCCCTGAACCCGGTGATGGGCAAGTCGGTCGCGCTTTATTTCCGCAAGGAGACCGCATGAGCGATCCCGTGCGCTCCCGCGTCATCGATGTCCGCGCCTGCGCGGACCGTATCGAAGCGCTGCAGACGCGCGACGGCTCGATCCCGTGGGTCGAAAGCGGGGTTTGGGACCCTTGGAATCATGGCGAGAGCGCCATGGCGCTCGCCATCGCAGGACGCGCCGACGCCGCCCAGCGCGCGCTCGACGCGCTCGCCGAGCGCCAGGACGCCGACGGGGGCTGGGTTGCGGACCTGGGCGCGGGCATCGCCATGGACGAGGCCTGTGAGCGTCTCGCGCCGCCGCCTCAGCCCGACACCGCCCGCGACACCAACTTCACCGGCTATGTCTCCGTCGTGGTGCTGCGCGCGGCGCTGGCGCTCGACGCGCCGCGCCTGATCGCACGCCACGCGGGCATGGTCTCGCGCGCGCTCGACTGGGTGTGCGAGCGCCAGACGCCCTATGGCGACGTGGTCTGGCGCGATCCCGATCCGGACCAGCCGCTCGAGGCCGTCGACAGCCTGCGCGCCGGCAACGCCTCGCTCTACAAGAGCCTGGAGTGCGGGCTGCGCATCGCCGACGCGCTGGAGCAGGACAGGCCGGACTGGGCGGCCGCGCGCGCAGGGCTCGCTCACGCGTTGATCGAGCGCCCGGAACGCTTCGACCGCACCGGCGTCGATCGCTCGCGCTACGCCATGGACTGGTACTATCCCGTCCTGACCGGCGTGCTCACCGGCGAGGCGGCGCGGCGGCGCCTTGAGGCGGCGTGGGAGCGCTTCGTGGTGGCCGATCTCGGCTGCCGCTGCGTCTCAGACGAGCCCTGGATCACCGCCGCCGAGACCGCCGAGCTGGCTCTGGCGTGCCTGGCGGCGGGCTGGACAGGGCGCGCGCGCACCCTGATCGACGAGCTCGCCCCGCTGATCGCGAAGGACGGCGGCTATTGGATGGGCTGGCAGTACGAGCTTGGCATGGTCTGGCCGAAGGAGCGGCCCTCATGGACGGCCGGCGCGGTGGTGCTGGCCGCGGACGCGCTGGAGCAGCTCTCGCCGGGCTCAGACCTTCTGATCCGCCATGCGCCGCGCGACGGCTGGCTCAAATCCGGCGAAGCACTTCCAGCGAATTGATCCGCTCGACCGGCTCGAACAGATCCGACTCCACCGCACGCCGCCAGATCTCGTAGGGCGGGCGTCCGCCATCGGCCGGGTCGGGAAACACGTCGTGGATCGCCAGAACGCCGCCGGGCTGAACATGACCGGCCCAGGCGCGCCAGTCGCCGAGCGCGGTGTCCATGGCGTGCCCGCCGTCGATGAACAGAAAGCTCAAGGGCGTCGCCCAGGCCCGTCCGATGGCGGCCGACGGCCCCACCAGCGCCACGACGCTGTCTTCAAGCCCGGCCCGCGCGATCGTGCGGCGGAACGCCGGCAGCGTCTCCACACGGTCAAGCTCGGGATCGATCAGCTCGGGGTCGTGATAGCCCTCGCCGGGCTGGTGCTCTTCAGAGCCGCGATGGTGATCAAGCGCGAACAGGAGCCTGTCGGCGCCCCGCGCGGCGCGGCCCAGATAGATGCTTGAGCGTCCGCACCATGAGCCGATCTCCAGAAACGGCCCCGGCGCAGCCCCGGCCGCCACGCCGGCCCAGCGCTGCAACGCCTCGCCCTCTTCGGCGGCCAGGAAGCCTTTGACGGTCTGGGGGTCGAGCATGGGCTCGCTTCCATCACGCGCCATGACAGCGTCAGCTCACCGACGCGTTGACCATGGACCAGCGTCGGCGCGCCAGCGCGTCGGTCGCCTCGGTCAGGCGCGCGCGCGCCTCTTCCAGCCGCGTGATCGAAGCGCGAAGCGGCGTCACCGCGTCGGTTGAGAAGCGGGTCTCCAGCGCGCCGGCCGCCTCCAGAAATAACGCGTCGGCCCGGCGCAACGCAGCGAGCGCGCGTTCGGCCGCGGCGATGTCGTCGGACAGCGCGCCGGCGTCGGCGACCGCATCGGCGGTCGCCACGGCCTCTGCGTCATGGCTGAGCTCGGCTGCGAATTCGGCCGCGCGGCGCACGTCGAGCGCCACCGCCCCGACGGCGTCCTGCTGCGAAGCCTCGTCCGGTGCGGCGAGGGCGAGATAACGCGACAGCCCGTCATCGGGCTCGTCCGCGCCGGAGCCGCCGGTGAGCAAACGGTTGAAGACGCGCGCGCCGAGCCCGGCGCGATCGGTCGCCAGCGTCCAGCCGCGCGCATCAGCCGTGGAGACCAGCTCCGCGCTTGTCTCGCGCAGCTCGCTCTGGGCCGCCGTCAGGGCCGCGCCGTCGTTTGCGTTCAGGTTGATGGGCGCGCTGGCGCAGGCGGAAAGCACCGCAGCGGCCAGAATCGAAATGAGCGGCGTCAGCGCCTTCAAGCGGGTCGCTCCCTCTTCAGCCCGAACGGCGCCCCTCAGCGCCGGTTTGCGGCCTGTATAAAACAGCATATTGTCGCGTTTAACAAAGGCTCAATGCGCCTTGTTCCACCTCAGCCGCCCCGTGCAACGCCAGGCTCGACCATGGACGCCCACCGCTCTGCAGAGCGCATCGGACTTTACCCGCCGGTCGAGCCGTACCGCACCGGCATGCTCGACGTGGGCGACGGTCACTCGATGTATTACGAGGAGTGCGGCCGGCCCGACGGCGTGCCGGTGGTGGCGATCCACGGCGGGCCGGGCGGCGGCGCGGCCCCGGCCATGCGGCGCTTCTTCGATCCCCAGCGCTACCGGATCATCGTCTACGACCAGCGCGGCTGCGGGCGCTCGCGCCCGTTCGCCTCGGTGGACGCCAACGACACCGAGCGCCTGCGCGGCGATCTGGAGCGTCTGCGCGAGGCGCTGGGCGTGGAGCGCTGGCTGGTGTTCGGCGGCTCCTGGGGCGCGACGCTGGCGCTGGAATATGCGCGCAAGCACCGCGATCGGGTCATGGCAATGGTGCTGCGCGGGGTGTTCGCCTGCACCGAGGCCGAGCTTGGCTGGTTCTACGTGCGCGGCGCGAACATGCTCTTCCCGGACGCCTGGGCGCGCCTGACCGAGCCCCTGTCCGCCAAGGAGCGCGAAGACGTGCTGCGCGCCTACCACGCGCGGGTCATGATCGACGATCCCGAACGCCGCCGGCGCGACGTCATCGGCTGGGCGCGCTGGGAAAGCTCGCTGATCTCCATGGCCGCGGCCGGCGCGGCGGGCGCGCCGGATCCGCGCCGCTCCGACGCGCTGGCGCGCATCGAGACGCACTACTTCGTCCACAAGGGCTTTCTGGAGCGCGACGGCGTCCTGCTTGAGGACACCGCGCACTTGCGCGATCTGCCGGGCGTCATCGTGCAGGGTCGCTACGACATGGTCACGCCCGCGCGCACAGCCTGGGCGCTGTCCAAGCAGTGGCCGAAAGCTGCGCTGGAGATCGTGCCGGACGCCGGCCACGCCGCCGGCGAACCGGGCGTGATCGACGCGCTGGTGCGCGCCACCGACCGGTTCGCCGCAGAACTGAGCTGATCTCAGCTGAGCGGTCAGCCCTGCCGGCCCGGAAGCGGCACGCCGAACGTGTCGGCCAGGCCTGCGATGATGATCGCGCCCACGGCGATCGGCGCGAGCCAGCGGATCGTGAAGCGCCAGTAGGCGAAGATGCGCGGACCGGCGTGGGGCAGCTCGTTCTGCATCAGCGACTTCGACACCACCCAGCCGGTGAACAGCGCGATCAAAAGCCCCCCGAGCGGCAACAGGATCTTGCCCGAGATCATGTCGAGCACATTGAAGTAGTCGCCTGAGAAGGCCGCGCCGACGCCGATCACGAAGATGATCGCGCCGAAGAAGAGCGCCGAGCCCACGCGGCCGAAATCGGTGTGCTCCTCGCCGAAGGCCACGATGACCTGCAGCAGCGAGATCGAGCTGGTCAGCGCCGCGATGAAGGCGAGCGCGAAGAAGGCGGTGCCGACCCACTGCCCGCCCGGCATCTGCGCGAACGCCGCCGGCAGGGTCTGGAAGAACAGGCCCGGCCCGGCCGAGGCGCTGAAGCCGAAGGCGAACACGAACGGGAAGATCGCAAGCCCGGCGATGATCGCCACCATCGTGTCCGCGCCCGCGATGATGGTCGCGGACTGGGGCAGGTTTTCCCGGCGCGACAGATAGGAGCCGTAAGTGATCATGATCGCCGAGCCGACCCCGATGGAGAAGAAGGCCTGGCCAAGGGCTTCAAGCACGGTGTTCGGCGTGATCTCGGAGAAATCGACCGCGAACAAGTACGACACCGCCGCGCCCATGTCGGCGGTCATGGCGGCGTAGACCACAAGGCCGAGCAGCATCAGGAAGAAGATCGGCATCAGGATCGAGACCACCCGCTCAATGCCGGCGGTCACGCCGAGGCTCACCACCCCGACGGTCAGGATCATGAACAAGCTGTGCCAGCCGATCACGACATTGGTGTCCGAGGTGAAGGCGGCGAACACCGCCCCGGCGGCCTGGGCGTCGAGCCCGGCGAACTGGCCGGTGAGCGTCATGTGGACATAGCCCGCCACCCAGCCGGCCACGACCGAGTAGAAGCACAAGATCATCACCCCGCCGGCCATCGCGACCCAGCCCGCGACCGACCACAGTTCGGACGCGCCGGCGTCGAAGGCCATCTTGCGCGTGGAGCCCACCGCGGAGCGGCGCGCATGCCGGCCGACCGTGAGTTCGGCGATCAGGATCGGAAACGCGATCAGCGCCACGCAGACCAGATAGACGAAGACGAAGGCCGCCCCGCCGTTCTCGCCGGCCGTGTAGGGAAAGCGCCAGAAATTGCCGAGGCCCACAGACGAGCCGATCGCGGCCATCAGGAAGCCGAAGCGCGAGTTCCACGTGGTTTGATGAGCGCGGCTGCGCAGACCCGCCATGTCCTGTCCTCCCCCGGCGGCCGCCGCCCCGCGTCGCCCGCCTCCCAAATCGAAAACGCGCCCGCTGCGGCGCATTGGCGCGGAGGGTTCCCCATCGCGCCGGGACGGTCAAGCACGCCTAGCCGAACAGGCCGGTCCCGCGCGGCGGCTCGGCCCCGCGATGCACGTGCGCGCCCAGCACCAGGCCGAGCCCGGCCAGCACGGCCATCATCACCGTGCCGCCGTAGGAAATCATCGGAAGCGGCACGCCCACCACGGGCACCAGCCCCATGACCATGGCGGTGTTGATGAAGATGTAGAGCGCGAAGGTGGTGGTCACGCCCATCACGGTCAGGCGCAGGAAGACCGACTTGCACGAGGCCGCGATCACGATGCAGTTGGCCAGGAGGAGCGCGTAGAGCGCAAGCACGAAGATGCCGCCGACGAAGCCGAACTCCTCGCCCAGCATGGTGAAGATGAAGTCGGTCTGCTTTTCCGGCAGGAAGTCGAGATGGGCCTGGCTGCCCTGCATGTAGCCCTTGCCGGTCATGCCGCCCGAGCCCAGCGCGATCTTGGACTGCAGGATGTGATAGCCCGAGCCGAGCGGATCGCTCTCCGGGTCCAGGAAGGTCATCACGCGCTCGCGCTGATAGGGCTTCAGCCCGTAGCGCAGGAAGCCGATCCCGCCGACCACCCCGGCGATCCCGGCGGGCACGATGATCTTCCAGCTCAACCCCGCCAGGAACACGATCGCAGCGCCGGTCGCGGCCAGAAGCACGGCCGTGCCGAGGTCGGGCTGGTTGACGATCAGCAGCATCGGCGCGCCGATCATCAGCGCGGGCGGGATCAACCCGCCGAGCCGGGAGACCTTCTCCGGCGCCAGGTCGTGGTAATACCGCGCCAGCGCCAGCACGAGCGCCACCTTCATGAGTTCGGAGGGCTGCAGCCTGAGCGGACCGATCTCGAGCCAGCGCTGCGCGCCCATGGCGGTCACGCCCACCAGCTCGACCGCCACCAGCAGCCCGAGCGAGCCCAGATAGGCCGGATAGGCGAGCCCCATCCAGAAGCGCGGCGGGAACATCGCCACCACCAGCATGACGGTGAGCCCGAGCGCGAAGCGGCCGGCGTGGCGCACCGCCCAGGGACCCCAGTCGCCGCCGGCCACCGAATAGAGCATGCCCACCCCGATCGCGCCGATCAGCGCGACGAGGAGGACGAAGGCCCAGTTGATCTCGAACAGCTTGTCGCGCAGCGAGCGCGGCACGGTCTGGGTGAAGACAGCCATGGTCTAGCGCCCTCCCCCGCCTTGCACGGCGTCGGCCGCGGCGGTCTCGGCCGGGCGCGCGATGCGACCGGCCGGATCGCGAGCGATCAGATCGCCGAGGATGTCGCGCGCCGGTCCCGCCGCGCGCGTGCCCCCGCCGCCATGCTCAACCACCACCGCGACGGCGTATTTGGGATTGTCCGCCGGACCATAGCCCACGAACAGCCCGTGATTACGCAGCCGCCAGGGCAGATCTTCCTGTTCGCGCACGCCCTGGGCGCGCTCTTCAGCTGAGATCGAGTACACCTGGGCCGTGCCGGTCTTGCCGCCCATGCGGAAGGCGTCGAACTGCGGCCCGCCGAGCGGCCAGTAGGCCGTGCCGCCGGCCTCGTGCACCACGCCCACATGGGCCTCGTGGATCAGGCGGCGCGCGGTCTCGTCCAGACCCAGCGCCTCGCCGGGTCCGGCGTCGGGCGTGCGCAGGAGGGTCGGGCGCAGGGCGCGCCCCGTGGTGAGCCGGCCGATCATGACCAGCAGCTCCAGCGGCGTCATCAGCATGAAGCCCTGGCCGATGCCCGCGTTATAGGTGTCGCCCAGCGACCATCCTGCCCCGCGGCGTGCGCGCTTCCACTGCGGAGACGGCGCGATGCCGCGCGCGAAGCCGGGCAGGTCGACGCCGATGTCGTAGGCCTCCATCACGCCCAGACGGCGCATCATCTCGTTCATCCGCTCGATGCCGAGCCGGTGGGCGACCTCGTAGAAATAGACGTCGCAGGAGGCCTTCACCCCGTCGTGCAGATCGACCGGGCCATGCCCGCGCCGGCGCCAGCAGTGGAAGGTGCGGTCGCCTAGCCGGACCGAGCCGTTGCAGGTGATGCGCTCTGACGGCTCGATCACGCCGGCCTCCAGCGCGGCGAGCGCCATCATCCCCTTCACCGTCGAGGCTGGCGCGTAGCGGCCCAGAAGCGCCTTGTTGTAGAGCGGGCGGTAGCGGTCCTCGTTGAGTCCGCGGAAATCCTCCACCGAAATGCCCTGCACGAACAGGTTCGGGTCAAAGCCGGGACTTGAGACCATGGAGAGCATCTCGCCGCTCTCCAGATCCATGGTCAGCGCCGCGCCGCTGGTTCCCGCAAGCCGCTCCGAGGCGAAGCGCTGCGCGGTCGCGTCGATGGACAGCGTCACGTCCTCGCCGGAGCGCGCCGGCACGGACTGGTTCGGCAGCTCCCGGATCACGCGGCCATAGGCGTTGACTTCGACCTTGAGCTGGCCCGCCGACCCGCGCAGGCGGTCCTCCTGGGCGGCCTCAACGCCGGAGCGTCCGATCCGGAAACCGGGGTGGCGCAGCAGCCGATCGTCCCCGGCCACCTCGTCGGGCGCGGCCT
The DNA here is from genome assembly GCA_964550935.1 of uncultured Caulobacterales bacterium. GTDB lineage: Bacteria > Pseudomonadota > Alphaproteobacteria > Caulobacterales > Maricaulaceae > JBCBSP01. Next base: position 31,810 of record CAZKBB010000005.1, read on the forward strand.
GCACGTAGCCCACCACATGAGCGAAGGACTGCGGCAACGGATACTGGCGCACCTCGCCCACGTCGGGCGTGACCCCGGCGAGCTTGGGCAAGGTGAGGTTGACCTTGGTGAAGGTCTCCCAGTCCAGATCCTCAGCCACGGTGACCGGACGGAAGCGCGGGTTGCGCGCTACGTCCTGCAGGATGCGCTCGATGCGCGCCTGGCTCAGATCGATGACGGAGGCGAGCTGGTTCAAGGTCGCGCGCGGATCGTTGGCGTCCTCGGGCACCAGGAGGATGCGGTAATTGTCCCGGTTGTCCGCCACCGGCGCGCCGAACCGGTCCAGCACGCGCCCGCGCGAGGGCGGCTGGAGGCGGAAGTTGAACTGATTGTCCTCCGCCATCGTCTGATAGTCGGCGTGCCCGGTGATCTGCAGGGTGTGCAGCCGCGCGCCAAGCCCGGCGAACGCGCCCGCGCCGATCCCGCCGAGCAATAGCGCGCGGCGGGTGAACTGGGCCTGGCTCTCCTGCTTGTCGCGTCTCATCTCGCTCCGTCCGGGCGCCCGGTCCGGCCGGGCTCACGCCTCAAGAAAACGTAGTGCGTTCCTTGCGCCGCGCGAACAGCGCCGCGAACACCGGGAACAAAAGCACGCTCAGCACCCCGTCGGCGACCAGCTGGCCGGCGCCCGCCAGATCGCCGAGCGCGACATAGCCCGCCGCCCATGCGCTCAGCGATGCGATCGCCGCGCCCAGCGCAAAGCGCACCGATAGCGTGAACACGTCGGTTCCCCCCTCCTCCGTCGACGGGCGCGCGATCAGGAAGGCGGCCAGATAGGACAGCGCCCACACCCCCAGCAGCCCGCCCGACAACAGGTCCTTCAACAGCCCGACGATGAAGATCAGCCATGGCGGAACGAAGGCCGGCCGGCGCGCGGCCCAGATGTAAAGCACCATCAACGGCAGAAGCGGCATCAGGTTCGGCCCGGCGGGCAGTCGCGTCGGGGCGGCGTGGAATAACAGCGCCAAGGTGAGCGTGATCGCCATGGCGATCCCGGTCACCGCGCCGACGGGGCGTTCAAGCGAGCCGCGCATGATCAGCCCTCCTCCGCAGCGGCGGCCGCAGCGTCCGCGCTCGCCGGCTCGTCCGGCGCCGCCTCTGCGAGCGTCTCATCGGACGCCTCGATCGCTTCGGTCACGTCGGAAACCGGGGTTTCGGCCGCCGGCGCCAGGGCGACGGGGGCGTCTTCGGGCGCAGGCACCGGCTCATAGGGCCAGATCCAGACCAGATCGACCGGCTGGGCGCGCGAATAAAGCGCCACGCGCCACACCCCGTCGCGGCCCTGGATCGCCTCGCCCACAGGCACGCCGCGCGGCATCTCGTTGTCGTCGCCGGAGGTGACGATGCGGTCGCCCACCTCCAGATTGGGCTCGCGGCCGAGATACTCCAGGCGCGGAAACTCCGAGTTGTCGCCCACCAGAAGCGCGCGTTGATTGGTGCGGTCGGCCATCACCGCGACGCGGCTGTTCAGATCGGTCAGGAGCAGAACGCGCGAGGAGCGTGCGCCCACGTCCACCACGCGCCCGATCAGGCCGTAGACGTTCAGCGCGGGATAGTTCACCTCCACCCCGTCCTCGGCCCCGATGCCGATCAGGCGGGCGCGCACGAACGGGCCTTCGCGTTCCGCCACGGTCCAGCCGGAGATGCGCTCGCGCGCGGCCGGAGCGTCGAGATTGAGCGCCTGCTCGTAAAGCTGGGCGCGGTCGCGCAAGGACAGGGCGAGGTCGCGCCAGGCGGCGAGTTCTGCGACCTGGCCCTCCAGCTCGCGGTTCTCCTCGGCCAGCTCCATCTGGCGCTCCCACCATGGACCCATGTTGCGAAGGCCCCGCACGGGCCGGGCCGCCAGGTCGAGGGCGGGCGCCATGGCGTCGTTGAAGGCGGTGCGCGCCTGGATGAGGGCCGGATTGCGCTCCCCGGGACGGTCATTGACCACGATAACGGCCGCGAGCGCGATCAACAGCAGATGAAACGTGCGGGAGAAGCGCACGCCGTCGTCGTCCCGCCGGGCTGATCGCCATTGCGCCACGAGCGGGCGCCTCCCTCTCGGTCTAGACCGCTTCAGACAGGATCGGCCGCCAGCTCGACAGGTTCTCCACCGCCTTGCCGCAGCCGAGCACCACGCAGGACAGCGGCTCGTCGGCGAGGCTGACCGGCAAGCCGGTGCGATCGCGCAGCTCGGCGTCGAGATTGCGCAGAAGCGCCCCGCCGCCGGTCAGCACGATGCCCTTGTCCACGATGTCCGCGGCGAGCTCGGGCGGGGTCGCCTCGAGCGCCTGCTTGACCGCTTCTACGATCTGCTCGACCGGTTCGGACAGGGCGTCGGCGATCATCGCCTCGGTGACCGCGATCTCGCGCGGCACGCCGTTCATCAGGTCGCGGCCCTTTATCTCCAGCGTCAGACCCTCGCCCTTGGGGGGAGGATTGGCCGAGCCGATCTCCTTCTTGATCCGCTCCGCGGTGGTCTCGCCGATGAGAAGGTTCGCCGAGCGCCGGATATAGTTGATGATGGATTCGTCCATCTTGTCCCCGCCCACGCGCACCGAGCGCGAGTAGACGATCCCCGACAGGCTCATCACCGCCACTTCGGTGGTTCCCCCGCCGATGTCCACGATCATGGAGCCGGTGGGCTCGTCGATGGGCAGCCCGGCGCCGACTGCAGCGGCCATGGGCTCGTCGATCAGGTAGACCTTGCGCGCGCCCGCGCCGAGCGCGCTCTCGTGGATCGCGCGGCGCTCCACGGCCGTGGCGCCCGACGGCACGCAGATCACCACCTGGGGGCTGACGAAGGTGCGCCGGTTGTGCACCTTCTTGATGAAGTGGGAGATCATCTCCTCGGCCACGTCGAAGTCCGCGATGACGCCGTCGCGCATCGGCCGGATGGCCTCCACGTTGCCGGGCGTCTTGCCGAGCATGAGCTTGGCTTCCGCGCCGACGGCCTGGACGATCTTGCGGCCCTTCTCCGTCTTGAAGGCGACCACCGAGGGCTCGTTCAGCACCACGCCGCGGCCTTTCACGTAGACCAGCGTGTTCGCCGTACCGAGGTCGATGGCGATGTCTGCGGAGATGAGACCGAACACGCTTCCGAGCATGAGGCGTTCCGTTGCTGCGATAGGGCGGACCGGCGCTGAGTCTAGCCCTGCGGCCTTGACGTTTCCTTGTGCGACGCCCGCTCGCCGATTGCAAGCGCGTCGGCGCCCGCGTCCTCAGGGCCTCCGGGCGCTTGCGACCGCAGCCAGCGACGCCCGGCGAGCATGACCGCGATCCAGGCCGCGACCACCGCGGCGAGCGTCACGACCGCCCAGATCCCGCCCCCGGCGAACAGCGCCATCAGGCTGCCGCCGGCGAACGCGACGAGCGCGGTCTTGGGTATCACGCCGATCCCGGCGCCGGCTATGAAGGCGATGTAGCTCATCCGGCTGACGCCGGCGGCCATGTTGACCACGATGAAGGGCGCGCTCGGCACGATGCGCACGATCAGGCTGGCGAAGAAGCCGTTCCGGCCCACAAAGGATGAGATCCGGTTCACCGTCTCGCCGCCATAGCGTTTCAGCACGTCCGCGCCGAGAAAGCGCGCCAGCCAGAAGTCCACCGTCGCCGACACCATGGTGGCGATCCAGGCGTAAACGAAGCCCTGAGCCGGGCCGAAGGCGAAAACGGCCGCCGCGATCAGCGCGAACTGGGGGGCGCCCACGAAGGCGAGCGCGGTGAACAGCGCGATGGTGACGGGAAGCGCGTACCAGCCCTGCGAGGCGGTCTCGAACCAGGCTTCCACCGAGCCGGGGCGAATGTCGAGCACGAAGCGCCCGATGATGAAGATCGCTGCGACCAGCCCGAACAGCGCGATGGAGACCCACACCGCGCGCGTCGCGCGGGCGTCCATGCGGGTGAAGAAGCGGAAAACGGCGTTCATCGCGGGGCTCGTCGGATCGGGCGGCGGCGTTATGCGCGCCCATGCAGGTTTCACGCCTGTTCAAGGCGCGCGACACGAATACCGCGCCCGGCGCGTTTCGCAATCGCCGAGCGCGGCTCAACGCTCGCCCAGCAGCCCCCTCAGCTCCGCGCCGGGCGCTTCGAGCGGGTGCTCGAAGGCTTTCGCGCGGCGCGCCTTCAGGCGCGCGCGTCCGGCCTCGTAGTCGGCGACCCAGCGCTTGGCGAAGTCGCCCGAGGCGACGTCGGCGGCGATGCGTTCGAAGACGGGCCGCACGGCCTGGCGAATCGCGGGCTCGACCTCATGGGCGCCGAACTCGGCGGTGTCGGAGATCGCCTCGAACATGCCCGCCACGCCGCGCTCATGAATGAGGTCAGCGAGGTATTTCAGCTCATGGACCGTGTCGATATAGGCCATGCGCTCGCCGACCCCGGCGCGCACCAGCGTCTCGAAGCCCTCATGGGCGAGCGCGCACAAGCCGCCCACCAGCACGGCCTGTTCGCCGAGAATGTCGGCGAGCGCCTCCTCGCGGAACGTCGTCTCGAAGACGCCGGCGCGCCCGCACCCCAGCGCGGCGAGATAGGCCTGGCCGATCGCGGCGGCCTCGCCCGAACCGTCCTGAGCCACGCCCCAGAAGCCGATCAGCCCCGCGCCCTTCTCATAGGCCTTGCGCACCATCCCGCCCGGGCCCTTGGGCGCGGCGAGGATGAGATCGCAGTCCGCCGGCGCATCGATCAGTCCGTACTCCACCGAAAAGCCGTGGCAGAACAACAGCGCCTGGCCGGGCTTGCGGTTGGGCGCGATCGACGTGCGCCAGATCTCGCCGTGCGCCTCGTCCGCAGCCAGCAACGAGATCGCGTCGGCGCGCCGCGCGGCGTCGTTGAGCGAGACCACCTCGAAGCCGTCCGCCTCGGCCTGGGCGCGGCTCTTCGAGCCTTCGCGCAAAGCGACCAGCACCCCCTCGATCCCGCTGTCGCGCAGGTTCAGCGCGTGGCTTCGCCCGTGATTGCCGTAGCCGATCAGCGCGAGCGTGCGCCGCTTCAAGGGCGCAAGATCGATATCGGCCTGGTAAAGCGGCTCGCTCATGGCGGGGGATCCAGGGCAAAGCGGGACAGGGCGGGTTCAAGCTCAGCGCGCTGGGCGTCCGGGTCAAGCGAGGCGATGCGCGCCCAGTCCGGCGTCTGGTTCCGAAACCAGGTGAACTGACGCTTGGCGTAGCGGCGCGTGTCGCGCGCGCCGGTCTCCATCGCCTCTTCGAGCGTCGTTTCTCCGGCGAGATGCGCCAGAAGCGGCGGCAGGCCGACCGCCTTCATGGCGGGCAGTTCCGGATCGAGCCCGCGCGCCGCGATCGCGCGCGCTTCCTCCAGCGCGCCGGCCTCCACCATGGCCGCAAAGCGCTGGTCGATGCGCGCATACAGCGCCTCGCGATCGGGCTCGATCACCACGCCGGTCCAGCGCTCCGGCGCGATGAGCGGCCGGGTCTCGACGTGCAGCGCGGACAGCCTCGCGCCGGCGTAGCCGAGCTCGACGACCCGCAGGAGCCGCTGGCGGTCGTTGGCTTCGATGCGCGCGGCCGCGCGCCCGTCGAGGCGGGCGGCCTCGGCGCGCAAGCCGTCGAGGCCGCCCGCCTCGAACAGCGCCTGCGCCCGCGCGCGCGCGGCGTCTGGAATGTCAGGGGCCGGAGCGAGGCCTTCGGTGAGCGCCTTGAAGTAGAGCCCGGTCCCGCCGACCAACACCACGTTGCGCCCGCGCGCGCTAATCTCGGCGATGCGCTGCAGCGCAGCCTCGGCCCAGCGCCCGGTGGTGAAGCGCTCGCCCGGATCGATTTCGCCGAAGAGGTGATGGGCGAGCCCGCCGCGCTCGGCCGCGTCCGGCTGGGCTGTGATGACGGGCAGGCCCGCGTAGACCTGCATGGAGTCCGAGTTGACGATCTCCGCGCCGAGCCGCCGGGCGGCCTCCACCGCCAGAGCGGTCTTGCCCGACGCGGTCGGACCCGCGATCAGGAGAAGGTCGCGCACCGCACCACCGCCTGACGCGCCTTACGGGCGCAGGGCCTGCTGCAGGAACTGGCCAGAGCGGTTGAGCGTGACCAGCACGGGCCGGCCCGCCTCGATCGCCTGTTCAGCCGCGACGCGGGCCTCGTCCAGCGTCTCCACCGGCGTCCAGGCGACCTGCTCGACCACGTCGCCCACGCGCACCTTGCCGGCCGCGTCAGAGCCCGGGTCGACCGCGGTCACGACAAGGCCCTGGGCGTCGGGATGCACGCGATGTTCGCGCCGCAGACCGTCGCTCAAGGGGCGCAAGGTAAGGCCCAGAAGCGTGCCTGAGGCCGAGGCCGCGTCGTTTTCGCCCCCCGCCGAGGCCGGTCGGCGCGGCTCGGTCTCGGGTTCGTCGAGGCGCTCCACCGTGACGGGGAGCGTCATCGCCTCGCCCTCGCGCAGAATGTCCACGTCCACCGTCGCGCCGACCTCGGTCTCGGCCACGATGAAGGGCAGGCGCCGGTCGTCGGGCACCAGCTCGCCGGCGAAGGTCAGAATGAGATCGCCCGGCTGCAGCCCGGCTTCGGCGGCGGGACCGTCCGGGTCCACGCGCGTGACCATCGCGCCGCGCGGGACGTCGAGCCCGAGCGCGCCGGCCATGTCCGCGTCAAGGCCCTGCACGTTCACGCCGAGCCAGCCGCGGCGCGTCTCGCCGTACTCCAGAAGCTGGGCGATGACCGGCGCGGCGACATTGGAGGGAATGGAGAAAGAAATGCCGACGCTGGCGCCGGTGGGCGAGAAGATCGCGGTGTTCACCCCGATCACGTCGCCGTCCATGTCGAACATCGGCCCGCCGGAATTGCCCCGGTTAATCGCGACGTCGGTCTGGAGATAGTCGTCGTACGGCCCACCGATCTCACGGCCCTGGGCGGAGATGACCCCTGCGGTGAGCGAGCCGCCGAGCCCGAACGGGTTGCCGATCGCGATCACCCAGTCGCCTACGCGCACATCGTCGGAGTTCCCGAACGCCACCGCGGGCAGCGCCTGCTCCGGCTCCACGCGCAGCACCGCCAGGTCCGTGGCCGGGTCGCGCCCGATGATCTCGGCCGGTAAGGCGCGCCCGTCGAACAGGACGACCTCGACCTCGTCGGCGTCCTCAATGACGTGGTTGTTGGTCACGACCACGCCTTCGGCGTCGATGATGAAACCTGAGCCGAGCGAGTTCGCGATGCGCGGGCTGTCGCCCAGGAGATCGTTGAATCGCTCCAGCGGGGAGCCCGGCGGGAAGGTCGGCATGCCCTCGCCCGCGCCCATGCGCTGCGCCGCGGAGATGTTGACCACCGCCGGGGACAGGCGCTCGGCGAGATCGGCGAAGCCGTCATCGGGCTGGGCGGGCGCGGCCGCAGCTAACCCGGCGGTCAGTCCCGCAGCCAGGGCGAGCACGGCGATCAGTCGGCGCATGACGGAACCTTCAACACTGGGCGCGTCAGATGTAAGCCCCGCAGGGCGTTCGCGGCAAGGCGAGGCGGCGAGCCCGAAGGCTCACCCGCCGAGCGAGCGCGCCAGAGCGACGACCCCGACCCCGGCGGCGACGGCGCCGAGACCGGCCAGGCGAAGCTGTCCGGGCTCGGCCAGGCGGGCGGCGGCGGCGACGCGTTTCATCGCGCCCGGCGCGGCGGCGCAGAGCAGGCCTTCAAGAACCAGCGCCACGCCCGCGCCGAGCAGCAGATACACCGCCATTACTGGTCGTCGAACGTCCCGGTTTCCGAACGGAAGTACCGGAAGAACTCCGAGTCCGGCGGCAGCACCATCGGGGTGCCGTCACGAAGGGTCTGCTCATAGGCGATCATGGAGCGGTAGAACGCGAAGAACTCCGGATCCACGCCGTAGGCTCCGGCGTAGATCGCATTGCGTCGCGCATCGCCGGCGCCGCGTATCCGCTCGCTTTCGGCGCGCGCTTCGGCGCGGATGATCGAGGCCTGGCGATCGGCGTCCGCCCGAATTTCCTGGCCGGCCTGTTCGCCTTCGGCCCGGATCCGCGCAGCCTCTTGCTCACGCTCTGAGCGCATGCGTTCGAACACGCGCTCCTCGATCGCGGTGGGCAGGTCGGCGCGCAGGATACGCACGTCGACGACATCGATACCGAGCGTCTGGTTGGCCACCTGGCCCTCGACGGAGCTTTGAACACGCTCCATCATCTCGGCGCGACGGCCCGAAATCACGTCCTGGGACGGGATCGAGGCGATCACCCCACGCAGGCTGTCATCCATGATCGAGCGCAGGCGCAGCTGGGCCCCGGCCTCGTTGCGCACGGTCTGATAGAGGCGCAGCGGATCGATGATGCGATAGCGCAGGAAGGCGTCCACGACCAGGCGTTCCTGGTCGGCGGCCTGGATCTCCTCCGGCGCCATGTCGAACTCGATGTTGCGCTTTTCCAGCAAGACGACTTCGTCCACGAACGGAGCCTTGAAGTGCAACCCCGCGTCCGGATCGCCGGCCTCGTTGACCACGCGCACCGGTTCGCCAAGGCGCAGCACCAGCGCCTGCTCGGTCTCGCGCACCGTGTAGGTGGCGGTCAGAGCCAGCACCACGAGAACAGCGGCGAGGATCGCCGCCACAATGGCTAGTATACGCATCACTGACCTCCCGCGCTTGTGTTGTCTTGCTGAGCCAACGGAACGCGATTGCGACCCAGCTGATCGAGCGGCAGATACGGAATAGCCCCGGCGCCGTCCTGATCGAGCACGATCAGGTCCGACCGGCCGAGCACGCGCTCCATCGTCTCAAGGTACATGCGCCGCCGAGTGACGTCGGGCGCCTGGATGTACTCGTCGTAGATCGAGGTGAAGCGATCGGCCTGGCCCTGGGCTTCCGCGATCACGCTGTCGCGATAGGCCTGGGCGCTCTCGGTCAACTGCGCCGCCTCGCCTCGCGCCCGAGGGATTACCGAGTTGGCATAGGCGGTCGCCTGCAGCCGGGCGCGCTCGGCGTCCTGCGCCGCAGCGTCCACGTCGCGGAAAGCTTCGATCACCGCGCCGGGCGCCTGGGCGCGCTGCAAGTTCACGTTCAGCACCCGAACTCCCGCCTCGTACTCGTCGAGCGTCTCCTGCATCACTTCGAGCGTGCGCTGGGACACCTCGACGCGCCCGCCGGTGATGATCGACCCCAGATCTGAGGTGCCGGCGACTTCACGGATCGAGCTTTCCGCCACGGCGCGGATCGTGCCGGTCACGTCGCGCACGTTGAACAGGAAGTCGCGCACCCCGTCAGGATAGGAGGTGTCCACGCGCCACTGCACCGTGAAGCCGAGATCGACGATGTTCTCGTCGCGCGTCAGCATCAGGCTCTCGCGCTCGGTGCTGCCGAGCGAGATCGAGTTGGTCGTGGTGACTTCCGGCTTCAGCACCGTCTCGATCGGATAGGGCAGCTTCAGCTTGAACCCCGGCGTCGCGGTGCGCGCATACTCGCCGAAGCGCAGGACCACGCCGGCCTCGCTCGGCCCGACCACGTACCAACCGGTCGCGCCGACCCAGACGACCGCGGCGATCGCGGCGATCGCGCCGGCGCCGATGCCGCCGCCCTTGCCCGAGCCGCCCTTGCCGCCCCTGCCGCCGCCGAACAGCCTTTTCAGCCGGTTCTGGAAGTTGCGCACGATCTCGTCGAGATCGGGCTGGTCGCCGCCTCCTCCCGGACGCCGGCCGTTGCCGCCGCCCGGGCCGCGGCCCCAGGGATTATTGTTGCGGTCGCCGCCGCCGGATCCGGAGCCCCAAGGGCCTCCGCCGCCGCCAGCGTTGTCGTTCCAGGGCATCAAGGGCTCCTAGTGGTTGGGGTCGACGATGGTCGGTCAAAAAGAAGTCAGCGTAGATGTGGACGGTGGGCGGGGCCGGCGCAAGTCAAACCGGCGCCGACGCGCCGCGCTCAGGCCGATCCCGGCGCGCGCCGCTCAAGCACGCGCAGGGTAAACCCGGCCTCGTCGCCCGGCGCGGCCTCGACGCGCTCTGCGCTTTTTTCACGCCATTCGCTTTCATTGAGCTCGGGAAAGACGGCGTCTCCGTCGGGTTCAAGGTCTATTTCAGTTAAATAGATCCGGAAGGCGCGTTCGGCGAGGAGGCGATAGAGCCTGGCGCCGCCGATAACGCAGATTTCGCTCACCCCCGCGATCGAGGCGGCCGTGCGCGCGGCCTCCAGCGCGTGCCAGACATCGCTGAACACTTCCGCGCCAGGCGCGTCCTCAGGCGCGAGCGTGGTGGACACCAGGATGTTGGGCCGCTCAGGCAGCGGCTTTCTCGGCAGGCTCTCCCAGGTGCGCCGGCCCATCACGACCGGCTTGCCGCGCGTGATCGCTTTGAAGCGCTTCAGATCGGACGGAATCCGCCAGGGCAGATCGCCGTCCTTGCCGATCACGCCGTTCTTCGCGCGCGCCACCACCAGGCAGAGGACGGGGTCGGAGGCGCCGGGCGCATCCATCGCCTAAACCGCCACGGGGGCGGCGATGCGCGGGTGGGGGTCGTAGCCCTCGATTGTGATGTGCTCGTAGTCGAAGGCGAAGAGATCGGTCACGATCGGGTCGAGCCTCAGCGTCGGCAACGCGCGCGGCGCGCGCGAGAGCTGCTCGGCGACCTGCGCGCGGTGGTTCGAGTAGATATGCGCGTCTCCGAACGTGTGCACGAACTCGCCCGGCTCAAGGCCCGCGGCCTGCGCGACCATCGCCAAAAGCAGCGCATAGCTGGCGATATTGAACGGCACGCCGAGGAACATGTCGGCGGAGCGCTGATAGAGCTGCAGGTGCAGCCGCCCGCCGAGCACCTTGAACTGAAACAGGGTATGGCAGGGCGGCAGCGCCATTGAGGGCACGTCGTAAGGGTTCCAGGCCGACACCACGAGGCGGCGGCTGTCCGGATTGGCTTTGATCTGCTCAATGAGCTGGGCGAGCTGATCGATCTCGCGCCCGTCAGGGCCGGTCCAGGCCCGCCACTGCTTGCCGTAGACCGGACCGAGCTCGCCGTCTTCGTCCGCCCACTCGTCCCAGATCGTAACCCCGCGCTCTTGCAGCCAGCCGACATTCGTCAGCCCCTTCACGAACCAGAGCAGCTCCACCGCGACCGACTTGAAGTGCACCGTCTTGGTGGTCAGAAGCGGAAAGCCGTCGGCCATGTCATGGCGGATCTGACGGCCGAACACGCCGCGCGTCCCGACGCCTGTGCGGTCGCTCTGGTCCTCGCCGGTCTCCAGGATGTCGCGCAACAGATCGAGATAGGCGCGCTCGATCGGCGCGCCTTGAGCGGGGCTGGCGACGGGGACGGGGGACGCGGACATCAGGCTCTCCGGCGGGATCGATGCGGGCCAAACAGACCTTTGCGTGATTCGTGGCCCGGCGTGGCGCGAGCTTCAAGCCCTGCGCGCCGCGCCGCGTCGAAATCCGCTTGGCGCCGGAGCGATGCGGCGCCATAGTGCCGCAACGTGAACAAAAGGAGAATATAATGATCGGCTATGTGACGCTTGGAACCAACGATTTTGAGCGCGGGGTGAAGTTCTACGACGCCCTCGCTCAGCTTCTCGATACGCCGCGCATGATGGAGGGGGAGACCTTTGTGGCCTGGGGAACGATGGACGGCCCGGCCGGGATCGGGCTGATGAAGCCCTTCAACGGCGAGCCGGCCACGGTGGGCAACGGCGTGATGGTCGCGCTGCAGGCGCGCGACGCCGATCACGTCAAGGCGATCTACGACACCGCGCTCGCCAACGGGGGAACCGACGAAGGCGCGCCCGGCCCGCGCGAAGGCGGCTTCTACGCCGGCTATTTCCGCGACCCCGACGGCAACAAGCTCAACGCCTTCTGCATGACCGGCTAAGGCGTCAGCCCTCGCATGATTGCGGCGCGGCGCGCTTCACCGCGCGCAGGAGCGAGCCGGGCAGGAGATGGCCGCCGGTCCAGCCGGTCTCGACCCCGGCCGCTTCGAGCTGGCGGGCGAGCCAGACATTGCAGGTCTGGAACAGGTGATAGCGCGGCGCGGCGGCCAGAAAGGCCGAGCCGCGCGGGTCGAGCCCCTCGCCCTGCACGCGCACGCGGCCGGCCGCGCTGAGCGCGAGATCCTGCTCGATCGCGTCGGCGAGCGCGCGGGCCTTGTCCGGCGCCAGCGCCAGGCCCATCTCGTCGCCGGCGTAGGCCAAGCGCGGATCGCGATCGAACCAGGCCGCATGCAGCACCGAACGCGTCGGCCAGAGCACCGCGCCCGCCCCGTTCAGCGGGCCGAGCCCGCGATACGCGCGCGCATCGCCCCAGCCGATGGCGAACCAGTCCGCGTCCGGGCGCCAGCGCCTCAGGGGACCCTCGGCGTTGAACGCCTCGGCGGGGAGGTAGAGATTGGCGTGCCAGCCCGTCGCGCCGAGCCCGGCCTGCACGCACGGCCCCTCGCGCAGGCCCGGCGCCGGCGCGCCCGCACAAGCGGCGAGCAACGCGAAGACAAGCCCGGCGCAGCAAGCGCGCGCCGCCTCGATCCGTCCTCGCCGCATGCGCACACCTTTCATCAACCCGCTTGACCCGTTATATTGAAGGTGTCCGTTTAGCGGCGGACTATGGCGATAAACGCGCGTGTAATAACCAGACCGGACCCGGGTGCGATTCCCGGCGGCTCCACCAACTCTCTTCTCCGTTCGTTGGACGGACAAGCGCTCGGGGCCGATCAGGATCGACGGATGGCTAAAGACGTTGCTTTCGCCCGACTGGGCTCCGTCAAAAGCCCGTTCAAAGTAGTTGCCAACGACAACTATGCTGAAGAGGTCGCTCTCGCCGCGTAAGCGGTGCGAGCATCTCGCTCTTAAGTCCTGACCTCTAGCATGGTCAGGCGGGGTTCGGGGGCGCCTGGCAACAGAAGCCCCCACTTATTCCCCCCTTTGGCCCTGTTTTACGTGACGGGACGCAAAGGCGACCGCGTAATTCGATGTGACCGGCGGCCCGACCGGGTTCGCCCGCCCCGCCTTCTCCGGCTAAGGCGATGTCTGCGTGATCAACGAGAGCGGCGCCCCCCCCAAACGGTACCCGGCTCCGTAAGCGCTTCACTCTGATCGAATTTTCGTGTCAGCGAAGGAACACGGCTCTCCGGCGGGTCGTTGTGGTGCAGGCGCCGCGGCGGGGTTCAGCTCGTCGACGGCGCCCAAGCAGCCCCAACGACGGAGCGACGTCGCCATGATCAACTATGAGAACTTCTTCGCCTTCGACTACTGGCAGTACGAGGTCATACGCCACGTCTTCGGCCTGACGGTGGCGGTGTTCGCCGCCTCGCTGGTCTATTTCGCGATGACCGCGAAAAGCGTGCTGCCGCGCTTCCGCGCCACCTCCGCGATCTCCGCGGTGGTCATGGTCTCGGCCGCGATCGAGATCTTCACCCTCTGGCTTTTGTGGAACCAGGCCTACGCCTATGACGCGGCGTCGAACACGTTCGCGACCGTACAGGGCGAGGTGTTCTCCAACGGCTATCGCTACGCCAACTGGCTGATCGACGTGCCGATGCTGCTCACCCAGTTCCTGGTGGTGCTCGGCTTCACCGGCGCGGCCTTCTTCAAGCGCTGGTGGAAGCTGACCCTCGCCGGCGCTCTGATGATCGTCACCGGCTATGTCGGCCAGTACTACGAGCCGCAGGTCGCCGGGTTCGCGGACGGTTCGGGCTCAGGCTTCTGGATCTGGGGGATCCTCTCCTGGCTGATCTTCTTCTACCTGCTGTTCGCTGCGAACAGCGCGTTTAAGGACGGCGTCGGGAATCTGGACGCCTCGGTCCAGCCGAAGATGAAGCTCGCCTGGAGGATCCTGTTCTATTCCTGGTGGCTTTACGGCTTCGCCTATCTCGTCCCCGGCATCCCGGTGATCAACGAGGACCCGAACTTCGTGGTCGTGCGTCAGATCATCTACACCGTGGCCGACATCGTCTCGAAGACGGTCTTCGGCGTGGTGCTGACGATGGTCGCCGCCAAGCAGAGCGCGGTGGAGGATCCGCGTTACGCCGACGGCGAGCCGGAAGGCGCGATGGATCAGAGCAAAGGCGCGCCCACCGCCTGATCCGGGTCGCCTGATCCAGACTGCGTAAAGGCCGCTGAACCGCCCTACACCGAAGAGCGCCGCCGGAGCCCCCGCTCCGGCGGCGTTTTTCATGGCGCGTGCTCGATCCGCAGCGGCAGGCCGCCGCGCGGGCGGACCGTGACCTGCATCAGCGGCTCGACCTCGTGACCGTCGACGGGGCTGAGCGACACCGCGTCGAGCGCGCGCGCGAGCATCAAGCTCGCCTCGGTGAGCGCGAAGTGCGCGCCGATGCAGGTGCGCGGCCCGCCCCCGAACGGTGCATGCATGAAGGGGTCGCGCGGGCGGCGCTCAGGCGAGAAGCGATCAGGATCGAACCGCCCGGGCGCGTCCCACAGCGTTTCGTGGCGATGCAGGCAGTAGAACACCAGGAGCGCGCGCTCGCCGCGCCGGACCTTGCGGCCCGCGATCTCGGTGTCGCGCACCGCGCGCCGGCCGAGCGCCGGGGCGGGCGGATAGAGCCGCATCGCCTCCTCCAGCACCTGGCGGATGAAGCCGAGCGCGCCGGGCTGAAGCGCGCCCTCGCCCGCCTCGGCGATCGCCGCGCGGGCCTCGGCGCGCGCGCGCCTCTGGGCCGTCGCATCATTGGCCAGGAGATAGAGCGCCCAGGTCAGCGCGATCGCGGTCGTCTCATGGCCCGCCGCGATCAGGGTGATCAGCGTGTCGCGCACGTCTTCGTCCGACAAGGCCGCCTCGCCCTCGCTCTTCAACAACAGCCCCATGAGGTCGGAGCCGGGATCGGCGCGCTCGCGCCGGCGGCGGATCTGAGCCTGCGCGCAGCGCCGGAACACCGCACGCGCCCGGCGCGCCGCGCGGCTCATGGGCCGCGGGACCCATTCAGGAAACGGCGCCAGATCGACCAGGCGCACCACCCCGATCTCGCCGAGCAGGGTCTCCAGCGCCTGGCGCATCTGCGCGCGCTCCACCTCGCGGGCCTCGGAGAACAGGGCGTGCTCGATCACCTGAAAGGCCGCGTCGTTGAGCGCGCCCTCCACGTCGACCACCCCGGGCGCGCTTGCGGCGAGCCGCCCGGCGAGGTCCCGCGCGCAGGCGTCCATCATCGGCGCGAACGCCTCGATGCGCTTGCGCATGAAGGCCGGCTGCAGGCGCAGGCGCTGGGAGCGCCAGCGCGCGCCGTGCGCGGTGAACACCGCATCGCCCAGAACGGGGCGCAGCGTGCGCAGGATCAGCGGCGACTTGCGCCAGGCCTCGGGATCGTCGCGCAGCACCGCGGCGATTTCATCGGGACCGGAGAGGCGATGGACCACCGCGCCCATCGATTCGCTTTTCTGATAGGTCTCGGTCAACAAGGACCGCGGCAGCGCGGAGAGCGGGTTCTCCTTCAGCCGCCGCGCGGTTTCGGTCAGGCCCGGCGCGCGCTCGGCGAGGCGGACTTCAGCGGGGCGGAAGGTCGCGCGCATGCGCTCACTCGCCGCTCGGGGCGCAGTTTCCCCCATGCATTCAACCCCTTCGCCCCTGTCTGGCGATATCAGCCCGCATTCATCCCACCCGCAACTTAACCGCGACCGCATGCAGACGAAACAGCATGGTGAATTGACGCGCCTTACGGCTCGACTACGCTCGCCCCTTGGACTTTCCGTGGGGAGGCGCGACGGCGTGGCCAAGGATCTGATGCGCTATGACAAGCTCGCGCAGAGCGCGCTGCGCACGGTCGTGCGCCAGGCGATCGAGCGCGCGGCCGGCGCGCAGGGGCTTCCCGGCGCGCATCATTTCTACATCACGTTCAAGACCCGCGACCCCGGCTGCGACGTGGATGACGGGCTCGTGGCGGCCTATCCCGACGAGATGACCATCGTCCTGGAGCATCAATTCTGGGACCTCGCCGCGGAGGCGGACTTCTTCGAGGTGACGCTGAAATTCGGCGGCGTCCCGAAGTATCTCAAGGTCCCCTACTCCGCCGTGACGCGCTTCCACGATCCGTCCGTCGGCTTTCATCTCCAATTCGACTACGAGACCCCGCCGGGCGGGCGCAAGCCTGCGCCCAAGCCCGCGCCCGACGCGCCCGTTGGCGAGAGCGCGGGCGATCCCGAAGCCGCCGGCGAGACCGGCGGCGAGGGCGAAGAAGGCACGGTGGTGAGCCTGGACGCCTTCCGCAAGAAGGACGGATGAGCCAGGGCTTCAGCGACGCGGAGATCACGGCGCTTCTCACCGAGGACGCGCACATGCCCGCGTGCACGCGCCATCTGGGCTTTCAGATCGACGCGCTGGACTTCGAGGCGAACGCGCTGACCGCCCGCGCGAGCGTGCGGGAGGCCTTCCGCAACCCGAACGGTTCGGTCCAGGGCGGCATCGTCTCGGCCTTTCTGGACGAGGCGATGAGCGCGGCGCTGCTGCTGGCGGTGCGCTTCACAGCGGCGGTGCCCACGCTTGAGATGAAGACCAGCTTCCTGCGGCCGCTCATAAGCCAAGAGGTGCGTCTGGAGGCGAAGGTGGAGCGGATCGGGCGAACGTTCGGGTTTTCGGAGGGGCGCGCCTTCGACGCGGACGGGCGGCTGTGCGCCATCGCCACGGCCACCGCCGCGCTGAAGCACGGCGATCCGAACGCCTGAGGCCGGCACGCTCAAGCCGCCTGAGCGAGCGGGCGCGCGCGCACCTTCACCCGGGCCCGGTCTCCGTCGACCTTTTCCACGAACAAACGCTCGACCTGGCTGTCATCGTGGAACACGATGCCGGTCAGCGCGTCGAGCACGGCCTTGGCGACGTTGTCCACGTCGTGGCGCGGCGAGTCCGGCGTCTTCTCGATCGTGATCACGACCTCGAACGGGCCCCATTTGGGCCGCGTGCGCTTGAACTCGGTGCGGAAGAACTCCCCGATCAACCCCTTGAAGCGCCGGGTCTGGGAGGTCACCGCATCGACGCGGAGATGGAGCGAACCGTTCATCGTGGCGGCCTGCACGCGGCCTCTCCCTGTCCAAGCGCTTCGGGCGATCTCGTCGTCGGCTTGATCAACCATGGCCGAGTGATAAACACCCCGATTCGAACCCGTCCATCATCGAACCGCGCGCGCGAACCCGCAAGCGCGGCGCGCCCTTGCGTCAGGAGCCAGCCATGTCCGCCATCCGCACCGAGACCGATTCCCTGGGCCCGATGGAGGTCCCCGCCGACAAGCTGTGGGGCGCCCAGACCGCGCGGTCGCTGGAGAACTTCAAGATCGGCGGACAGACCCAGCCGAAGCCGCTGATCCGCGCGCTGGGCATCGTCAAGCACTGCGCGGCGAGGGCCAATCTCGCGCTGGACAATATCGAGCCGGAGCTCGGTGATGCGATCGCGGCGGCCGCGCTCGAGGTCGCCGAGGGCGCGCTCGACGATCACTTCCCTCTGGTGGTCTGGCAGACCGGGTCGGGCACTCAGTCGAACATGAACGCCAACGAGGTGATCGCGAACCGCGCGATCCAGATGCTCGGCGGGGAGGTCGGCTCGAAGGATCCGGTCCACCCCAACGACCACGTGAACCGGTCGCAATCCTCCAACGACACCTTCCCCACCGCGATGCACATCGCCGCGGCCGAGGAGGCGACCCATCGCCTCCTTCCGGCGCTGAAGAGGCTGCGCGACGCGCTGATGGAGAAGGTCGAGGCGTTCGACGGCGTCATCAAGATCGGGCGCACCCACATGATGGACGCCACCCCGCTCACCCTCGGTCAGGAGTTCTCCGCCTACGCGGCCATGGTCGACAACGCGATCCGGCGCGTGGAGACCGCCCTGCCCCAGCTTCTCGAGCTCGCCCAAGGCGGCACGGCCGTGGGCACCGGGCTCAACGCCAAGCCGGGCTTCGCTGAGGGCTTCGCCGAGGCCGTCGCCAAATTTACCGGGCTCGACTTCGTCACGGCGCCGAACAAGTTCGAGGCGCTCTCCACCAAGGACGCCATGGTGGAGATGCACGGCGCACTGAACTCTGCGGCCGTCTCCCTGTTCAAGATCGCCAACGATATCCGCCTTCTGGGCTCGGGCCCGCGCTGCGGGATCGGCGAGCTCGCCCTGCCGGCCAACGAGCCCGGCTCCTCGATCATGCCGGGCAAGGTGAACCCGACCCAGGCCGAGGCCATGACCATGGTTTGCGCCCAGGTCATGGGCAATAACGCCGGGGTCAGCTTCGCGGGCAGCCAGGGCCACTTTCAGCTGAACGTGTTCAAGCCGATGATCGCCTGGAACGTGCTCACCTCCACGGGCCTGCTCGCCGACGCCTGCGTCAGCTTCACCGAGAAGTGCGTGGTCGGGATCGAGGCGAACGAGGCGCGCATTGCGGAGCTTCTTGAGAAGTCGCTGATGCTTGTGACCGCCCTGGCGCCGGAGATCGGTTACGACAACGCCGCAAAAGTCGCCAAGACCGCGCACGAGAACGGCACGACGCTGCGCGAGGAGGCGGTGCGGCTCGGCTTCGTGGATGAGGCGCGCTTCGACCAGGTGGTGCGGCCCGAGCAGATGATCGGTCCGCGCTGATCGGAACGCTGCAAAATTGTCGCAGTTCGCGCCTGCAGCACTTGAAGCGGGCCGCGCGCGATCCAGTTCAGGTCACCACGCACCACACGCAAGACCTGATGGATCGTCATGCTTGAGAAACGCTCGGTCACGCTTTCCGGCCACCGCACCAGCGTCGCGCTGGAGCCCGAGTTTTGGGCCGTCATCGAGATGTCGGCGCGCGACAAGGGCCAGTCCATCGCAGCCCTGATCAAGGAGATCGACGAGGGCCGCGCCGCATCGGGACTGGAGCGGCCGCTCGCCAGTTCGCTGCGCGTGTGGGCGCTGAAGCGCACCCAGAACGGGGCGAAAAACGGGGCCGGTTAGGCTGAACGCGCTCAGCGGTAGGACGCCGCCTCCCGCGCGCCGATGCGCATGACCTCATCGTCACCGCAGGCGAACGATTTCGACTCCCGGTCGGCGACCGCGCGGGCGATCGCGTTGGCGTCCTCGACTTGCGTCACGTCGACATAGGCGGCGTGACACGCGCTGACCTCGCCGTCGGTCCGCAGCGCGGAGACGACCAGAAACTCTTCGTCACGCACCCACTCGTCCTCGAAGCTTCCCACCGATCCGTCCGCGGCGCGCGGGGTCAGGCTGCGCCAGCGCAGGATCGTGGCGTAGGGCGCGAACCAGTTTCCGTCGCGCACGCCGCGCCACTCCACGGTGCGCTGAACGTTCGCCGCGAGGCCCTGAGTGAGCGGGCCTTCGGACAGCTGCGCCTCGATCCCGCGCGATCCGAACGCGGCGCGCGAGCTGTGGTCGCTCGCCCCGATCGTGACGGTCCATTCGCCCACCGCCTCGCAGCGCACCATGATGGGCGCCAGGCCCTGCGTTTCGATATCCGGACAGGCCTCGATCTGGGAATAGACGCTGTCGCGGCTCTGCGCGGCGGCGCCGGGTGTCAGGACGGTCCCGGCGACAAGAATGGCGGCGACGGTGCGAAGCATGGCGGATCCCCCTGTTGAACGCGCCTTGAACGCTACCCCGGCGGAGCGGGCCTGAACACTGCGAACGCGACGCCCGGCTTGACCCCGGGCGCGACAGGGGCTTTCAACCGCCCATGCCCGACAGCGTCCCCAAGCCCCACCGCCTGTCCCCGATCGCGACGCTCCGCTGGACGCGCCGGGCCTTCACCGAAGGCCGCTCGCCGGCGCTGTGGCTGTTGGCGATCGTCGTCGGTGTGGCGGCCGGCTATGCCGCGGTCGGTCTGCGCCTGGCGATCCAGGGCGTGCAGTGGATCGCTTTCGGCGAGGCGAGCGAGCGCCTGGCGAGCGCGGCCGGGGCGCTCTCCCCGCTTCACGTGATCATGGCGCCGGTGCTGGGCGGCTGCGTGGTCGCCGCGCTGCTTTACGCCGGCCAGCGCTTCAAATGGCTGCCCGAGGCGCGCGCCCAGGGCATCTCCGACGTGATCGAGACCCGCGCGGTGCGCGCCGGGCGCATGGACGCCGCGCCGGGGCTGCTCTCCGCGGCGATCTCGGCGGTGTCGCTGGGCTCAGGCGGCTCGGCCGGGCGCGAAGGCCCGGCGGTGCATCTGGGCGCGACGCTCGCGGCGCTGTTCACCCGCGCGCTGGGCCTGCCGCCGAGGGCCGCGCGCATCATGCTCGCCTGCGGCGCGGCGGCGGCGGTCTCGGCGAGCTTCAACGCGCCGATCGCCGGGGCGCTGTTCGCATTCGAGGTGGTGCTCGGCCATTACGCGCTGCGCGCCGTCGCGCCGGTGGCCGCGGCGAGCGTGACCGGAGCGGTGATCGCAAGGCTGCACTTCGGCGCCACGCCCGCCTTCGCCCTGCCCGCGATTGAGCCGGCCTCGGTCGCCGACTTCGCGGCCATGGCGCCGCTCGGCCTCGCCGCGGCGGCGGTTGCGATCGCCTTCATCTCCACCGCCTACGCCGCCCCGCGCGTCGTGGCGCGCGCGGCCGAGCGCGCGCACTGGCCGCTCTGGGCGCTGCCGCCCGCCGGCGGGCTCGCGGTGGGCGTGATCGGGGCGATGTTCCCTGAGGTGCTCGGCGTCGGCTACGAGGCGACCGCCGAGGCGCTCGCGGGTGGGTATGCGCCGCTGCTTCTGGCCGGGCTGATCCTGGCCAAGCTCGCCGCGACCGTGATCACGCTCGGCTTTCGCTTCGGCGGCGGGGTGTTCTCGCCCTCGCTCTATCTCGGGGCCATGCTGGGCGCGCTGTTCGGCGCCGGCGCCACGGCGCTGTTCGGCGAGCAGAGCGCCGGCCTCGCCCTGTTCGCGGTGGTGGGCATGGGCGCGGTCTCAGGCGCGGTGCTCGGCGCGCCGCTCTCCACCACCCTCATCGTGTTCGAGCTGACACAGAGCTATCAGGCCTCGATCGCGCTTCTGGTCGCGGTCTCGCTCGCCACCGTGGTCACCAACGCGGTCACCAAGGGCTCCTACTTCCAGAAGCAGGTGGAGCGGCGCGGCTATGACCTCACCGCCGGCAATGCGCGCGTCATCCTGCAGACGATCCGCGCGCGCGATCTGATGAGCGAGGTGGACAAGGCCGAGGCGCGCTTCGCCCGCGACGAGCCCCATGTGTACGAGGACGACTATCTCGGCCGCGTGCTCGGCTTCTTCTCGGCCGAACAGCTCGAAGGCGCGCCGGTGCGCGCGCGCGCCGGAGACCAGCCCGTGGTCGGCTATGTCTCGCGCGCCGACGCCCACGCCGCCTACGCCCGCGCCCTGCAAAGCGCGCATGAGGAGGAGCATCGCTAGGGGCGGATGCGCAGCAGGGTCGAAAGCAGCACCGCGACCGCATCCAGCGTCTCTGGCGGCGCTGCGCCCAGCCGGCGCAAGCGACGTGACGCCGGATCGAGCGCGCGCACCTGATCGACGAGAACGCCGCTGCTCACCGCCAGCCCGTCAGGCAGGATCACCTTGAACGCATACGCGGCGGTGTTGGAGGTGATGGGACATCCGATCACGGTGCTGGCGCGGGCGTTGTAGATCGCCGGGGTCAGGATGAGAAAGGGTCGCCGGCCCGCCTGCTCACGCCCGGCCTGCTCCTTCATGACGACCGAGACGAGATCGCCGCGGTCCAGCTCGCCCGCTTCAGTCACGGATCACTTCCGCGCCCAGATCGGGACCGGCGTCGATGATGTCGGGGCGCTCCTGATCGTCCATCTGGGCGACAAGGTCTTCGAGCGTCGCCCGCTTGCTGGCGCCCATGACCAGCGTGCCGCGTTCGAGCGTCAGCTCCACCTCGTCGCCGGGCGAAAGGCCGAGGGCCTCCAGATAGGCGCGCGGCAGCCGAACCGCCGCCGAGCGTCCCCATTTTCCGATAAGCGCCTTCATGGCGGCCTTCGCCTGGATAGGCGTTGAAATATTACACCCCGGCGCATCCGTCACTCAGTCGCCTCCTCCTGCTCCTGCCCCCGCCCCCTGCTACGGGCGCCTCGGCGTGCTAGCTTCGGTCTCACCGACGCTCGGAGCGAATCGCCGCTCGCCCTATCGCCGCCAGCCGTATCGCCGCCAGCCGTATCGCCGCTTGAAGGGCTTCGCCCATGACCGCCGACGCCAGCCCGTCCCAGACCGGCCGCTCCATATCCGACCTCGCCCGGCCCCGGCCGCCCGCGGGCGGCGACGCCGACTATCTAGACGGGCTGAACCCGGAGCAGCGCGCCGCGGTGGAGGCGGTTGAAGGCCCGGTTCTGGTGCTCGCCGGGGCGGGCACGGGCAAGACGCGGGTGCTGACGACGCGGCTGGCGCATATCCTGGCCACCGGCCGGGCGCGGCCCTGGGAGATTCTGGCGGTCACCTTCACCAACAAGGCCGCGCGCGAGATGAAGGCGCGCGTTGGCGCCATCATCGGCGAGGCGGTCGAGGGCGTGCCCTGGCTCGGCACCTTCCACTCCATCGCCGCGCAGATCCTGCGCCGCCACGCCGAGCTGGTCGATCTCAAGCCCAGCTTCACGATCCTGGACACCGACGATCAGCTGCGCCTGATCAAGCAGATCCTTGAGGCTGAAGGCGTCGACGCCAAGCGCTGGACGCCGCGCTATTTCGCGAGCCTGCTCGACGGGTGGAAGAACCGCGGCTTCACCCCCGACCGCATCCCGGAGGAGGACAAGTGGGCCTTCGCCGAGGGCAAGGCGGGCGATCTCTACGCGCTCTATCAGGAGCGCCTTCGCGTTCTGAACGCGTGCGACTTCGGCGATCTGCTCCTGCACACGCTGGAGATCTTCAAGGCGAATGCGGACGTGCTCGCGGCCTATCACCGCAAGTTCCGCTACCTCCTGGTGGACGAGTATCAGGACACCAACACCGCCCAGTATCTCTGGCTGCGGCTATTGGCGCAGGGCTCGAACAATATCTGCTGCGTGGGCGACGACGATCAGTCGATCTACGGCTGGCGCGGGGCCGAAGTGGACAACATCCTGCGCTTCGAGACCGATTTTCCCGGCGCCGCCGTGATCCGTCTGGAGCGCAATTACCGCTCCACTGAGCACATCCTCGGCGCGGCCTCGGGCCTCATCGCGGCGAACAAGGCCCGGCTCGGCAAGACGCTGTGGACCGACGACGAGGGCGGGGAGAAGGTCCAGGTGCGCGGCCTGTGGGACGGCGACGCCGAGGCGCGCTTCGTCGCCGACGAGATCGAGGCCCATGTGCGCCGCGGCGGCGCGCACGCCAACATCGCGGTGCTGGTGCGCGCCTCCTGGCAGATGCGCGCCTTCGAGGACCGCTTCATCATGCTGGGCCTGCCCTACAAGGTGGTCGGCGGCCCGCGCTTTTTCGAGCGCGCCGAGGTGCGCGACGCCCACGCCTATATGCGCCTGGTGCGCAGCCCGGAGGACGATCTCGCCTTCGAGCGCGTGGTCAACACGCCCAAGCGCGGGATCGGCGACACCACCGTGCAGAAGATCGCCGGCGCGGCGCGCGCCGCGCGCACCTCCATGAGCGAGGCCGCGCGGCTGATGACCCAGACCGACGAGATCAAGGGCAAGGCGCGCTCAGGGCTCCACGCCTTCCTTCGCGACATGGATCGTTGGCGCGACCAGGCGCGCGAGATGCGCCATGACGCGCTCGCCGAGATCATCCTCGATGAAAGCGGCTACACCGGCATGTGGCGCGAGGACAAAAGCCCCCAGGCCGCCGGCCGGTTGGACAACCTGAAAGAGCTCGTGCGCTCCATGGGCGAGTTCGACACGCTGGAGAGCTATCTCGAACACGTCTCCCTGGTGACCGATCTCGACCGCGCCGGGGACGGCGACGAGGTCTCTTTGATGACTCTGCATGCGGCGAAGGGGCTGGAGTTTCCGCTGGTCTTCCTGCCCGGCTGGGAGGAGACGGTGTTTCCCTCCCAGCGCTCGCTCGACGAGGGCGGGACCGCCTCGCTGGAGGAGGAGCGGCGCCTGGCCTATGTGGGCGTGACCCGGGCGCGCGAGCGCGCGGTCATCTCCTTCACCGCCAACCGGATGATCTTCGGGCGCTGGCAGAGCGTGATCCCGTCGCGCTTCGTCGACGAACTGCCCGAGCCCCATGTCGAGGCCAAAGCCGAGACCGGCTATTACGACGCCGGGCCGGGCTTCGAGGGCGTGTCAGAGCCCGCCGACGCCTTCCGCTCCAGTTATGAGAGCCCTGGCTGGAAGCGCTATCAGGCCGCGCAGGCCTCCGGCCGGCGGCGCGATCCCGGAGTCATCGAGGGCAAGGCGACCTTGATCGAAAGCGGCGCGTCCTCGGTGGGCGGGGAGGCGAAATGGCGCCCCGGCGACCGGGTGTTCCACCAGAAATTCGGCTACGGCACGGTCAAGGCCGCCGACGGCGCGAAGCTCTCGGTCGCCTTCGACAAGGCGGGCCTGAAGAAGGTCGTCGACAGCTTCGTCTCGGAGGCGCCGTAAGGGCGCTTAACAAGCAGTCTCGACGAGCCTAAGGACCGTCGCGGCAGACGGAGCGAACCGCGCATGCAAACCACGATCTGGCGGCTGACCGCCTTCGGCCCGGCCGGCGTCATCAAGGCCGCCGGGGAGCGGTTGAACGCGGCCGACCAGGCGCCGGCGCTCGGCTGGTCGATGTTCGAGGAGCCGGACCCGCAGACCGCCCGGCTCGACATCCTGTTCGCCGAGCAGCCCGACGCGGGCGCGTTCGCGCAAAGCTGGGGGCTGGAGCGCGAGGACGTCGAGGTGCTGTTCGGCCCGCTGCCCGAGGAGGACTGGGTGGCGATGTCGCTGCAGGGCCTGCCGCCGGTGGAGGCCGGCCGCTTCGTGCTGCACGGCGGCCATACGCCGGCCGGCGACATCGCCGCGGGCAAGACCGCGATCCTGATCGAGGCCGGCCCCGCCTTCGGCACCGGCCATCACGGCACCACCAAGGGCTGCCTCATCGCGCTCGACCGCCTGGCCGAGGCCGGCCCGGCGCCCAAGCGCGTGCTCGACCTCGGCGCGGGCACCGGCGCGCTCGCCATCGCCGCGGCGAAGGTCTGGGCCGAGGCCGAGATCATCGCTTCGGATATCGATGCGGACTCCGTCACCGAAACGATCGACAACGCTCAGAAGAACGCCGTCGCCGACCGCATCGAGGCGACCGAGGCGGACGGCTTCGCCCATGCGCGGCTCGACGGGCCGTTCGATCTGATCCTCGCCAACATTCTCGCCGGGCCGCTGCAGGATCTCGCCCGCGACCTCGCCGCGCGCACCTCGCCGGGAGGGACGGTCGTTCTGTCGGGCCTTCTGGAGCATCAGGAAGACGCGGTGAAGGCGGCCTATGACGGCGCGGGGCTGAGCTTTCGCGCGCGCGACGTCATCGACGGCTGGGTGATCCTGACCTTCGACGCGCCCGGCTGAGCCGCCCGCCGTCGCGACACCGCTGCGCGCAAGACCCGACGGGCTTGCGGAGGCGCGCTTGACTCTCATCAAAATATCATGTTTTCTTGATTTATGGATAAATCAAACGCCCTCGACGCGCTCGACGCGCTTTCCCACGACACCCGGCTCGACCTGTTCCGGCTTCTGGTCCGGGCCGGCCGGTCCGGCCTCGCGGCCGGCGACGCGGCCGAGCGGCTGGCGCTGCGCCAGAACACCGCCTCGACCAATCTCGCGATCCTGGCGCGCGCCGGGCTCGTCCAATCGCGGCGCGAGGGGCGCAACATCATCTACGCGGCGAATTTCGACACGATGCGCGGGCTCGTCGGCTTCCTGATGAAGGATTGCTGCGCGGGCGCGCCGGCGAAAGTCGATCCGCTGCTCGATCAGATCACGGCGAACCAAGGAGAGACGCCATGACACGCTTTCATCTCGCCCTCACGGTGTCCGACCTGGACCGGTCGGCGGCCTTCTACACCCGCCTGTTCGGCGCCGCGCCGGTCGTGCGCGAAGCCGATTACGCCAAGTGGATCGTTGAGGATCCGGCGCTGAACCTGTCGCTGTCCACCCGCGGCTCGACGCACGGCGTGGACCATGTGGGCCTGGAGACCGACAGCGACGAGGGTCTCGCGGAGCTGCGCGCCGCGCTCGTGGCCGCCGAAGGCCCGCTCCTGGACCAGCCCGACGTGACGTGCTGCTACGCCCGCTCGGCGAAGACCTGGACCCATGATCCAGACGGCGTCGCGTGGGAGACGTTCCGCAGCTACGGTCGAACCGCCGAATACGGCGACGGCTCGCGCGACCGCGCAAGGCTCGCGGGAGCGAGCGAACAGCCTTGCTGTTGAAACGAAGGCCTCACCCCGGCCGGCGCCCGTCGGGGGGCGTTGGCGCGAGAGGGGAGCGCGCTGGCGGGCGCGACCGGGGTGAGTTCGCGCGCCGCTTAGCGGCGGCGGATGACGCCGGGCAAGCCGGCGCGTTCGAACACGGCGTTCCAGTCGGTCGTGCGCGGACGGGCGCGGGAGCGCTCAAGGCCGGCGAGCGCGTCGCAACCGGTCAGGCGAAGATGATCGTCATGCCCGCTCATGGCGCGGTCTCCTCAAATCCTTCGGCCTCAGAATCGAGCCTCTTGAAGGTTTTGTGAAGCCCCGCGCACGCATCGCCGCCATGCGTTCGTGTCAAGGCTCGCGAAACCCGGCTGTGCGGCAACCCGGCGCGGCGCCTCCCGCCTTGTCGATGTCGAAGACACGCACACGAACCTGACACTGAGAACGCCGCCCCGAAGACCGCCACGCGCGCCATGCTCGCCACGCTGACGGGTCATGTCGAGCCGCCCGCGGCGAAAAAGGCGCGCGACATGCTCGACGATGACGCCAAGCCGTTCTGGCCGATTGCGGCGTGATCGCGCGCCCTCACGCTCAGGCTTTCGGCAGGGTTGCGATTGATCGCGGGCCGGGCGCGCACTAGCGTCTGACCCATGAGCGAACATATCCAGCAATTCGAGCCCTGGGGCGGCCCCGCCTTCGGGCGCGAGAACCTGCCGAAGCTGCGCGAGGCGCTCGCCGCGGCCGGCCTCGACGGCGTGCTCATCCCCCATGAGGACGAGTACGACAACGAATACCTGCCCGCCTACACGCAGCGCTTGGCCTGGGCGACCGGCTTCACCGGCTCGGCCGGCGCGGCGATCGTGATGCGCGACCGCGCCGCGGTGTTCGTCGACGGGCGCTACACCATACAAGTGCGCGCCCAGGTCGACCCCGAGCTGTTCGCCTTCGAGGACATCGCCGAAACCGGCCTTGGCGGCTGGATCCGGCGCGAAGGCCGCAAGGGCGAGCGCATCGGCTATGACCCGCGCCTGCACGCGCCCGATCGTCTGGCCGCCATCGAGCAAGCTGCGGCGAAAGCCGGCGTCGAACTCGTCGCGGTGGAGCCCCACCCGATCGATGAGGCCTGGACCGACCGGCCGGCCCCGCCGAGCGCCCCGGTCACGCCGCACCCGATCGCGTTCGCCGGCGAAAGCCACGCCGACAAGCGCGCGCGCGTCGGCGCGGCGATCGAGGACTCCGGCGCTCACGCCGCGGCGATCACCGCGCCGGCCTCCATCGCCTGGCTGTTCAACATCCGCGGCGGCGACGTGCAGTGCTCGCCCTTGCCGCTGTCCAGCGCGATCCTCAACGCGGACGGCGCCGCCACCTTGTTCATCGAGGAGTCCAAGCTCGACCCGGAGACCCGCGAGCATCTTGGAAACGCGGTCGAGATCCGCCCCGAGGCCGAGTTCGGCCCGGCGCTGGAGGCGCTCTCGGACAAAACCGTCATCGCCGATCCCGCCAGCGCCTCGGTCTGGGTGTTCCAGCGCCTGGAGGCCGCCGGCGCACGCGTGAAGCGTCAGGCCGACCCGGTCGCCCTGCCCAAGGCGTGTAAGAACGCCGCCGAGGTGGAGGGCGCGCGCCAGGCCCATATCCGCGACGGCGCGGCGATCGTGCGCTTCCTGCACTGGTTGGACACCGAAGCCCAGTCCGGCGAAGTCGACGAGATCCAGGCCGCGGTGCGGCTGGAGGATCTGCGCCGGACAAACCACGAGTTCCGCGATCTCTCCTTCGAGACGATCTCCGGCGCAGGCCCCAACGGCGCCCTGCCCCACTACCGGGTCAACACCGATACGGTGCGCAAGCTGGAGCGCGGCTCGCTCTATCTGGTGGACTCAGGCGGGCAGTATCCCGACGGCACGACCGACATCACACGCACCGTCCCGATCGGCGAGCCGACGGCCGAGATGCGCCGGCACTTCACCCTGGTCCTGAAGGGCCATATCGCGCTCTCGCGCATCCGCTTTCCCAAGAGCGTCTCCGGCGCCCAGCTCGACGCGCTGGCGCGCCAGCCGCTGTGGATGGCCGGGCTCGACTACGACCACGGCACCGGCCACGGCGTGGGCAGCTATCTCGGCGTGCACGAAGGCCCCCAGCGCATCGGCAAGATGGCCGGTGGGGTGGCGCTGGAGCCGGGCATGATCGTCTCCAACGAGCCGGGCTACTACAAGGACGGCGCCTACGGCATCCGCATCGAGAACCTGCAGGTGGTCACCGCGCCTGAACCCATCGACGGGGGCGAGCGCGAGATGCTGGGCTTTGAGACCCTGACCCTGGCGCCAATCCATCGCGGCCTGATCGACACCGGGCGCTTGGACGCCGGCGAGCTGGCCTGGCTCGACGCCTATCACGCCGATGTGCGCAGCCGCATCCTGCCGCTGGTGGACGGCGAAACGGCCAATTGGCTGATCAAGGCCTGCGAACCGCTTTACGGCGCGACGCCTTAGGCGCCCTTACGCCCAGAGGTCCCGGATCGCGGCTTCGCCGCGTCCGGGAGTTCAGGCTTTTCAGAATGAATTCCCGGGCGAAGCGAAGCGAAGACCTGGGACCTCAATGCGATTAAGCGCCCAACACCTGGCGCGCTTTCGCGCTGTCTTTGGCGATCTGGGCTTTGAGCGCATCCAGGCCGTCGAACTTCGTCTCCGGGCGGATAAAGGCCTCCAGCGCCACCTCGACCGTTTCGCCGTAGAGATCGGCGGCGAAGTCGAACAGGTGCGCTTCAAGGCGCGCGTCGAGGCCGGCCACGGTCGGGCGCCGTCCAATATTCGCCACCCCTGGAACCGTGCGCCCGTCGGCCAGGCGCGCGCGCACCGCGTAGACGCCGAATTTCGGGCGCACATAGTCGCCGAGCGCGACGTTCGCGGTGGGAAAGCCGATCGTGCGCCCGCGCTGGTCGCCCTTGGCGACGACGCCCTCGATCGCGAAGGGCCGGCCGAGGAGATCGCGCGCCCGCTCCGGCGCGCCGGCCTGGATCGCTTCGCGGATCTGAGTGGAGGAGATCTTGCCGCCCTCGCCGGCGACCTCCTCGGCCGCGCGCGCCTCGAACCCGAACGCGCCGCCGAGGCGGGCGAGATCGTCCGCGCCGCCCGCGCGATCCTTGCCGAAGCGGAAATCGCCCCCCGTCACCACGCCGTCGAGCTTCAAACCCTGCGCCAGCACGTCGCGCGTGAAGGCCTCAGGGCTCATCGCGGCGGTCTCGGGGCCGAACGGGATCAGGTGAACGCGCGCCGCGCCGGCTTGGGCTAGCGCACGCGCGCGCTGCGCATCGCTGTGCAGTCGGAAGGGCGGAGAGTCAGGGGCGAAATAGCGTCTGGGGTGAGGTTTGAAACAAGCCGCCACCAGGGGGGCGCCGATCTTCGCGGCGAGCGCAGCGGCGGTGTTCAGAACGGCCAGATGGCCGCGATGCACGCCGTCGAAATTGCCCAGCGCCGCGACCCCGCCCGTGGCGGTCTCGGCCAGCGCGGCGTACCCTTCTATGACCTCGACGGTGCGTGCCATTCAGCGCGGCCGGATCACGCGGCGCGCGAGCGGCGCTTGCGAACCATGACCTCGGCGTCGGCCTCCATCACCGTCTCGCCCTCCACCGAGCAGGTGCACACGAGCTTGACGCGGCGCGCCTTGACGTCGACCTCGGCCACCTCGGCGCGCGCGATCACCGTGTCGCCGATGCGCACCGGGCGCTCAAAGCGCATGGTCATCGCCTGGAACACCGCGCCGGGGCCCGGCAGGTGGTTCCCGAGCACGCAGGAGATGAAGGAGGCCACCAGGGCGCCGTGCGCGATGCGCCCGCGAAACGCGGTCTTGGCGGCGTACGCCTCGTCCATGTGCAGCGGATTGAAGTCGCCGGAGACCTCGGCGAATTTGCGCACCGCGGCGTCGTCGACGAGGCGCGTGATCTGCGCGCTCTGGCCCACACTCAACTCGTCCAGACCGAAGCCCTGGGTCTCCGCGCTCATCGTCCCGCAGCCTTCCGCATCACAGTATGCCCTGTGTTTAACCGAATTTTGACCGCGCGTGTCTAGCTTTGCTCAGGATGGAGGGACGCGGCGCCGGCCGGGCCCTCATCGATTAGAAGAATGGATGGAGGCGGGGATGGCTGTCGACACGTCGATGCCGGTTCTGATCGTAGACGACTACAAGACGATGCTGCGGATCATCCGCAATCTGTTGAAGCAGATCGGCTTCGAGAACGTAGACGAGGCGTCGGACGGAGCCGAGGCCTTTGAGAAGATGAAGAAGCAAAAATACGGCTTGGTCATCTCCGACTGGAACATGGAGCCGATGACCGGCTACGAGCTTCTCAAGAAGGTGCGCGCCGACGAGCAGATCAAGGCCACGCCCTTCATCATGGTCACCGCGGAATCCAAGACCGAAAACGTCGTCGCGGCGAAGAAGGCGGGCGTGAACAACTACATCGTCAAGCCGTTCAACGCCGGCACGCTGAAGGCCAAGATGACCGCCGTCCTCGGCGACTTCTAAACACGCTCGACGCCGCCGGCGCGCGCGGACGCGCCGCGATTCCAAGGGAGGGCCGGTCATGGCCGCCGCTCAAGACATCGCAAAACGCTTCCGCGAGTCGCTCGCGGAGCTTAAGGCCTGCGACCTTCAAAAAGCCCAGGTGATGGACGTGCTGAACATGTCTCAGCAGCTGGCCGAGACGATGCAGATCTTCTTCTCCTCGCTCGACAAGTCGATCTACGGCGAGTTCAGCTACATCGCCAACTACATCGCGCGCACGCGCGACGAGATCTCCAAGCTGCGACCCAACGACATCAAGGAGCAGCGCATCCCGTCCGCGGGCAAGGAGCTTGAGGCGGTCGTCACCGACACCGAGAAGGCCACCGAATCCATCATGGCCGAGGCCGAGGCGATCATGGCCGCCGACGCCTCAAACCTTGAGGGCTACAAGGCCGCGGTCGATGAGGCGATGATGCGGATCATCGAATCCTGCTCCTTCCAGGACCTCGCCGGTCAGCGGCTGCAGAAGGTGGTCGCCTCGCTCTCCCACGTGGAGAAGCGCGTCACCCGATTCGCCCAGGCCATGGGCGTGCACGACGCCGAGGCCGATGAAGACGAGGTCTGCGAGGAAGAGCGCCGCAAGGCCCTGCACCTGAACGGCCCCGCCCTCGGCGGACCGGAGCGCAAGCAGGACGAAGTCGACGAAATCCTCGAAAGCGATCTCGACCAGAACGCCATCGACGCCCTGTTCGACTAGGCGCCCTTTCGAGCCTGAGGTCCCGGCTCTCGCCTGCGGCTCGGCCGGGAATTCAGTTTGAAGAGCATGAATTCCCGGGCGCGCAGCGAACCGGGACCTCTTAACGCTTCGGCGAATCCGGTCACCACTTAAGCACGCTCGCGGCATAGCGCGCATGCACGCTCCGGTCGGCGAGTTTGGTCTCCACCGCGCCCGCGTCGAGCCCGTTTTCGAAGTCCGCGCCCAGAATCCCGCCAGTGATGAAGAGCGCGTCGATGCCTTGCGCGTTCGCCCCGCCCACATCGGTCTCCGGCCCGTCGCCGACGGCGAGCAGGCGCTCGCGCACCCAGGCGACGCCGAGCGCTTCGAGCCTGGCTTTGGCGCTGTCATAGATGGCGTCGTGCGGCTTGCCGGCGTAGATCACGCTGCCGCCCAGCTCTTCATAGGCTTCAGCGAGCGCGCCGGCGCAGTAGAGCAGTCGGTCGCCGAACTGGACCACGCGGTCCGGGTTCGCGCACACCATCTCAAGCCCGCGCTCCACGGCCGTCGACAGCAGCGTCTCGTAATCCTCCGGCGTCTCGGTCTCCCAGTCGAAAAGACCGGTGTTGGAGATGAAGCGAGACTCCTCCAGCGGCGCGAAGTCCAGCCCCGCGCCCTCATAAATGCTGTCGTCCCAGTCCGGGCCGAGCTTGAAAGCCGGGCCAGGCGCGCGGGCCTTGAGCACCTCGTGCGTGGCCCCGCCCGAGGTGACCGCGTCGTCCCAGGCGTCGTCCGGCGCGCCCATCTCTGCGAGCTGATCCAGCAGCCCCGAGGGACGGCGCGGGGAGTTGGAGACCAGCACGACGCGGCCGCCGCGCGCGCGAAAGCGCTGCAGCGCCTCGATCGCATCAGGCAGCAGCGCGCGCCCGTCGCGGATCACCCCCCACACGTCGCACAGGATCGCGTCATAGCGATCGGCGATGTCCTTGAGGCGGGCGGGGGTTTCGGGGCGGGTGTTCGGCTTGGTCATCACCGGCTTGAACCAGCCGGCCCGCGGCCGGTCAAGCTCTACCCGGCCTGGCGCTGCGCGCCGTCGGCCTCGGCGATGACGTCCTCGCGCACCGGCCGCGGCGCGCCGAACAGATGGCCCTGGGCGTAGGCGATGTCGAGGTCGAGCACCTCGACCACCGTGGCCTCCGCCTCGATCTTCTCCGCAACGAGATCGACGCCGTAGCGCGCGAACACGCCCGCGACGTCTTCGGGCGCCACCGCGCCGGGCTCGCGCCCTGCGATGGAGATCTCCCCGCGCGCCGCGGAGAGCAGAACCGCGCCCTCCACCTTGGCGAAGCGCACGCCCGCGCGCTGCAGCTCGGCCAGGTCGATGTCGAGATCGCGCACCTGGTCGATAGAGAAGCGGAAGCCGTAATCGGCGAGCCGCGCCATGTTTCGCGCGGCCACCGCCGAGCGTCCCTCGAAGGCGGCGTGGGGCAGCTCGAAGATCAGCGACCCGGCGAGGTCGGAATTGCGCCGCAGGAAATCGAGGAACTCGGGAAAGAAGGTCTCGTCCGCGAGCGATCGCATGGAGATGTTGCAGAAAATCCCGATGCGCCGGTCGGTCCGGGTCAGCCGGCGCACGATCTGGACGCAGCGGAACAGGAGAAGATTGTCCACGTCCGCGATGAGGCCGGCCGCTTCGGCCGCGGCGAGAAAGTCCGCCGGCGCGATGACCGCGCCGGACCGGTCACGCAGCCGCGTGAAGCCCTCGTAGAAATAGGTCCGCCGCTGGGGCAGTCCGACGACGGGCTGCAGGTAGAGGTCGACCCGGTTTTCATCGAGCGCTTCGCGAATGTCCGCGGCGGCCTTGGCGCCGGGCTCGATTTCGGGCTCTGGTTTGGGCTGGGGCGCGCCGGTCGCCTCGCCCGGCGGGGCGTCGGACGCCGCAGCCTTGGCGGCCTGTCGCGCGGCGCCCGCCGGCAAGCCGCCTGACGCCTCCAGCCGGGCGATCAGCGCTGCGATCAGGCGATCCTCCTCGCTGTCGGCAGCCTGGACGGCCTTCGTCGCCGGAGCGGGCGCTTCGGACGATGCGGCGGGCGAGTCGCCGGTGGGGGCGCCCTCGCCGCGGCCTGGAATATCGATGGCGCGCGCGCCGTCCGGATCGATCGCGTCGAGCCGGGCCTCGGCGTGCTCCAGGGCGCGCTTGAGCGAGCGGTTGGCTGCTTTCAGGCTCTTGATGTCGCGTGCGGTTTCGGCGCGCTCCTCGATGCGCGCAGCCGCGGCGTGGACCTGGCCGGCGATGAGGAACACCACCGCGCCCATGATCCAGGCGAGCTCCGAAGACATCAGGCCGAAGCGGTCGAACGCGATCGCCGCCGCGCCGGCCACGATCGCGTAGGCGAGGACCACCAGAATGTCCGTCGCGCGCGGCATGCTCGCCTCGCCCCCCGGCTTAGAACGCCAAGCGCGCGCGGACGCGAATCGTCCGAGCGCCTCGCACAGCTTAGGCTGCGTTAACCGATCTTGTCAGAGCGTAAACGAAAACGCCCGGCCCGCAGCACGCGGACCGGGCGTCGTCTTTAGCCGATGATCAGCCTGAACCGGTTTTACGACTGGGTCAGCGGCGCGATCGTGATCTCCACGCGGCGGTTGGCGGCGCGCCCTGAATCGGTCTCGTTCGACGCGATCGGAGCGCGTTCGCCCATGCCCGCCACGTACAGCCGGTCGCGCATCACGCCGTAGCTGATGAGCTGCTGAGCCACCGAGGAGGCCCGGCGTTCCGACAGGCTTTGATTATACGCCTCATCGCCGCGCGAGTCCGCGTGGCCGACCACGTCGACGAGCGTGCGCGGATAGGTCTGCAGCACATCGGCCACGTCGGCGATGATCGGGTCGAAGCGCGGCTCGACCGTGGCGGAGTCCGTCGCGAAGGTGACGTCGCCCGGCATGATGAGGCGCAGCTCGTCATTGGGCAGACGCTCCACCGACACGCCGGAGCCGCGCAGGCGCTCGCGGAACTCGCGCTCCTGACGGTCCATGTAGTTTCCGACGCCCGCGCCCGCGAGCGCGCCCACGCCAGCCCCGATCAGCGCGTTGCGCCGGTCGTCGCCCCCGGCCAGCGTGCCGAGCAGCGCCCCGGCCGCCGCGCCGGCGAGCGCGCCGGACCCTGTGCGGTTCTGCGTCTGGTTGCCGTAGGGGTCGGTCGTGGTGCAGGCGGCCGCGAAGCCGAGCGCGGCGACCGCAGCGATGAGAGTGCGAAACATGTATCTGCCTCCAAAAGCCTCTGAACGAGGAGAAACGCGAGCGGACCATACGCGTTTCGTCCCCGCCCGACCATCTCACTTCAATGACGCGCGGGTGAACGCGCGCTGAACCGGCGCTGGGATACGGCGGGGCCGACCAAAAATTTCGCGCCGCGGCGCGGCGAAAACCCTTGACGAGAGTGCGGGGCGTCCTTACCTCACGTGGCGTTGGCAGCCGGATGCGTCGAGTGCTAACGCCCCGGTGCGCCGCACCTTACAAACGGAAGCCCGAGCGGCTTCCCCGCTCAGTTGATGGAGTAGAGAAGCGATGAACTTTCGTCCTCTGCACGACCGCGTGCTCGTCAAGCGCGTTGAAGAAGAGACCACCACCAAGGGCGGGATCATCATTCCCGACACCGCCAAGGAAAAGCCCCAGGAAGGCGAAGTCGTCGCCGTCGGCGGCGGCGCGATCAAGGACGACGGGACCGTCCGCGCGCTGGACGTGAAGGCGGGCGACCGCGTTCTGTTCGGCAAATGGTCGGGCACCGAAGTCACGATCGAGGGCGACGAGCTCCTGATCATGAAGGAATCCGACATCCTCGGCATCATCGAAGGGTCGAAAGCCGCCAAGGCCGCGTAACCCGCGACTGGCGGTTTTTCACATCCCCTCAACGCAACACAGGTGAACATCCATGAGCGCTAAAGACGTCAAATTCTCCAATCCCGCCCGCGAAAAGATGCTCAAGGGCGTCGATACCCTGGCCAATGCGGTCAAGGTCACCCTCGGCCCGAAAGGCCGCAACGTGGTCATCGAAAAGTCCTTCGGCGCCCCGCGCACCACGAAGGACGGCGTCTCCGTGGCCAAGGAGATCGAGCTTGAGGACAAGTTCGAGAACATGGGCGCGCAGATGGTCCGCGAAGTCGCCTCGCGCACGAACGACGAGGCCGGCGACGGCACCACGACCGCGACCGTGCTCGCCCAGTCGATCATCCGCGAAGGCATGAAGTCGGTCGCGGCCGGCATGAACCCGATGGACCTCAAGCGCGGCGTTGAGAAGGCCGTCCAGAAGGTCGTCGAGGAGATCAAGTCCAAGTCCACCCCGATCAAGGGCTCCTCGGAGATCGCTCAGGTCGGCACGATCTCGGCTAACGGCGAAAAAGAGATCGGCGACATGATCGCCTCGGCCATGGACAAGGTCGGCAACGAGGGCGTGATCACGGTCGAAGAGGCCAAGTCGCTTGAGAGCGAGCTGGAAGTCGTGGAAGGCATGCAGTTCGACCGCGGCTATCTCTCCCCGTACTTCATCACCGACGCCGACAAAATGGTCGCCGACCTCGAAGA
Source organism: uncultured Caulobacterales bacterium (assembly GCA_964550935.1). Taxonomy (GTDB): domain Bacteria; phylum Pseudomonadota; class Alphaproteobacteria; order Caulobacterales; family Maricaulaceae; genus JBCBSP01. Next base: position 67,715 of record CAZKBB010000005.1, read on the forward strand.
CCCTTACATCCTGCTGTTCGAGAAGAAGCTTTCCTCGCTGCAGCCGATGCTTCCGGTCCTTGAGGCGGTGGTCCAGTCCAACCGTCCGCTCCTCATCATCGCCGAGGACGTGGAAGG
>CAZKBB010000006.1:0-61961 GCA_964550935.1 uncultured Caulobacterales bacterium
CGCGACGGGTGGGGATATTCCGGGCCGGCCCGGCGCCTAATCCAGCCGGTGCTCCAGCCGGGGGAGCATGCGCCCGGGGATCACTTCGCACGGGCGGTCCTCGACATGGACCGCGCCCATGGCGGCGTAGAACGGCGCGGCGTTCGGATCCGAGAGGATGTCGAGGCGCAACGCCCCGGCGGCGCGCGCCTGCTCGACGGCCCAATCGTAGAGCGTCCGGCCGAGCCCGGTTCCGATCGCGCCATGGCCGATGAAAAGCAGGTCCAGCGCCACCGCGCCGCCGCGCGCGTCGTTGTAAGGCGGGCTGATCTGCACCACGCCAGCGGGCGCCTCGCCGATCCAGGCTGCGATCGCGCGCCCGTCCTCGATGGCGCTGCGGTCCAGGCGCAACACCCGGGCCATGACCGCCATCATCTCCGCCTCATAGCCCAATTGAGCCTTCGAGCGCAGGATCAGTTGTTCGATTGCGGCGATCTCGTCCGGCGCGATTCGCGCCAGGCGCGGGTTTTCGCTCACGCCTGCTGAGGCGCGGCCGCGCCGTGGCAATGCTTATATTTCTTGCCCGAACCGCACGGGCAGAGCGCGTTGCGCTGGACCCGGCCCCAGGTGGAGGGGTCGTTCGGGTCGAGCTGGGTCGCCGCGCGGCGGGTGGCCACGGTCACGCCGCCGGCCGCCGGGCCGGGCGGCTGGGCGCCCGGGTCGCCGGCCATCTCGTTGCGGCCGGTCTGCGGGTCGACATGGCGCGCCTGCATCTCTGGCAGGTCAGGCTGCTCGGGCGGCCGCGCGGGCTCGACGCGCAGGTTGAACAGGACGCGCGTTGTTTCGAAGCGCAGGCTCTCAAGAAGCGTTTCGAACAGTTCGAACGCCTCGGTCTTGAACTCGTTGAGCGGATCGCGCTGGGCGAAGCCGCGAAGCCCGATCACCGAGCGCAGCGCGTCCAGCTGCTGCAAGTGTTCGCGCCAGTTGATGTCGATCGTCTGGAGCAGCATCTGCTTCTCGATCCGGCGCATCAGCGCGGGCCCTGTGTTCGCGGCCTTCTCCGCGTAGGCCTCGTCCACCGCGCTCATCAGGCGCTCCTGAATCTCCTCGTCGGCGATGCCTTCCTCGCCGGCCCAGTCCTTGATCGGCAAGTCGAGCACGAAGTGCTTGCGCACCTCCTCCTCAAGGCCGTCCACATCCCACTGGTCGGCGTAGGCCTTGGGCGGAATGTGGCGCTCGACCAGGTCCTCGACCGTCTGGGCGCGCATGTCCTTGATCACGTCGGAGACGTCGTCGGCGGTCATGAATTCAATGCGCTGTTCGAAGATCGCCTTGCGCTGATCGTTCATGACGTCGTCGTATTTCAGGATGTTCTTGCGGATGTCGAAATTGCGCGCTTCGACCTTTTTCTGCGAGGTCTCCACCGCCTTGGTCATCCAGGGGTGGGCGATGGCCTCGCCCTCTTTCATGCCGAGCCCGCGCATGATCCCGTCGAGGCGCTCCGGCGCGAAGATGCGCAACAGGTCGTCCTCGACCGAGATGAAGAATTTCGACCGGCCCGGGTCGCCCTGACGACCGGAGCGGCCGCGCAGCTGGTTGTCGATGCGCCGGCTCTCGTGGCGCTCGGTGCCGATGACGAAAAGACCGCCGGCTTCAAGCGCGACCTTCTTCTTCTCCGCGACGTCGGCGGCGATCTCCTCGCGCTTGGCCTCGATCTCGGCCTCGGACGGCTCGGCGCCGCTCTCGGTCTGCTTCTCGATCCACTCGGCCAGGCGGAAGTCCGGATTGCCGCCAAGCTGAATGTCGGTGCCGCGCCCGGCCATGTTGGTCGCGATCGTCACCGCGCCGGGCACGCCGGCCTGCGCGATGATCGCGGCTTCCTGTTCGTGGTGGCGCGCGTTGAGCACCTGGTGGGGGATCTTGGCCGACTTCAGCTCCTCAGACAGCGTCTCGGAGCGTTCGATGGAGGCGGTGCCCACCAGGATCGGCTGGCCCTTGGCGTGGGCTTCGGAGATCGCCTCCAAAAGCGCGCCGTTCTTCTCCTTCATGGTGCGGTAAAGCTCGTCGTCCTCGTCGAGGCGTGCGACCGGCTTGTTGGTGGGGATCTCCACCACTTCGAGCCCGTAGATGCCCGCGAACTCGTCAGCCTCGGTGGCCGCGGTGCCGGTCATGCCGGCCAGCTTGTCGTAGAGGCGGAAGTAATTCTGGAAGGTGATCGAGGCGAGCGTCTGGTTCTCCGGCTGGATCTCGACCTCCTCCTTGGCCTCGATCGCCTGGTGCAGACCCTCCGACAGGCGCCGGCCCGGCATCATGCGGCCGGTGAACTCGTCGATCAGCACCACCTTGCCGTCGCGCACGATGTAGTCTTTGTCGCGTGTGAACAGCTTGTGGGCCTTCAGCGCCTGGTTGGCGTGATGAACCACCGCGACGTTCTCCACGTCGTAGAGATCGCCCTCGCTGATCAGATCGCGTTCTTTGAGGAGCTGCTCGATATGCTCGTTGCCCTCCTCGGTGAAGCTGGAGGCGCGCGACTTCTCGTCGATCTCGAAGTCGTCCTCGGTGAGGAAGGGGATGAGCTCGTTGATGGTCTTGTAAAAATCGGTCCGGTCTTCAGTGCGCCCGGAGATGATCAGCGGGGTGCGCGCCTCGTCGATCAGGATGGAGTCCACCTCGTCCACGATCGCGAAATGGTGCGTGGCGCGCTCCGCGGGCCGCCCGCCGAACTGGGTCATCTCGCCCAGCGAGTACTTCATGTTGTCGCGCAGATAGTCGAAGCCGAGCTCGTTGTTCGTGCCGTAGGTGATGTCGCAGGCGTAGGCCGCGCGGCGCTCGTCATCGCTCATCTCGTGCACGATTACGCCGGTCTTCATGCCGAGCTTGGCGTAGACCCGGCCCATCCACTCAGAGTCGCGCTTGGCCAGGTAGTCGTTGACGGTGACGATGTGCACGCCCTTCGCGGGCAGGGCGTTGAGATAGGCCGCGAGCGTCGAGACCAGCGTCTTGCCCTCGCCGGTCTTCATCTCAGCGATATCGCCGTTGTGCAGCACCATGCCGCCCATCAGCTGCACGTCGTAATGGCGCTGGCCGAGCGCGCGCTTGGCCGCCTCGCGCACTGCGGCGAAGGCTTCGTGCATCAGGGCGTCGAGCTTTTCCCCGTTCGCCAGTCGCTCTCGGAACTCAACGGTCTTGTGGGCGAGGGCGGCGTCGTCAAGCGCTGCGAACTCCGGCTCGAACGCGTTGATGCGATCAACGTCGCCCTTCATCTTCTTGACCAAGCGGTCGTTGTTGGAGCCGAAAAGCTTGCGGGCGAATGAAAGCATGACGTATCAGCCTCGACGGGCGGAGAATGGATCCGGACGGCCGGCCGGCGCCGCCTTAGGTCAGGCGGAAGCGCGGGCCGGAGGAACGGCTTGTAACGAGTTCCGCGTGACTTAAGGAGGCGGCGAAACAGTGTCAATCAAACGCCCGCCCCCCATCGCTGCGCGCCTCGCTGCGGCGTTGGCCGCCGGCGCGCTGGCGTGGGCCTGCGCGCCGGACGCGCCCGGCGCCGGCTCAGGACAGGGCCCCGGCGATGAACCCGCGCTTGGTGCGGACGGTTCACCGATCGCCGCGCGGGTCGGCGACACCGACATTACGCTCGATGCGGTGCGCCGCGAGGCGCTCGCCGAGGGGCTCGCCGAGGACCCGAGCGCGGTCGCGCCCGGCGAGCCGGCCTATGAGGAGGCGCTCGAAGCCCTGATCGAGCAGCGGCTTCTGGCGCTGGAGGCTGAGGCGCGCGGCTACGACGAGACCGAGGAGGCCCGAAAGCGCATCGCCGCGGCGCGCGAGCGCATTCTTGGCAACATCCTGGTGGAGACCGCGGTTTCCGAGGCCGTGACCGACCGGTCGGTCGAGCGCGTCTATGAGGAGCAGACGCGTCTGGCGCCGCGGGTCGAGGAGGTGCGCGCGCGCCATATCCTCGTGAACACGCGCGAGGAGGCCGAAGAGGCGGCGCGGCTGATCGATCAGGGCGCGGACTTCGCTCAACTCGCCGTCCAGATCAGCCAGGATCCGGCCACGCGCCTTGAAGGGGGGGATCTGGGATATTTCACGGCGACCGGCATCCTTCCGATCTTCGCAGAGATCGCCTTCGCCACGCCCGACGGCGCGGTGAGCGCTCCGTTCCAGAGCGAGTTCGGCTGGCATGTCCTGAAGGTCGAGGACCGGCGCACCCAGCCGCGCCCCGAGCTTGAGGAGATGCGCGCCAGCATCATGCGCTTCCTGACGCTTCAGGCCATTCAGACCCTGCTCGAAGAGATCCGCGCCGAGCACCCGGTCACGCGCGTGGCCGGCCGCGCCCCGGCGCTTCTGCGCGCCGACGGAGCGGGGCGATCCGACACCCCGCCCGCAGAGCCCGCCGAAGCGCCCGCCGCGCCTTCGGGAGACGCGACCGACGAGGCCGGCGAAGACGACGCCGAAACCGATGTCGGAGACGACGCAACCCGCGGCGGGCGTTGATCTATCCCGGCGTTGACCGGATTTTCACCACATCCCTGCACGCCGCCTTAACGCTGGAGCCCCACCATGAGCGATTGCAAGACGGAACTGCTTCTGGTGGCGGCGTGCGCCCTGGTGGACGCGGACGGTCGCGTCCTCATCGCGCAACGGCCCGACCACAAGGCCCATGGCGGGCTGTGGGAGTTTCCCGGCGGCAAGGTCGAGGCCGGCGAGACGCCGGAAGCGTGCGTGGTCCGCGAACTGCGCGAAGAGCTGGGAGTGGAGCCATGCGAGCGTTGCCTGGAGCCCTTCGCGTTCGCCTCCTCGCCCCTCGGGGCGGGACGCGCGATCCTGATGCCGCTGTTCGTGTGCCGGACATGGGACGGGTTCGCCCAGCCGCTCGAGCACCAGGCGCTGAAGTGGGCGAGGCCGGACGCGCTCAGCCGGTATCCGATGCCGGAGGCCGACCGGCCCCTGGCCGCGGCGCTGCGCGACCGGCTGACAGGCGCGCGCGCGAACGCTTGAGCGCTCAGATCACGCCGGGCCTGCGCCGCTTCGCGGCCTGCCGCTCCGGCGCGACCGCAGTGGAGTACGGCGTGATCGCCGCGCTCATCGCGGCGGCCCTGATCGCGGCGCTGTCGCCCATCGGCAACATGCTCACCAGCTGGTTCAACATCTCCGTCGCCGTCATCGAGGCGATGCCGGACTAGTCGTCCAGCAAGAATGCTGCGCGCAGAGCCGCGTTCATCTCCGCAGTATAGCCGCGCCCGCTGCGCTCGGCGCGGCGCCTCGCCTCCGCGACGACGTCCGGATCGGCGCGCATCTCCACGCGGATCTTGCGCTCGCTCTCCGGCAGGCGGGGACGGCCGCGGCGCGCGGACTTGAACGCCTCGGGCTTCACTTCCGGCGCGCCGGGGTCGCGGGCGATGCCGGCGTTGATCGCGGCCTCTTCCTCGGGACTGTTCCTAATCAAGGTCGATCGCTTGCTCATAGGCGCGCCTTTCCCTGTCGTTCGCGCGGCGTAGAGAGATGATGGGGACCTTCGCGCCGCGGGCGGTCCAGACCGGGCAGTGAAGCTGTCCATGGATGGGCGCGAAGGAGGCGTGCCTGCGCTCGCCGTCGCGGGTCTGATCGATGGTCAGCGCCACTTTCCAGTCAAGAGCCTCGGCCGCGCTGAAATCGACGCCGTGCAAACGCGCATTCGCAGCGCGCTTGGCTTCATCCCACTCATACGCCGACGGCTTCGCCACATATTTTTGTACGGGTAATAACTAACGCTGTCAAGCGGCTCGCCACAGGCTTGAGCGTAAGCGCCTCACCGCGCTCCGCCGACCTTCTCGCCGGCGCTGCGCTCGCTCACGCCGAGCGCGTCGGCGAGGCGGACATTGGCCGAGCCGGGGCGCTTGGGCCTGGGCTGATCGGGATGGGGCGCCCAGCCGGCCGCGTGGACGATCTCGAAGCTGGCGGGCACCTTGCCGTCGTCATGGGCGAAGGTGTGGGAGTAGATCTCCGCGGTGCGCACGAAGAACTGACGGCTCACCGGCGTGCGCGGGCGCTCGGCGAGCGCGCTGGTCTCGCCCATCTTCCGAAGGTCGCGCATCAGGACGAAGCTGTTGCCGTAGCGCGCCTCCACGCGGTCCACGTCCGAGACCGGCATGGCGAAGCCAGCGCGCGCCAGCAGTCCGGCCATGTCCACGGTGTCGGCGAAGGGCGAGACGCGCTGGGTCAGCCGGTCTGAAACCTCGCTCTCCGCCGCGATCAGGCTCTGGCGCAGCTCGGTCAGCGTGGCGCCGCCGAACAGGGCGCCGGCGAAGAAGCCGTCGGGTTTCAGCGCGTGATTGATCTGGACCAGCGCGCCGACGAGATCGTTCGTCCAGTGCAGCGACAGGCAGGAGAGGACGAGGTCCACGCTCTGATCGGCGATCGCCAGGCGCTCCTCGTCGATCGAGACGCCGTTCCTGCCCTGGCGCGCCAGCGCGGGCGAGAGATCGGCCTCGATCAGCGTTGAGATCTTGGCTTTCGCCTCGGGGTGATCCTGCAACGCGCGCCCGACCGCGCCGCCGCCGCCCAGCACCAGGCAGGTCTCGAACTCGCGCGCGACGCTCGCCACCCGGTCGAGCAGATCGTGGGCGACTCGCGCATGAAGAAAGTCGTAGTCTTGGAACTCGCCTGAAGCGCGATCCCGGCGCCGGCGGACGAGAGAGCGGTCGAACAGGACCGGCGGGCCGGCGTCTGCGGGCGAGGGGGCGCGAGCGGGGGTCTGACGCGATGAAGCCATGGCCGCGATATGGGCTCGACGCCGCCGCAGGCAAAGCGGTTTCCGCCGCGCGCGCGCTGGCCGACCTGATCTGGCCACCGGTCTCGCCGCTCTCAGGCGAGGACGTGTCCGAGCCCGGCGCGCTGTCGCCTCAGGACTGGAGCAAGATCACCTTCATCGACGCGCCCGTGTGCGCGAAGTGCGGTTTGCCTCTGCCCTATCCGGTGGGCGCGGGCGCATGGTGCGCGCCGTGCCATGCGCGCCCGCCGGCCTATGACGCGGCGCGCGCGGCCTTCGTCTACGACGAGGACAGTCGCGCGCTGGTCCTGCAACTCAAACACGCCGGGCGCACCGACACGCTGAAGGCCTTCGGGCGCTGGATGCGCCGGGCGGGCGGTCCGCTCGTCGAGACCGCCGACGCCATCGTGCCCGTCCCGCTTCATCCCTCGCGCCTGAGAAAGCGGCGCTTCAACCAGTCCTTCCTGCTCGCCCGGGCGCTGTCTGAAGCCAGCGGCGTCCCGCTCGACGCCCACGCTCTGGCGCGCAGGCGGCGCACCTCCACCCAGGGCGGCAAGAGCGCGCGCGGCCGGGCGCGCAACGTGGCCGGCGCCTTCAAGGTGCGCGCGCACGCGAAAGACAGGCTCAAGGACGCCCGCCTCATCCTGGTCGACGACGTCTACACCACCGGGGCGACGCTGGAGGCGTGCGCGCGGGCGCTCAGGCGCGCCGGCGCCGCGGATGTGACCGCGATCACGCTTGCACGCGTTGTGAAACCGGTCGATCCGCTTAAGTAAGGGGCTTCAGCGAAACACGCCGCATCCGGAGCGAACGCTATGGCCGCCGTTACGATCTACACCCGCGTCATGTGTCCCTACTGCGTGCGCGCGGTGGGTCTTTTGAAGAAGAAAGGCGCGGACTATGAGGAGATCGATGCGGGCTTCAACGGAGAGAAGAAGTCCGAGATGATCCAGCGCGCGAACGGCGCGCGCACCTTCCCGCAGATCTTCATCGGCGATGAGCATGTGGGCGGGTGCGACGAGATGATGGCGCTGGAGCGCCAGGGCGTGCTGGACGACAAACTGAAGGCGGCGGGCGCGATTTGACCACGGTGAAGACGGCTCTGATCCAGATGCGCGGCGGGCGCGACGCCGCGCGCAATCTCGACGACGCCGAGGCGATGATTCGCGAGGCCGCCGCAAACGGCGCGTCGCTGATCGCCACGCCGGAAGTCACCAACCTCGTCGAGCGCGACGCCAAGGCGCTCAAACCGCTGCTGAAGCCCCAGGCCGAGGACCCCGCGCCCTCGCGCTTCTCAGAGCTCGCTCGGAGCCTGCATGTGGATCTGCTCGCCGGCTCTTTCGCCTTCGAAGGGCCGGACGGCAAGGCGGTGAACCGGTCCATGTTGTTCGGTCCGGACGGCGCGGCGAAGGCGGTTTACGACAAGATCCACATGTTCGACGTCGCCATCGGGGCGGGCGAGCATTACCGCGAAAGCGACAGCTATCAGCCCGGAGAGCGAGCGGTGATCGCCTCCGCCGCCGGCGCGGTGCTGGGGCTGACCGTCTGCTACGACGTGCGCTTCGCCTATCTCTATCGCGCGCTCGCTCAAGCCGGCGCGCAAATCCTGACCGTGCCGTCCGCCTTCACCCGGCCCACCGGCCGCGCCCACTGGGAGCCGCTGCTACGTGCGCGCGCGATCGAAACCGGCAGCTTCGTGCTCGCCCCGGCCCAGGGCGGTCACCACGAGGATGGGCGCGACACCTGGGGCCGCTCCATGGTGGTCTCGCCCTGGGGCGAGGTGATCGCGAGCTTCGATCACGACGAGCCGGGCGTGCTCTACGCCGAGCTTGATCTGGACGCCGTCGTCGGCGCGCGTAAGCGCATCCCGGCGCTGACCCATGGCCGCACCGTGATCGCGCCCGAACCCGTGACCGGCGAGGGAGGCGCGGCGTGATCCGCTACGCGCTGCAGTGCGCCGAGGGCCACCGGTTCGAGAGCTGGTTCTCCTCGTCGGCCGACTATGACCGGCTCGCCGCGGCGGGGCTTCTGGAGTGCGCCGAATGCGGCTCGAGCGAGGTCTCCAAGCAGATCATGGCGCCGGCCGTGCGCACGTCGCGCGCCCGCGCCGAGCCGTCCGCAGACGCAAAGCCTGAAATGACCGCCGGCGGCGCTGCGCCGGACCCCGCGGGCGATCTCGCCGCCGCTGCGCGCAAGGTCCAGGCCCATATCCGCAAGCATTTCGACTACGTGGGGACCGACTTCGCCAAGGAGGCCCGCGCCATCCACGCGGGGCGAAAGCCCGAACGCCTTATCTACGGCGAGACCACGCCCGAAGAGCGCGAGGCGTTGAAGGACGACGGCGTGCCCTGCGCGCCGCTCCCCGACCCCTTCGCCCCGACCCCGCCGAAGAAGGCGAATTAGGCGGGCTTCTCCGCGCTCAACAGATAATTCACGCCCGTGTCGCCGGAGATGTAGAAGCGGTCTTTGAGCGGGTTGTAGCTGACCCCGACCGCGCCCGCGGGCGCCATGCCGGCGCGGGTCAGCGCGCTTTCCACTTCGGAGGGCTTCACCAGCTTGTCGAAGCGGTGGGTGCCCTTGGGCAGCCAGCCCAGCACGTATTCGGCCCCGAAGATCGCCGTGGCGAAGGCGCGCGCGGTGCGGTTGATCGTGCCCACGATCATCATGCCGCCGGGCTTCACCAGCTTGGCGCAGTCGATCAGGAAGGCCTCCGGATCGGCCACGTGCTCGACGACTTCCAGGTTCAGCACCACGTCGAACTGCGCCTCGCCTTCGGCTTCGAGCAGTTGTTCGGCCGTGCCGTGGCGGTAGTCGATCGTGAGGCCGGCCTCCTCGGCGTGGACCATGGCGGTCTTGATGTTCGCCTCGCCCGCATCCACGGCGGTGACGTCAGCGCCGAGCCGGGCCATGGGCTCGGCGACGAGCCCTCCGCCGCAGCCGATGTCGAGAAGCTTCAAGCCTTCCAGCGGCGTCGCGCCGGAACGGCCGAAATGAACGCAGAGCGTCTCGCGGATATGGGCCAGGCGCGCCGGGTTGAACTTGTGCAGCGGCGCGAACTTGGACTTGGGGTCCCACCATTCCCCGGCCATGCGGGAGAATTTGTCGATCTCATCCTGGTCGATGGAGGGCGTGGAGAGCTGGTCTGGCGCGGCGGCGGCGGTCATGGCTGAAGGCTCCAGGTGCGGCGTGCGCCGGGTTGGACGAGGGCGAGGCGGCGACCCGGCGTAGACGTCAAGGCCGCGCTCTCGCCCCGATTCCGGCTTTATTCCCATAATATGGTCCGCTAACGCATCGGTTTCGAGCCTTGATGATTGGGAGCCTTCCGCCATGGACGACGCCGGCCGGACGCCAGCCCGCCGCCTGGTCTTAAAGTTCGGCGGCACCTCCATGGGCGGCGCCGAGCGCATCGCGCATTCGGCCGCTATCGTGGCGGGCGAGGCGCGCGCGGGCCGGCCCTGCGCCGTCGTGGTCTCGGCCATGGCCGGCGAGACCGACCGCATGCTCGAGCTCGCCGGCGCGCTGGGCGGCGGGCTCGGCGAGGCGGAGACCGACGCCGCGCTCGCCTCGGGCGAACAGGCCTCGGCCGCGCTCATGGCGCTGGCGCTCAAGCGCGAGGGTCTGCCGGCTCAAGCCTTCGCCTGCTGGCAGATCCCCATCCATGCCGACGCGGCGCCCGGCGCGGCGAAGATCACCGCGATCGAGCCCGAGGTGTTGAGCGCCGCCATCGAGGCGGGCGTGATCCCCGTGGTGGCGGGGTATCAGGGCGTCACCCCGTCCGGACGGATCGCCACGCTCGGCCGCGGCGGGACGGACCTCACCGCCGCCGCAATCGCCGCCGCGCTGGAGGCCGAGTGCGACATCTACACCGACGTGGACGGGGTCTACACGACCGATCCGCGCATCGCGCCGGAGGCGCGCCGCCTCGACCGCATCGGCGCTGAGGAGATGCTGGAGCTCGCCGCCATGGGCGCGAAGGTGCTCCAGACCCGCTCGGTGGAGTACGCCAAGGCCAAGGGCGTGACCCTGCGCGTGAAGTCCAGCTTCCTGGCCCCCGGCGAAAGCCGGGGAACCGAGGTGGTTCCAGACCCGGTCTGGCGCCGGCGCATCGCGGAGCGGCGGATCGTGTCGGGCGTCGCCTATGCGCGCGATCAGGCGCGCCTGGCGCTCTCCGGCCTTGATCCGGGCGAGGCTCCGGCAGGCGTGTTCGAGGCGCTCAGCGCGCGCGAGATCGGCGTGGACATGATCGTGCAGACGTTGGACGAGGGCGGGGCGGCGCGCCTGGAGTTCTCCGTGGGCCGGCGCGACCTGGCGCCCGCCCGCGCCGCGATCGAGGCCGCCGCGCCGGGCTGTCTTGCGCGCGCGCAGACTGATCTGGCCAAGGTGTCTGTCGTGGGCTCGGGCCTTCGCGGCCGGGCCGACGTGGCGCGCACGCTTTACGGCGTCTTGAGCCGGGAAGGGGTGGCCGCGCGCATGGTCGCGACCTCCGAGATCAAGATCTCGGTCCTGCTCGACGCCGACCAGCTCGAGCGCGCCGTGCGTGCGCTTCACGCAGCTTATAAGCTCGACGAGGCTTGACGGCGGGGCCGCGCTCGCCCCTTCTCTCAACGACGCGAGCACCTTGGCCCGTAAGCCCCTCGACGGACCTCATGTCGCCAGACACCCGGCCCAAGGCCATGCCCGGACCGCGCCGCCTCCTGCAGCGCATCCGCGACCTCATGGCCGCACAGGAAGACGCGCAGAAGCGTCTCGACCGGCTTACCGACATCATCGCCGAGGAGACCGGCGCGGCGGTGTGCTCGATCTATCTGGTGCGCCCGTCCGGCGCGCTGGAGCTGTCGGCCACGCACGGGCTGAAACAGGACTCGGTCCACCGCGTGCGGTTGAAGCGCGACGAGGGCCTGGTGGGTCTGGTGGCCCGGCGCGCCCGCCCGATCTCGGTCGAGGACGCGCCCGCGCACCCGAACTTCTCCTACAAGCCGGAAACCGGCGAGGAGCCGTTCAAGAGCTTTCTCGGCGTGCCGATCCTGCGCGGCGGGCGCCTTGTGGGCGTTCTGACCGCGCAGTCGACCGAGTCGCGCAAGATCGACGAGATGGAGATCGAAACCCTCCAGACCGTGGCCATGCTGCTCGCCGAGATCGTGGTCTCCGGCGATCTGGTCACCGCAGAGGCGTTCTCAGGGCTGGAGCTGAGGCCGTCCAAGCCGGAGCGTTTTCAGGGCCTCGCCCTGTCGCCGGGCATCGCGGCCGGGCGCGCGGTGATGCACGAGCCCCACGTGGTCTCGGCGCGGCTGATCGCAGAGGACTCCGCGGCTGAAGGCGCGCGCCTGAGCGCGGCGATCTCCTCGCTGCGCGCCTCGGTCGACGCGCTTCTGGATTCAGGCCGGTTGCCGCTAGGCGCGCCGAGCCGGGAGGTGCTCGAAGCCTATCGCATGTTCGCCCATGACCGCGGCTGGCTCGACCGCCTGTCCGAGGCGGTGCGCTCAGGCCTCACCGCGGAAGCCGCTGTGGAGCGCGTGCGCAACGAGCACCGCGCCCGGCTGATGACCGCGCGCGAGCCCCATTTCCGCGAGCGACTGCACGATCTGGAAGACCTCGCGAACCGGCTCCTGCGCCACCTCGAAGCCGAGACGTCGGGCGCGCTGGAAGCCTCGAGCCTGCCTGAGGATGCGATCCTGATCGCGCGCTCGGTGGGGCCGGCCGAGCTACTGGAGTTCGACCGTCAGCGCTTGAAGGCCGTGGCGGTGGAGGAGGGCTCGGTCACCGGCCACGCCGCGATCGTGGCCAAGGCGCTCGGCATACCCATGGTCGGTCGCGTTGAGGGCGCGCTCGACCGGGTGGAGGACGGCGATCGGGTCATCCTCGACGGCGAGTTCGGGCTTTTGCACGCGCGCCCCTCCGGCGAAGTGGCGGAGACCTATGAGGAGCGCATCGAGAGCCTGGCGCGCCGGCGCGCCGAAGACCGCGAGGTGCGCGACGAACCCGCGGCCACCCGCGACGGGGCGAAGGTCTCGCTTCAGATGAACGCCGGGCTGCTGGTGGAGATGTCGCGCCTGGCCGAGACCGGAGCGGACGGGGTCGGGCTGTTCCGCACCGAGTTCCAGTTCATGGTCGCCGACACCCTGCCGCGCCTTGACGCCCAGGTTGAGCTTTACAGCGCGGTGTTCGAAGCCGCGAAGGGCAAGCCGATCGTGTTTCGCACGCTCGACCTCGGCGGGGACAAGGTCACCCCCTTCGTGCCGGCCGACCGCGAGCCGAACCCGGCGCTTGGCTGGCGGGGGCTCCGCATGGGGCTCGACCGGCCGGGACTGCTGCGCTACCAGCTGCGCGCCCTGGTGCGTGCGTCGGGCGGGCGCGCGTTGAACGTGCTCTTCCCCATGGTGGCGAGCGCCTACGAGGCGCGCGCCGCCCGCGAGGTGCTCACCCGCGAGCTGCAGCGCGCCGACCGGCTGGGCTGGGAGCCGCCGATCTCGGTCAAGGCCGGCATCATGCTGGAGACCCCCGCGATCGCCTTCGACCCCGAGCCCGCCCTCGCCCACGCCGACTTCGTCGCGGTCGGGGCGAACGATCTGATGCAGTATCTCTTCGCCGCGGACCGGCAGAACCCGCGCGTGGCCGAGCGCTATGACGTGATCGCTTCAGGTCCGCTGAAGCTTCTCAAATCCGTGCGCGAGATCTGCGAGGCGCACGGCAAGCCGATCTCGATCTGCGGCGAGATCGCGGGGCGCCCGCTTGAGGCTTGCGTGCTGACCGCGCTTGGATATCGCCGCCTGTCCATGTCGGCGGGCGCGATCGGCCCGGTCAAGCGCGCCTTGCGCGAGCTCGACGCTGGCCGGCTTGGCGCGTGGCTTGCAGAGCATGGCGCGTCGGCGAGCGACGAACCGTCCGGAACCCTTAGGGCCCGGCTGCTGCGCGCCGGCGAAAGCGCGGGCCTGAGCGGCGCACTCGGTTTGGAAACTGTTGATAAACCGACTCAGGTCTGATTAGCTTTGTTTGTTGCGCGGCAATTTCGCCACAGGTGAGACTCGCGTGGCTTTGAGGGGTGGGGGCGCTGATCTTCGGCGCGGATATATGAGCTACGTCACGACCGGCACGGCTTCTGGCCAGTTCGTACCCATGGACGCGGTGTTCTCCGACGCGCCTGCGCCGGAAGCCGGCGCGTCGAGCGTTGGCGAACGGCTGCGCGGCGCCAGGGCGCGCATGGGCTGGACGCTCGACTCAGCCGCTGCGCGCACGCGCATCAAGCGCGACTATCTTGACGCCCTGGAGACCATGGACCCGCGCGGGCTGCCTTCGCGCGCCTATGCGGTGGGCTATCTGCGCACCTATTCGCGCGCGCTCGGGCTGGAGCCGGACGCGATCATCGAACAGTTCAAGCACGAGGTGGAGTGCGACGCCGGCCGCAATCAGCCCACCACCGTGCGCGAGCGCCGCGAGATCCGACTGCCGCGCGGCATGATCGGCGCGGTCGCCATTCTCGCTTGCGTGATCGGGGCGGCCGGCTGGTACGGCTCCTACGTGACGCGCACGGAAGCCTTCGCCGGCGCGCCGCCGCCGGCCGACGCCATGCTCTCCTCCAACGACGCCATGATCGCCGAGGCCGGCCGCGCGCCGAGCATCGAGGCGATCTGGGCCGGCGCGCCCTCGCCGCGCGGTGAGCAGGCGCTGATCCTGCGCGCCGGGTCGACGACCTTTTTGGAGGTGCGCGACGCTTCGGGCCGCATCCTTTTCTCCCGCGATCTTGACGCGGGCGAGGCCTATCGCGCGCCGGACGAGCCCGGCCTGATGATCACCGCCGAAGACGCCGGCGCGCTGACCGCCTCGCTCGGCGCAACCGAGATCGGCGTCCTGGGCGAACCCGGCGAGACCGTGGAGATGCTCTCCGCGTCGGACTTCGTTGCAGCAGGCCTGGCGCGCGCCCGGCCCGTGGCCGGCGGGGGCGAAAGCCCCGCTCAGGGCGGTTAGACCCCTCGCGCAAGCGCGCGCTTCGGCCTATATCTTGACCCTGACCGCGACGCGACGATCGGTTTAGACCGTCCCGCAGCCGAAGGATCCGCCATGGCCGCTGAAGCGCACACCCAGGTCCGCCCCTGGCGCGCGGTGGAACGCCGCACCAGCCGCAAGATCCGAGTCGGCTCGGTCGAGGTCGGCGGCGACGCGCCGATCTCGGTCCAGTCGATGACCAACACCCCCACCGCCGACGTGCAGGCGACGCTCGCCCAGATCCGCGCGCTTGAAGAGGTCGGCGCGGACATCGTGCGGGTGTCGTGCCCGGATAAAGACTCCACCGCCGCGTTCAAGACGCTGGTCAAAGAGTCCGCCGTTCCGCTCGTCGCCGACATCCACTTCCACTATAAGCGCGGCATCGAGGCGGCCGAGGCCGGCGCGGCGTGCCTGCGCATCAATCCGGGCAATATCGGCTCGCCTGCACGGGTGAGGGAGGTGGTCCAGGCCGCCAAGGACAATGGCTGCGCGATCCGGATCGGGGTCAACGCCGGCTCGCTGGAGCGCCACCTACTCGAAAAATACGCCGAGCCCTGTCCGGAGGCGATGGTGGAGAGCGCGCTGGAGCACGCGCGCATACTCGAAGAGCACGACTTTCGCGAATACAAGATCTCGGTGAAGGCCTCAGACGTGTTCCTGACCGTGGCCGCCTACGCCGCTCTGGCCGAAGCCACCGATGCGCCGTTGCACCTGGGCGTCACCGAGGCCGGCGGGCTTCGCACCGGCGGGGTGAAGTCCGCCATCGGGCTCGGCAATCTGTTGTGGGCCGGCATCGGGGACACGATCCGCGTCTCGCTCTCGGCCGACCCGGTCGAGGAGATCAAGGTCGGCTACGACATCCTGAAAAGCTTGGGCCTGCGGACCCGCGGGGTGAACATCATCGCGTGCCCCAGCTGCGCGCGTCAGGGCTTCGACGTGATCAAGACGGTGGAGACCCTTGAGGAGCGCCTTGAGCACGTTTCAGAGCCGATCTCGCTGTCGATCATAGGCTGCGTCGTGAACGGGCCGGGCGAGGCCGCCTACACCGATCTCGGCTTCACCGGCGGAGGCAAGGGCGCGGGCATGCTCTACTTCGCCGGCCAGGCCGACGAGAAGGTCTCCAACGAGACCATGATCGAACGCATCGTCGAGGCCGTCGAAGACAAGGCCGCCAATATGAAGGCCGAACGCGAAGCCGCCGAAAAAACCGCGGCGGAGTAGCAAGGGCTTGGCGGCGCGCGCCGATGTCGTGATCGTCGGGCTCGGCGCGGTCGGCGCCTTCGCGGCTTCCGTCGCGGCGCGCGCCGGCGCCCAAGTTTTCGGCTTAGACGCCGCCGCCCCGCCCCATGATCTTGGAAGCTCCCACGGTGAAACGCGCCTTGTTCGCGTCGCCTACGCGGAAGGTGCGGTTTACGTGCCGCTCGCTCAGCGCGCGGTGTCGCTGTGGCGCGAGCTGAACGAGCGCGCGGGCGCGGAAATCTTCGCCCAGCGCGGCGTGTTCTACGCCGCCGCGCCCGGGGGCTCGCTCATCGACGGCGTGCGGCGGTCCGCCGACCGGCACGGCCTTGAAGTGCGGACGTGCGACAGCGTGGCGGGCGTCGCCGCGCCGGCGGGCTGGCAAGGCGTGTTCGAGCCCGAAGGCGGCTACGCGATGGTCGAGGCGGCGATCGCGGCGGCCCTGCGCGAGGCTGAGGCCGCCGGCGCGACGCTGATGCGCGACACGCCTGTCCGGGCGATCGAACGCACGATGGGCGGATGGACTGTCGACACGCCGGCGGGGCGGTTCACGTCGGATCGCCTGATCCTCTCCGCCGGCGGCTGGACGGGCGCGCTGCAGCCCGAGCTCGGGCGTCTGATGCGCATCGAGCGGCGCGTCCAGGTCTGGTTCGCGCCGGGCGCGCGCCCGCTCGATCCCGCCCTCGCGCCAGCTTTCGCGTTTCAGGAT
This sequence comes from uncultured Caulobacterales bacterium, assembly GCA_964550935.1. GTDB lineage: Bacteria > Pseudomonadota > Alphaproteobacteria > Caulobacterales > Maricaulaceae > JBCBSP01. The sequence goes on from CAZKBB010000006.1 coordinate 16,656, forward strand.
GAGACGGGCGACTGGTGCTATGGCGCGCCGAGCCCGCGCACCGGGGGGATGAAGCTCGGGCGCCATCACGGCGACGATTCCGTCGACAGCCCCGAAGCGGTCTCGCGGACGGTCTCCGACGCCGACCTTGCGCCGGCCAAGGGTTACGCAGAGCGCTATTTTCCCGGTGCCGGTCCAGTGCAGTCGGCCACCACGTGCTTTTACACGATGACGCCGGACGGCGGTTTCCTCATCGACGATGCGGCCGCCGGCGAGGGCCGGGTCACGATCACGGGGCTCTCAGGGCACGGCTTCAAGTTCGCTCCCGCCCTCGGCGAGTGGGCCGCGCTGCGCGCGCTGGGGCGCGCCGCGCCCGTCGCGCTGGACGCCTTCTCTCCGTCGCGCTTCGCTTAAGGCCGACGCGGCCTGCGGGAGCGCCGCGCGCCGGCCCCTCACCGGTCTGCGCGGCGCTCCCTGGCCGGCCCCCCGGCTGGTCCGCCCCTTGGTCGCGCGAGCTCCGCGCAGGTCAGAAGCTGGCGGTCAGCTCCACCGTCGCGGTGCGCGGCTCGCCCGGGAAATGGCCGGTGCGCGCGATGAAGCCGCTTTCGGCGTACTCCTCGTCGAACAGATTGCGTACATTCAGCTGGACCGAGTAGCGGTCCCAGGCGGTGACCCAGCCCACGTCCACCGTGGTGTAGGCCTGCACCTCCTGGCCCGAGAGCGATACGCGTTCGCCCACATACTCCACCCCGCCGCTGATCGCGGAGTTCAGCGGGGCGATGTCGTAGCGCGTCCACAGCCCGAACTGGTGGTCCGGCGCGTTGGCGAACTCGTCGCCGACCGCGTTGCGGATCTCGTCCGCGCCCACCTCGATCTTGGTTTCGTTGAAGGCGTAGGAGGCGGTGAAGGTCCAGTTCTCCGTGACGTCGCCGACCAGATCGAGCTCGAAGCCGCGCGAGCGCACCTCGCCGATCTCAGACAGCGCGCCGGTGGGCGCGCCGGGCGTCGGGTCGGCGACAAGCACGTTCTCCTTGTCGATCTGGTAGATCGCGGCCTGGGCGAGCACGCGCCCGCCGAAGATGTCGGACTTGACGCCCGCTTCGTAGAGCGTGCCGGTCTCCGGGTCGAACGGGCCGCCCGCGCCGGGATCCTGGTTCGAGGTCGATTGCGGCGAGAAGCCTTCCGAGTAGACCGCGTAGAGAGAGGCGCGTTCGGAGAGCTTACGGATCAGGCCCAGGCGCGCGCTGAACGCCTCGTCCTCGAACGCGGCCTCGGACAAGCTGGAGGAACCCAGAGGCGGAATGGTGCGACGCTCCTCGCTGTCGTCCTCGAAGCGCTCGTAACGCCCGCCGATCGACAAGATCCAGTCCTTCCAGGCGATCTGGTCCTGGGCATACAGCGCGGTCTCGGTCGTCTCGCCCTCTCGGTCGTCGATGCGCGTAAAGGCGATCGCGTCGGCGTCGAAGTTTCCGTAGTCGGGGTTCTGGACGTTGAGGCTCGGCACGGCGAAGGGCGCGGGCAGGCCCGCTCCGGCCGCGGTCAGCTCGTCCACGGCGGTCTGGAAGAAGTCCTCGTTCTCGCTTCGGAACGCTTCAGCGCCTACCAGAAGCGTGTGATCGAGCGCGCCGGTGGAGAATTCATGGGTCAGGTCGATGAGGCCGGAGATCTCCTGGCGCTCGCGGCTCTGGTCGCGGAACTCGCGGCGCATCAGCGTCTCGCCGCCGCGCACGAACAGGCCCCGCGGTTCGAGGTATTCCTGCTCCGTGGACAGGTCGACATAGCGCGCCGCGACGCGCAGCGTCGTGGCGGCCGATAGCGACCAGTCAAGCTCGGCGGTCGCCGCGAAGGTCTCCAGGCGCTGGAAGTTCGAGGTCTCGTTGGTGTTGAAGTCGATGTCGGTGAGGAAATTTCCCTCGTCATCGACCGGCACGCCGCGCAGGCGCGCGCCCTGGTAGTCCTGGTCGACATAATCAAGCTTCACGGTCAGCGTCGCGTCCTCGCTGAGCCGCCATGCGGCGTCCGCAGCCAGGATCGCATCCTCGCGCTCGGTGTTGTTGCGGAAGGTGGAGATTGTCTCGTACGCCCCGCCCACGCGTGCAGCGAGGCCGTTCGCGATCTCGCCGGTCGCCTCGCCGCGCACGCCGAACAGGTCGAAATTCCCGGCCGAGAGGGTCAGCGCGGTGGAGGGCTCGAACTCGGGCCCCTTCGTGGCGTAGTTGATCAGACCGCCGGGCTCGCCGCCGCCGTAGAGCGCGCCGGCGGGGCCCTTGAGCACCTCCACGCGCTCCACGTCGAACAGCAGCGGGACGGAGAAACCGCTGAACGGATCGCCGAGCAGGCCGTCATAGCGGATCTCGTCCTGGCGGAAGCCGCGGAAGGTCACGCCGGAATAGCTGAACACGCTCACCCCGGAGATGTTGCGATAAAGATCGGTGATCTCGCGCGCGGCCTGGTCGTCGATCAGCTGGCGCGTGATGACCTGGACCGATTGCGGGATCTCGAAAACCGACGCCGGGATCTTCGACCCAAAGCTCGTGGTCTCGGCGCGGTAGAACTCCGCCGCACGGCCGGTCACGGTGATCACTTCGTCGGCCGTGACGCCGCCGGCGTCCTGAGCCGCGGCGTTAGGGGTGAAGCCGAAGGGGGCGAGGGCGGCGCCGGCGAGCAGGGCGCCGGCGAGGCTGCGATGGGTCATGAGGCTGGTCCTTCGTGGGTTTGAAGTTCGCGGCTTGACGCCGGCGCGTTGAATGCGGGCAGGGGCCAGACCGCCGCAGGCGGGACATCCGGCGTGGTCTGATCGATGAGGGCGGCGCGCGCCGGATCGGCGTCCGGCGCCAGGCGCACGCGCCAGCGGGGGTGAGGCGTCTCAAGCGCATGGGTCTCGGCGCCGACGCGCAAGGCCGGCGCGGCGAGGCGCTCGCGGCAAGCGCGGTTTACGCGAGGCTGGAGCATCAGAGCGCTTTCGGTGCGGGTGACGCCGAGCCGGCCCTCGCAGGTCTCGGCTTCGATCACCTCGCGGCCGAGCGCCGCCGCGCCGCCGCCGACGCGCGCGAGGTAGACCGGCGTGACCGCCAGGCAGAAGCCGACGAACGCTGCGCCGGCGATCCCCCACAGATGCATGGCGGCCAGGGCTGGATGATGCTCGCCCCAGGCCATCAGCCGCGCTCCGCCGCGGCGGCGGGCGCCGGACGGGCCCGGCGCGGCGCGGCGCGCCGGCGCAGGCGAGCCGAATAGATGTAGACTCCGCTCAACGACAGCCCGCTCAAGATCATGCCGAACACGAAGTAGACGAGCTTTGAGACGAGCCCGGCGAAGGTGCCGAAATGCAGCGGGTCGGCCATTTCCGAGATGCGCTGATGCACGCCAAGCCGGTCGGCCTGGAGCACCCCGGCGATTCGGCCATCGGACGGATCCACGCGCACCGCGTTCGCCCGGTCGCGCACCAGGATCGCCTCGGCTTGACCGGCGAACTCGATCGCCTCGGCGGGCCTCGCTGGTAGGACGACGCGTCGGATCTCAAGCTCGGGGAAGGCGGCGCGCGCCTGATCGGCGAAGGCGTCGATGCGCGCCCCGTTCAGCGGCGCCGCGGCGACGGCGATCTCGCGCGCGCCCTCATACTCGAACGCGCCGGCCCGCGCGCCGAGAGACTCCACCAGATACCAGGCGCCGGTCAGCGCCATCAGCGCCACGAACCAGATCGACCAGATCCCGCCCAGGCGGTGGAGGTCGCCCCATAGGGTCCGCGCGTCGCGCGTGCGAACCGGCTTGAAGAACCCGCGCCAGAACTTCTTGTAGATGATCAGGCCCGACACCAGCGAAACCGCGAGCGCGACGGCGAACAGCGATACGAAGGTCACGCCCAACGGGTGGAAGATCATCAGTCGCCGATGGGCGTCGCGCAGCACGCGCTGGGCGTTGGCCCAGCCGCTCTCGCCGGTGACCTCGGCGGTATACGGATTGAGGTGCAGACGACGGCGCTCACCCAGCGGCGTGACGCCCCAGGCCTGGGCGGCGAACCAGGGATCGATCGGCGCCTCGATCCGGTCCAGCGTCCAGTCCGGGCGCGCCTCGACTGCAGCGTCGTAAAGCGCGCCCCAGCTCGCGCGCCCGCTCTCCGCCTGCGGCGCGACGCGCATGTCGGGGTTGATCAGCCAGTCGATTTCGTGGCTTAGGGTCGCGAGCGTGCCGGTGATGAGGATGAAGCTCATCAGCACGGCGAGCTTCAGCCCGACCCAGTCGTGCGCCGCGAAGGCGAATTGTCGTGCGCGCTTGCCCATGGTCCCCGGCGGTGTTGCGAGCGCGAGTTAATTGCAGATGCGTTTCGTCTATGCAACTCATTTTCAAACTGGCGCTCAGCGCGCCTGCTCGGCGCGGACCGGCGGCGCGGTTGCGGCGGGCTCGTCGCGCCGGCCGGCCGGGCTAACTCATCGGGTCATGTCGCTGGATCATCTGTTTCGCTCCATCACCCACCCCATCGTGTGCGCGAAGTGCGAGGCGGAGGTGCGTTCCGGCGCGGCCGGGGCGGTGTCGATGCGCGATTACGCGCAGCTGGAGGCCGGCTTCACCGCGCGCGGGCTGCAGCTCTGGTGCAAGCGCCATGACGTGAATGTCTGCCACGTCGACTTCGAGGGCCGACAGCTCGAGGCGGACATGCGCTGTCTTGAGAAAAAGCCCGGCGCCGCCGGCCGGGCTTAGTTGCGCGCGATCGCCTTCCCCCGGCGCCGGACTCGCGCTTTGCTCTCGGTTGAGCGCGAACGACGCGCCGTTTCGGGAAGGATGAGCGATGCAGACCGTGATGACGCCCGTGTTGATCCTGGCGAGCTGGACGCTGGTGATGTGGGTATGGATGTACGCCACCCGCCTGCCTGCGATGAAGGCGGCTGGGATCGATCCGGCGGCGGTGAAGCAGAAGTCCGACTTCGACGCGCTGCCGCTCTCGGCCCGCCAGGTCGCGGACAACTACAATCACCTGCACGAGCAGCCGGTTATCTTCTACGCGCTGGCGCTCTACAGCCACACGGTGGGCGTGGCGAGCGAGTTGGTGATCGGCGCGGCCTGGGCGTATGTCGCCTTGCGCATCGCGCATTCGGTCTTCCAGGCGACGGTCAATTTCGTGCCGGTGCGTTTCGCGCTGTTTTTCCTCGCCTCGATCGCGCTGTTCGTGATGGCCGGGGCGAACCTTCTGGCGCTGGGGGCCTGAGGCCTTGGCCAAGCTGACGCTGTACGGGCTGAAGACCTGCGATACGTGCCGCAAGGCGATCAAGGCGCTGGAGGCGGCGGGCAAGGACGTCGCCTTCGTCGATCTGCGCGCCGATGAGCCGCTCTCAGAGCGCCTGCCGGGCTGGCTCGAGGCGGTCGGGCCCAAGTGCCTGATCAACACCCGTTCGACCACCTGGCGCGGGCTGGACGAGGGCGATCGCGCGCGGGTGCAGAGCGATCCGGCGGGGCTCCTCGCCGATCACCCCACGCTCATCAAGCGCCCGGTGATCGAAACCGGCGGCGCGTTGCATGTGGGCTGGACGGGCGAGACGCGCGCCGCGCTCGGGGTCTAGGGCGCGACTGGCTCAGCCATCGGCGGGACGCGGCCGGCAGCCTCGGCGAACGCGACCAGTATCTCCGGCTCGACGCGGGCGAAGTCGCCGAACTCAGCCGTGCGCGTGTTGATGTTCACCGCCACGGCGATGCCGAGGTCTGGATAGTGCGCGAGCCAACTCATCGCCCCTTTTCCGACCCCGCCGTGATGAACGATCCGGACCGGCTCGCGCTCATCCCCGAACCGGCTTGAGGTCCAGTCGACGCGCCAACCCAACGCGTAGTTCTGCTCGTTGACGTCGCCATCGGTGAGCCGCATCGGAGTCCAAAACAGGTCGCGCGTTTCCGGAGCGATGAACTCCGGGTCCATCCACGCCGACGCCACCAGCACCAGATCGCGCGAGCGGGCGAGCAAGCCGCCGCCCGGCCAGCGCTGGCTGACATCGTGATCGGGCCAGCTGCGCGCCTGTCCCATGCCGCGTTGGCGTGTCTCGAAATAGGGAACTTCGTCAGCCGGCGCGGGGCCGTAATCGCCGGGACGCGGCGAGCCCAGGTCCAGCGGCTCGCGAATCTCAAGGCGCAGGAGCTCTGGGAAGCTGACGCCCGCCGCTTCGGCGGCGGTCATTCCGGCGATGTTCACGTCGAAGCTGGAATAGTGAAAATCAGAGCCCGGCTCGAAGAGCAGGCGCGACCCGTCTACGAGGCGAAGCCCGTCTGCGACGCTGCGGTAGGAGCCCCGCATGCGGATCGTGTCGATCGCCCCGAGCCAGTCGGTGTTCTCTTCGTAGCCTGGAAGCCCTGCCGTATGGGACATGAGCTGGCGCAGCTGAAGCGGGCCCCATTTCGGGTTCAACGGCGCTTCGACGTGGTCCGCGACCGCGTCGGACATCGACAGCACGCCGCGGTCGTGCAGGCGGGCCAGGACGGTGGCCGTCATCGCTTTCGACGTCGAGCCGATGCGCATCATGGCGTCGGCCGTGATCGGCGTCATCGAGTGAAGGTCGGACCAGCCCGCCGCGCCAGTCCATACAAGCGCGCCGTCGACCGCGACGGCTGCGGTGGCGCCGGGCACGCCCTCCTCCAAACGCATCGCGTCAAGCGCGGCCGCGGCGTCAGCGCCGGCGTCGGCGAAGGCGCGATCAAGGACGTTTGATGTCACCGGGGCGGGGTCGCCCGGCAGCGCCAGCCATCCCATTTCACCGCGCAGCCAGAGCCCGGCGGCGACGATCGCCGCAGGCGCCGCAAGCCCGGCGGCGACAAGCCCGATCCGTTTGATCACTCCGGCGATGGTCTTACCCTCTCAAAATTCCAGATACGGTATATCCGATTAAAACGGACGTCGAGGCGTTTTCGGCGTTTGCGCCGCTGCGCATGGCGCCCAGGCGTTGGCGGGCGCGGCGATCCCGTCTAATCACGCGCGATGATGAAGTCTCTTTGCGTTTATTGCGGCTCGAACACCGGCGCCGATCCGGTTCATGGCGAGGCAGCCGGCGCGTTCGGTCGTCTGCTGGCCGAACGCGGCGTGCGGCTGGTCTATGGCGGCGGGCGGGTCGGGCTGATGGGCGTCCTCGCCGACGCCTGCCTCGACGCCGGCGGCGCGGTGACCGGGATCATTCCCGACTTTCTGGCCCTGAAAGAGGTCGCCCACCCGCGCGTCGAGGACATGCGGATCGTGTCCTCCATGCACGAGCGTAAGCAGGCCATGGTCGACGCGGCGGACGGCTTCGCCGCGCTGGCCGGCGGGCTCGGCACGCTGGAGGAGGTCTTCGAGGCCTGGACCTGGTCCCAGCTCGGCCGGCACGCCAAGCCCGTGGGGCTGCTCAACACCGCCGGCTATTACGACGCGCTCTTAAGCTTTCTCGATCACATGTCGGCGGAGCGCTTCGTCGAGGCGCGCCACCGCGCCATGCTGTGCGTCGGCGAGACGCCGGAGGCGCTCCTAGACGCGCTCGTCGCCGCCGAGCATCCCGGCGCCATCGCTCAGCTGTCGCGCGGCCAGACCTAGAGATCGCGCCGGGCGAGCTCGAAATGCATGCCGTCGAAATACTTCGCCGGCTTGAAGTGTCCGCCCCAGGCGAAACCCCACGCATTGAAGATCGCGACCAGCTCTCGCACGGACCCGTCCGCCCCGATCGGCGCCGGCGCGACGCCGTAGCCGTTCCATTTCGCGTTCATGTCGATGGCGATGCCGAAGGCGTGCGCGCTCAAGGTCCGGCGCGGGTTCCAGCCCTTGCGCCGGGCGACATACGCGCCGTTATAGGTGCGGATCCGGTCCGACAGCCCGCGCGCCTCGATCTCTGCAAAGCACGCCTTGAACACCGGCGCGGCCTTGCGGTGAAGCGTCACGCGCGGCGCTCCCAGGCGCGCCAGCGCCGGGATCGTCACATCGACCAGATGGCGCTGCGGCCAGTCGTCGAGCGCGCGCACCCGGCCATTCTGCAGGCTCTGCACCGCGCGCCGGCCGTAGATCTCGTGAAGCTGGGAGACCGGGAGCGGGCGGATCGTGCCGTCGGCGCGCTGACGCGTCGCGTCGGGCGGAGCGGGGCGAGGCTTGGGCGAGGACATGACGTCTCCTGAACGGTGATGTGAACACCGCCCAAGGATCGCCGAGGCGCCCACGGCCGAGGACAAGTTCGCCCGCGCCTGCGGCACCGGGCGGGGCTTCTCAACCGGGCCGTTGCGGCTTAAGTCGCACAGCCATGGCTCTTCAGGATGCGAAACTCGACCAGGTGATCGACCGCTTCGACGAGGTCGAGGCGCGTCTCGGCGCGGCGACCGACGGCGAGGAGATCGTCAAGCTCTCCAAGGAGCACGCCGAGCTGAAGAAGGTCGCCGGCAAGGCGCGCGAGTTGAAGACCGCGCGCCATGATCTGGCCGAAGCCGAAGCCATCATCGAGGACGGCTCGGACAAGGACATGGCCGCGCTCGCCGAAGAAGAACGCGGCGAGCTGAAACGCCGCATCCCCGAGCTTGAGAGCGAGCTCCAGCTGCTCCTCCTGCCCAAGGACAAGGACGACGAAGCCTCCATCATGCTGGAGATTCGCGCCGGTACGGGCGGGGACGAGGCCGCGCTGTTCGCCGGCGATCTGTTCCGCATGTACGAGCGCTACGCCGCAGAGCGCGGCTGGAAGGTCGACGTCGTGGAGGCGAGCGAGGCCGAAGTCGGCGGCTTCAAGGAGATCGTGGCGAGCATTTCCGGGGCCGGTGTGTTCGGGCGGATGAAGTACGAGTCAGGCGTGCACCGCGTCCAGCGCGTGCCCGTGACGGAATCCGGCGGGCGCATCCACACGTCTGCAGCCACGGTCGCGGTCCTGCCCGAGCCCGAAGACGTGGATATCGAGATCCGCGACGAGGATGTCCGCGTCGACACGATGCGCGCCTCCGGCGCGGGCGGTCAGCATGTGAACAAGACCGAGTCCGCGGTGCGCATGACCCACCTGCCCACCGGCATCGTGGTGCTCTCCTCAGAGAAATCCCAGCACCAGAACCGCGCCATCGCGATGCAGGTGCTCAAGGCGCGTCTTTACGAGAAGGAGCGCGCGGAGAAGGACGCCGCGCGTGCGGCCGAGCGCAAGGGCCAGGTCGGATCCGGCGACCGGTCCGAACGCATTCGCACCTACAACTTCCCGCAAGGGCGCGTCTCAGACCACCGCATCAATCTCACCCTTTATAAGCTGAACGAGATCCTCTCCGGCGAGGCGCTGGACGAGGTGATCGATGCGCTGATCTCCGAAGACCAGGCTGAGAAGCTCGCGGCCATGGAGGCGGGAGGGTGAGCCAGCCGACCCGGCGCGCGTGCGTGCGGGCCGCCGCGGCGCGCCTGGACGCCGCCGGGATCGACGCCGCGGGCGAGGAGGCGCGCCGCCTCGCCGAAGCCGCCTGGGGGCTCGATGCGGCCGGGCTGATGGCGCTGGCCGGCGACGCGGCCGACGCCGAAAGCCAGGCAACGCTTGACGCGTTGGTCGACCGGCGCGAGGCGCGCGAACCACTTTCCCAGATCATCGGACGGCAGGCCTTCTGGACGCTGGATCTGAGCGTGTCGCGCGAGGTTCTGACCCCGCGTGCGGACACCGAGACGATCGTCGAGGCAGGGCTGATCCGCCTCGACGGGCGCTCGAAGCCGCGCATTCTTGATATCGCCACAGGCTCAGGCGCGATCCTGCTCGCGCTCCTGGCTGAACGTTCGGACGCGAGCGGTCTTGGGACCGATCTCAGCGGCGAGGCGCTGAGCGTCGCGCGCGCCAATGCGGCCGCCTTCGGTCTGCAGGGGCGCGCCGCGTTCGTGCGCGCGCGCTGGGCCGAGGGCGTCGATGCGCGCTTTGACCTTGTCACGTGCAACCCGCCCTATATCGCCAGCGCCGTGCTCGACCGGCTTGAGCCGGAGGTGCGCGATCATGAGCCGCGCCTGGCGCTCGACGGCGGGGCGGACGGGCTGGAAGCCTATCGCGCCGTGCTGCCGCGCCTCGGCGCGCTTCTGGCGCCCAGCGCCGCAGCGGTTCTGGAGATCGGCTACGATCAGAGCGAGGCGGTCGGCGCCTTGGCGCGGGCGCAGGGTTTCCACGGTGAACTCAAACGCGACCTCGCCGGGCGCGATCGCGCGCTGGTCCTGACCCCTTCCCAGAACGGCTGAAAAAGGGCCCGATGAAAAAGGCCTTGGAATCGGTGACCGGATAAGGCTAGTTTCCGCTCGAAACAGAGATGCGGCCCATTCGGGTTCGGGGCTCTTCCGCTTCGGAAGTAATCAGGCCGCACTTTGAAATCCGGCTCTTGGCGGACTTGAGCGGCGTCGATTGCGACGCCGGTGCAGGTCGAACGCGAGTCGCGGCGCGCCGCGGCGGGCGATCACAAGAGCGGACGATCACGCCGTCGGAAGAGAACGGACATCAACGATGAAGCGTCAACGCGGCCGCGGGCGGAAGCCCGGGAACAACAATAACCGGACGTTCGAGAGCAACGGGCCGGACGTGAAGGTGCGCGGCAACGCCTCGCACGTCCACGACAAGTACCAGCAGCTCGCGCGCGATGCGATGTCGTCCGGCGACCGCGTGATGGCGGAAAACTACTTCCAGCACGCCGAGCACTATCTGCGCATCGCCAACGCCAATCAGCAGCGCCAGCGCGACGACCAGCAGCAGAACCAGGGCGGCGGCGACAATCGCGGCGGCGACCAACAGCCCCACAACGCCGACGCCCAGGGCGGCCAAAACCAGGGCGGCCAAAACCAGCGCGACCCGCAGGGGCGCGACCAACAAAGCCGAAACGAGGGCGGCGACAGCTCGGACAACGAGGACGAGGGCCGGAACCGGCGCCGGCGCGGCCGCCGTCGCGGCGGCGGCGATCAGCAGGGTGACGACGCCCAGGCGAAAGACCAGTCCAAGGATCACGGCCAGTCCAGGTCTGACACCAAATCCCGCGACACCGGCCAGGGCGATGACGGGGGCGACCCGCTCGCCGTGGTCAATCCCGAGGGCGGCGAGCGTCAGGACGCGCCCGCTTCAGGCTTCGGATCCGGTGACGACGGCGACAAACCGCGCCGACGCAGCCGTCGCAAGCCGGCTGCGGATCAGGAGGCGGAAGCCGCCCTGAAGCAAGCCGGCTCCACCGAGGACGGTTCTTCAAAGGATCAGGCCTCGAACGAGGGGGAGTCCAAGGACGACGCCTCCAAGGACGGCAAGGGCGGACACGGCGCGGCGGCTTAAGCCGCGCCAGCCGTCATCGGGCGTCTCTTTTAAGATACGCCACGCGCGCCGCGCCGTGATCGCCTTCGTCGAGCATGGCCCAGCCGGGCGTTTCGATGCGCTCGTCCGCGCCCATCTCGAACACCGCGATCGCATCCGGCGTCGTCCAGCCGCCGGCGATGAGCGCCTGGAGCGCCGGGCCGCCGAGGCCTGCATAATAGGGCGGGTCTAGAAAAATCAGATCGAACGGCGCGCCGAGACCGGCCGGTTTTGGGCCGAGCTTGGTGGCGTCGCGCCGGTGGAGCCGGGTGGCCCCCCAAAGCCGCAGCGTTTCGATATTGTCGCGGATCGCGCCGCGCGCGCGCGCCTCGGTCTCCACGAACAGGCAAAAGGCCGCGCCCCGGCTCATGGCTTCAAACCCGAGCGCGCCTGAGCCGGCGAACAAATCGATCACCCGCGCGCCCTCGACCCCGCGCGCCCAGGGCGCATGGGCGAGCTTGTTGAAGACGGCCTCCCGGGTGCGGTCCGCAGTGGGTCGCGTCGACCGGCCGGACGGGGCGGACAGCGGCCGGCCCTTATGGCTTCCGCCGACGATCCGCACCGCGGCCTCCCGGCTTCGGGCCCTTGCCCGCGGGCTTGGGCTTGTTCGAGGCGTCCGGGCCTTTGCCTGCGCGCAGATCGCCGGGCCGCGTCCAGTCGTCGCGCGAGCCGGCCTTGGCGGCCTTGGCGCGCTGTTCGGCTTTGCGCTTGGAGACGGTCTTGGGTTTTTCGCGTTCGGGGCGCTTGGGCTTGGCCCAGCCGGAGCGGTCCCCGGCCGGCTTTTTACGCGGCGCGCCGTCCTCGGGTTTGACGGGCGCGCGCACCGGCGCGTCGGTGGGGTAGCCGTCCAGATCCAAGGGATAGTTCTTGCCCAGCTGGTCGCGCAGGACCGAGAGCTTGACCTCCTCCACCGCGCCTTCCTTCAGGGCGCCGAGCTGGAACGGGCCGTAGGCTACGCGCATCAGCCGGTTCACCTGAAGCCCGAGCGCGGAGAGCACCTTGCGGATCTCGCGGTTCTTGCCCTCGCGCAGCGTTACGGTCAGCCACACGTTCGCGCCGGTGCGCCGGTCGAGCGAGGCGTCGATGGAGCCGTATTTCACCCCCTCCACCGTGATCCCGTTCTTCAGATCCGACAGCGCGGCCTCGCTGACATCGCCGTAGGCGCGCACGCGATAGCGCCGCGCCCAGGCGGTCGAGGGCAGCTCCAGAGCGCGCGCCAGGGCGCCGTCATTGGTCAGGAGCAAGAGCCCGGTGGAGTTGAGGTCCAGCCGGCCGACCGAGATCACCCGGCCCATGTCCTCCGGCAGGCGGTCAAACACGGTCTCGCGCCCCTCCGGATCGTGGTGGGTGGTCAGCAGGCCTTCAGGCTTGTGATAGCGCCACAGCCGCGTCGGGGGCGGTGGAGCGACCGGCTCGCCGTCGAAGCGCAGATCGTCGCCGGGGCCGATCTTCACCGCCGGCGTCGTCAGCGTCGTCCCGTTCACGCTGATGCGCCCGTCCGCGATCAGGCGCTCGGCTTCGCGGCGCGAGGCGACGCCGGCGCGCGCCAGCGCCTTGGCGACGCGCTCGCCGGGTGCGGGGTCTGGATTATCGGTCAAGCTTGCCGAACGCTCCTGGATGGTGTTCCTCGCCGAGCATGGAGACCGGGGCGGACACCCACGCGGCGGATGCGGCGTATATGGAGCGCGCGCTGGGGCTGGCGCAAGCCGCCGCGGACGCGGGCGAGGCGCCGATCGGCGCGCTCGTGCTCGATCCGGCCGGCGACCAGATCATCGCAGAAGCTTTCAACCGTCCCATCGCCGGCCATGATCCAACCGCGCATGCGGAGATCCTGGCCCTGCGCGCGGCCGGGGCGGCGACCGGCAATTATCGGCTGACGGGCCTGACGCTTTACGTGACGCTGGAGCCCTGCGCCATGTGTGCAGGCGCGATCAGCCAGGCCCGCATCGCCAGGCTGGTTTACGGCGCGTCCGATCCCAAAGGCGGCGCGGTCGCGCACGGGCCGCGCTTTTTCGAGCAGCCCACCTGCCACTGGCGCCCTGAAGTGAGCGCCGGGCTGATGGCCGAGGAAAGCGCGGCGCTTCTGCGCGCCTTCTTCCGCGCGCGGCGCTGAGGGCGCTGTCCCGCGCTGAGGTCCCGGATCGCGGCTACGCCGCGTCCGGGAGTTCAGAAATTGGAGAATGAATTCCCGGACGATGCGCAGCATCGATCCGGGACCTCGTCGCGATGAGCTTCACCTGTCATCCCGGGCGAGGCGGAGCCGCGACCCGGCACCTGCCGGGAACGCTTGGGGAGGCTCCGCGAGCGCCTGCAGCAGGTCCGGCTCTCCCTTCGCTCGGCCGGGGTGACAGCGTTGCACGATGAGCCCGCCCTCACACCGCGCGCGCCATGAAGACGCTGAAGCCGTTGTCGGAATACTCCGCGAAGGGGCCGCAGACGTTAAAGCCCATGGACTGATAAAGCGCGCGCGAGGCTTTGAACCCGTCAGAACTCCCGGTCTCCAGAAGCACCCGCTTCATGCCCCGCGCCCGGGCGGCGTCGAGGACGGTCTCCACCAATAGGCGCGCGACGCCGCGTCCACGCGCGGCCTCGGCCACGTGGAGCGATTTCAGCTCCCCGGCGCGTTCAGGCTCCTGGCCGGGCGCCTCGATCAGGCGTTCCTGCAGCGCGACGCAACCGAGCACGTCCTCACCGTCGCAGGCGCTCCACAAGGTCACGTCATCCCCGTCCAGGCGCTCGGCGTCGAAATAGTGGCACTTGCCCAGAGGCGAGTGCGCCTCGGCGTGTTCGCCGTGCCGGGCGAGCAAGGCGGCGACGGGCGCGCGGGCCGGGTCGTCGATCAACACGCTCACAGCGCTTTGTGCGGGCTGCAGCGCGTCGCCGAGGCGCGCGTCGAGCCGCTCGCGCACCGTCGGCCATTCGTGCTTGAGGATGGAAAAGTAGGCCACGTCGCGGCGCTCCCCGGTCCAGGTGAGCGAGTAGCTGCGCAACACGCCTTCCTCGACGGCGCCGAGCTTTGCGATGGCCGCGCGGCTGGCGGCGTTTTTCGCGTTGGTTTTCAGCTCGACCCGCTCAGCGCCCTGATCGAAGGCGTTCTGGAGCAGCAGGCGCTTGGCCGCCGGGTTCACCCCGCCGCCGCGGAACGGCTTGGCGTACCAGGTCCAGCCGATCTCAAGGCGCGCGTGATCCGGCGCCAGCGCAAGATAGGCGGTGTGGCCGGCGTAGGCGCCGCCCGCCTTGGCGTAGACGGCATGGCTGATCTGCAGCCCGCGCGCGTGGCGGTCGAGCTGATCGGAGAACCAGCGGTCGAACCATTTGCCGTCGCCGCGCTCGGTGGTCAGCGCCCACAGCGCTTCATCGTTCGCGAGCGGGCGCAGCGCCTCGCGATGGGCCTCGCGCAGGGGCTCCAGGCGGACATGGTCGTCTTCAAGCAGGCGCGCATAGAAGCGCATCGTCATCCTCCAGCGAGCATCCACAGCCCTTGCGCGGCGTAGACCGCGCCGATCACGGTGACCAGCCGCTTGGTCCAGGCGCGAAACGCGGTGTCGCTCAGGCGCGCCAGCCCGCGTGCGCCAAGCGTCGTGCCGGCCATGGAGACCGCCGCGGCGCCGATCAGGATCCACGCCGCCGGGGCCGCGCCTGAGGCGATGGCCGGAGCGAGGTAATAGACGATCTTCACCGCGTGCGCGACGACCTGGGTCGCGGCCTTGGTGGCGACGATATTGCGCCGGTCGCCGGGCGTGGTCTGGAAGAAGACGTCGAGCAGCGGCCCGGCGACGCCGGCCACCGTGTTCAGCGCCGTGACCGCGAAGCCGCAAACGATCGCATCGCCCGGCCGGCGCATGTCGAACGCGAACCAGCGCGCCGGGATCCACACCAATAACGGCGTCAGCCCCAGCACGATCAACAGCCAGGCTGTCTCCAAGCGCACTGATAACAGCGCGAGCGCGCCCGCCGCCGCCGCCGCGCCGATCAGATAGATCGCGAGCGTACGCCCCATGATCCACCGGCGCAGCAGCACCGCGCGCCAGCCGTTGGACACGCTCTGCAAAACGCCATGGGTCACCATCGCCGCCGAGACGGGCAGGAGCAGCGCCAGAACACCCATCAACACCAGCCCGCCGGCCATGCCGAACACCGCCGAAAGCGCGGCGGTGAAGAAGGCTGCGAAAAGAATCAGCAGGGCTGTCATGTCGCGGGTGGAATCCGGCGCTGGATGGTGAAAGATGCCTGCCAAGCAACGAAAAGCGCGAGAACGCGCCACCGGCGGGAGACCCAGATGAACTTTGAATACTCCGATACCTGCAGAGAGTACCTGACGCGCGTGCGCGCTTTCATGGATACGCACGTCTATCCCAACGAAAAGACCTATCAGGAACAACTTTCCGCGATGGGCGAGAACCGCTGGCAGGTCATCCCGATCGTCGAGGAGCTGAAGGGAAAGGCGAAGGCGGAAGGCTTGTGGAACCTGTTCCTGCCCGACTCCGATCAGGGCGCCGGGCTGTCGAACGCCGACTACGCGCCGCTGGCCGAAGAGATGGGCCGGGTGCCCTGGGCTTCGGAGGTCTTCAACTGCGCCGCGCCTGACACCGGCAACATGGAGGTGCTGGTCCGCTACGGCACGCCGGAGCAGCAAGACAAATGGCTCACGCCCCTGCTCAACGGCGAAATCCGCTCCGCCTTCCTGATGACCGAGCCGGCCGTGGCGTCCTCCGACGCGACCAATATCGAATGCTCGATCACGCGTGACGGCGACGAGTACGTCATCAACGGGCGCAAGTGGTGGAGCTCCGGCGCGGGCGATCCGCGCTGCAAGGTCTTCATCCTGATGGGCAAGACCGATCCGGACGCTGAGACCTACAAGCAGCAGTCCATGATTTTGGTGCCCGCGGACGCAGAGGGCGTGACGATCGAGCGCCACTTGCCGGTGTTCGGCTATGACGACGCGCCGCACGGCCACATGGAGGTCAAGCTGGACAATGTGCGCGTGCCCGCCTCGAACATGCTGCTGGGCGAAGGCCGCGGCTTCGAGATTGCGCAGGGACGCCTCGGCCCGGGGCGCATCCACCACTGCATGCGCACGATCGGCGCGGCCGAACGCGCTCTGGAGCTTCTCGTCAAGCGCGCGATGAGCCGTGAGGCGTTCGGCAAGCCGGTGATCAAGCACTCCATCTGGGATCACCGCATCGCCAAGGCGCGCATCGACATCGAGATGACGCGTCTGCTCACGCTCAAGGCCGCCTGGATGATGGACACGGTCGGCAACAAGGTCGCGCGCGGCGAGATCGCGATGATCAAGGTCGCCGCGCCGCGCGTCGCCCTCGAAGTCATCGACAACGCGATCCAGGTCCATGGCGGCGGCGGGGTATCGAACGACTTCCCGCTGGCTTACTCCTACGCCGGCATCCGCACGCTGCGTCTCGCCGACGGCCCAGACGAGGTCCACGAGCGCACCATCGCCAGGCTGGAAGCCAAACGCTGGCTCAACGCGGCGGAGTAAGCGAAGCGTTCAAAAAGGCGGGCCCGCCCCATGGAAGACCTGAACCAGCCGCTCGACGAAAGCCGCGAGCGTGATGTGCGCGTCATCGAGAATGCGTGGATTCCGATGTCCGACGGCACGCGGCTCGCCGCGCGCATCTCCGTGCCCGTGGACGCCGAGGAGGACCCCGTCCCGGCGATCCTGGAATACATCCCGTATCGCAAGCGCGACCATAAGCGCGTGCGCGACGAGCAGGTCCATGGCGGGTTCGCGCGCGCGGGCTACGCGGGGGTGCGCGTCGATCTGCGCGGATCGGGCGACTCCGAGGGCGTTCTGCGCGACGAGTACCTGCAGCAGGAGCTCGACGACGGGCTGGAGGTGATGCGCTGGCTCGCCGCCCAGCCCTGGTGCTCGGGCAAGGTCGGGCTGTTCGGCCTAAGCTGGGGCGGGTTCAATGGGCTGCAGCTCGCCGCGCTTCGCCCGCCCGAGCTCGGCGCGGTGATCTCGGTGTGCTCCTCCGATGACCGCTACGCTGACGACGTTCACTACATGGGCGGGTGCCTGCTCACCGACAATCTCTCCTGGGCCTCGACCATGTTCGGGTTCAACGCCTGTCCCCCGGATCCGGAGATCGTGGGCGAGCGCTGGCGGCGGATGTGGCTCGAGCGTCTCGAAGGCAGCGGGCTCTGGATCGAGAAATGGCTGCGCCACCAGACCCGCGACGACTACTGGAAGCACGCCTCGGTGTGCGAGGACTATGACGCGATCGAGGTTCCCGTCTTCGCGGTGTCGGGGTGGGCGGACGGATACTCCAACACCGTCTTCCGGCTGATGAAGAATCTGAAGGGGCCGCGACGCGGCCTCGTGGGCGCCTGGGGGCACAAATACCCCCACATGGGCGGGCCTGGCCCGACGATCGACTTCATCAACGAGTGCATCCTGTGGTGGGACCGCTGGCTGAAGGGCGTGGAGAACGGGATCGAGCACGAGCCCAAGCTGCGCGTTTGGATGCAGGACCCGGCCAATCCGATGCAGCCGCGCCGGCCCGGACGCTGGGTGGCGGAGGCCGACTGGCCGGCGCCCGAGATCGAAGAGCGCGCCTATCAGGTGAAGCCCTCCGGCGTGCTGACCGAGGACGACGGTGCAGCGCGCGAACCGGCGGAGGTATCCATCTCCAGCCCGCTCAGCACAGGGCTGTTCGCCGGCAAGTGGTGCTCCTTCTCCGAAGCGACCGACCTGCCCTGGGACCAGCGCGAGGAGGACGGCGGCGCCCTGGTCTTCGAGACCGCGCCGCTTGAAACCGATCTGGAGATTTTGGGTCAGGCGCGCGTGGAGTTCGAGGTAAGCGCGGATAAGCCGATCGCCCAGATCGCGGTGCGCCTGTCCGACGTGGCGCCGAACGACCGCGTGACGCGGGTCACCTTCGGCGTGCTGAACCTCACCCATCGCGACAGCCACGAAACGCCGGAAGAGCTGCAGCCCGGTCGGCGCTACCGCATCGCGATCGACATGAACGACATCGCCCAGCGCTTCGCGCCGGGACACCGCATCCGGCTGTCGGTCTCGTCGAGCTACTGGCCGCTCGCCTGGCCCGCGCCGGAGCCGGTGCGCCTGTCTCTGCACACCGAGCACTGCCGGCTGATCCTGCCGGTGCGCGCAGCGAAGCCGGACGACGACGCGCTGCGCGTCATGGGCGAGGGGCGCTCGCCCGAGCCGCCGCCGACCACCATGCTGGCGCCGCCGGAGCGCGAGTTTCTCGTCACCCACAACCTCGCCAGCAACGAGGTGTCGCTCAACGTCTTGAACAATGACGGCAAAGTCCGCATCGAAGAGATCGACATGACGTTCGAGCGCAAGGTGCGCGAGCGCTACAGCTATCGCAGCGACAAGTACGACACCGTACGCGGCGAGACCGTCCACGAGCGCAGCTTCCAGCGCGGCGACTGGCGCACCTTGTCGGTGGCGCGCACCACGCTGACCTCGACGCGCACGCATTTCCTGATCCGCGCCACGCTGGACGCCTATGAAGGCGATGTGCGCGTGTTCTCGAAAAGCTGGGATGAAGCGATACCGCGCGACCACGTCTAGAGGGATCGCATCAAACCCTTTGCGCGTTCATCGCGCGCGCTCAAGACCGCTACCGGAGGACCCCGCCCCATGGCCAAGAAGAAGGTGTTCATCGTCGGGCTCGACGATTTCAACCTGGAGAAATTGAACCAGCTGCCTCAGGCGGCCGAGTGCGAGTTCCTGCCCGCGCTTGAGATTTCCGACATCCGCAATGTCGACAGCTTCGATATGAAGACCCTGATCGACAAGGCGATCGGCAATATGGAGCGGCTCGGCCCGCCCGATGCGGTGGCGAGCTATTTCGACTTCCCCGGCACGGTGATGGTGCCGATCCTGGCGGCCCATTTCGGCCTGCCCGGCCCGACACTTGAGGCCGTGATCAAGTGCGAGAACAAGTACTGGTCGCGTCAGGAGCAGCACAAGGTCGTGCCCGACGCGATCCCGCAGTTTCGCGCCTTCGATCCGTTCGACGAGGCGGCCTATTCCAAGCTGGAGCTGTTCCCGCCGTTCTGGATCAAGCCGATCAAGTCGTTCCGCTCCTTCCTGGCGTTCCAGATCAACGATGAGCGCCAGTTCAACGAGGTCATGGAGATCTGCCGGGAGAAGGGCGGCAAGATGAGCGAGCCGTTCCAGTATCTCATGGAAGCCTATGACATGCCCTCCGAGATCTCGGACATGGAGGAGACCTTCGTGGCCGAGAGCCCGATCGGGGGCTGGCAGTGCACGCTGGAGGGCTATTCTTGGAACGGAAACGTTTCGGTCTACGGCGTGGTCGATTCGGTGCGCGAGCAGGACTCCTCCTCGTTCTCGCGCTACGAATACCCCTCCCAGCTGCCGCTGGAGATCCAGCACCGCATGATCGACGTCACCCGTCAGGCGGTGCAGCAGATCGGGCTCGACGGCGGGCCGTTCAATGTGGAGTTCTTCTACGACCAGACCAACGACGCGGTCTGGCTCCTGGAGATCAATCCGCGCTGCTCACAGGCGCACACCGACATCTTCGAGAAGGTGCACGGCGTCGCCCACCTGTCGATCATGGTCGACCTGGCGCTGGGGCGTAAGCCCAAGCCCATGGAGAAACGGGGCGAATACAACGTCGCCGGCCACTTCATGTTCAGGACCTTCGAGACCGGCCGGATCAAGCGCGTCCCGAGCGAGAGCGCGATCCAGACCCTGACGCGACGCCAGCCGGGAACGCGGGTGAAGATCCCGGTCAAACCGGGCCAACACCTCGATGATCTGCAGGGCCAGGACATGTACTCCTACGAGATCGCCAACGTCTTCATCGGCGGCCGCGACCGCATGGACATGCTCGACAAGTACGATGAGGCGCTCGCCGCGCTGCAGTTCGACATCGAGAAGGACCCCGAGACCGTGGTGGTTTAGGGGGCTAAAACAAGCTGCCCTGTTCCGGCGGGGGCCGTTTCTTCTTGCGGGCGGGCTTCGGCTTGACCGGCGGCTCGCCGTCGATCACCGCAGAGCGTTCGCCGTCGTGGAGCACCAGCGTCACAGGCTCGCCCGCCGACAGCGCCGACGCCGCGCGCACCAGCGCGCCGTCAGCGTCTCGCACCAGGGCGAAACCACGTTTCAGCGTCGCTTCGTGGGACAGCGCGGCCAGGCGCGCGGCGAGGCTGTCGGCGTCGCGCCGGCGCTGGGCGATAAGGCGTTCAAAGGCGGGCCGGGCGCGTGCGGCGAGGTCGGACAATCGGCGCCGGCGCTCTGCGGCGTCGCGCTTCAGCGCGGCGGGGCGCAGGCCCGCCTCGGCGCGCGCGAGGCGTTCGCGCCGTGTCTGGACAAGCGAAAGCGCCGCGCGCTCGAAGCGGTCAGAGGCGTATTCGAAGGCCTGGCGCTTCTCGTTCACGACCGCGTCGGGCCTTGGCAGTCCGCGCTTGGCCGCCTCCAGCTCGGTCTTCTTCGACTTCACCGCCCTTAAAAGCGCGCCTTCCAGGCGGCCGCCCGCGGTCTCCACCCGGTCGAGGAGATCGGCGCGCACGGGCACGGCGATCTCGGCGGCCGCGGTTGGGGTCGGGGCGCGCTTGTCGGAGGCGTAGTCGATCAGCGTGGTGTCGGTCTCGTGGCCGACCGCGGAGATCAGCGGGATGGCCGAGCCGGCCGCCGCGCGCACCACCGCCTCCTCGTTGAAGCACCACAAATCCTCGATCGAGCCGCCCCCGCGCGCCACGATCAGCACGTCCGGGCGCGGAACCGCGCCGCCGGGGGTAAGCTGATTGAAGCCTTCGATCGCCTCGACGATCTGGACGGCGGCCTTGTCGCCCTGAACGAGCACCGGCCAGAGCAGGACATGGCGCGGAAAGCGCTCGGTGAGGCGGTGGAGAATGTCGCGGATCACCGCGCCGGTGGGCGACGTCACCACGCCCACGACCGAGGGCAGGAACGGCAAGGCCTGCTTGCGCTCGGCCGCGAACAGACCTTCGGCGGCGAGCGTCTTCTTACGCTCCTCTAAAAGCGCCATGAGCGCGCCCGCGCCAGCCGGCTCCATGCGCTCGATGATGATCTGGTATTTCGACCGGCCCGGGAAGGTGGAGAGCCGTCCCTCCGCGATCACCTCCAGTCCCTCCTCCGGCCGGAAGGTCAGGGAGCCTGCGAGCCCCTTCCACATTACCGCGTCGATGACGGCGTTCTCGTCCTTCATGTCCATGTAGACATGGCCGGATTTCGCCACGGTCACCCGGCCCAGCTCGCCGCGCACGCGGACATGGCCGTAGGCGTCCTCCACGGTGCGCTTGAGCGCCCGGGAGAGCTCGGAGACGGTGTATTCCGGCGTGTTGCTGACGGCGCTCATCGCGGCTACAGCTTCCAGCGATTATTCGAGATTCGATGCCCGATGAGCCTAGCGGCGCGCGCCCGGGCGGCAAGGCGGACGGTCAGCGATCTTGTGGACGCGCTTCAGACCGGCCGCGCGCAGTCAGCCGGAGGACGGCTCATGAACATACTCATCGTCGGATCGGGCGGGCGCGAACATGCGCTCGCCTGGAAGATCGCGCAGAGCCCGCTCGTCGACGAGGTTTGGTCCGCGCCGGGCTCGGCGGCCATGGACCAGATCGGGCCGTGCTTCGATGTCCCACCAGACGACGTGGATGGTCTGGAAAAGCTCGCGCTGCAGATCGAGCCCGACCTCATCGTGATCGGCCCGGAGGCGCCGCTCGCCAAGGGCGCGGCGGACCGGCTGTGCGCGCGCGGCTTCGACGTGTTCGGCCCCTCCGCCGCCGCAGCCCAGCTTGAGACCTCCAAGGCCTTCGCCAAGGAAGCCATGGCGCGTTTCGCGGTGCCGACGGCCAGGTATGTGAAGGTGGAGACGTTCGAGGCCGCCAAGGCGCATCTGGAGACCGCGAACCCGCCCTACGTCCTGAAAGCCGACGGCCTGGCGGCGGGCAAGGGCGTCGTCATCGCCGCCACGCGCGAAGAGGCGGTCGCGGAGGCGGAATCGATGCTCGCCGGCCGCTTCGGCGAGGCGAGCGCCGCGCTCGTCATCGAGGAGTTCATGGCCGGTGAGGAGGCGAGCGTGTTCGTCCTCACCGACGGGACCAACCGGCTGACCCTGGCCGCCTGTCAGGACCACAAGCGCGCCTTCGACGGCGACGAGGGCCCGAACACCGGCGGCATGGGCGCCTATGCGCCCGCGCCGCTGATGAGCCCCGAGCTGATGGCGCGCGTGGACGAAGAGATCGCCAAGCCGATGATCGACGGCATGCGCGAGGCGGGAACGCCCTATGCGGGCGTGCTCTATATCGGGCTGATGATCACCGGGGAGGGCCCCAAGGTGGTCGAGTTCAACGCGCGCTTCGGCGATCCGGAGTGCCAGGTGCTCATGGCCGGGCTCGAGGCGGACATCGTGCCCGCGCTTCTAAGTTGCGCCAGCGGCGGCATGCCCGCGCGCGACTTCGCCGCGCTGCTGCCCGCCGCCGAGCCGACCCCGGCGGTCACGGTGGTCCTGGCCGCGAAGGGCTATCCCGGCAGCTATGAGAAGGGCTCGGTGATCGCCGGGATGAAAGAGGCGGGCGAGGTCGAGGGCGTGACGATCTTCCATGCCGGCACGGATGTGAACGCGGCCGGCGACGTGGTGGCCGCGGGCGGGCGCGTGTTGAGCGTGACCGGCGTCGGCGACACGCTGGAACAGGCGGTGTCGCGCGCCTATGCGGCGGTGGACCGGATCGACTGGCCCGAAGGTTTCCACCGTCGCGACATCGCCTGGCGCGCGCTGAAGCGGTGAACCGCGTTTGACAGACCGCGCCGGTCGGGGAGAAATGGCGCGACAATAAAGACACTTGTCCGGGGAGGGACATCCATGATCCGCTCAACGCTCGGTGCTCTCGCCGCGTTCTCACTCGCTGCAGGCGCCATCGCCCAGGACGGCGACGCCGCCTCCGAAGACGCGCCGCTGACCGTCATCCACGCCGGCACGCTGATCGCCGCGCCCGGAGAGGACGATCCGCGCCAGGACGTCTCGATCCTGGTGCGCGGCGAGCGGATCGAGGCGATCGAGGACGGCTATGTCGAGCCGGAGGGCGCCGCGCTGATCGATCTGTCCGAGCACTGGGTCATGCCCGGCTTCATCGACAGCCACGTGCACATCACCTCCCAGACCGGCCCCGGCCGTCGCTGGATGCCGTTCACCCATTCCAGCGCGGACCTGGCGCTTGACGGCGCGCAGTATGCGCGCCTGACCCTGGAGGCGGGCTTCACCGCCGTGCAGGACGTCGGCGCGGACATGGAAGCGGTACGCGCGCTGCGTGACGGGATCGAGAGCGGGGACGTAATCGGGCCGCGCCTGCGCATCGCGGGCGGGGCGGTCACCCCAACGGGCGGGCACGCTGACATCAACGGCTACAACATCGAAATCCTGCGCGCGATGGGCAGCCCCTACGCCTGCAACGGCGCGGCCGACTGCACGCGCTCGGTGCGCCAGCTGGTTCAGGAGGGCGCCGATGTCATCAAGATCACCGCCACCGGCGGGGTGCTGTCCTCCACCGGCGCGGGCGTGGAGCAGCAATTCTTCGAGGAAGAGCTCGAAGCCATCGTGGAGGCCGCGCACATGATGGGCCGGCGCGTCACCGCGCACGCCCACGGCAAGTCCGGCATCGACGCCTTCCTGCGCGCAGGCGGGGACTCCATCGAGCACGGCACCTATCTTGACCGCGAGTCCATCAGCCTGTTCCGCGACAACGACGCGGTGCTGGTGCCGACCGCCATGGCCGGCGAATGGGTCGCCAACCAGGCCGACGCGGGCTGGATGACGCCGTTCCAGGCGGCGAAGTCGCGCATGGTCGGACCCCAGATGCTGGACATGGTCCGGCGCGCCCACGAGGGCGGCGTCACCATCGCCTTCGGCACGGACTCCGGCGTCTCCGCCCACGGCGACAACGCGCGCGAGTTCGAGCTCTATGTCGAAGCCGGCATGACCCCGCTCGAAGCCATCCGCTCGGCCACGATCACCGCCGCGCGCCATGTCCGCATGGAAGACGAGATCGGCACGATCGAGGCTGGCAAGTACGCCGACATCGTGGCGGTCGACGGCGACCCGCTCGCGGACATCTCCGAGCTGACCGACATGGACTTCGTGATGAAGGGCGGCGCGGTGGTGCGTAACGACTGAGCGCGCGCCCGATCTCGCACCGTCCCTGAATTCCCGGACGGCGCGTCAGCGCCGATCCGGGACCTCGTTGCGATAACGCTCCCTGTCATCCCGGGCGCGTCAGCGACCCGGGATCCGCCGGGAACACGTAAAGAGGCCCCCAAGCGCCTCCAGGAGGTCCCGGCTCTCTACTGCGTTCCGGCCGGGATGACAGGTTCCAGCGGGAGCCGCCCTTGCCGCCCCGCCACACCACAACCGCGTTAAAGCCTTGAGAGGGCGGCGCGGCTGAGGTGAACTCGCGCTCGATCAAACCAAAGCCCCGATCAGTCCTCCAAGCGGAGCCTTCATGTCCGATCTCGACGCCCAATTTTCCGGCACCAAGCCGGTCGCCGACGCGCTTCAGTTCGACCAGGGCGCGCTTGAGCGCTGGATGGCCGAGCATGTGGACGGGTTCGAAGGCCCGATGACGGTGGAGCAGTTCCGCGGCGGGCAGTCGAACCCGACCTACAAGCTCATCACGCCTGGGCGGACCTACGTGCTGCGCCGCAAGCCGCCGGGCAAGCTTCTGCCCTCCGCCCATGCGGTCGACCGCGAGCACACGGTCATGGCCGCGCTCGGGAAACAGGGCTTTCCGGTCCCGAAGATGCACGGGTTGTGCGAGGACGAGAGCGTCATCGGCACGGCCTTTTATGTGATGGACTTCGTCGAAGGGCGCATCTTCTGGGACCCGTACCTGCCGGGGATGGAGCCGGCCGAGCGCGCGGCGATCTACGACGCCTCGAACGCCACGCTCGCCCAGCTGCATTCGATCGACTATGAGGCCGCGGGCCTTGGTGATTACGGAAAGCCGGGGAATTATTTCGCGCGCCAGATCGGGCGCTGGACCAAGCAGTACAAGGCCGCCGAGACCGACCCGATCCCGGCGATGGACACGCTGATCGAGTGGCTGCCCGAGCACGTGCCGGAACAGTCGCGCACCAGCGTCGTCCACGGGGATTACCGCCTGGACAACATGATCTTCCATCCAAGCGAGCCGCGCGTCATCGCCGTGCTCGACTGGGAGCTGTCAACGCTCGGCGACCCGCTGGCGGATTTTACCTATCAGCTCATGCAGTGGCGCACGCCGAAGGATATCCGCTCAGGCTTTCTGGGGGTTGATCTGAAAACCCTCGGCATCCCGACCGAGGACGAGTACGTTGCGGCCTATTGCAAGCGCACGGGCCGGGAAAGCCTCGACAAGCTGGAGTTCTACTTCGCCTACAACATCTTCCGGCTCGCCGGCATCGCCCAGGGCGTCTATGCGCGCTCGCTTCAGGGCAACGCCTCGAACGAGCGCGCCAAGGAGCTCGGCGCGCTGGTCGCGCCCATGGCCGACTACGCCTGGGCCATCGCGCAGGAGGCGTGAGGCCTTAAGGCTCGTCGTCGAACGGCGTGTCCTACGGGGCGAAGATCACGTCGCCGATCAGCATGGCGACGACGAAGCCGAGCACGAGCCAGACCGGCAGGAAGTCCACCTCAAGACCGTTCATCTTCAATCTCGCTGGCTTTCTCGGCGAAACAGGCGCGTGGCGCGAGCCGGCGTCAACCGCCCAGATGGCTGAGGAACGGCGCGGCGAGCGCACCGGCCATGGCGAGTTCGAAGACGACGCCGGCGGCGTTGTACTTCGTCATCGTGTCCTGGGCGCGGTCGGCGATCATCGAGATCATTCGCCCCGCAGCCATGCCGAACCAGTAGAGCCCCACCGCGAAGCTGGCGCCCATGACCGCGCCTTCGCCGGCCTGGAAACTCATCGCGAGGGTCAGGAGCACCGCGCCGTGAGCCAGCAGGAGCGCTCCGCCGTAGGAGGCGCGGAACTCGGCGAAGCCGCCCTTCCAGCGGGGATCGGGCGCTAGGCGCACGACGCTGGCGCCCCAGCGCGGGACCACAAAGCTCATCAGTCCCATCACCGCGCCTATCAGCGCGGCGAGACCGGCGAGCATCCATTCGATCGGCATGTCCGTCACCGGGGTCTCCCTTCAACTCGGCCACGCTCAATGAACGCACACATAGACCGCGCGCGGCAAGCGACTACGGCGCTCGTGCAGCCGCGCCGGATGGATGCGCGTTCTCTTGCGCGCGCGGCCATGGTATCGGTCTGAATAGGAGGCCTTTACATGAACGAATTCGACCGGGAGTTCACTGGCGAGGCGAAGCTGGAATACGGCGACGCCGACTTCCTGATTCTCAGGCCGGGTGCCTATGTGCGCTGCGCTGTGACCGAGGAGAAGATCCCGCTCTCGCGTCTTCGCTACTGGAGCGCGGAGCTGCAGGAGGCTTTCAAGGACGGCCCCACCGCGACCGAGCGCTGGCTGGAGGTCCATGACGGGCCCGGCGCGCGCCGTGTGAGGCGCTCATGAGCGCGCTCGCGGCTCTGTCGTTGGCGGCTGCGGCGCTATCGGCCGATGCGCCGCTGGACTGTGTGGGAGAGCATCGCCAGGGCGCGATGCTGATCTGCCGGACCGAGCCGGGCGCGACGGTGAGGCTGGGCGATGCGGAGACGGTCGCGGACGCGACGGGCCTTGTCGTGATCGGTTATGACCGTGATGCGCCGGCAGAGGTGTCGATCCAGGTCGACACGCCCTCCGGTGAGACCCGCGCGCGCACCGTCGAGGTCGCCCAGCGCGAATACGAGATCCAGCGAATCGAGGGCGTGCCGCAGCAATACGTCACCCCGCCGGAAGAGACGATGGAGCGCCGCCGCCGCGAGGCGGTGCAGAAAGCCGAGGCCTATACCTCTCGCTGGAGCGGGCAGGGCTTCGCCGGCGGGTTCACAATGCCGCTCGAAGGCGGGCGCGTGACGGGCGTCTACGGCTCGCAGCGCTACTACAACGGCGAGCCGCGCCGGCCCCACTACGGCATTGATCTCGCCGCGCCCGACGGCGCCCCGATCACCGCCCCGGCCGGCGGCGTCGTCACGCTCGCCGAACCGGACATGTACTGGGAAGGCGGCCTGGTCTTCATCGATCACGGTCAGGGCCTGACCAGCGCCTTTCTGCATCTGGGCGAGGTCTCGGTGAGCGAAGGCGATGTGGTGGAGAAGGGCGAGGTGATCGGCGCGGTCGGTTCCGGCGGACGATCCACCGGCGCGCATCTGGACTGGCGCATCAAGTGGCGCGGGCGTCAGATCGACCCGTCGCTCGCGGTCGCGGTGGACCCGGACGTGCTCGCCTTCTCAGAGGTCGGCGCGTCCTCCTCAGGCAGCGACCCGTCGGAATAGGCCCTCTTGTAGAGCGCCTTGTCGAAGCGGCGATGGACCCAGAACCACTGGGCCGGAGCCTCGCGGATACGATCCTCTATGAATCCGTTGATGCGCGTGACGGTCTCCAGCACCGCAGCGCTGCGATCCTGCGCGCTCGGCTCCGGCAGCGGGTCGTGCACGCGCACAACGAAGCGCGGCCCGCCCGACCGCACGACCGACATCGGCACCAGGGGCGCCCCGGCGCGCAGGGCGAGGCGGGCCGGGCCCGACGCGGTCATCGCGTCGCGTCCGAAGAACGGCGCGGCGATCCCGTCATTCATCTTCTGATCGTTCATCAGGGCGACCGATTGGCCGTCGTTGAGCGATTTCAGCATCGCCTTCGCCCCGGCGCCGCCCTTGGCGGCGAGAATGCGCAACCCATAGGCGCGGCGCTGGTCGATGATGCGCTGGTCGATGATCGGATTGTTGGCGTGGCGATAGCTGATCCGGCAGGCCGGCAGATAGCGCGCTATGACCGCGCCGATCAGTTCCCAGTTGGCGAAGTGACCTGAGAACAAAACCACGGGCTGCCCGGTTCGGGCGAACTCGGCGAGGATCTCGCCGCCCTCCACGCGCACATCCGCGCTGTTCCCGCTCACGTCGAAGCGGTGCGTGTTCGGGAACTCCCCGGCGAGGCGGCCGATATTGTCCCACATCGCCTCGACAAGGCGGGCGATCTCGCGGTCATGGGCCTCTGGAAACGCGATGCGCATGTTCACGCGCGCGACCTTGTCGACCGACAGGCGTGGTCCGATCGCCTTGATGAGCGCTGCGCCGGCGTCGCTGGCGCGGGTCAGGCCCATCGCCCGGAAGGCGCCTTGATAGACGTCCCAGGCGGCGGCCTCGCCGCGCCATCCGATCTGTTGCAGTCCTCCGGCCATCGAGACCGGCTTAGCCGCGCCGGCGCGCCGCGTCCATTGCGTCGCGCGCTTCGAACGGCGCCTCGATGATCGCGTCGAGGCGCTCAGGATCGGCGAAGACCGCGCGAACCGGCCAGGGCGTGACGCGCGGGCGTGCGGCATCGGGCAGGCGCACCCAGTCCTTTTCGGTGGTCACGGGCGTGGCCGACCAGGCCTCAGCCAGGTCGAGCAGGCGTTCGGCCTGCGCGCTTGTGTAGGCGTGGTGATCGGGAAAACTCGCCGTCTCGGCGATCTCCCCGCCCGCGGCGGCGAGTGCGTCGAAGAATTTCTGCGGCCGGCCGATCCCGGCGAACGCGAGGAGCGGGCCGTCAGGCGGGGCCCCGCCCGGCTCCAGCCAGGCGCGCAGCACCGGGATCTCAAGCCCGTCCAGTCCGAGCCTGGCGTAGTCCACGAAAGCGTCCGGCCCTGCGGTCATGGCGATCACGGCGTCGGCGCGGTCGAGCCCGGCCGCCACCGGCTCACGCAAGGGCCCGGCGGGAAACACCCGGTTCGCACCCCAGCCGGCTTCGGCGTCGACGACGACAAGGGAGAGGTCCTTGTAAAGGCTCGGGTTCTGATGACCGTCATCCATCACGACCGCGTCCGCGCCATGCTCCAGCGCCAGGCGCGCGCCGGCCGGGCGGTCGCGCGCGACGATCACCGGCGCCGATCGCGCCAGCAGCAGGGTCTCGTCGCCCACGGCGCGCGCGTCATGATCGGCCGTGACGGCGGCCGGGCCGCGCTCGCGCCCGCCATAGCCGCGCGTCAACGCCGCGGGCGAGTGTCCAAGCGCGGTCAGGCGGTTCAGGATCGCGATCGCGACCGGCGTCTTGCCGGTTCCGCCGAGGGTCAGATTGCCGACGCAGATCACCGGCGCGGCGACGCGCTCAGGCGCGGTTGCAGCGATGCGCCGCGCCGTCATCGCCGCATAGACCGCGCCGATCGGGGAGAGCAGGGCGCGGGTCAGCGCGCCGGACCCGCGCGCCTCCTCGCTCGACCAGAAGGCTGGCGGTTGCATCAGATCGCCTCCTCCGGATCGGGGTGGGACGGGGGTTCGGGCTGGGACGCGGTCAGGGCGAGCAGCCGCTCGGCCACGGCCTCCACACCCTCGCCGGTGAGGGTCGCCAGCGCGGCCGCACCGGCCGCGGCGTCAGGGCCGCGTCCGTTCCACGCCGAAGAGACCGCAGCGGCGATTTCGTCAGCGTCAGCGGCGATCGTCACGGCTGCCGCCTCGCGATAGGCCGCGTAGACGTCGGCGAAACTCTCCACATGGGGGCCGGTGATCACCGCCGCGCCGGCGCGCGTGGCCTCGATCGGGTTATGCCCGCCGATTCCGGGCTTCAGACTGCCGGCGATGAAAGCGGCCGGGGCGGCGGCGTACGCGGCCGACAACTCTCCGAGCGTGTCGATCAGCCAGATCGCGTCGTTGGGCGAGGGCGCTTGACCGGCCGCGCGCGAGGCTGAGCTCAGCCCGGCCGCCTCAATCAGCCCGCGCACCTCGCCCGCGCGGTCGGGATGGCGCGGCGCGAGCAGCATCAGCGCGTTCGGCCGACCGTCGCGCAGACGCGTCAGCGCCTCGATCAGAACCGCCTCTTCGCCTGCATGGGTGCTCGCCGCAACCACGGCGGGCCGGTCCGTCACGCCCGTACGGAAGGTCTCCACCAGAGCCGCGTCCGGCGCGGCCGCCCCGGCGTCGAGCTTCAGATTGCCCATCATCGCCACCGGCGCGCCGCGCAAGTCCGACAGGCCTTCGGCCGTGCGCAAGTCGGCCGCCCCGATCCAGTCAAAGGCGTTCAACAGCCAGGCCGCGCTCGCGCGCCGTCCGCGCCAGAAGCGTAGCGAGCGCGCGTTCATCCGTGCATTGACGAGCGCCATGGGCGCGCCGGTGCGCGCGGTCTCAAGGATCAGGTTCGGCCACAGCTCGCTTTCGGCGAAGACCGCGAGATCGGGCGACCAGTGCGCGGCGAAGGCCGCCGCCGCGCTGGGGCTGTCGACCGGGGGATACTGATGGATCGCACCGTCGGGTTTTCGCCGCGCGATCATGTCAGCCGATGTGGTGGTGCCGGAGGTGAACAGGAGCGTGAGATCGCCGCGGCGCTTCAACAGCGCCTGTCCCAGGGCGAGCGTGACCTGGCTTTCGCCCACGCTCGCGGCATGGAGCCAGACCAACAGGCCCTCAGGGCGCTGGGCCTGCGGCGCGCCGAGACGTTCGTTCAGGCGCGACGCGTCCTCCTTGCCGCGCCTGGCGCGCGCGCGAAGGAGCAGCGGGGCGAGGGGGCGCGCCAGGCGCGTCGCCGCGCGATAGAGCGACAGCGCGGCGGGAAGCCCAGCCTCGCTCACCGGGCGTCGCCTTGCACAATGGGCGCGTGGCCGGTCGCGGCGTCGGCCCGGTCGGCGACGGCGATCAACGCGGCCTCGGCGCTCCGGCGGAAGGAGTCGAGCCCGGCCTCATCGGCGTCGCGCGGCGCATGGAGCGGTTCGCCCCACACGACCACGCCCTCGCTGAACGGCGCGGGCAGGATGAAGCGGTCCCAGCTCTGGAAGGTCTTGCGGCGCGTGGTGGACCAGGCCATGGGCAGCACCGGCGCGCCGGTCAGCTGGGCCAGGCGAATGACGCCTTCCTGCAGGCGCATGCGCGGACCGCGCGGACCGTCCGGCGTGAGCGCCATGCAGCCGCCGGCGTTTACATGGCGCGCCATCTCGCGGAAGGCGGCGAGCGCGCCTTTGCCCTTGGCTTTTTTCTTAAGGTTGGCCGACGAACCACGCACCGCGCCGATGTCGAGCTTCGCCGCCGCGGCGGCGATCACATCGCCATCGGCGGACCTTGAGACGAGCGTGCGCGGCGTTGGCGCGTCATCGGGCCAGGTCAGCGGCGCCATCATGATCCGGTTATGCCAGAACACCACGATCACCTTGCCCTCCGCGATCGCCGCATCCAGATGCGCCGCGCCTTCCACGCGCCAGCGCGTGGTGGCTTGGACGAGCCGGATATAGCCCGCGATCGTGCTGGACAGGATCGCGCGCACCGGCGCTGAGGCGAGAACGCTTGAAGCCATGACCGTCTTGCTCGCCGCATCCCCGCGCGGCGTCAAGGCGATAGCGCGGCTCGCCGGCCTTGCGCCGGCGCGGCGCGGCCCATAAGAGCCTTCGCCCATGAGTTACGACCTTTCCGATCCGGCCGACTACAAGCGCGCCATGCGCGGACTGATGTGGAGCGATCACGGCGTTCTGCGCCTGGCCTTCCACAACATGCGCGAGGTGGGCCCGGGCATGTGGCGCTCGAACCAGCCCGACCCCAAACGCCTCGCGGCTCTTAAGGATCAGGGCTTCAAAACCGTGTTGAACCTGCGCGGAACCCAGCCGGGCCTGCACTATTACGATCTGGAGCACCATGTCGGGCGCCAACTTAGCCTGACGGTGATCGATCTGCCCTGGGGCTCGCGCGAGGCGCCTTACGTGGAGCGCATCGAGCAGCTGATCGAGACCTTCGAGGCGATTGAGTACCCGGCCGTGATGCACTGCAAGTCCGGCGCGGACCGGGCCGGCATCGTCGCGGTGTTGTACAAGCTGCTGCACGAAGGCGCCCCGTTCGAGGAGGCGATCGAGCAGTTGTCGCTGAAATACGGTCATGTGAAGCAGGGCAAGACCGGCATGCTCGACCACTTCTTCGCGCTTTATCGTGCGCGCAACGCACAAGAGCCCATCGACTTTCTGACCTGGGTGCGAACCGAGTATGACCGCCAGGCCTGCCATGACGGCTTCATGGCGAGCTGGTGGGGCTCGGCCCTGACCGAAAAGGTGCTCAGGCGCGAATAGTGCGGCGCTGCACATCTTTTGGTGGAGTTAAGCAAAGCTAAACCACCCGGTCCTGAGACTGTCTGCTTGCGAACCGCAAGGAAGAAGGCCGCGATGGACACCGCCGAGACCGCACCCCACGCGCCCCGCCTGCGGCTTCTGCAGCTGGACCGGCGCCCCAGCCTGGAAGCCCTGGTCAAGCTCGCCGCGAGCGCGCTGGACGTCGACGGCTGCGAGCTCGCCCTGGTCGACGATCGTCCCTCGCCTCCGCGTCCCGACGGTCCGCGCGTGCCGCTTGACGGGTTCTGCGCCGAGGTGGTCGCGCGCCGGGCCCTGCTCGTGGTCACCGACGCGGCGAGCGATCCGCGTTTCTCCAGTCATCCCATGGTGCGCCGCCAGCCCTATCTGCGCTTTTTCGCCGGCGCGCCGATCCTGACCTCGGACGGCTCCGCGGTGGGCGTGATCTTTGTCGCCGATCGTGAACCGCGCCGCCTGTCGCAGGGTGGACGCACGCTTCTCACCCATGTCGCCGCGCTCGCCCATCTGGCGCTTGCGGTGGAGGGGAGCGAGCGACGCGGCTCGCCGCCTGACGCGGCGCTGCGCGACGCCGGCTGAGCGCCTCAGTCCTGCAGCTGCAGCCGGCACAGATCGGCGTAAAGCCCGCCCTTGGCCATGAGCGCGTCATGGGCGCCGCTTTCCACGATGCGCCCGTCCTTCATGACGTAGATGCAGTCTGCGGCGCGCACTGTGGCGAGCCGGTGGGCGACCACGATCGTCGTGCGCCCGTCGCGAAGCCGGTCGAGCGCGGTCTGGACGCGCGCTTCCGAGCCTGCGTCGAGCGCGCTCGTGGCCTCGTCGAGCAGCAGGATCGGCGCGTCCTTTAGGACGGCGCGTGCGATCGCGATGCGCTGGCGCTGTCCGCCGGAGAGGCTCGCGCCCTTCGGACCCACGCGGGTGTCGTAGCCCTCCGGCAGCGCAGTGATGAAGTCGTGCGCGTCAGCGGCCTGCGCGGCGGCTTCGATGTCGGCGTCCTCAGCGTCGAGCCGCCCGAACGCGATGTTGGCGCGCACGGTGTCGTCGAACAGGACGACGTCCTGGCTGACCAGCGCCATCGAACCGCGAAGCGAGGCGAGGGTGACGCCTGCGATGTCCTGACCGTCGATCTCGATGCGGCCCTTGCGCGGGTCGTAGAGGCGCGCGATCAGGTTGATCAGCGTGGTCTTGCCCGAGCCCGACGGCCCGACCAGCGCCACCGTCTCGCCCGGCTCGGCCTCAAGATCGATGTCGGTGACCGCGCTCGCCTCGGCGGCGTAGCCGAACTCCACGCCCTCGAACCGGATCGCTCCGGTCTCGACGGCCAGCGGCGCTGCATCGCAGCGCTCGGTGACTTCAGGCGTCTCGTCGAGCAGGGCGAAGACGCGGGTGAGCACGGCCAGGCCCTCCTGGACGACCCCTGAGAGAGAGCCGAGCGCGCGCGCGGCGGGGCTGACGACCAGAACCGCGCCGACGATGCCGAGAAGATCCTCGATCCCGGACTCCCCGCGCAGGGCCCGCCAGCCCAGAAGCGCGAACACGCCGGCGAGCGCAGCCATGCCGGCGACCTCCATGATGGGCTCGATCTTGGCGCGTTGGCGCGTCATGGACATGAGCAGGGCGAAGCGCTCCTCGAAACGGGTGCGCGCGCGGCTTTCCGCGTAGTCCTCGCGCCCGAAGGTCTTCACCGCACGCGCGCCCGACAGGCTTTCGTCCAAGAAGCTCGTCACGTCGCCGGCCTGGGTCTGGACCGCGTCGGCGCGCTTTCGGATCGCCTTGCCGATGCGCAGCACCGGCTGGCCGGCGAGCGGCAGAAGGATCAGCACGAACAGCGCCAGCGCCCAGTCGATCCAGATCATCCAGGCGATGCCGAAGACGATCATGAACACGTCCCGGGTCAGGTTGTTCGCCGCACGCACCAGGCTCATGCGCAGCATGGTGATGTCATTGGTGAAGCGCGAGATGAGCGAGCCCGTCGCCTCACCCTGAAGCCGGGCGAAGTCGGAGGCCATCAACTTGGCGTACATCGCCGACTGCAGGTCGCGCATGATCGCCAGCGCCAGCCGGTTCGTCATCACGGTCTGGCCGAACAGGGAGAGGCTGCGCAACACGCCGAGCGCGATGAAAAGAAGCGGCGCGAGCCAGATCACCGACGCGTCGCGCGCCTTCACAAGTTCGCCGGACACATGAAGCGCCCCGGCGTAGCTGGACCCGGCTGCGGCCGTGACCAGCGACAAGACCACTCCGAGCCCGAGCAGTCGCCAGCGCGGCGCCACCCAGTCGCGCAGGAGCCGGCGCGCCGCGCCGCGCGCGCGCTCGGCGGACGGGACGGCCGGGCCTGGGGGTGCGGGATCGGCCGCCAAGGGCCTTGGCTCCCGTCAGCCCTGCGGGCCGCCCTGGGCGGGGTCGAGCAGGCGGTGGGCGTGGATGATGAAAAAGCGCATGTGAGCGTTGTCGACCGTGCGCTGGGCGGCGGACTTCCAGGCCTCACGCGCGGACTGATAGTCCGGGAATGCGCCGACGAACTCGACCTGCGACAGATCGCGGAACTCGTGGGCGTTCGGGCCCACCTCCTTCAGCTCGCCGCCGATCACGAGATGGAGAAGCTGCTTGTCCTCGGCCATGGCCTCACGCCTCCGACTGGTTGAGGTGGTCTAATAGCAATGCGTGCAGCGCCGGACCAGCCGCGAGCGGCGGCGGCTGGCGCGTCTGTTCGCCGGCGTAGCTCAGGGCCTGTCCGCCCGAGCCGGTCATGCGCCCGCCGGCCTCTTCAAGGATGAGATGGCCGGCGGCGAGGTCCCAGTCCCACTTGCCGCGCACCGCCACGACCGCGTCGAACGCGCCCTCGGCCAGAAGCGCCAGGCGCAGCGCGGCGGAGTTCACGGTGAAGGCCTGGGCGCCGATATCGCGCAACGCGGTGAGCCGGCCCGGATCGCCCAGGATGCGCGCGCCGCTGATGGCGTCTGCGGCGGTGACCTGGATCGGCTCGCCGTTCAACGCCGCGCCGTGGCCCTCGGCGGCGTCGTAAAGCGCGCCGTTGGAGGGGTTGTAGATCGCCGCGGCGACCGGGCGGCCGGCCTCCACCACCGCGACCGACACCACGAACTCCGCGCGGCCCTTCACGAAGGCGCGCGTG
Organism: uncultured Caulobacterales bacterium; assembly: GCA_964550935.1. Taxonomy (GTDB): domain Bacteria; phylum Pseudomonadota; class Alphaproteobacteria; order Caulobacterales; family Maricaulaceae; genus JBCBSP01. The sequence goes on from CAZKBB010000006.1 coordinate 52,164, forward strand.
CCGTCAATCGGGTCCACCACGAAGGTGCGCCGCGCCTCGAGACGCGCCCGGTCGTCCGCGGTCTCCTCCGACAGCCAGCCATAGTCGGGACGCGCCTTGCCCAGCACCTCCTTCAGCAGCGTGTCGGCGGCCAGGTCCGCCTCGCTGACCGGATCGCCGGGGGCCTTGTCCCAGACCCGCAGCCCGCGCCGCATGAAGCGCATGGCGAGCCGTCCGGCCTCGCGCGCGGCCTCGCCCACCAGCGCGCGATCCGCCTCAAGCCCCGCCGATGGAGAGGGCATCGACGAGCACGCTGGGAGAATTGATGCCGGAGCGGAACTCAAGGTCCGCGCCGGGGGTGAGACGCTGGAAGATGTCGAGCAGATTGCCCGCCACGGTAATTTCGCTCACCGGGTAGGCGATCTCGCCGTTCTCGATCGCGAAGCCCGCAACGCCGACCGACCAGTCGCCGGTGTTGGCGTTCAGGCTCGGTCCGAACATCTCCATCACCAGAACGCCGGAGCCGGCTTCGCGGATCAGCTCGTCGCGGCTCGCCTCGCCGGGCTCCAGATGCACGTTCGAGGCGGACACGCCCGGCGGCGCGCCGAGCCGGCGCGAGGCGTGGCCGGTGAGCGGCAGCTCGAGCTGGCGCGCGGAAGCCGCGTTCAACAGCCAGGTGGTCAGCACGCCGTCCTCGATCAGGGCGCGCGGCTTGACCGCGACGCCTTCGCCGTCGCTGGCGCGGGCGCCATGGCTCCAGGGGCGAAGCGGGTCTTCGATGACGTTGACGCCTTCGGCGAAGATGCGCTCGCCCATCTTGTCGCGCAGGAAGGAGGCGCCGCGCGCCACCGCCGGGCCAGAGATCGCCGAGAGCAGCGCTGAGAGGAAGGTGGAGGCTTCGCGCCGGTCGAACACCACGGCCGCCTTGCCGGTCTTGACCTTCTTCGCACCGAGCCGCGCGACGGCGCGTTCGCCCGCGATGCGTCCGATCTCGTCGGCGGACTTCAGATCGCTCTGGCGGCGCGCGGCGTCGCTTTCATGATCGCGCTCCATCACCCCGTCACGCTTGGCGATCGGCGCTACGCCGAGCCCGCGCAGGCTGGATCGGCGCGACGAGGCGAAGCCGTTCGACATGAACACCGCGCCCGCAGCTGCGGTCTCGCTGGCGCCCGCGCCGGCGACCATGGCCACGCCCGGCACGCCCATCGCGGCGGCCTCGAGCGCCAGCGCGGTCTGTTCAAGGCGCGCCGGGTCGAAGCTCGGAGGATCGTAGAGGGGAATGTCAGGCCGTTTCAGCGCGAGCTGATCGGGCTCGACGAGGCCGCAATAGGGGTCTTCCGGCGCGGCCTTCGCCATGGCGATCGCGCGGTCCACGGCGAGCTTGCGCCCATCCGCTGAGAGGTCGGAGAAGGCGACGCCGGCCTGGCGCTTGCCCACGAGCACGCGCAGGCCCGCGTCGCGGGACTCCGAGCGCTCCACGTCCTCCAGCGCGCCCTCGCGCACGCCGGCCTCGAGCGCGCGGCTTTCCGACAGGGCGGCTTCGGCCTGGTCGGCGCCGGCGGCGAGCGCGGCCTTGACGAGGGTCTCGGCGATGTCGGCGAGCGCGTCCGGATCGGGACCCGCCTGCGGTTCGAGTTCAGGTTTGGTCATGGCTGAGGGTCTTAGACCCGAGCGCCCCGGCGGGGCAACGCGGATCCGCGCCTGGTTACACTTGCTTGCAGACCGACGCTCAGACGAGGGCGTGCCCGATCAGCCCGGCGGCCAGCGCGATATAGACCAGCATGGTCAGCGCCGAGCCGGCCACGCGCCCGATCGTCGGGCCTTCTCCGGCGCCCAGGCCCCAGGCGTGCAGCACGCGCGCAAGCGTGAGCGCGGCGCCGATCACGTGGATCGCGATCAGCGGCGCGTTCAGCATCGCCATCACAAGCAAACCGATCAGCGCGGCGGGGACCCACTCGGTCGCATTGCCGTGCACGCGGATCAGGCGCATCAGCGCGCTGTCGCCGCCGTCGCCGAGCGAGATCTGGGACGTCCGGCGCTTCAGCGAGATGCGCACCGCAAGCACCAGAAGGATGACGAGGTTCAGGCCGATATAGAGCGCGGCGGCCTCGATCGCCGGGCTGTCGGCGCGCAGAGTGACGGGGTCCATTGGGCGTTCCTTTGTTATGGCGCCGGGGCGTCAGGCCTCCGGCGGGGCGTTCGCCGCCTTGCGCAGCGCGTCGGCGAGGACTGTAGGCTCCTCCGCGCCGGACACCGCGAAACGGCCGTTGAAGATGAAGGTGGGCACGCCGGCCACGCCGAGCGAGCGGTAGAAGGCCTCCTCGCGCTCCACCTCGCCCGCGTCGCGGTCGGTGGCGAGCAGGTCGGAGACCACGTCGCGGTGCAGGCCTGCCCCATGGGCGATGTCGGCCAGCACGGCCCGGTCGCCGATATCGCGGCGCTCCTCGAAGAAGGCCTTGAACAGGCCCTCCGCCGCAGCCTCGCCGAGCCCCTGTCCGCGCGCCCAGCGGATCACACGGTGGGCGTCGAGCGTGTTCGGGCGGATCGGGATTTCGTCGAAATTGAACATCACGCCGGCCTCCGGCCCGGCGGCCTGGAGATGCTCGCGCATCATGCGCCAGCGCCCGCTGGCGTCGTCGCCGACCTTCTTGGCCATGTACTCGCGATAGGCCACGCCGCCGCGCGGCACGCCCGCGTCGAGCTGGAACGGGCGCGGCAGGGTCTCGGTCTCGATCTCGGGCGCGAGCGCGCGCGCCTGGTTCCAATAGCGCTGGCCGAGCCAGCACCACGGGCACACCACGTCCAGAACCACGTCCACGGAGACCTCAGCCATGGAAACGAGGCTAGGGCGGCGCGCCCGCTGGGGAAAGGGGTCAGCTTGCGCGGGCCTCTTCAGCGCTGAGTTCGGCGCTGTCGCGGATGAGGATGCGCACGGCGACGAGGTCGCCGGTGACGTTCACCGCCGTGCGCGCATCCAGCCGTCGAGCCGCGCGCCCGGAGGGCGATCGGGTACGCGCTTGACCCCATCCGCCATGACGCCTCGATGCCGCGCTGCAGAAAGTGCGCGGACGGTATCGCAAGGGGGCCGCGAGCGCCGGGGCGGCGGCGTAGGCGCGTCAGCCGCCGCGCTTGATTGCCAGCGGGGGCGGGGCTCCGCTATGAGGACTGCAGTTCCCCCTCACCGTTCAGGAGCGCGACCGCGCATGTCGTCCTACCAGTACGTTTTCCACATGGATAATCTGGGCAAGACCTATCCCGGCGGGAAAAAGGTCTTCTCAGGTCTCTCGCTGCACTTCCTGCCCGACGCCAAGATCGGCGTGGTGGGCGTGAACGGCGCGGGCAAGTCCAGCCTTCTGCGCATCATGGCCGGCCAGGACACCGACTTCACCGGGGAGGCCTGGGCGGAGAAAGGCGTGCGGGTGGGCTATCTGCCCCAGGAGCCGCACCTCGACCCTGAAAAGACGGTCTGGGAGAACGTCATCGAGGGCTCCGAGGACAAGCAGATCTACGACGCCTACAACGCGCTCGCCATGCAGCTCGCCGAGGACTACTCCGATGAGCTGATGGAGAAGATGACCGACCTGCAGGAGCAGGTCGATCAGCGCGACGCCTGGGACATCGATTCCAAGATCGAGATGGCCATGGAGGCGCTGCGCTGCCCGCCGGGCGAGGCGGACGTGGCCAACCTCTCAGGCGGCGAGCGCCGCCGCGTGGCGATCTGCCGCCTGCTCCTGGCCAAGCCGCACATCCTTCTGCTCGACGAGCCGACCAACCACCTGGACGCGGAGAGCGTGGCCTGGCTGCAGCACCATCTGGAGACCTATCCGGGCGCGGTGCTCATCGTGACCCACGACCGCTACTTCCTGGACGCCATCACCGACTGGACGCTCGAGCTCGATCGCGGCCAGGGCGTGCCCTACAAAGGCGGGTATTCCGACTGGCTGGAGCAGAAGCAAAAGCGTCTCGAACAGGAGACGCGCGAGGAGAGCGCCAAGCAGCGCGCCCTGGCCCGCGAGCTGGAATGGATCCGCTCCTCACCCAAGGCCCGCCAGGCCAAGTCCAAGGCGCGCATCAAGTCCTATGAGGAGATGCGCGACCGTGCGGAGACCGAGAAGATCTCCACCGCCGTCATCCGCATTCCGCCGGGCCCGCGCCTGGGCGGCAACGTGGTGGAGTTCGACGGCGTCTCGAAGGGCTTCGAGGACAAGCTTCTGATCAAGGAGCTGACCTTCGACCTGCCGCCGGGCGGCGTGGTCGGGGTGATCGGTCCGAACGGCGCGGGCAAGACCACGCTGTTCAAGATGATCATCGGCGAAGAGGCCCCGGACGCAGGCACGGTCAAGCTCGGCGAGACGGTCAAGCTGGGCTACGTGAACCAGTCGCGCGACGCGCTCGATCAGAAGAAGACCGTCTGGGAGGAGATCTCAGGGGGCAACGACATGATCGATCTCGGCGGCCAGGAGGTCGCAAGCCGGGCCTATGTGGGCGCGTTCAACTTCAAGGGCGGCGATCAGCAGAAGAAGGTCGGCGTGCTCTCAGGGGGCGAACGCAACCGCGTTCACCTGGCCAAGATGCTCAAAGAGGGCGGCAATCTCCTGCTGCTTGACGAGCCGACCAACGATCTCGACGTGGAGACGCTGTCGGCTCTGGAGAGCGCGCTGGAGGATTTTCCGGGCTGCGCGGTGGTGATCAGCCACGACCGCTTCTTCCTGGACCGCATCGCGACCCACATCCTCGCCTTCGAGGGCGACAGCCATGTGGAGTGGTTCGAAGGCGCCTTCTCGGACTATCTCGAAGACAAGAAGCGCCGCTTCGGCGACGACGCTCTGGCGCCGAAACGCGTGAAGTTCCAGAAGTTCGCGCGGTAGGGGTCCAAGCGGCGGCCGCGAGGTCGTCGCCCTGGCCGCCTTACAGGTTTGACGGCGTTTCGCCGTCGGTCTCGGCGTTGTCCTGCGCGTGCTCGTCTGGCGTTCCAGCATCCGCTTCCCCGCCCTCGCTCATGCGCGCGCGCAGGGCTTCAATGGCGGCGGTGACGTCGCCGCCGGCGTCGCCGATGATGGAGGTGATCTGGTCGCGCTGGGTCTGGGCCAGCCAGATGCCCTGGATCTGGGCGTCGAGCACTTTCAGTTCGCCGTCGCGCTCCTGGACCCGCCAGGCGACCTGCACAGGCTCGGCGTTGTTCCCGCCGGTCACCTTGGAGCGCACCACATAGTCGCCGGGCCGGCGCTGGATCGAGCCGGTGACCTCGAGCGACTGCCCGGCGTAGTTCGACAGTTCTGATTCGTAGACCCCGATCGCATAGTCGCGGAACACCGACCGGAACTCCTCCAGCGTCTGCTCATCGGCCGTGCGGCGATAGCGCCCCAGCACGAAATTGGTGATCCGGTCCACCGCGGCGAGCGCGTCGATCCGCGCGCGAAAGTCCTGCTTGACCGCCTCCAGATCGCGCTGGCCGGAGTGATAGGCTTCAAGCGTATCGATCACCGCCGCGGCGTGCTCCGACACGAAGCGCTCAGCGGCCTGAGCGCCGGTTGCCCGCTGAGCCTCGGCGCCGGCTGGCGCGGCGGCGATCAGGGCGAGCGCGGCGAACGGCGCAAGCGCGGCGAACGGGGCGAACAGGATTTGAAGCATGCCGGTCATGGGAAACTCATTGTCCTTGAAGGCGACGAAGGTGGATAGCCCCGCTAGTCGAACTCGGGGAGATCCTCGACATCCTCGCCGTTGGCGATCCGGTCGCGGCGCATCTGCTGATAGGCCGAGCGGATCTGCACATAAGGATCGATCGCGGTCTCGTCGATACGCTGCATGACGCCGGCCGAGCGGGCGCGGAAGTCGATGCCGTTGACGCCGCGGATCGTCCAGGCCCAGTGGCTGTCGGAATAGTCCGCGTTCCAGTTCAGCGGGTGAGGATAACGGTCGGCGAAGCGCCCGATCCCGTCGCGCACGTTCGACGGGCCGAAGACGGGCAGCATCAGATACGGACCGGGCTCGACGCCCCAGGCGCCCAGCGTCTGGCCGAAGTCCTCGTCGCGGCGTTCCAGCCCCTCGCGAGACGCCACGTCCACCAGACCGCCCAGCCCGAACACGGTGTTCAGGCCGAAACGCGCCGCGGTGACGCCGGCGCCTTCGATGTCGCCTTGAAGCAGCGTGTTCACGAACACGACCGGCTCGTTCAGATTGGTCATGAAGTTGCGCACGCCCTCGCGGGCGGGCTGCGGGGTTATTGCCGCATAGGCTTCGGAGGCCGGCTCCAGCACGGCCGCGTCGACGGCGTGGTTGAAGCCGTAAACGGCGCGGTTGGCCGGCTCGAACGGATCGTTGGCCTCGCGCGCCTCCGGGCTCGTCGCGCAGGCTGAAAGCCCGGCCAGCGACAAAGCGGCCGCGATCAGCCTGATCCGGGTGCGGATCGAAGCATCCATGACGGTCTCCTTCACTCGTCCCCCATGCGCGGCGCGGCTGAGGGAGGCTGACCTTCCCGGCGCGCCGAGCCCGCCCATCCATCGAATGGGTTGGGCGGCAACGGCCTATTTAGGCGTGCGTTCCGTGCGAGCGAAAGCCGACGCAGTCAAAACAGCGTTGAAATTTTGCGGATAATGGCATAAAGATATCTTTATGTGATTGTTGCAGACGGGGATCCATGCAGGACCTGTTGAAAAAACTGCGCGCGCTCGGGGAGCCGACGCGCCTGCGAATCGTCGCGCTTCTGTGGAAGGGCGAGCTGACCGTGTCCGAGATCATGCAGATCCTTGGGCAGAGCCAGCCGCGCGTGTCGCGTCATCTGAAAATGCTCACCGACGCCGGCCTGGCCGAGCGCCTGCCCGAAGGTGCCTGGGTGTTCTACCGGCTCGCCCGAACGCCGCTTGCGCGCCGGCTCGCCGCCCTGATCGAGGAGAGCGGGGCCCGGGACGACGCCGAGGCCGCGCGCGACATCGAACGCCTCGCCGAGGTCAAGCGCGCCCGCGCCGACGCGGCTGCGCGCTATTTCGAGCAGGCCGCGAAGAATTGGGAGCGCATCCGCGCGCTGCACTTCCCCGAAGAGGACGTGGAGCACGCCATGCGCCAGGCGGCGGGCTCGGGTCCGTTCACCCTGCATCTCGATGTCGGCACGGGAACCGGGCGCATGCTGGAGGTGTTCGCCGACCGCGCCGATGACGGCGTCGGCGTCGATCTCAGCCATGAAATGCTCACCGTGGCGCGCGCCAACATCGCCAAAGCCGGACTGCAGGATCGCTTCGTGCGCCAGGCCGACGCCGGGGCGCTGCCGATCGAGACCGGCGCGGCCGATCTCGTGACCGTGCATCAGGTGCTGCACTACCTCGCCGATCCGGCCCGCGCGATCGCGGAGTGCGCGCGTGTCACGGCTCCGGGCGGCCGGCTCGTCGTGGCGGACTTCGCCCCGCACGAGCTCGAGTTTCTGCGCACCGAACACCATCACCGCCGGCTGGGCTTCGAGCCCGACATCCTCGCCGGCTGGATGCGCGACGCCGGGCTGACGCCGGGCGATCCCATCGCGCTTGAGCCGAACGACGGCGGCGACGAACGCCTGACCGTCCTCATTTTCATCGCCGAAAAGCCCGGCGCGCCGATTGCGGCCGGCGCCGGAGCAGCCGCTCACAAGGAGCCCGCAGAATGACCATCACCGCGATTCCGGCGCGCGACGGCGCCTCAGCGCCGAGCGTGTCGTTCGAGTTCTTCCCGCCCAAGAACGAGGAGATGGAAGCGCGCCTGTGGGACTCGATCGCGCGTTTGGAGCCGATGAAGCCGCTTTACGTCTCGGTGACCTACGGGGCCGGCGGGTCAACGCGCGACCGGACCCACCGCACCGTGCGCCGTATCGTGAAGGAGACCGGCATGAAGCCGGCCGCGCACCTGACGTGCGTGAACGCCACCAAGCCGGAGATCGACGCGGTCATCCAGGACTACTGGGATGCGGGCGTGCGCCACATCGTGGCCCTGCGCGGCGACCCGCCTGAAGGCATCGGTGAGAAATACGTCCCCGCGCCGGGCGGCTATGAGAATGCGGCCGATCTGTCGGCCGGCATCAAGCGCGTGGGCGACTTCGAAATCTCCGTGGGCTGCTATCCGGAGAAGCACCCGGAAAGTCCGCACTACGAGTACGATCTCGATCTTTTGAAGCGCAAGATCGACAACGGCGCCACGCGCGCGATCACGCAATTCTTCTTCGAGCCCGACGTCTACTTCCGCTACGTGGAGAAGGCCCGCAAGGCCGGCATCGAGATCCCGATCGTGCCGGGGATCATGCTGCAGCCCAACTTCAAAGGCCTCAAGCGCATGGCCGGCATGTGCGGCTCGGCCATCCCGGCATGGATGGACGAGCTGTATGACGGGCTCGAGGACGACGCGAAGACGCGTGAGATGATCACCGCGAACGTCGCCGCCGAGCTCTGCGCCAAGCTCATGGAGGGCGGCGCGGACCACTTTCACCTCTACACGCTGAACCGGGCGGAGCTGGCGTTGTCCACCTGCCGCCTGATGGGCGTCCAGCCCGAAACCGAAGCAGCCGCTTGAAAGGTGCCGACATGACACGCAAGGACCGACTGAAGGCGATCGAAGAGCAAGGCGGCGAACGCATCCTGGTGCTCGACGGCGCGATGGGCACCCAGATCCAGACCTATGACCTGTCCGAGGACGACTATCGCGGAGAGCGCTTCAAAGACTGGGGCTGCGCGCTGAAGGGCAATAACGATGCGCTTAATCTGAGCAAGCCCGATCTCATGAAGGAGATCCACAAGCAGTACATGGAAGCCGGCTCGAACATCATCGAGACCAACACCTTCTCCGCGACCACGATCGCCCAGGCCGACTACGAGATGCAGGACCTCGCCGCTGAAATCGCCGAGTCCGGCGCGAGAAACGCGCGCGAGGCCGCCGACGAGATCGCCGAGAAGACCGGGTCGGTGCGCTGCGTCGCCGGCGCCATCGGGCCGACCAACAAGACGTTGTCGATCTCGCCCGACGTGGAGGACCCCGGCTACCGCGACGTCACCTTCGACGAGGTGCGCGAGGCCTACGCGCAGCAGGTCGTCGCGATGGCGCCCCACGTGGACTTCTTCCTGATCGAGACCGTGTTCGACACGCTCAACGCCAAGGCCGCGATCAAGGCGATTTTCGATCTGCGCCAGGCCGGCGAGATCGATGCGGAGATCCCGATCATGATCTCCGGCACCATCACCGACGCCTCCGGCCGCACCCTGTCGGGCCAGACCACGGAGGCGTTCTGGAACTCGGTGCGTCACGCCAAGCCGTGGGCGGTGGGCCTGAACTGCGCCCTCGGCGGCAAGGAGTTGCGCCCGTACGTGAAGGAAATCAGCCGCGTCGCAGACACCCGCGTCCTGGTCTATCCGAACGCCGGCCTGCCCAACGCCTTCGGCGAGTACGACGAGACGCCGGACCAGACCGCGGCCTTCATCGAGGAATGGGCCAAGGAAGGCTGGGTCAACGTCGTGGGCGGGTGCTGCGGCACCCGGCCCGAACACATCGCCGCCATCGCGAAGGCGGCCGCGGCGGGCACGCCGCGCGCCATTCCCGAACGTCCCTCGGCCATGCGCCTGTCGGGACTTGAACCGTTTGAGCTTGCTTGAGGATTACATGTCTGAGTCCGAACAGAAATCGCGCGCCATTTTCGTCAATGTCGGCGAGCGCACGAACGTCACGGGGTCGGCGAAGTTCCGCAAGCTGATCAAGGAGGCGGACTACGCCGCCGCGCTCGACGTGGCTCGTCAGCAGGTGGAGAACGGCGCCCAGGTCGTCGACATCAACATGGACGAGGGCCTGCTCGACTCCAAAGAGGCGATGGAG
>CAZKBB010000007.1:0-61360 GCA_964550935.1 uncultured Caulobacterales bacterium
CCTCGGGCGGCTCGGCCGGCTACGACCACAAGAAGATGGGCATCACCGCGCGCGGCGCCTGGGTCAGCGTGCAGCGCCACTTCCGCGAGACGGGCAAGGACATCCAGTCCGATCCCTTCACCGTGATCGGGGTCGGGGACATGTCCGGGGACGTGTTCGGCAACGGCATGCTGTTATCCAAGCAGATCCGGCTCATCGCCGCCTTCGACCATCGCGACATCTTCATTGATCCCGATCCGGGCGATCCCGAGCGCCGCTGGGAGGAGCGAAAGCGCCTGTTCGAGCTGCCCCGCTCCACCTGGCGCGACTACGACAAAAGGCTCCTGTCCAAGGGCGGCGGGATCTTCTCGCGCGCGGAGAAGTCCATCGCGCTCACCCCCGAGATCCAGGCGCTCACCGGGATCAAGCGCAAGTCCGTCCCGCCCAACGCGCTGATCCAGGCGCTGTTGCGCACCGAGGCCGAGCTTTTGTGGTTCGGCGGCATCGGCACGTATGTGAAGGCGTCGTCAGAACAGAACTGGCAGGTCGGCGACAAGGCCAATGATGGAGTTCGCATCGACGCGGCCGAGCTGGGCGCGAAAGTCGTCGGCGAAGGCGCCAATCTTGGCATGACGCAGGCTGCGCGCATCGAGTTCGACCGGTGCGGGGGCAAGGTGAACGCCGACTTCGTGGACAACTCCGCCGGCGTGGACTCCTCCGACCACGAGGTGAACATCAAGATCTTGTTGAACCCGCTGGTGCGCGATCGTGAGCTGACGCTGAAAAAGCGCAACACCCTGCTTGAGGCGATGACCGACGACGTCGCCGAGCACGTGCTTCAGCACAATTACGACCAGACCCAGGCGCTGACCCTGGCGCGCGCCAACGCGGCCTCCGATCTGGACGCCCATGAGCGCATGATGGAGCGCCTGGAGCGCGACGGGCGGCTGGACCGCAAGGTGGAGGGCCTGCCCGCGGCTGAGGACGTGCGCGAGCTGAAGGAGCAGGGCGCGGGCCTGACCCGGCCCGAGATCGCGGTGCTGATCAGCTACGCCAAGATCACGCTGTTTGACCAGCTCGTGGCCTCGCGCGTGCCCGACGACCCCCACTTCATCGCGACGCTGGAAGGGTATTTCCCGGACCAGCTCCAGCCCTACGCCGCGCAGATGAAAGGCCACCGGCTCAAGCGCGAGATCATCGCCACAGCGCTGGCCAACGACATGGTCAATCTGGGCGGGCCGACCTTCATGCACCGCGCCGCGGAGTCCACCGGCGCGGACGCGGCCGCGGTCGCGCGCGCCTTCGAGGCGGGCCGGCGCATCTTCCGCTTCGCCGATCTGACCACGCGCATCAACGCGCTGGACAACGCCGCGCCAAGCACCGTGCAGCATCTGCTGCACGAGGAGATCATCCGGCTCCTGCGCCGTCAGACCTACTGGCTCGCGCGCCGCTCGCGCGCGCTTCAAGAGGACGCCGCGCCAACGATCGATCAGGTGATCGCGAGCTACCAGCCCGGCGTCGACGCGCTCAAGGACATCGTCATCGACGTCATCTCAGAGCACGAGCAGCGCGGCGTCGAGGCGCGCATGGCCGGCTATGTCGACGGCGGCGCGCCCAAGGACATCGCGCGCGATGTGGCCCGGCTGCGCCCGCTGACATCCTCGTCCGACGTGATCGATCTTTCCGAGCGCCGCGGCTGGCCGCTCAAGGCCGCCGCCCAGCTCTACCACGCGGTTGGCTCGCGCTTCGGCTTCGACGTGCTGCGCGGGGCGGGCGGATCAATCTCCTCGGCCGTGCACTGGGATCGGCTGGCGGTGCGCCGCCTGATCGAGGACCTGTACGCCAGCCAGCAGTCGATCGCCGACCAGATGGCCGGCTTCGCCGCCAAGGCCGGCGGCGCGCTCGCCAAGGGGGTGGAGGATCCCGACCGGGCCTGGGCCGAAGGCCTCGCGGACGCCTGGCGCACGGCGAACGCTGAGGACGTGGAACGCGCCGATACGGCCATGGAGGAGCTGCTAGCCGCCGGCGGCTGGACGCTTTCCAAGGTCGCCATCGCCTCCACCACGCTTCGAGAGCTGGCGCAGAACGCAGGGTAAGGCGCGTGATCGCCGCGCGGTCTCGGGTCGGCGCGGCGCGCCGCCCGGGAATTCATGACTGAGCCAAAGCTGAACGCCCGGCCGAGCCGAAGGCGAGAGCCGGACCTCCGGGCGGACGGGCGCCCTTACTGCGCGTTCTCCGCCTCGATCTCCTCGCGCAGCATCTCCAGCTCCAGCCAGCGCTCCTCTTTCTCGCCCTTGGCCTGGAGCGCGGCGGCGTGGGCGCTCGTGACGGCTTCGAAGCGGTCCGGATCACGGGTGAACAGGTCGGCGTCGGCGAGTTCGCCTTCGGCCTTGGCGATCTCGGCGTCCAGCGCCTCGATCTCGCCGGGCAGGGTCTCAAGCGCGTGCTTGTCCTTGAAGCTCATCTTGCGCTTGCCGGCGGGCTTGGCGGCCGGCGCAGACGGCTTCGAGCGCGGCGCGTTCGGCCTGGCCGCGCCCGAGGGGTCGCGCGCCTCGACCCCGTGGCCGCGCTGGGCGGCCATGTCGCAATAGCCGCCAGGATACTCGCGCCATTCGCCCTCGCCCTCGAAGGCCAGGACGCTGGTGGCGGTGCGGTCGATGAAATCGCGGTCGTGGCTGACCAGGATCACCGTGCCGGCGTAGTCCTCGATCAGCTCTTCGAGAAGATCGAGCGTCTCCAGATCGAGATCGTTGGTCGGTTCATCGAGCACGAGAACGTTCGAGGGCAGCGCCAGAACGCGCGCAAGAAGCAGCCGCGCCCGCTCCCCGCCGGACAGCGCGTGGACCGGCGTGTTCGCCTGCTCAGGCTGGAACAGGAAGTCCTTCATATAGGCCATGACGTGCTTCTTCGCGCCGTTGACCTCCACATAGTCCGACCCTTGCGCGAGCGCCTCGGTGACCGTCCAGTCGGGTTTGAGCTGGGCGCGGCGCTGGTCGAGGGCGGCGATCTCCAGATTGACGCCCAACTTGACCGATCCTGCGTCGGGCTCCAGCACGCCGGTAAGCAGGTTGATCAGCGTGGTCTTGCCCGCCCCGTTCGGTCCCACCAGCGCCAGACGGTCGCCTTTCATCACGCGGATGGAGAGCGGTTTGACGATGTCGCGCCCGTCATAGCGCTTGGCGACGCCGCGCGCCTCGCTCACCCGCCGGCCCGAGGCGCTCGCCTCGCTGGCTTCGAGCTTGGCCGTGCCGGCCGGCCCGCGGTGCTGGCGACGCTGTTCGCGCAGGGACTGCAGCTCGGCCATGCGGCGCACATTGCGCTTGCGCCTCGCCGTCACGCCATAGCGCACCCAGTCCTCTTCGCGGGCGATCTTGCGGTCGAGCTTGTGCTGGGCGTCGGCCTCCTCCTCGAACACGCGGTCGCGCCAGTCCTCGAAGGCGCCAAAGCCCTTCTCCAGGCGGCGCGTCACGCCCCGGTCGAGCCAGACGGTCGCGCGCGAGAGCCGCTCGAGAAAGCGCCGGTCGTGGCTGATCAAGACGAGCGCGCCGTTTCGCCGGGCGAGCTCGCCTTCAAGCCACTCGATCGCGGGCAGGTCGAGATGGTTGGTGGGCTCATCCATCAACAAAATGTCCGGATCGGGCGCGAGCGCGCGCACCAGCGCGGCCCGGCGCGCCTCGCCGCCCGAAAGGGTCGCGGTCCCGCCGTCCGGATCAAGCCCCAGCGCCTCGAACAGCATGTCGATGCGATAGGCCGCATCGCCCGGCGCCAGACCGGCTTCAGCGTAGGCGCGCAGCGTCTCGAAGGCGGAGAGGTCCGGCTCCTGCTCCAGATAGCGCGTGGTCACCCCGGGCTTCATGAAGACCTCGCCTGAATCCGGCTCCGCAAGGCCGGCCGCGATCTTCAGGAAGGTCGACTTGCCCGAGCCGTTGCGGCCCACCAGCGCGATCCGGTCGCCCCCGTGAACGGCCAGATCAGCGGCGGTCAGCAGCGGCGTCGCGCCGAAGGTGAGCGCGATCTGATCGAGCGTGAGAAGCGGTGGAGCCATGTTTTTCGGACGTCGGGAACCAGGGTCGCGAAGCGGCGTTAAACCAGCTGGCCCAGGCTGTCACCCGTCAAAAGCGCTTAAGCGCGCCTCGGCACGGTCTTGAATTGAGACAGTATTCGCGCGATGTTGCGACGTGTCTCGCCAAGGGGGTGCGGCGACCGACCGGTCGCCATCAAAGATTGAAGGAGAAACGCAATGGCTGTGAAGGCTAAGAATCCTGCGCTTGAACGCATCTACAATATGGATGGTTCTCCGGAAGAGGCGGTCGAGGCCTATAAAGATTGGGCCAAAACTTATGATGAAGACACTGTCGACGGCATGAACTATGTCGGCCCGAAGATCAGCGCCGAAAAACTCGCCGAGCATGCGCCCAAGGATGCGCTCGTGCTCGACGCCGGCTGCGGCACGGGACTGGCGGGCGAGGAGCTGGCCAAGCTCGGCTTCAAGACCATGGACGGCATGGACATCTCTCCGGACATGCTCGATCTGGCCCGGGAGAAGAACGTCTACGGCGACCTGCGCGTTCAGGACATGACCGGCCCGCTCGATTACGACACCGACGCCTATGACGCGGTGATCTGCGTGGGCACCTTCACCCACGCCCACGTGGGCCCGAAGGGGTTCGACGAGCTGGTCCGCATCACTAAGTCCGGCGGACCGATCGTGGCGACCGTTCACGAGGAGGTCTGGGGCGAGGGCTATGACGCGCACTTCAAAAAGCTCGAGGATGAGGGCCGCGCCAAGGTGAAATCGATCACCGACGAGGCCTATCACGTGAACCGCTGCAAGCTGGTCACGCTGGAAGTGCTCTAAGCCTTAACCCGCCCCCCAAACAGTCGTCCTGGCGGAACGTAGGACCCAGGGATCATGGGGCTTTAGCCCTTCGATCTCCTGGGTCCCTGCTTTCGCCGGGAGAACTCGCAGGCCACGGCCTGGCCCCCAATCGCGGCGAGGTCCCGGATCGATGCTGCGCATCGTCCGGGAATTCATTATTTTAAAGCTGAACTCCCGGCCGAGCCGCAGGCGAGAGCCGGGACCTCGGGGCGGACGAGCGCGCAAACGCTGTCATCCCGGCCGACCCCGGACTTGATCCGGGGGGAGGGTGAGCCGGGACCTGCTGCAGGCGCTCACGACGCCTCCCCGAGTGTTCCCGGCGGGTCCCGGGTCGCTTCGCGCCCGGGATGACAGGGTGGTGGGTGATCGCGACGAGGTCCCGGATCGATGCTGCGCATCGTCCGGGAATTCATGGACTGAGAGCTGAATTCCCGGACGCGGCGAAGCCGCGAGCCGGGGCCTTAAGGGGGGAGGAGCGCCCCACCCCTTGCGCACGCTTCAAAAGTGGCATAGCTTTAAGAAATAAAGTCATTGGAGGTTCAGATGGCAGCGAATGATCCCAAGGCCGATATCGCTTATCTGCGCGATCTCGCCGAGGCTGGCGAGCGCGCGCCGCTCGTGGGCGGCAGCCATGCGGTTTGGTGGGGCGGCACGGCGACGCTTGTGCTTCTTTTCCACTGGGCGATCATCACCGGGCGGGCGCCGGTGGGCCCTGAGATGCTGTGGCCGATCTGGCTCGGTTTCATCGTGATCGGCTCGGTCGGAGGCGCGCTTCTGGGTCGGGCCCTGCGCGACAAGCCGGGCCAGGGCTCGGCGGCGAACCGGGCCGGCGTGGTTTGGACCGTGCAGGGTTTCATGACGATCGCCGTCTTCATCGCGATCACCGTCGGCGTCTTTATCGGGCGGCTCGATCCGATGATGTTCAACTTCATTCTGCCGGTGGCGCTGTTCGGCTATGCGGTGGGCTGGCTGACCCAGGCGGGGGTGGCGCGAAGCTGGGTGATCGGGGCGCCGGGCGTCGTTGCGGCGCTCGGCATGATGGTGTGCGTGATTCTGGTGACGACCGCTGAGGTGTATCTCGCCGCGGCGGTGACGATCTTCGCCTCCGCGCTGGTGCCCGGCCTGTTCATGATGCGCGCCGGACCGAAAGAGACGATCTAGGCGCGCGCAGGTCAGGGAGGCCGGCCATGACCGATTTCGACGCCGCAGGCCTGGACGAGGTCATCCACGGCAAGCTGCGCCTTGGCGTGATGGCGTATCTTTCAGGGGTGGAGAGCGCGACCTTCGCCGAGCTGAAGACCAGGACCGGGGCGACCGACGGCAACCTGTCGGTGCACTTGAGAAAGCTGGAGGAGGCCGGCTACGTCGAGGTGGACAAGCGCTTCGTCGATCGCCGCCCGCAGACCCGCGCCAGCCTGACGCGCGCCGGGCGCAAGGCCTGGATCCGCTATCTCGACCAGATGAAGTCGCTTTTCGGCGAGTAGGCCGCGCTAGGCTGCGTCGCGGCGGTAGACGACCACGCCAGGGGCGGAGCCCGCCCCCGCCTCGGCGAAGCCGGTCTTCTCCAGGACCCGGCGCGAGGCCGCGAGATGGGCAAGCGTCGCAGCGCGCACGCTCACCACACGCGGGTCGCGAAACGCCCAGCTGAGAAGCCCCGTCACCGCTTCGGTCGCCAAGCCCTGTTCGCGAAAGCTCGCCGCCATGGCGTAGCCGATCTCGATCTCGCCTGCAGCGTTCGGGGGACCGAAAATGCCGCCCGCGCCGACCGCCCGGTCCCGCCCGCCGGGCGTCCAGCCCATCAAGAAGACCCAACCGCGCCAGCCCGCCTCTTCAGGCCGCGCGGCCAGGATGTCGCGCTTCTCGACGAGCTTTTCCGCATCCTCTGCGACCGGCGGCCAGACCGCCTCTCGCTCCGCGCCCAAGGCGTCGAAGAAGGCGGCCCGGTCCTCGACCTGAAGCGCGGCGAGCTTCGCGTCGAGCGCGACCAGGCGCAGGCGCACCGTGCGCACCGCGATGCGCGCTTGCGCCTCAGTCTCGCCGGTCAGGTCGCTCACGCCCGATACCCCTCGCGCCGAAATCGCAGCGGCACGGCGGTCATATCGCCCTGTTCGGCGTTCATGTCCCTTGAAAGTTTCGTGACCTCGAAGGGCGGCCCGGCGGCTTCCGCCTACATCTGCATGGTCCAGCCCTCCACGCCCATGGCGGCCTGGCGAACCGCTTCGGAGAGCGTGGGATGGGCGTGGGGCGTGCGCGCGATGTCCTCGCTGGAGGCGCGGAATTCGATCGCTACGGCGATCTCCGCGATCATCTCGCCGGCGTGCGGCCCGATGATGTGGGCGCCGAGGACCTCGTCGGTCTCGGCGTCGGCGAGGATTTTCACGAAGCCGTCGGTCTGGTGGTTGGTGCGCCCGCGCGAATTGGCCGAGAAGGGGAACTTGCCGGACTTGTACGTGCGGCCCTCTTCCTTGAGCATCTCTTCAGTCGCGCCGACCGAGGCGATCTCGGGATAGGTGTAGACCACGTTCGGGATGGCGTCATAGTTCACGTGCCCGGCCTTGCCCGCGATGCGCTCCGCGCACGCCACGCCTTCATCCTCAGCCTTGTGGGCGAGCATCATGCCGGTCGTGCAGTCCCCGACCACCCAAACGCCCTCAGCCTTGGTCTTGTAGCCCTCGTTCGCGATCCGCCCGCGCGCGTCGGTCTCGAGCCCGACCGTCTCCAGCCCGAGCCCCTCGGTGTGGGGACGCCGCCCGATGCACACGAGCACCACGTCGGCGTCGAGCGTCTGTTCGTCGCCGCCTTCAGCCTTCTCGGTGGAGACCTTCAGCTTGGTCTTGAGCTTTTCAACGCCGGTGACCTTGCGCGAAAGCATGAAGGTCAGGCCCTGCTTCTCGAACAGGCGCTTGGCCTGCTTGGAGACCTCTTGGTCCATGCCCGGCAGGGCCCGGTCCATGTACTCAACGACCGTCACCTCGGCGCCCAGCCGGCGCCAGACCGAGCCGAGCTCCAGCCCGATCACGCCCGCCCCGATCAGCACCATCTTCTTCGGCACGGACTTCAGAGCGATCGCGTGATCGGAGGTGACGATGCGCTCGCCGTCGATCTCCACGCCCGGCAGCGGCGTGACTTCAGACCCGGTCGCGATCACGATGTTCTTGGCCTTCAGCGTCTTCGCCTCGCCCTTGGCGGGCTTCACGCTCACCTCGCCCTTGCCGGCGATCGATCCGTGGCCTTCGACATGGTCGATCTTGTGCTTCTTGAACAGGTAGGCGACGCCTTTGGTGAGGCCGTCCACCGCCTCGTCCTTGCGCGTCATCATGGTGTCGAGGTCGAGCTTGAGCGATCCGACCTGGATGCCCATGCCGGCGAAGTTCTTCTCCGCCTCCTCATAGAGTTCCGAGGCGTGCAGGAGCGCCTTCGACGGGATGCAGCCGACGTTCAGGCAGGTGCCGCCGAGCGTCTTGCGCTTCTCCACGCAGGCCACCTTCAGGCCGAGCTGGGCTGCGCGGATCGCGCAGTTATAGCCGCCGGGGCCGCCCCCGATGATGACCACGTCGTATTGATCCGCCATGTGCTTGAACCGTCTTCAGGAGAGGGGCCCGGAGATCGGGCCGGGTCAGTCGCCGCGCACCCTACTCGCGCGCCCGCGCGCGTCAATGCGCCGTGGCGGCCCTTGCGCCGCGCCCTTGCGCCGCGCGGGAACCGCGCGCCGCCGTCACCCGTTTCAGACCGGACAGGCAAGGAGGTTCGAGATGAGCGACGCGAACGCCCACGGTTCCGAACCCGCAAAGCCGCCCCGCCGGCGGCTCGGCCGCGCGATCGCGATCGGCGCGGGCGCCGGCGCGACGGTCGGCGTCCTCGTCGCCTTCGTCCTGGTCTTCGTGCTGGGCCCGGTAGAGCCGGACGGCAAGTTCGGCGTCCGCGCGATCGTGTTCCTCGCCTTCGAAGCCGGTCTCGCCGGGTCCATCATCGGCGTGCTCGCCGCCGCCGTTATGTCGAAGCTCAGAAACTCGCCCTAGCGTAAAATCCCGTGACCGCGCGCCCATCTTGAGAACAGCGCGAAGCCGACGATCTGCAGCCCGATCACCGCGCTGAAGACGTGCATGCCGACCGGCAGGGACGCGACCACGTCGTTGAGGACGTAGTGATACGTCAGCGACACCGCGTAGAGCACCGCCGCAGCGACGAAAGCGTGCAGCGCGAAGCGCGATCGGAACAGCAAGAGCACGCCGCCGGCGAGCGAGAGATGCGTCGTAAGCGCATAGACCGCCGTGTACCAGGCCGGAAAGTTCAGGAAATACTCAGCCTGCTCAGGCGTCAGCCCGGCCGTCGCGGCTTGCGGATCGAACGCCGTGACCAGGTAGTTCATCACCCCGCCGATATTGAACAGCGTCGCGATCACCGCTACGGCCCAGAACCAGATCGGCGTCTTGGCGCGTGAGGCGCGAGCCTCCTTCACAGGAATTGAAGCGGCGTCACTCATGACGAAAGCCTTTCAGTGCTGTAAGGGAATACTCGACCTGAGCCGCGCAAGCCGCAAGAAAAAACCGCGCCGGAGGGGTCCGACGCGGTCTCTCCCGCAGTCTCGAAACTTTGGAAACCCTTTAGATGTCCAGCAGCATGCGCTGGGGGTTCTCCAGGCTTTCCTTCACGCGCACCAGAAAGGTCACGGCCTCTCTGCCGTCCACGATCCGGTGGTCGTAGGACAGCGCCAGATACATCATCGGGCGGATCTGCACCTCGCCGGCGATGGCGACGGGCCGTTCCTGGATCTTGTGCATGCCGAGGATGCCGGACTGGGGCGCGTTCAGGATGGGGCTTGAGAGCAGAGAGCCGTACACCCCGCCGTTGGACAGGGTGAAGGTCGCGCCCTGCATGTCTTCAATGCCGAGCTTGCCGTCCCGGGCGCGCTTGCCGAGATCGATGATGGTCTTTTCGATGTCGGCGAGGGATTTCTGATCGGCGTCGCGCACGACCGGAACGACCAGGCCGCGATCGGTGCCGACCGCCACGCCCATGTCGTAATAATTCTTGTAGACGACGTCGGTCCCGTCGATCTCGGCGTTGACCGCGGGCAGCTCCTGAAGCGCGGTGACGCAGGCCTTCACGAAGAAGCTCATGAAGCCGAGCTTCACGCCGTGCTTGGCGGTGAAGTCGTCCTGGACCTGTTTGCGAAGCGCCATGATCGCGCTCATGTCCGCCTCGTTATAGGTCGTCAGCATCGCGGCGGTGTTCTGCGCCTCCTTCAGGCGCCGCGCGATGGTCTGGCGCAGCCGGGTCATCTTCACGCGCTCTTCGCGCTCGCCGGTCTCGCGCGGCTGGGAACGTTCGGCCGGCTTGGGGGCCGGCGCCGACGCGCCGCCGTCGCCCTCAAGCGCCTTGAGCGCGTCGCCCTTGGTCACGCGCCCATCCTTGCCGGAGCCTTCCACCCTGGAGAGGTCGAGGCCCTTCTCCTCGGCGACGCGCTTGGCGCTCGGCATGGCGTGATCGGCGCCGGACTTCGAGCCGCCCTCGCCCTCGCCCTTGCGCGCGCCGCCGCCGTCGCCCTTCATTTCAGAGCGCCGCTGGGCGTTGGTCTTGTCGCCGGATCTGTCCCCCGACGTGTCCCCCGCCGTGTCCCCCGCCGTGTTCTTGGACTTATCCTTCGAGGCCCCGCCCGAGCCGCCTTCGCGAATCTTCGCCACCGCCTGATCGGGCGAGACGGTGTCGCCTTCCCCGACGAGCTGCTCCTCAAGCACGCCGTCCACCGGCGAGGGGACTTCGACCGCGACCTTGTCGGTCTCGATCTCCAACAGCGCCTGATCCTTCTCCACCGCGTCGCCCGGCTGGACGAGCCAGGAGCCGACGGTGCCCTCCGACACGCTTTCGCCCATGACCGGCACGGTCGCCTCGACCAGATCGCCGCCGGAGCCGCCGTCATCATCGGCCCCGTTCGAGCCGGAGCTTTTTGAGCCGGAGTCTTTTGAGCCGGAGTCTTTCGAGCCGGAGTCTTCGGACTGTTTCTCGCCGGAGCTTTTTGAGCCGCGCCCATCGGACTTCGAGCCGGCGCCGTCGGCGTCGAGCTCGCCGAGCTTGGAGCCGATCTCGACCGTGTCGCCCTCGCCCGCGCTGATCGCTGAGACGACGCCGTCGTCCTCCGCGCGCACCTCGACCGAGACCTTGTCGGTCTCCAGCTCCACCAGAATGTCGTCCTTCTTCACCGAGTCGCCCTCGGAGACCCGCCACTCGCCGACGGTGGCCTCGGACACGGATTCGCCGAGCTGGGGTACAAGAATATCGGTCATTTAAGCGTCTCGTTCCTGAAAGGTGTGCGCGCCCGGATTACTCCGCCAACGCTTCGTCGATCAATCGCGCCTGCTGGTCCTGGTGCTTCTTCAGCACCCCGGTGGCCGGCGAGGCGGCGCCGTTGCGCCCCACATAGACGGGGCGGGCGTGCTTGGCCTCAACCTTGCCGAGGCAGTACTCGATATACGGCTCCACGAAAGTCCAGCCGCCCATGTTCCGCGGCTCTTCCTGGCACCAGACCATCTGCGCATGCGCAAAGCGCTTCAGCTCCGTGATCAGCGACTTCGCCGGGAACGGGTAGAACTGCTCAAGGCGCATGAGATAGACATCGTCGATCCCGCGCGACTCCCGCTCTTCAAGCAGGTCGTAATAGACCTTGCCGGAGCACATCACGACGCGCCGGATCTTGTCGTCGGAGACGAGCTTGGTCTCGGTGCGCCCCGCCGCGACGTCGTCGCGGCCCTCGCGCACCTTCGCATCGCCGTCGTCCCAGAGCACGCGGTGGAAACTCGACTCCGCTCCGAGCTCGCGCAGCGTGGAGACGCAGCGCTTGTGGCGCAGAAGGCTCTTCGGCGTCATCAGGATGAGCGGCTTGCGGAACGGCCGGTGGATCTGACGGCGCAGGATGTGGAAATAGTTCGCCGGCGTGGTGCAGTTGGCGACCTGCATGTTGTCTTCGGCGCACTGCTGCAGGAAGCGCTCCAGCCGCGCCGAGGAGTGCTCCGGCCCCTGGCCCTCGAAGCCGTGGGGCAAGAGCATCACCAGCCCCGAAATTCGCAGCCACTTGCGCTCCGAAGACGAGATGAACTGGTCGATGATGACCTGGGCGCCGTTCACGAAGTCGCCGAACTGCGCCTCCCACATCACCAGCGTGTTGGGCGCGGAGAGCGAGTAGCCGTGTTCAAAGCCGAGCACGGCCTCCTCCGACAGCATCGAGTCGATCACTTCGTAGCGCGCCTGATCCTCGGTGAGATGGTTCAGCGGGGTGTGGCGCGCCTCTGTCTCCTGATCGATGATGTGGCTGTGGCGCTGAGAGAAGGTGCCCCGGCCTGAGTCCTGGCCGGACAGGCGCACGGGGAAGTTCTCCGCGAGCAGCGTGGCGAAGGCGAGATGCTCGGCGGTCGCCCAGTCGATGCCGTCGCCGGTCTCGATCGCCTTGCGCCGGTTGTCCAGTACGCGCTTGAGCGTCTTGTGCGCGGCGATGTCGTCGGGGATCTCGGTCATCGCGCGGCCGAGCTCGAGAAGACGATCCTCCTCCACGCCGGTCTGGCCGCGGCGCTCGTCGTCCTCGGGCAGGCCGAGACCGGACCAGACCCCGTCCAGCCAGTCGAGCGTGTTGGCCTTGTAATCCTTGCCGCGGTCGAATTCCTCGTCGAGGAAAGAGTCGAACTCCTCGCGCCAGGATTTCAGTTCGGCCTCGTCGATCAGGCCCTCATCGATCAGACGGCGCGAGTAGAGCTCCAGCGTCGTCGTCTGACCCTTGATGGTCTTGTACATGATCGGCTGCGTGAAGGAGGGGTCGTCGCCTTCGTTATGGCCGAAGCGGCGATAGCAGAACATGTCGATGACCACGTCCTTGCCGAAGCGCTGTCGGTATTCCGTCGCCACCTTCGCGGCGAACACCACCGCTTCGGGGTCGTCGCCGTTCACGTGGAAGATCGGCGCCTGGACCATCAGCGCCACGTCGCTGGGATAGGGTGAGGAGCGTGAATCCTTCGGATTGGTGGTGAAGCCGATCTGGTTGTTCACGATGAAGTGGATCGCGCCGCCGGTGCGGTGGCCGCGCAGGCCGGACAGGCCGAAGCATTCGGCCACCACGCCCTGGCCCGCGAACGCCGCGTCGCCGTGCAGGAGCAGCGGCAGGACCATGTGCCCGGTCGCTTCATCCTCGCCCAGCTGGCGACGATATTTCGACTGCTTCGCACGCGCCTTGCCCAGCACGACCGGATTGACCGCCTCCAGGTGGGAGGGGTTCGCGGTCAGGGAGAGGTGGACCTCGTTGCCGTCGAACTCACGATCGGATGAGGAGCCCAGGTGATACTTCACATCGCCTGAGGCGTACTCGTCGTCGCCCAGCGTGCTGCCGCCCTGAAACTCGTGGAAGATCACGTGATAGGGCTTGGCCATGACTGCGGCCAGAACGTTCAGGCGGCCGCGGTGGGGCATGCCCAGCACGATGTCCTTCACGCCCAGCGCGCCGCCGCGCTTGATGATCTGCTCCAGCGCCGGGACCATCGCCTCGCCGCCGTCGATGCCGAAGCGCTTCGTGCCGGGATAGCGCTTGTGCAGGAAGTTCTCGAAGCTCTCCGTCTCGACGAGCTTGCGCAGGATGGCGCGCTTGCCGTTCTTGGAGAAGGCGATCTCCTTGTCCGGCCCCTCAATGCGCTCCTGCAGCCAGGATTTCTCTTCCGGATTGGAGATATGCATGAACTCCACCGCGAAGGTGGAGCAGTAGGTGCGCTTGAGAATCTCGAGGATCTGGCGGACCGTGGCGCTCTCCAGCCCGAGATAGCCGTTGATGAAAATCTCGCGGTCGAGATCGTCGGATCCGAAGCCGTAGCTGTTCGGGTCCAACTCGCGCTGGGCCCCGAAATCGGTGAGCTTGAGCGGATCGAGATCGGCCGCCAGGTGTCCGCGGATGCGATAGGCGCGGATCAGCATGATCGCCGATATCGAATCGCGCACCGCCTGGTGCACGTCTTCGGTGCTCGCCGCCTCGCCCTTGTGCTCGGCCACCTTGGAGGGCAGCTCGGCCAGCTCGGCCTCCAGCCCGCCAAGCGCGGAGACGAACTCTCCGTTCGCAATGCGCGGCCAGTCCGCGCGCCGCCAGCCCGGACCCGCGGCGGCCTTGCGCGCGGCCTCGCCGTCATCGCCGACCGTTTCGAAGAACTCACGCCAGGACGTCGGCACGGAGTTCGGATCGCGCGCATGCCGGGCGGCCATTTCTTCGAGAAACACCGCGTTGGCGCCGAACAGGAAGGAGGTCTGGAGGAAGGTCTCGTTCTGTGAGGAGCGTTGGTCAGCCATTGAGCCAGTCCGCCCGAACCCGGGCGCAAGTGTGAAGGCGAGACGCGCAAACGCGCGTCGGCGGGAGCGTGAGGCACATTTATGCCCCTCGCAGGTAAATGAGAAGACTCCGAACGGTGAAACGGGCGGGTTCTCGCAGACCGCTCCGGCGCGCGAGACGCGCGCGTCACTGGGTGAGGCGAACGTATGGTTTTATTAAGCTCGCCGGAGTGAAGTCGGTTGCGATGAATTCACTAAACGCGAAAAAGGATCGCCCATGGCCAGCGACGCGCTGATAGCCCGCCTGAAGGCGGCGCTGAACGCCTCGCAGCCGGTCGCGGCCTTACAGGTCCACTTCATCAATCTGGACGCCGTGCGCGAACGCTATGGGGCGCGATGGCCGCAGACGCGCACACGCGTCTTCGACGCCATGCAGGGATTTCTGGAGCGCCGGCTGGCGCAAGGCGACCTGCTCATGCGCGCCGGCGACGGCTTTCTCGTCTTCCCCGATCCGGACAGCCATGAGGCGCCCGAAGCCTTCGCGGTGCGCATAGAGGCCGAGCTGAAAGCTTTTTTCCTCGGGACCAAGCACCTTAAGGACATCGAGATCGGCGTCAGCGCGGTCCAGGTCAGCCCTGAAGAGCTGCTGCGCACGATCGAGCGCGGCGCGAAGGAGGCCGAGGACGCCGCGCCGCGCGGGCGCGCCGCGCGCCGGGACGCGCGGCCGGAGACTGACGGTCCTCGCTTCGACCTCGTCTTCATGCCGGTGTGGAGCGCGGCGTCCTCGACGCTCGCCCTGTTCGCCGCGACGCCGATCGAGACGAACGGCTCGGGCCGCGTGGTGGACCCGGGCGGCTCGCGTGAGGCCGCCGAGCGGCTCGACCACGCCGTGCTCGCGCGTCTTGCCCAGGCCGTGACGGCGCGCGACGCGCAAGGCTCCGGCGCCGTCGCAGCGCCAGTCGCCTATTCCACGCTGGCCGACGCAGCCCGGCGGGTCGGCTATCTCGGCGCGCTGCGCGATCTGGACCCGGCCGTGTCGCGCCGGCTCGTGCTGCGCGTGGTGGGCACACCGTCCGATGCGCCGGCCACGGTGCTCAATCAGGCCCTGCGCATGACCCGTCCATGTGCGGCTCATCTGGCCGTCGACCTAACCGCCGCCGGTCCGCACGTGCTGACACGCTATAGCGGCGGTTCGGCGGACATCTTCACCTTCGCCGCGCCGGTCAGCGCCGACGCGATGGCCGCGCGCCTGGACGCCTATCGCGTCGCGGTGCGCGACGCCGAACGCCTCGGGGCGCGGGTCTGGGTCACGAACTGCCGCAGCCCCGAGAGCGGACGCACCGCGCTGGCTGCGGGCGCGCAGTTCCTCTCCGGCGGCGCGATCGCGAAACCGGGCCCGCACCCGGGCCCGGTCCGCACGATCTCGCTCAACCCCGCCCGGGCGACGAGCTAAGCCCGGCCTAGCCCTTGAGCACGTCGACCAGGGTGGAGCCCATGCGCGCCGGTGAGTCGGCGATGGCGATGCCGGCCGAGCGCATGGCCTCGATCTTGTCGTCCGCGCCGCCCTTGCCGCCGGCGACGATCGCGCCGGCGTGGCCCATGGTGCGTCCCGGAGGCGCGGTGCGCCCGGCGATGAAGCCCACCATCGGCTTCTTGCGGCCCTTCTTGGCTTCCTCTTTCAGGAAGTCCGCGGCCTCCTCCTCGGCCGAGCCGCCGATCTCGCCGATCATGATGATCGACCGGGTCTCCTCGTCGGCCAGGAACAGCTCAAGCACGTCAGTGAACTCCGTGCCCTTCACGGGGTCGCCGCCGATGCCCACCGCAGTGG
Organism: uncultured Caulobacterales bacterium; assembly: GCA_964550935.1. Classification (GTDB taxonomy): domain Bacteria; phylum Pseudomonadota; class Alphaproteobacteria; order Caulobacterales; family Maricaulaceae; genus JBCBSP01. Next base: position 15,978 of record CAZKBB010000007.1, read on the forward strand.
ACTGGCCGAGCCCGGCGTTGGTGGTCTGGAACACCGCCTCATAGGTCAGCGTGCCCGAGCGCGAGACCACGCCGACCGAGCCCTTCTTGAAGATCGAGCCCGGCATGATGCCGATCTTGCACTCCTCAGGGGTGAGCACGCCGGGACAGTTCGGGCCCAGAAGGCGCGAGTTCGACTTTTCCAAAGCGCGCTTGACCTTGACCATGTCCTGGACCGGGATGCCCTCGGTGATGCAGGTGATCAGCTCGATCCCGGCCTCGATCGCCTCCAGGATCGCCGCCGCAGCGCCGGCCGGCGGCACGTAGACAACCGAGGCCGTCGCGCCGGTCTTCTCCTTGCCTTCGGCGACCGAGGAGAAGATCGGCAGCGTATCGCCGCCCTGGCCGGTCCAGCGCTCGCCGCCCTTCTTCGGGTGCACGCCCCCGACCATCTTCGTGCCGTGATAGGCCAGCGCCTGCTCGGTGTGGAAGGTGCCGGTCTTGCCGGTCAGGCCCTGCACGAGAACCTTGGTGTCGCGATTGACGAGAACGGACATGGGATTTCCTTAGTCTAAGAGAGGAAGTCTTCGATGAAGGGGTTGCAGACCCGCACCGGGCCGTACATCCGCCCGTGATTGAGGTGTTCGGTGTAGACCAGGTCGAGGCCGGATTTTTCAGCGGCCTGCAGAATCAGGCCGTCCCAGTGGGAAATCTGGAACCGGTCCACGTTATCGAAAGCCGCCGCAACGTCGCCGGGTTCGACGGCGATAACGGTTTCTCGCGCAAGCAGGCTCACCCAGTCGCGCGCTTGTTCCGGCGCCAGCTTCAGCTTTTTCAGTAACGCCGCGTAGGTCTCCATGAGCACCTGGGTCGAAACGACGATCCGGCGCGATTGGAGCAGGGTGCGCGCCGTCTCCCATTTCGAGGATCCGTCGCGCGCCGCCGCATAGAAGATGATGGTGGTGTCAAAGAGGGCCGCGTTCACGCAGAACCTCGTCATAAAGCTCTTCGCGATCGAACGTCACCGGCTCACGTTGGTCCGCATTCGCCAAGGCTTGATCGGTGTCGCGGAAGAGTGCGGCCCACGCATCGGCGCGCCGGGCCTCGTCGCCTTCGCGGCCCACTTCGCGCTCCAGAAACTCCCGCACCATCGCATTCACCGTGGTGCGCCGCATGGCCGCGAGCACGCGCGCGCGGTCGAGCAGGTCTTCGTCGATGGCGAGGGTGAGGTTCTTGGTCACCGAAAGCACTCCACGGATTATGTGTCACACATAACCTGTGGAGCGCGCCGGTTCAATCAGCCTTTCGGCGGATTCGGGTCTTTCCCATAAGTGTTGCGCTCGCGAATCTGTCCATTCCGTCCATGAATGAACATCTCGCTGCCCTGCGCCTGAGCACGGGACTTAGCGACTTCAATCGCAGCCGACTGGGTCTCGTGAACAGACCCGGCTCGGGACGCCCCGGCGGATTTAACCGCCCAAGCGCCCTTATGCGGAACAACGTGCTGGTCTTTCTTCGACATGGCGGTCTCCTTTCGAATCGAAAACCGAAAACAAAATACCAGAACGAAGAAAGAACGAGGAGTCCTACGCCTACCCCTTCACCGCCTTGACAATTTTCTGGGCGGCGTCATCGAGGTCGTCGGCGGAAGTGATGTCGAGGCCGCTTTCATCGAGCAGTTTCTTGCCGTCCTCGACCTTGGTGCCTTCAAGGCGCACCACCAGGGGCACGTTGAGGCCGACCTCCTTCACCGCGGCGATCACGCCCTCCGCGATCACGTCGCAGCGCATGATGCCGCCGAAGATGTTCACCAGGATCCCCTTCACGTTCGGGTCCGCGGTGATGATCTTGAACGCGGCGGTGACCTTCTCCTTGCTGGCGCCGCCGCCGACGTCGAGGAAGTTCGCCGGCTCCGCGCCGTAGAGCTTGATGATGTCCATCGTCGCCATGGCGAGCCCGGCGCCGTTGACCATGCAGCCGATATCGCCGTCCAGCGCGATGTAGGCGAGGTCGTACTTGGAGGCCTCGATCTCCTTGTCGTCCTCCTCGGTGAGGTCGCGCAGCGCGCGGATGTCGTCGTGGCGGAACAACGCGTTGCCGTCGAAGGAGACTTTCGCGTCGAGCACGCGCAGCCGGCCGTTCTCCATGACGATCAAAGGATTGATCTCCAGAAGGCTCATGTCCTTCTCGGTGAAGGCCTTGTAGAGCGCGCCGGCGAGCTTGGTCATGTCCTCGCGCGCCGCGCCGTCGAGCTTCAGCGTGTCGGAAAGCTTCGCTGCGTCGGCCTCGGTCACGCCCGCGTCCGCATCGATATCGAGGGTTAGAATCTTCTCAGGCGTCTTCTCAGCCACGTCCTCGATGTCCATCCCGCCTTCGGTCGAGACCACGAAGGCGGTGCGCCCGGAGGCGCGGTTGACCAGGAGCGAGAGGTAAAGCTCGCGCTCGATGTCCGCGCCGTCCTCGATGTAGAGGCGGTTGACCTGCTTGCCTTCGTCGCCGGTCTGATGGGTCACGAGCGTGTTGCCCAGCATCTCCTCGGCGTGGGCGGCCACTTCGTCCTTGGAGAAGGCCAGGCGCACGCCGCCCTTGGCGTCGGGGCCCAGCTCCTTGAACTTGCCCTTGCCGCGCCCGCCGGCGTGGATCTGGGACTTCACCACCCAGAGCGGGCCCGGCAGCTGGTCGGCGGCCTTGCGCGCCTCGTCCACGGAGTACACGGCGACGCCGTCGGCCACCGGGGCTCCATAGGATTTCAGAACGGCCTTGGCCTGGTGCTCATGGATGTTCATGGCGGTCTCGCTCGCGTCGCGTGATGGCGGATGATCCGGGATTGACCCGGTCGGGAAGGGGTTTGTGGGTGCGCGCTTGCAGCGAACGGCTGACGCGCTGCAGCAGGCGGGAGTCGCGCGGGGTTATAACACTGCCTCGGTCGCGCGCAACGCGGGCGACCGGCGAAGCGTTTCTCACGCCTTGAACAGGCGCGCCGCAACGGCGCCGCCGGCCCAGCCGACGCCGGCCGCAAGGCCGGCCGACAGGACGAGCGCCACAGCGAAACCGGCCTCAGGACACGGCGCTCCGGCCGCCCGGCACGCCTCAAGGCGCGCCTCCGCGCCGCCAGCCAGGGCAAGCGCGGCGAGCTGTCCGGCGAGCACGGGCAGACCCGCCCCAATCACCGTCCAGCCGAGCCAGGTCGTCATCACCATGGCGCGCAGACGCCGGCGCAGCACAAGCGCTGCGGCGAGGCCCGCGAGCGCGGGGGCGAGGATCGACACGGTCTCCATCACCGCCCGCTCACACCGATTCGGCCTTGTCGTGCTCGGCCGGGCCCTCGATCTGGGCGAGCGCGGGGGAGGTGGCCTGGAGATTGACGAATTTCTCGCGCTGCGGGGCCGGTGTGGCTTCGCGCCGACGGGTGCGCCAGAGCGTGATCGCGGCGAGCGCGGCGAGCACCCCGGCTGCGAACAGGAACAGCCCGCGCGCGCCGAGCGGCGAGCCGTAAAGCGCGCCGGCGACCAGAGGCCCGACGATCGACCCCGACGCCCAGACCATCAGCACGCCAGACGCGATCGCCGGCAGCTCCTCGGCGCGGGACCGGTCTGCGGCGTGCGCCACCGCCACGCCATAGAAGGACAGCGACGCCGCGCCCCACAGGCCCGCAAGCCCGGTCGAGGCGCGCAGGCTGAGCCCGGGGAAAAGCGCCAGCGCCAGCGCGAACACCCCGGCGAGAAGCGCGAGCCCGGCGATCACGTAGCGCCGATCAAACCGGTCCGACAGCCGGCCTGCAGGCCATTGCACGATCATCGACACGCCGTAGATCGCCGCGAGCACGGTCGCCGCGCCCGCCCCGGTCTCCACGCCGGACAGGCCTTCGGCCCAGAGCGGCACGAAAGCAAGCACGCCGGCGTTCACCACGCCGGCGGCGAAGGCGGCCGCGGCTGCGGTCGGCGCGATCTGGAGCAGGCGCAGGGGCGAGACCCGCTCGCCTTCGGCGATGACCGGCTGGGCGCGGCGCGTCGCGGTGATGGGCACCAGCGCCAGAGAGATGAACGCGCCGGCGAGCACGAAGCTCTCGATCAGGCTGAGCGCAGGGATGGCGATCAGGAACGGTCCGGCGATCAGGCCCACGCGCGAGAGGATCTGATAGACAGAGATGACCGCGCCGCGCCGTTCGGCCGGCGTCGCGTCGGCGATCCAGCTCTCCGCAACCGCGAATAGCCCGGCCACGCACAGCCCGAAGCCGCCGCGCGACAGGCACCACCACAGAAAATCGTCGCCGAGCGCGATCAGGAGCGTCAGCGAGGCGGCCACGCCAGCGAACGCGGCGTAGGCGCGGATATGACCGATGGACGCGACCACGGCCGGCGCGACGAGCGAACCGATCAGGAAGCCGACGCCGTAACTCGCCAGCACCGCGCCGATGGAGATGCGGCTCCAGCCATACCCGTCCATGGCCAGCGGGATGGCGACCGACAAGATCCCCGCGGCGAGCTGCAGGATGCTGACCGCCAGCATGACGGAGGCGACGTTACGGTAAATGACCATGTCGCGCCTTTCGGCGGGTCTTGAAGATCACCCGGTCTTCTGAGCGCCGACGCGGCGGAATGCAAGCGGCTCGCGCGGCCTGGCCTTCAGTGAAACCGCGCGAGGCGCGAGAGCGACCAGTCCAGCGACACCGCGCCCGGCCCGCGCAGCACCAGCGCGAGCGCCAGCGCGGCGTAGACCGACGCGGTGGGCCAGGCCTGCGGGATTACGGTGAGCGCGAACACGATCGCGCCAGCCAGCACGCCGGCCGCGGCCAGGCGCGTCAGGACGCCGGCGGCCAGCATCACCGCGCCGGCCTGGGCGGCGAGCAGTATGAGGCTGGCGGCGAGCCCGGCTGGAACGGTCGGGGCCCACACCGCGACCGCGTCCACAAGGCCCGGCTCGGGCCGCGTCCAGGCGCGCCACACGGTCCAATCGGCCATCGGCGCGGCGCCGGCGCGCGCCCAAAGCCAGAGCTCCGCAGCAAGGGCGAGCCGCGCCGCGAGCCCGACCAGCGCATCGGCGAAGCCCGACCCGGCGCGTTCGCCCGCCCAGCGTCGCTCGCGCGCGGCCAGCCCCGGGCCCACCGCCTCGCCCATCGCGGACAGGACGGCGCGCACGCGCCCGTTGCGCCGGATCGTATGCCGGTTGATTCCCCCCATGGGCCGCACGATGCGCGCGAACGGGCCGTGCGATCAATGCGCCAGGGCCGGATGCGGAGCGTTTCCCGTCCGCCCTGCGGCGATCAGGTCACGCCGTGTGCGCGAAACCAGGCCGCCTCAACGCGCGCCGATCTCGGAAAGATCGATCGCCTGGCTGCGCACGGTCTCGCCGTCGATGTCGCGGATCTCCAGGTTCAGCGCGCCAGCCTCCCATTCGATCCCGACGACGCCGAAGTTCACCGGCGCGTACATCTCGCCGATGCGATGCGGGCCGGGCTCGTTGTTCTCGTCGGCGAAGCTCATGTTCAACGAGGACGAGGTGATCTCGTAGAGCGGATAGTCGGCCACGTCCTCGCGCACATAGAGCCCGCTGGAGTGCCGGTCGCCGGACACGATCACCACGCCTTCGGCGCCGCTGTCGCGGATCGTGTCGTAGAGCCGCTCGCGCTCGTGCGGCAGGGTGCGCCAGGCCTCCCAGCCATGGCCGTCGGCGTGGACCTGGATGGAGGAAACCAGAAGGCGCACATCGGCGGGCTCCTCAAGCACCTCGCCGAGCCACCCCCACTGGCGCTCGCCCAGCATGGTCTGGCTCTCGTCCGCGCTCTGCAGATAGCGCTCCTTGCCTTGCGCCCCGTAATCGTCGGTGGGCGTCAGCTCACCGCGGAAATAGCGCGTATCCAGAAGGATGATCTGAACGCGTCGGCCCTCGGGGCCGAAGGTCTTCGCGGTGTAGATCCCCTCGCGATCGCGCCGGTCGTCGTCTTCGGGAACGCGCCAGAAGTCCTCGAACAAGGTTTCAGCAAAGCCCTTGAACGCGAAGTCGCCGCCGGCGTCGTTCAGCCCGTAATCGTGATCGTCCCAGGTCGACATCATCGGGTGGGCCGCGCGCAGGCGCTGGAACTCGGCCCGCTCGGCCAGCTCGAAATAGGACCGGCGCAGCTCCGGCAGGGTCGCGTCGCCGTCGCGCGCATCGCCGTAGACGTTGTCGCCGATATACATGAACAGGTCGTGGGGCTGGCCTGCGATGACGTCGAGGATCGGAATGTCCCGCTCGGCGGTGTTGCACGAGCCGAACGCGATCGAGGTCAGCGCCGCGTCCTCGCCCGGCAAGGCCGGGCCGGCCGGCGCGAGCGGCTTGTCATACTCGAACTGGTCGTAGAAGGGCGCGAGCGCCTCGACCGGGGTTTGCGGGGCGTCCACCGCGACGGCCTGGACCGGGGCGCCGGCTTCGGCCACGGGAGAGACCGGCGGCGGCGCCTCGCCGAACGGGCGCGGCCCGGCGCAGGCGGCGAGCGCGCCGAACGAGACGGTCAGAACGAGCGAGCGGGCGAAGGTGCGGGTCATGTGGGTCTCCGGATGTCGCAAGTATCGCGAGCCTAACGCATGACCGCGCTGTACGATGCAACCACGACACACGCATGACGCCGCCCCTCGCCGCCGCGCGCTCACCCGCCTGCGATCTCGAACATCATTCGGCCCGGCATGAAGCTGAACAGGCCCGGGATCAACAGCGCGCCGAAAAACATCGCCAGCGCCGAGCCGCGGTGTTTGCGCGTCAGCCCGCGCCGGGCGCGGATCGACAGCTCCACCACGCCGACCAGGGTGATCGGCACGAAGATATGGATCCAGCTGAACCCGCCGTCAGGGGCGCTTCGGATGAAGATCGCCGTCGCCGCGACGGTCACCATCAGCGCGACCCAGACATAGCCGAACGTGCGGTGCGGGATCGTTCCCTTGGGGGCGGTGAACTGAACCAGGCCGAGCCCCAGGGCGAGGATCGCGGAGATCGCGTGCAGCTGGACGTGCCAGGGCGCGGCGAAGAAGGGCTCGAGCGTCATCGGCCGAAGGCTCCCTGGAGCTGGATCGTCTCCTCGAACGGGGCGCCGGGCTGCATCACCACGCGCGCCTCCTCCCAGCGCGCCACGCGCATCCTCGGCACGGCCCCGTTCGAGAAGCCGTAGGGCTCGCTCGGGATCCCGATCAGATTGCGGTCGAAGTCCTCGTCCCGATCGAGATCGTGGAAGGCGACGATGGCGTACTCGCCGGCGGGCAGCTCGAACTCGGCCACGGCGCGGCCGCCCTCCACATCGCGCCAGCCGCCATAGTCGGCGTCCTGGCGGTCCCAGGCCTGCTGGCTGGCGTGCACGCCGAACCAGACCCGCTCCGGCGCGTCGCGGGTTTCAAACACCAGCCGCACCGGAACCTCATCGGCGGAGGGCTGAACCAGCGCTGAGGCGGTCTGGACGAGGCTGGCGGGCGCGAGCGCAATGAGCGCGGCCGCGGCGAGGCCCGTCGCGGCGGCGGTGTGGACGAGGCGTTTGAACATGGCGGTCTCCTTCTTGGTCCGGATGCGCCTAGGCGCGCGGCGCCAGGCGCTGACCGCTCCTTTCAGCCGCACCGCGGGGCCGTGTTGAAGCGCGATTGCGCGGGCGGGCTGGACGGCTTCGTGAAGCGCGGCCACCCTGCCGCTGGCGCTTCGCGAACGGCGGGGCTGTGAACGAGACGAGGGTGCAGGGGCGATGTCGGATCAGGCCAAGGCGCAAGCCGCGACCGGATGGAGACGCTTGGCTCAACCGGTCGGGATCGTCGTGGGCGTGGGCAGCTTCCTGGCCGTGCTCGGCCCCTTCGGATCGGCGACGCTCGGCTGGCCTGCGGTCTGGTTCTACTGGGTTGCGCTGATCGCGTTCGGCGCGCTGTTCGGGTTCGCCGCCGGGCGCGTCATGCCAAGGCTCGCCCCGTCCGCGCCGGCCTGGATGACCTACGCCGCGGCGGCGGGCGTGGTGTCGCTTCCCGTCACGCTCGCGCTTTACGGGCTCGCCGCGGTCCTCAACGCAGACCCCGGATCGCCGGCGGACCTGGCGCGCACCTTCTTTTTCGTCGTGGTGATCTCAAGCTTTGTGAGCGCGGTCGCCTACGTGGTCGATCGGCTCACCGAACCGCGCGGGCCGGCGGCGGAGGCGCCCCCTCGCGCCTCGCACGCCCTGCTGGAGAAGCTGCCCGTGCGGCTTCGCACCGCGGAGATCTTCGCGCTGGAGGCGGAGGACCATTATCTGCGCGTGCGCACCAGCCGCGGCGACGCGCTGATCCTGATGCGCCTGACCGACGCCGCGGCGGCCTGCGCGTCGCTCGACGGCGCGCGCACCCATCGCTCCTGGTGGGTGGCGCGCACCGCGGTCGTCGATGCGAAGAAGGCCGACGGGCGCGGCGTTCTGACCTTGAAGGACGGAACCGAGGCCCCGGTCAGCCGCACCTGTTATCCCGCCCTGCGTGAGGCGGGCTGGTTCTAAAGCGCGTCGAGCGTGTCGAACACGTCCTCCGGCGTGATGCGCGTGGCGTAGCCGCGCTGTTCGCCGAGCCCGGCCTCGTGCCAGAGCTTGGCCTTCACCACGCCGTCCGGGCCCAGCACGAAGGCGATGGGATAGGGCACGCCGTAGGCGCGCGAGCCCGGGTCGTCATAGACCGGATCGCGGATGTCGAAGGCGTCGATCACGGCCGAGCCCCGGTCTGAGAGCAGGGTCAGCGAGACTTCTCGGCGCGCGTCGAACCGGGCCAGCACCTCGGGCGCGTCATAGGTGACGACCGCCACCGCGTAACCGCGCTCGGCGAAGCCTGACGCGACCGCGTCGACCTCAAGCGTCTGGGCCTGGCAGATCGGGCACCAGTCGAGCGAGCGATTGAAGTAGACCACGAGCCCGGCCTCACCGGCGAGATCGGCGAGCGTGCGGGTCTCGCCGGTCGAATCGCGCAGCGAGACGGCGGGCGCGGTCTCGCCGACTTCAGGGCCGAAGGGCGCGGCGGCTTCGGCCGCGGCCTCGGCGGCCTGGGCGTGGACGGGGTCTGAGAGCAGCGGCAGGGCCGCGGCGAGCGCCAGCGCGCCGGCGAGCGAGGCGGTGAGCGCGCCGGACCGGGCGCGGCGCGAAGGCGTGCGGGTCGAGATGCGGGGCATGGGGGCGGCGATCCTTCAAGGCGTGAACACGAACCGGAAGGATGGGCCCGCCTAGGTCGGACCGGAAGCCCACCGCACGGGCTTGTCAGCGCGGCTCTCAAGCCCGTGAACGCCGCTTACGCCCCGACCGGCGCGCGCCCGCCGGGCTCGCCTGCGCGGAACGCCCGCGTCATGATGGGCGTTGGGGCTGTCACCGGTACGCCGGTGCTCTAAACGCTTGGATTCAATGGAGGAGAGCTTCGATGACCCGCCCGTTCCACGCCCTCGCCGCAAGCCTTGTCTGCGCCGTCTCATCCGGCGCGCTCGCCGCCTGCGCCACCCCTGAAGATCAGAATCGCGAGCCTGAAGGCGCGGCCGCCTTCGCCGACGATCCGCGCCTTGGCGAACAGCGCGAGCGCATCTGCTTCGGCTCGCAGATCAACGGCTTCGGCCAGACCACCGACCGCACCATCGTGGTCGAGGCCGGGGTCAACGACGAATACCTGATCGAGACGTTCGGCTTCTGCCCGGACCTCAAATTCGCCCAGTCGATCCGCCTCGACCAGTTCTCGTCCTGCGTCCGGCGGGGCGACTCGCTGATCCCCTATGACAGCCCGTTCGGGCCGGACCACACCGACATCCCGCCCGCGCCGTGCCGGATCAACGCCATCTATGAATGGGATTCCGACGCCGGCGAAGAGGCGATGGAGTAGGCGCGCGCCGCCGGTCCCGTGACGGGGCCGGCGGCGGCCTTGCAGCCTTAGGCGAGGCTCGGGTCGAGCGTCTTGCAGGTGGCGACCAGCTCCTTCACAGCATCCACGGAGTGGTCGAACATCGCCTGCTCCTCGGCGTTCAGGTCGATCTCCACGATCTTCTCGCAGCCGCCCGACCCGATCACGATCGGCACGCCCACATAGAACCCGTCCACGCCGAACTGGCCGGTCAGGTGCGCTGCGCAGGGCAGGATGCGCTTTTTGTCGTTGAGATAGGACTTCGCCATCGCGATCGCGCTTTCGGCCGGCGCGTAGAAGGCCGAGCCGGTGCCCAGAAGCTGGACGATCTCGCCGCCGCCCTTGCGGGTGCGGTCAACGATCTGGTCGATCTTCTCGGACGTGGACCAGCCCTTCGCGACCATGTCCGGCACGGGGATGCCCGCCACGGTCGAGTAGCGCGTCAGCGGCACCATGGTATCGCCGTGCCCGCCCATCACGAAGGCGTTGACGTCCTCCACCGAGACGCCGAACTCCTCAGCCAGGAACCAGCGAAAGCGCGCCCCGTCCAGCACGCCGGCCATGCCGACCACCTTCTCATGGGGCAGGCCGGAAAACTCGCGCAGCGCCCACACCATGGCGTCGAGCGGGTTGGTGATGCAGATCACGAACGCGTCGGGCGCGTGCTTGGCGATGCCCTCGCCGACCGCCTTCATGACCTTCAGATTGATCTCCAAGAGATCATCGCGGCTCATGCCCGGCTTGCGCGGCACCCCCGCGGTGACGATGCACACGTCCGCGCCCGCGATCGGAGCGTAGTCCTCCACCGAGCCGCCGGAGAAGAAGCCGTCCTTGCCGAACACGGGCGAAGCTTCGGCGATGTCGAGCGCCTTGCCCTTGGCCACGCCCTCTTGAAGGTCCATCAGCACCACGTCGCCCAGCTCCTCGCGGGCTGCGACGTGGGCGAGCGTGCCGCCGATCATGCCGGCGCCGATAAGGGCGATCTTCTTGCGGGCCATGGGGGTCTCCTGATGCGAAAGCGCGCGCCGGACGGGCGGACCGCCTCATGCCGCACGCGCGAAGAAAACTCGGCTGCAGGGTCTAGCGCCGCCGCGCCCGGCGCGCAATGCGCCGGGCGCCCCGTGCGCGGTCGTGAGCGCTTAGTCGCCGAGCCAGTGCATGAAGGAGAGATTGCGGATGCGCTCACCGCCGAACTCCGCCCCGGCGGTGATCGCGGTTCCTCCGCCCTGGGGCGCGCCGCCGGCCTCATGCAGATATTCCGGGTTGAGCGAACCTGAGACCAGGATGTCGCCGATCTCGTCGTCAGAGGCTCGAAACTCGAACGCGCCCTCGCCGATGGTGAACGCGTCCGCGCGCACGCGCTTTGAGTCCACCGCGTATTCCTGGCCGAGCTCGTTGGTCTCGTAGGCCGTGTCGACATGCTCGAACGTCATCCAGACCGGAGCCTCGGCCGGATCGGCGCCGGCCTCCATCCACGGGTTCATGTCCATGGGGTGGCCGACATAGATGTGGGCGAGCTTCCAGTCGCCCGCGGTCACGTCCGTGTTCGGCAGATAAAAGCCGCCCGCATCGATCTCGCCGCGCCAGTCGAAGCGCGGCTGCTCGTCGGCGGGCGCGACCGGCTCGACGTCGGGCGAGTTCGTCATCGCCGCTTCGCCCTGCGGGTCCGCGGCGGGTTCCTGGCCTTGCGAACACGCCGCGGCGAGGACAAGGGCGGCGATGGCGGAGGCGGTGCGGACCATGGCGGACATCCTTCAACGTCGGGACAACTTCGAAAACGCCTTTAAATGCCACGCCTTGAGCCACTGCGCCACACCTTGCGCCGCCGCGGCGCCTTAAGCGGCGGTCTCGCGCGCTTCCAGCGCAGCGTCCCGGGCCTCGGCCCAGGCCGGCTCCAGACGCCGCTCCCAGACGGTCTCGGTGATCGGGCCGCGCCAGCGCGCGCGCACAACGCCGTTCGCGTCGACCACGAAGGTCTCAGGCGCGCCGGTGAGGCCGAGCTCCAGACCGGCGCGGCCCTCAGGGTCAGCGGCAAGGCCGGCGAAGGGATCGCCGAGCTTGGTCAGAAAGGCGCGCGCATCGGCGGGCTCGTCCTTGTAGACGACGCCGTAGATCGGCACGCCGTCCTCGGCGAGCGCCATCAGGATCGGATGCTCGATCCGGCACGGCGCGCACCAGCTCGCCCACACGTTCAACAGATAGGGGCCCTCGACCCGCTGCGGATCGAAGCGCGCCGTCCCGGCGAACGCCGGCTGAAGCGGCAACTCGGGCAGAGGTTTGCCGATGCGCGGATCGTTTGCGGCGTCCTGATCGTCCGGGCTGAACAGCGCGATCGCGAACGCCGCGACCAAAAGCGCGATCACCGCGATGGGCGCCCAGCGAATCCAGCCGGTCACGCGCGCTCCTCTTGAAGCTGGTCCAGCCGGCGCTTCGCCGCGCGCCGCGCCGCGACCGCGCGCCCGATCAACACTCCAACCCCGGCGAAGGTGAGCGCGTAGCTGGTCCAGACCCAGACCGCATAGCCGTCCATGGCGAAGAACTCGGCCATCACGCCTCACCCGGCTCCAGCGGCGCGTTGGGCTCGGCGCGCGCGGCGCGCTCAAGCCGGCGCTCTTCGGCGCGCTCCAGGTTCGCCGCGCGGCGTTCAAGGATCAGCGTGCGCATCCCGGTCAGGACGAGCGCGGTGAACAGCACGGTGAAGGCGAGCGCCATCACGCTGAGCGGCCAGAGCTTGGAGGCGTGGATGGTCGGGCCGTCGAAGCGGAACACGCTGGCGGGCTGGTGCAGCGTGTTCCACCAGTCCACCGAAAACTTGATGACGGGCAGGTTGATCAAGCCGGCCATGGCCAGAATCGCGCCGGAGCGCGCGGCCAGGCGCTCGTCCTCGATCGCGGCGCGCAGCGCCATGTAGCCGAGATAGAGCAGGAACAGGACCAGCATGGAGGTCAGGCGCGCGTCCCAGACCCACCAGGCGCCCCACATGGGCTTGCCCCACAGCGCGCCGGTCGCCAGGCACAGCCCCGCGAACACCGCCCCGATGGGCGCGATGGCGCGCGCGGCGAGGTCGGCCAGGTTATGGCGCCAGATGAAGTAGACGAAGCTTGAAACGCCAAGCCCGGCGTAGGCGAGCATGGCCAGCCACGCCGCGGGCACGTGGACATACATGATGCGCACCGTCTCGGACTGCTGATAGTCCGGCGGCGAGATCACCAGCGCCCAGGGCAAACCGATCGCGAACAGCCCGATCGCGCCGGCCCAGGTCCAGGGGATCACGGCGCGCGCCAGACGGTCAAAACGTTCAGGGTTGGCGAAGTAGCTCCACATGGTTCCCTGCGAAGTAGTCGGCGGCGCGCCTTCGAGCAAGTCGCGCGTGGCGAGGGCTGCTTTCGCCGCACCTTACTCAAGGCGCGCTTTCAACGCCGCCGCAACCCCCGCCGGCGCCAGGGCCAGAGCGGCGAGCGAGCCGGCCGCGGCGAGCATGAGGTTGGCGGGCGCAAGCCCCGTGGCGTCCTGCGCGGCGCGCCCGGCGCCGGCGGCGAACACAAGAAGCGGCGCCTGAAGCGGCGCGGCGATGAGCGCGATGAGGAGCCCGGCGCGCTTCACCCCGGCGCTGAGCGCGGCGGCGAAGGCGGCGATCAGCGCCAGGCCCGGCGCGGCGAGCAGCAGCCCCAGCGCCAGCACCAGCGCCGCGCCCGGCGCCATGCCGTAGGCGACCCCGCCCACGAAGGCCAGAAGCGGCGCGGGCCAGAACACCGCCAGCGCGAAAGCGAGGGTCTTGGCCAGGCATACCAGCGCGAACCCCGCCCCGCTGGTCGCGTAGAGCTCCAGCGTGCCGTCGAAGGCGTCCTCGCCGAACAGGCGCTCGGCCGGCTGCAGCACCGAGAGCAGCAGGGCGAAGGCGACCACGCCCGGCGCAGCCTGGGCCAGCGCCTCGGTCTCCGGTCCAAGCGCCAGCGGGAAGAGCGCCAGCGCGGCGAGGTTGAAGGCGGCCGGGCCGGCCGGTCCGCCTCCGCCCGCCCACGCAAGACGCGCCTCGCGGACGAACACGGCCATCGGCGCTCTCAACAGCGCGGTCATGGCGCCGGCTCCGCATCGAAGCCGGCCAGGTCGAAGCGGCGCGCGCCATCCCAGCCGAGCCCCAGATGGGTCGCCGCGATGACGATCCCGCCGCCGGCCCGGTGCGCCGCCACGGCGGCCGCGAGGCGGTTGCGCCCGCCGGCGTCGAGCGGCGCGGCCGGCTCGTCGAGCAGCCAGATCGGGCGCCCGGTGAGCTTGACCCGGGCGAGCGCGACGCGCCGTCGCTGTCCCGCCGAGAGCCGCTCGCCCATGCGGCGTTTGAGATGGCGCGCGCCGAACGCCTCAAGGGCGGCGTCGATCTCGCCCAGCGCCCGACCATGAAAGCGCGCCCAGAAGCCGAGCGCCTGATCGACGGTCTCGCCGGGTTTGAGCGCGTCGGCGTGACCGGAAAACGCGATCGCGTCGGGCCCTGGCGTTTCGACCGAGCCGGCTTCGGGCCGCACCAGACCGGCAAGCGCGCGCAGCAACGTCGTCTTGCCCGAGCCGTTCGGTCCCACAAGCTCGATCGCCTCGCCGGCGCGCGCCTCAAAATCCAGCCGCTCCACGAGCGAACGCCCGCCGCGCTGAAGGGTCAGCGCCTGCGCGGCGATGCGGAGGGGAGCGGGCCTGTCGGGCATGGCGGCGTCTCGTAGCGGCGTAAGCTTTGAAGGTGGAACGCTTCGACTGCGGGGCCAAGTTAGAAGCTGTGGCGGAGCGGGTCGCGGCGGCGCCGGATTGCTCCGGGGCGCGCGCAGCGCTAAAAGGCGCGCCAAGAGGCGATCGCGGCGCACCGCGGCGCCCCGCTCCACCTCATCGCACAGCCGTCGGCGTGCGCGCTCCTCCTCGTTCAAGGCGCGCGCCGAGCGGACCGCACAGGAAGGAAAGCGCCATGGCCTCCCTCGACAGTTTCAAATGCCGCCGCGACATGACGATCGCGGGCGAAACCTACGCCTATTTCGATCTCAAGGAGGCCGAGAAGAACGGCCTCTCCGGCGTCTCCAAGCTGCCCTACACGCTGAAAGTGCTTCTGGAGAACCTGTTGCGCTTTGAAGACGGCAAGACCGTCACCAAGGCCGACATCGAGGCGATCGCGGAATGGGCCAAGACCGGCAAGTCCTCCCACGAGATCGCCTATCGCCCGGCGCGCGTCCTGATGCAGGACTTCACCGGCGTTCCGGCCGTAGTGGACCTGGCGGCCATGCGCGACGCGACCAAGTCGCTCGGCGGCGATCCGAAGTCGGTCAACCCGCTCGTTCCGGTCGATCTGGTGATCGACCACTCGGTGATGGTCGACTACTTCGGCACCGCCCAGAGCTTCAAGAAAAACGTCGCGCGCGAGTACGAGCGCAACGGCGAGCGCTACAAGTTCCTGAAGTGGGGCGCGGGCGCGTTCGACAATTTCCGCGTCGTGCCGCCGGGCACGGGCATCTGCCACCAGGTGAACCTTGAGTATCTGGGCCAGACGGTCTGGACCAAGGACGAGGACGGCGTGACCTACGCCTTCCCCGACACGCTGGTGGGCACCGACAGCCACACCACGATGATCAACGGCCTGGCCGTGCTCGGCTGGGGCGTGGGCGGCATCGAGGCCGAAGCCGCCATGCTCGGCCAGCCGATCTCGATGCTCATCCCCGAAGTGATCGGCTTCAGGCTGACCGGCAAGCTGCCAGAGGGCGCCACGGCCACCGACCTGGTGCTGACGGTGACCCAGATGCTGCGCGCGAAGGGCGTGGTGGGCAAGTTCGTGGAGTTCTACGGCGAGGGCCTGGATACGCTTTCGCTCGAGGACGCCGCGACCATCGCCAACATGGCGCCGGAGTACGGCGCGACCTGCGGCTTCTTCCCCGTAGACAACGAGACCCTGTCCTATCTGCGCGCGACGGGCCGCGATGAGAACCGGGTTCAGCTGGTCGAGGCCTACGCCAAGGCGCAGGGCCTGTTCCGCCCAGAGCGCCAGGAGGAGCCGGTCTACACCGACACCCTTCACCTGGACCTCGACACCGTCACGCCGAGCCTGGCCGGCCCGAAGCGCCCACAGGACCGGGTCGCGCTGGTGGATGCGGCGGACTCCTTCGCCGACACCCTCGCCAACGAGTTCGACAAGCTCGAAGACGGCGGCCGGCGCGTGACGGTGGAGGGCGAGGAGTTCTCCATCGGCCACGGCGACGTGGTGATCGCGGCGATCACCTCGTGCACCAACACCTCGAACCCGAGCGTGATGCTCGGCGCCGGGCTGGTGGCGCGCAATGCGCTCAAGCGCGGCCTCAAGGTCCAGCCCTGGGTGAAGACCTCGCTGGCCCCGGGCTCCCAGGTGGTCACGGACTATCTGGAGAAGGCCGGCCTGCAGGACGATCTCGACGCGCTTGGCTTCAACCTGGTGGGCTATGGCTGCACGACCTGCATCGGCAACTCCGGCCCGGTGCCGGAGAAGATCTCCAAGGCCATCCAGGAGGGCGACCTCGTCGCGGCCTCGGTGCTGTCGGGCAACCGAAACTTCGAGGGCCGGGTGAACCCGGACGTGCGCGCAAATTATCTCGCCAGCCCGCCCCTGGTGGTGGCCTACGCGCTCGCAGGCACGATGAACCTGAACCTCGCCGAGGACCCGATCGGCTATGACGACGAGAACGAGCCGGTCTACCTGAAGGATGTCTGGCCGTCCTCGCAGGAGATCGCCGACGCGGTGCGCGAGGCGGTCACGCCGGACATGTTCGCCAAGCGCTACGCCGACGTCTTCAAGGGCGACGAGATGTGGCGCGAAATCGAGACCGCCGGCGGGCTGACCTATGACTGGCCGGACTCCACCTATGTGGCGAACCCGCCCTTCTTCGAGGACATGTCCACCGACGTGACCCCGCCCAAGGACGTGGCCGACGCGCGCGTTCTCGGCCTGTTCGGCGATTCCATCACGACCGACCACATCTCTCCGGCCGGCGCGATCAAGGCCGACAGCCCGGCGGGCGAATACCTGCAGGAGCATGGCGTGGAGCCGCGCGAGTTCAACTCCTACGGCGCGCGCCGGGGCAATCACGAAGTGATGATGCGCGGCACCTTCGCCAATATCCGCATCAAGAATCAGATGGTGCCCGGCAAGGAGGGCGGGGTGACGATCCACCACCCCTCCGGCGAGGAGATGCCGATCTACGACGCCGCGATGAAGTACCAATCCGACGGCGTGCCGCTCGTGGTGTTCGGCGGCAAGGAGTACGGCACCGGCTCCTCGCGCGACTGGGCCGCGAAGGGCACGCGCCTTCTCGGCGTAAAGGCCGTGGTCGCCGAGAGCTTCGAGCGCATCCACCGCTCCAACCTGATCGGGATGGGCGTGGTGCCGCTGGTGTTCAAGAACGGCGAGAGCTGGGACAGCCTCGGCGTGACCGGCAAGGAGACGGTCTCGCTGGACGGTCTGGAACGCCTGGAGCCGCGCTCCGACGTGACGATGACGATCACGTTCGAGGACGGATCCACCAAGCAGACCACCGTCATGGCGCGCATCGACACCGATAACGAGCTCGATTACGTCAAGAATGGCGGCATCCTGCACTACGTGCTGCGCCAGCGCGCCGCGGCGTAAGCCTGCCCGTCATCGCCCCTGAGAAAGCCCCGGCGTAGCCGCTCCGCCGGGGCTTTTTTGTAAAGTATATCGCGATTGACTTTACATTATTGCGCTTATGGCTCGCCGAGTTTACAAAAGGCACAGCGTCCTAATTGGACGGCGAAGGAAACCGCAGTGACGCCGTGCGTGCCTGATTTTCTGCCGTTGAGCGCCGAAAAGCTCGATGCCCGGCGCCTTCTTCCACACGTCGCCAAGGCAGGACGCGCCATCGCGCGATATGACGGCGCGCTCACGGCCCTTCCTAATCCCGGCTTGCTTCTGTCGCCGCTGACCGCGAACGAGGCTGTGCTTTCGTCAAGGATTGAAGGCACGCAAGCGACGCTTGACGAGGTGTTCGACCACGAGGCCGGAGTCGAGGCTCCCGAATCTAGACGCGGCGACGTCGAGGAGGTCTCCAACTATCGCGCGGCTGTAAGCTTTGCCGATCGCGCGATCGAGGAGCGTGGCCTCAGTCTCAGCCTTTTGCGCGAAACGCACCAACGCCTAATGCGTGGCGTGCGAGGCGCTGAGAAATCCCCGGGCGCGTTCAGGACTGATCAGAATTGGATCGGGCGCGAAGGTTCCCCGGTCGAAGAGGCCCGCTTCGTCCCACCGAGTCCGGAGGTCATGCGCGATGCACTTGTGAACTGGGAGGCATACGCCGCCGAACCGAGCGATGATGCGATCATCGCTGCGGCCCTGTTGCACGCACAGTTCGAGATCATTCATCCGTTCAATGACGGGAACGGCCGCATTGGGCGAATGATAATTCCGCTGGTTCTTGCAAAGATGGGCGCGCTTTCAGGGCCGGTGTTCTACATCTCCGCTTACTTTGAGGCGAACAAACAGGCCTACATGGACCGGTTGCTCGCGATCACCGAGGCCGGGGCCTGGACCGAGTGGGTGGAGTTTTTCTGCAAGGCGGTCGGCGCGCAGGCAGCAACGAACCTTAAGCGCGCCCGAGCTTTGCATGACCTTAGAAGCGAGATGTATGCACGGTTCCAAGACGCAACACACTCGCAGCATGCCGCGCGTGCGGTGGAAATTTTCTTCAGGCATCCCGTCATCGAAAGTCCGCGTTTTATAGAGCTCGGCGCGTTCAACAATCGCGCGACCGGATCGAACATTCTCAAGCAACTCGAAGAGGCCGGCTTGATCGAGTGCATCCGGCGCGGGGTCGGACGCCGCGCCTCGCGCTACGCCATGCGGTCGATCATTCGAACCGCCGAAGGACGCGCCTGATCCGATATGTGACCGAGCGCACCCGTCGCCTTTGCCTTCGGCAGGCGATGCGGGGCAGGGTTTGGTCATGGACAAGGACGCCTACAAAACCGAGCTTCGCGCGCTGCAGATCGGACTGGTGGCGCTGCAGCGCCGGCTGATCGCCGAGAACGGACGCCTGCTCGTCCTGTTCGAGGGCCGCGACGCGTCGGGCAAGGACGGCGTGATCAAGCGCGTTGCAGAGCACCAGTCCCCGCGCGAGACCCGCGTGGTCGCGCTCGGCAAGCCGTCGGACCGGGACCGGGCGAGCTGGTATTTCCAGCGCTTCGTCCCGCACCTGCCGGCTGAGGGCGAAATGGTCCTGTTCAACCGCTCCTGGTAAAACCGCGCCGGCGTGGAGCCGGTGATGGGCTATTGCACGCCCGAGCAGCACGCGCGCTTCCTCGGCGAGGTGAACGGGTTTGAGTCCATGCTGCTGCGCGACGGCGTGATCGTGCTGAAATACTATCTCGACATCAGCCGCGAAGAGCAGGCCGCGCGCCTGGAGGATCGGCGGGTCAATCCGCTGAAATCCTGGAAGGTCTCACCGGTGGATGCGGTCGCGCTTGAGACGATCGACGCCTATACCGCCGCGCGCGACGCCATGTTCGCCGCGACGAGCGAGCCCGCACCCTGGCGGATCGTAAAGGCCGACGACAAGCGCCGAGCGCGATTGGAGATCATCCGCGACGTGGTTTACGCCAGCGCCCGGGTCGAGCGGGCCGAGCCCGCCGACCCGTGCGTCGTGACGCGCTGGCTCGCCCCTGAGGGCTTTCTCGCCCCGTAAAACCGCTACTCGGCGGCGCTGAGGCGCGGCTTGGCTTCAAACTGGGGTGCAATTTTCAGATCGCGCGCCAGGCGCAGCTTCTCGAACGCCAGAAGCAGCGTGCCGTTGTAGTCCACCAGGCGATGCAGAACGCCCCGGCGCGGCAGATGCAGCGCGCTTGAGGGATGGTCGTGGTGGTGGCCGTGGATCGCCTCGCCGCCGGTGAGGATCGCCAGCAGCCATTCCAGCCAAGCCGGCGTCTTCACGTGCCCGAACACGTTCACGCCGAGCGTGGTGGCGTGAAACTGGACCCCGCGGGCGGTCACCGCGCTGGCGTGCAGCAGGAAGGCCAGGAGCAGCGACCCGCCCGACATCGCAACCGCGAGATAGATCACCGCCGGGGCGACCAGATGGACCAGGATGGACAGCGGGATATACAGCCGGTCGAGCCAGGTCACCGACACGTTCTCGCGCAGCCACAGCGCCATAGGCCGCTTCAAGTCGTTGGGATCACGCCACAACAGCCAGCCGATCCACGCCCAGAACTTGCCCTCGGCCGGGTTGTGCGGATCGCCGGGCTTGTCGGACAGGCGATGGTGCTGGCTGTGATAATTCACCCAGTCCTTCATCTTGCCCTGCATCGCCACGACGCAGTTCATGGCGGTGATGATTTGGGCCGGCCAGTGCAGCTCTCCGGCCTTGTGCTGCCAGATGCGATGCAGCACTCCGACCCCGAAATTGCAGATCACCAGGGTGACCGCGCCGACGCCGAGCGCGGCAAGCGGGTACCACCAGTGGAAGGTCAGACCCTCGAGCGCGAGGCCGAACGCGATCGCGCCGATCACGCCGAAGACGCCAAGGAGCGGATAGATCACGGCGGCGAACACGCTCGCCCAGTCCAGATTGCGCCAGCTTTTCTCGATCGCGACCGAGCGCGGTGCGGGAACGCGTTTCATTCCGTCTCCTGAATCTCTCATGCCCCTTGGGTGCGATCATGCCCGAAGGCGCGCCCGCTCGCGACCGTAAGCGGCAGACTTGCGCGAATGGGTCGCAGTCGCCGCGCCGCGCCGGCTCGACGCCCTCGCGCGAACGCGGTATTCGAGCCGTCCGGTCATCCTGCCACGCGCCGGATGAACCCGCGATCAACCGCGTGCGCGGCCGTGCGCCGTTCTCCCGCGCCGGCGCACGCCATCTTAGGAGTTGCGACCATGTCCGAGGACACCTTCCCCGCCGGCGATCTGATGAAGGGCAAGCGCGGCCTCGTCATGGGCGTGGCGAACAAGAACTCCATCGCCTGGGGCGTGGCGCGCCAGCTGCACGCCCAGGGCGCGGAGCTGTGCTTCTCCTACCAGGATCCGGCGCTTGAAAAGCGCGTGCGCCCGCTGGTGGAGAGCCTGGGCGACGCGCCCTTCCTGGTCACCGCCGACGTCACCGACGACGCCTCCATGGACGCCTGTTTCAAGACGATCGAGGAGAAATGGGGCCGGCTCGACTTCCTGGTCCACGCCATCGCCTTCGCCGGCAAGGACGAGCTGCAGGGCAGCTTCACTCACAACACCACGCGCGAAGGCTTCAAACGCGCCATGGATATCTCAGCCTTCTCTTTCGTGGACGCGTCCAAGCGCGCCAGCGCGCTGATGCCGCCGAAGGAGGAGGGCGGCGGCTCCATCGTGACCATGACCTACCTGGGCGCGGAGCGCGTGGTGCCGAACTACAACGTGATGGGCGTGGCCAAGGCCGCGCTGGAGGCCTCCACGCGCTACGTCGCGCGCGATCTCGGCCCGGCCGGCGTGCGCGTCAACGCGATCTCGGCCGGGCCCATGCGCACCCTCGCCATGGCGGGCATCTCCGGCGGGCGCACGCTGATGAAGACCGGCAAGGACTGGTCGATGCTGAAAGAGGACACCACGATGGAGGGCGTCGCCGGCGCCGCGCTCTACCTGCTCTCGCCGCTCGGCGCGTCCTGCACCGGCGAAGTGCTCCATGTGGACGCCGGCTTCCACGCCGTGGCGGTCCCCGACATCGAGGAGCTGGACTGAGCCGTCAGGCTCACGCCCGGGGCGCCGCTTCGGCCGCGACCGGGTCTTGAGCATAGGCAGCGGGACTGACCCCGCCGGCGAACCTGGGGCGGGAGCTTTTCGCGCGCTCGTGCGTTAGGTTCGGTCGGGATGTCAGGGGGGACTTTACTCATCGCAATTTTTCAAAGTCCTAGCTCGGGTCTCGGCCCGAAGTCTTTGTGGAATCGCACGACCGCGCATATGGAGCCGCCGGTCTTCTTCGGCTCCGCGCTCGCCGTGATCGCCTTCGTGGTGATCGGCGGAGCGTTCACTGAGTTCGCCGGGGACGCGTTCGAGACCGCCCAGGTGTGGATCACGGAGAGCTTCGGCTGGTGGTACATGGCCGCGGCGACGGCCTTCCTCGTCGTGGCGGCCTGGGTCGCGATCAGCCCGGCGCGGCGCATCCGCCTCGGCGGGGCGGACGCCAAGCCGGAATTCTCGCGCCTGGCCTGGATGTCGATGCTGTTCGCCGCCGGCATGGGTACAGGCCTCGTCTTCTGGTCGGTGGCCGAGCCGCTGACCCACTTCGCCGAGCCGCCCCCCGGCACGCCCGACGGCGCGGCCGAGCGCGCGCGCGAGGCGATGCGGGTGACCTTCTTCCACTGGGGGCTGAACGCGTGGGGGATCTATCTGATCCTGGCGCTCGCGGTCTCCTACCTGCACTTCAACAAGGGCCTGCCCATGGCGCCGCGCAGCGCCTTCCAGCCCGTGATCGGCGATCTCTACAAGGGCCCGATCGGCCATGCCGTGGACATTCTGTGCACGGTGGGAACGCTTCTGGGCGTGTCCACCTCGCTCGGCCTCGGCGCGATGCAGATCAATGCGGGGCTTGAGTATTTCCTCGGCTGGCCGATGGCGACGGGCGTCCAGATCGGGCTGATCGCGGCGATCACGGCGCTGGCGACGATCTCGGTCGTCTCCGGGCTGACCAAGGGCGTGCGCCGGCTGTCCATGATCAACATCGTGCTCGCCGCTTTGATCCTGGCCTTCGTGTTCGTCGCCGGGCCGACGCGCCACATCATGGAGGTCTTCGTCGGCTCCACGGGCCTCTATCTGCAGAAGCTGCCCGGCGCGACGCTGTTCGTGGACTTCACCCGCTCCAACGAGTGGCAGTCGAACTGGACGCTGTTCTACTGGGGCTGGTGGATCTCCTGGTCGCCCTTCGTGGCGATCTTCCTGGCGCGCATCTCCAAGGGCCGCACGATCGGGGAGTTCATCCTGACCGTGCTGATCATTCCCACCGCGGCGACCTTCTTCTGGCTCGCGGTGTTCGGCGGAACCGCGCTTGAAAAGCAGATGGAGGGCGCGGCCGATCTCGCCTCGCGCGTGGTCGACGAACCGGCGGTCTCGCTGCACGCGCTGTTGGAGACCATGCCGATCGCGGGCGCCACGCTGGCGCTGGCCACCTTCGTGATCCTGCTCTTCTTCGTGACCAGCTCGGATTCCGGCTCGTTCGTGGACGACATGGTCACGTCCGGGGGCGATCCGAACCCGCCACGCGCCCAGCGCGTGTTCTGGGCCGTCAGCGAAGGCGCGACCGCGGCGACGCTCCTCCTCGCCGGGGGTCTGAGCGCGATCCGCAACGCCTCGATCGCGCTCGGCCTGCCGATGTCGATCGTGCTCGCGGTCTCCGCGGTCGCCCTGATCCGGGCCCTGCGCGCCGATCCGGTGTTCAAGAAGGGCCGCGGATCGGCGAAGAAAGACAGCTAGGCCCCGGTTCCCGCAGGAACCGCTTTCGCGTATGACGCGAAGATCGCTCCAGCCGGGATCTCGCCGCCGTGCGCCTTGTGATCATCGCCCTCGCCGCCCTCACCGCCGCGGCCTGCTCGGAGGCGCCGCGCGGCGAGCCGGTCGAGGTCGTCCTTCCTGACTGGTCCAAGTGCATGGCGGGCTTCGACAATGATGTCGACGCGCTGTTCCAAGCGATCGACCAGGGCGATCCCGACGCCATGCTGTGCAGTCTCGCCCTCGACGAGGGCCGCGGCCTGGAGCGGGACGAGCGCGAGATGCTCTATCGCTGGTACCGCGCGACGGGGCAGGAGCCGTCGGGCCTTCACGAGAGCATCTCGCGGCTGAGCCCGCACGAATTGGCCGTGCACCTGGATAGCATCCACAGGTGGAGCGCTGAATTGGACCCGTTCGAAATCGGCTTTTGGGGCGGGTGCACGGTCTACGATCCAGTCGCCCTTGAACTGATCCGGCGCGTTCAAAACGCGTGCGCCGAATCCTGCGCGGTCGACCGTCCTTGGCGCCCGTGTTGGCTCAATTCATTGAGTTGATCGCGCGCCACCGAGCCTTGAGCACAGTATGCTTGTGCTACATCGCGGCGCGAAAATTGGGCGAGAGGAACACTAAGCGCCGACACACCCCTTACGCCTCATCGCGTCCACCACTCGCGCTCTTCCGGCGATCGTTTCGTTCATGAGTTCGACGCGTTCGGAGTGCGCGGCTAGAAGCGGTTCTCGCTCTCGTAGAAGTATAGACATCTCGCGTCGAATCCGTTCAAGCTATCAACATCGAACTCGTCCACGCGCCATGCTCCCGAACGTTGAACACGATGGTAGGTGAGAAAGAAGAGCCGAGGATAAGTTCTGAAACGGACATTCATCTCGATTATGGCGGCGATGTTGATCGCCGCCTGCTCTCAGGGGCCGCGCGGCGAGCCGGAGCCGCTCGATCTGCCGGACTGGCGGGTCTGCATCGAGGATTACGACGGCTCCGAAACCCTGCTCCACGAGGCGAAAGTCCGCGGCGAGGAGGCGGCGATGCTATGCACGCTCGCCCTGATCGAAGGACCGGGACGAGACGCTGAGAAGCTGGAGCTGCTCTATCGGCTCTATCGCATGAGAGGGGTGGAACCTGAGGGCCTTGACGCTCGCGTGCGCGCCATGGACCGCCAGGAGCTGGCGGCGTGGCTGCGCATCTTTCACCGGTTCAGTCCCGAGCTTTCACCGTTCGAGTCCGGCATGTTCGGCTGCCCGCGATATGATCCGATCGCGCGAGACCTCATTCTGCGTGCGCGTCCGAGCGCCGATCCCCACTGCCTGCCGCGCGGTCAGCGCTGAAGCCGTTTCGGCGCCGATCCAGTGTTCGAAAGAGGCCGGGGTTCAACCTAAAACGGCTTGGCGACGACGATTTCCCGCATGTGCGGCTTTCGCCTATAACGAGAACGCCATTCTTCCCGGGAGTAGTCCGCCCGTGCGTCTCGCCGTCATCCTCGCCGCCCTCACCGCCGCCGCCTGTTCGGAGGCGCCGCGCGGCGAGCCGGCGCCGCTCGATCTGCCGGACTGGCGGGTCTGCATTGAGGATTACGACGGCTCCGGAGCCCGGCTGCATGAGGCGACGACGCGCGGCGAGGAAGCCGCGATGCTGTGCTCGCTCGCGGTGATCGAAGGCGCGGGGCGCGAGGACGACGAGCTTGAGCTCCTATACGGCTTGTATCGTCTGCGCGGTGAGGAGCCGGCCGGCCTCGACGTTCTTGTCCGCCGCAGAGACCGGCAAGAGCTCGCAACCTGGCTCGGCATCTGGCATCAATTCAATCCCTATCTGGAACCGATCCCGCCCCACCCCCTGACGGGTTGCCCCCGATATGACGCGGTTACACGGGACCTCATCCTGCGTGCGCGTCCGAGTGAAGAAACCCGCTGCCTGCCGCGCGGTCAGCGCTGAAGCCGTTTCTGCGCCGATCCGGATTTCCCGATCATCGTCGATCGCAGGCAAGATCATCCATCTCTTCGCGTAGCGTGGCTCTGCCAACAATCGCCTTGTTGATGGAGTCTGTAAGCTTGGTCTCCTCCGATAACAGCCGTTCGCGCCTTAAGCCGAGCACGTGTCTCTGATTCTGCAGCGCCATGATCCGCGCCACCCTGTCGGCCCCTGCGGCGACCGTGCCCACGCCGGCGCGCCCGACCCTCGCAACGAGCCGGCGAAGATCCGGTTTTCTTCCACGTCGGCGATATTGACCCGGAGAGTCGTAGGTCTCTGTGGCGGGGGCGTTTTCAATCTGTTCGATTTGGCCTCTCAGTGTTTCACGTTGCATATCCAAGGCTCGAATTTGCGCCTTTACTTTCTGCAGCTCGCCTTGGTCCCTAGCGATGTAGATTTGAAGCCGGGCTCGCGTCTCTCGCTTTCTGGCGCACTCGTTCGGCTCTCTCGACATTCACATCCTCCACAGTCTTTGGCCTCCATGATCAGCGATCTGAAGCGCAGGGGGATAGAGCGGTCGGGCGACCAGTCCGCCCTCGCGCCCGGCCGGCGGAGGGAGGACCGAAGGCGGCTGAGGCGGAGGTGCGGCGAGGACCGGCCGAACGACGAGCTGAACCGGTTCCCTGAGACGCGGATTTCTCGTATGACGCGAGTCGCTGCGTTTTGAGGACTGTTCCGCCGTGCGCTTTGTGATCATCGCACTCGCCGCCCCCATCGCCGCCGCCTGCTCCCAGGCGCCGCGCGGCGAGCCGGCGCCGCTCGATCTGCCGGACTGGCGGGTCTGCATTGAGGATTACGACGGCTCCGGAGCCCGGCTGCATGAGGCGACGACGCGCGGCGAGGAAGCCGCGATGCTGTGCTCGCTCGCGGTGATCGAAGGCGCGGGGCGCGAGGACGACGAGCTTGAGCTCCTATACGGCTTGTATCGTCTGCGCGGTGAGGAGCCGGCCGGCCTCGACGTTCTTGTCCGCCGGAAAGACAGACGGGAGTTCGCGACCGACTTGCGGCTTTGGCATCGATTCTCGCCGTTCCTAGAGCCCGTGCCGCCCCACCCGCTCACCGGTTGCCCCCGATATGACCCGATCGCCCGAGAGCTCATCCTGCGCGCCGGGCCGAGTGAAGAAACCCGCTGCCTGCCGCGCGGTCAGCGCTAGACCATGCGCCATGGCGCAGGCCCGGCTCCGGGCTCCGTCATTGCCAAAGTGCTTGAAAGAATTCCAAGGCCAGATCGACGCCGTGAACGTCGCGGCATTGAACGCCGAAGTCCACGCCGGGAGGCGCGTTGCGCGGGGTCGGATCGGGAATGAAATGCCCGCCGCCGCGCGCTTCATAGACGGTGACCGCCGGCTCGCCGTTCGACGTCTCGTAGACGGTTTCCGTGATTATGCAATTGTCGTCCGGCGCGGTGTCGGGAAGGTCTCGGCTGGAGACCGGCGCCGCCACGGCGTTCGTCCGTTCGATCCAGTACGCGATCGTTTCCGGGACTGGCCGGACCGGCGCGCCCCCATCGCCCACTTCGCCGCCATCGAACGGCACCAGCGGGTCTTCGGCGCCATGGGATAGAAAGACCGGCGGCGGGTTTTGCGCTTCAGGAATGGCTTCTTCGGGCAAGCTGGAGACAAACGCCGCCGCGCCGGCGAATTCTGCTGGATAAAGCACCAGCATGGTCTGGCTCATTATGCCGCCGTTGGACGCGCCTGTGATATAGATCTGCGCCCGGTCGATCCCCCGGCCGCGCTCCAGCTGCGAGAGCACGTCAAGCAGGAAGCCGGCGTCGTTTTCCTGAGACAATCGCGTGTCGTCGCGCAGATCATTCCAAGTTTGACGATCGCCGAGGCCGCTTTGCGTGCGCGGATTGAAGCCGTTCGGCGCAATGAGCAAAAAGCCTTCCCTGGCGGCGAGATCAACCCAACGCCCTGCGCTGGTGTTACGACCCAGAACGGTGTTCATGTTGGATCCGCCCCCGTGGAGCAGAAGCACCGACGGGGCGCCGGCCGCATAGGCGCCGGGCGTGTAGACAGTATAGGTGCGCGCACGACCTTCGAATTCGAACGAGAAGGCCAGCCGGCTGGGCTGGGGCGCTGGAAGAACCTCGACCCGCGCCCGGTCCGTCGCTGACGCGCCGTCGTCATCGATCACGCGAAGTTCAAGTATCAGCTCCGTGGCCGATGCGACGAGCGGAACCTGAATCTGAGCCGTGGCGGCGTCGTCGACGCGAAAACTGGCGCGCGGGCCCGAAACCTGACGCCAGCGATAGCTGGAGATGGAACCGTCGGAGTCCGAGCTCTGCGAGCCGTCGAGTTCGATGACATCGGCTTCACCGGCTATGATGTCGGCTCCAGCGTTCGCACTGGGTGACGCGTTGGACGGGCCCGGCGGGGCCGCAGGCTCGGAGCCTCCGCCCCCCGAACAGGCGGCCAGACAGACTATCAGGCCATACGTAGGAAGCCGGTGCATCGTAAAGTCCTGCAAAACCGTTTCACATGTAACGTAATGGCGCGCCGAAATCCGTTGAAAAACCCCGCCGGATCGCTCCGGCGGGGTTTCCGGTTCGGCGTTGAGGGCCGAAGGCGTCGGCTGCGGATTACTCCGCCGCTTCGGCCTCGCGGTCTTCGCCGGTCTCCTGATCGACCACCTTCATCGACAGGCGCACCTTGCCGCGATCGTCAAAGCCCAGGAGCTTGACCCAGACGTCCTGGCCTTCGGAGACCACGTCGCTCGGGTGGCCGACGCGATCGTCCTTCATCTGGGAGACGTGGACGAGGCCGTCCTTCGGGCCGAAGAAGTTCACGAAAGCGCCGAAGTCGACGACCTTCACGACCTTGCCCTTGTAGATCTTGCCCTCTTCCGGCTCCGCGGTGAGGCCGTGGATCCAGTCGAGCGCGGCTTCGATGGCGCTGCCGTCGACGGCGGAGACCTTGATCACCCCGTCATCGTTCACGTCCACCTTGGCGCCGGTCTTCTCCACGATCTCGCGGATCACCTTGCCGCCGGAGCCGATCACGTCGCGGATCTTGTCGACCGGGATGGTGATCGTCTCGATGCGCGGGGCGTGCTTGGCCAGCCCCTCGCGCGAGGTGTCGAGCGCCTTGTTCATCTCCGAAAGGATATGAAGACGACCCGCGTTGGCCTGGGACAGCGCGGTCTTCATGATCTCTTCGGTGATGCCGGCGATCTTGATGTCCATCTGCAGCGAGGTGACGCCCTCGTCAGTGCCGGCCACCTTGAAGTCCATGTCGCCGAGATGGTCCTCGTCGCCGAGGATGTCGGAGAGCACGGCCACGCCGTCGGGATCCTTGATCAGGCCCATGGCGATGCCGGACACCGGACGCTTGATCGGCACGCCCGCATCCATCATCGCCAGCGAGGAGCCGCACACCGTCGCCATGGAGGAGGAGCCGTTCGACTCCGTGATCTCCGAAACCAGACGGATCGTGTAGGGGAACTCCTCAGCGCTCGGCAGAACCGCGCGCATGGCCCGCCAGGCGAGCTTGCCGTGGCCGATCTCGCGACGGCCCGGGGCCAGGCGGAAGGAGGTTTCGCCGACGGAGTAGGGCGGGAAGTTGTAGTGGAGCATGAAGCGCTCCTTGTACGTTCCCGTCAGGGCGTCGACGAACTGTTCGTCCTCGCCGGTGCCCAGCGTGGCGACCACCAGGGCCTGCGTCTCGCCGCGGGTGAACAGCGCCGAGCCGTGCGTGCGCGGCAGCACCGTGACCTCGGACTCGATCGGGCGGACCTGGTCGAGCTTGCGCCCGTCGATGCGTTCGCCGGTCTTGATGATCCCGCCGCGAACGACGGAGGCCTCGATCGACTTGAACACGTCCTTCAGGACCGGACCCGACGCGCCTTCGGGGTTCTCCTCGGTGGCGCCGAAAGCCTCCACGGCCTTCTCGCGCGCGGCCGAAACGGCGCCCTGGCGTTCGGTCTTGTCCTTGATGGTGTAGGCCTTGGCGATGTCGTCGCCGACCAGATCGCGGACCTTGGCCTCAAGCTCGGAGTGATCCTCCGGCTGGAAGTCCCAGGGCTCCTTGGCGGCCTTCTCGGCCAGACGGATGATCATGTCGATCACCGGCTGGTAGGCCTCGTGACCCGTGTTCACCGCGCCGAGCATGACCTCTTCGGACAGCTCGTCGGCCTCGGACTCCACCATCATCACGGCGTCGCCGGTGCCTGCGACCACCAGGTCAAGCGCGGACTCGTCGAGCTCGGCCACGGACGGGTTCACGACGTACTCGCCGTCGATATAGCCCACGCGCGCCGCCCCGATCGGGCCCAGGAAGGGCACGCCGGAGAGCACCAGCGCGGCCGAGGCGCCGATCATGCCGACAATATCGGGATCGTTCTCCAGATCATGGCTCAGCACCGTGATCATGACTTGGGTGTCGTTCTTGAAGCCCTTGGCGAACAGCGGCCGCAGCGGGCGGTCGATCAGACGCGAGGTCAGCGTCTCCTTCTCGGTGGGACGGCCTTCGCGCTTGAAGAAGCCGCCGGGGATCTTGCCCGCGGCGAAATACTTCTCCTGGTAGTTCACGGTCAGCGGGAGGAAATCGACCCCCGGCTTGACGTCTTTCATGGAGACCGCGGTGGCCAGCACCGAGGTCTCTCCGTAGGTGACGAGGACGGCCCCGTCGGCTTGGCGCGCCATGCGCCCGGTTTCGATGGTGAGCTCGCGTCCGGCCCACTCGATCGTTTCGGTCTGTTTATCGAACATGTTCTCTCGTACGTGCGGATGATCCCGGCCCGGTTCGGCGTTCACGGCGTCGCGGATCGACGCCATGCCGGGATGTGAAAACGCCGGCGCGCCCCCTGACGGCCGGCGTTCTCGCGGACCGGCCTAGCGGCGCAGTCCAAGCTCGGAGACCAGGCTCTTGTAGCGGTCCTGATCGATCCGGTTCAGATAGTCGAGCAGGCGGCGGCGCTGGGAGACCAGCTTGAGCAGCCCTCGACGGGAGTGGTTGTCCTTCTTATGGGTCTTGAAGTGCTCGGTCAGGTTGACGATGCGCTCGGTGAGCACGGCCACCTGCACCTCCGGCGACCCGGTGTCATTGGTTTCGCGGGCGAATTTCTTGATGATCTCCGCCTTGCGGTCCTGCGTGATCGACATCGTGCGGGCTCCTATTCCCAATTGAATACGCGCACGGGCGAGAGTTTTCCCGCCCGAGCCTCGCCGATCGCCACGGCCCGGTTTGAGAGCATCGCGACGGCCGCTTTCGAATAGTCGCGGCCCCCGACATCGCGGGGACGGCGTAATTCGCGCAGCTCGGAAGCTCGCCGGGGAGGCAGGACGATCGGCTGTCCGCGCCTCAACTGAAAGGCTTCGTCCTCGGTCACGGCCAGGGCCGGGATGTCGTCCAGCGCGGTCTCGACCGGAATGAGCGCCTCCAGCGCGACGCCCTTATGCACCAACTCCGCCAATTGGTCCAGCGTCACGCTTTGACCCTCCTGGAAGGGACCGACCTGAAGCCGGCGCAGCGCGGCCACATGGCCCACCGCGCCGAGCGTGTCCGCCAGATCGCGCGCCACGGCGCGCACATAGGCGCCCTTGCCGCTGGTCATTTCGAACACGGCGAGATCCGTGCTCGGCGCATCCAGGAGCGAGAGCGCGTCGATGCGCACAGCCCGCGGATCGATCTCCACCGTCTCGCCGGCGCGCGCCAGGTCATAGGCGCGCTCGCCGTCGATCTTCACCGCCGAAAAGGCCGGCGGAGCCTGCTCGATCTCGCCGATGAAGGCGGGAAGCGCGGCCTCGATCGCGTCCCGGTCCGGGCGCACATCGCTTTCAGCGACCACCTCGCCCTCGCTGTCGAGCGTGTCGGTGGCCGCTCCCCAGCGCACCGTGAAGCGATAGCGCTTCACCCCTTCCTGGGCGAAAGGCACGGTCTTGGTCGCTTCGCCGAACGCGATCGGCAAGATACCGGTGGCCAGCGGATCGAGCGTTCCGGCGTGGCCGGCCTTGCGCGCATTGACCAATCGGCGCGCGCGGCTGACCGCCTGGGTGGAGGTGAGCCCGGCGGGCTTGTCCAGATTGAGCCAGCCGTGGACCGGATCGCCCTTCTTGCGACGTCCCATCGGCTTAGTCCTCCTCGCAGCCGCCCAGATCGCGCTTGACGCCGTCGCGGTCGAGAATCTCGTCGATGCGCACCGCCTCGTCGAAGCGGTCGTCGGCCTTGAAGGTGAGCTTCGGGGTCCAGCGCAGCTCGGTGCGCTCGGACAATTCGTGCTGGATGAAGCCGGCCGCCCGGTTCATCGCCACCGCCGCCGCCTCGGCCGCCTCGCCCATCGCGGCGACATACACCGTCGCATAGCGCAGATCCGGGCTCATGCGCGCTTCGGACACGGTGATCGTGGCGTGCAGCACCGCCGGGTCCTTCACCGCGCCCTCGGACAAGAGCTCGGCGATCGTGCGGCGCACGAGCTCGCCCGCGCGCAGCTGGCGTTGGGAAGGGGTCTTCATCAGGAAACCTCTGTCGCCGCGGCGCGCCGGGGTCGAACCGCGCGCGCCCTTGGGAGGAGGGGGGCGTATAGAGCCCGCCCGCGGCGAGATCAAGGCGAAGCGCGCTGACACGGAACTGACACGCAACGCGGCTACGCCCGACGGCGAGGTTCGATCCGGAGACCGCCATGACCCGCGCCCGCCTGCTCGCCGCCCCGCTGATCTGCCTCGCGATGGCGCTTTGCGCCTGCGCATCGGCGAGCGCGGGCCCCACCAGCCGTGAACAGGCGCGCTGGGCCACGCTCACCGGCGCAGCGCCCCTGGTGATCGCCCATCGCGGGGCGAGCGGGCTTTTGCCCGAGCACACCGAGGCGGCCTACCGGCTGGCCTTCGACCAGGCCGCCGACGTGCTCGAACCCGACTTGATGGTCTCCGCCGACGGCGTGCTGATCGTGCGCCACGATCCCTATCTGTCCACCTCGACCGATGTGGCCGACCGCCCTGAATTCGCCGACCGGCGAACGACGCGCATGGGCCGCCGGGACTGGTGGGTGATGGACTTCACCGCGGCCGAACTCGTCACGCTGAACGCCCGCCAGGTGTTCGCCGACCGCCCGCAGGAGCGCGATGACGCGCTGCCCGTCATGACGTTCGAGGGGTTTCTGGACATGGTCGCGGACCTGGAGGCCGCGTGCGGCTGCACCATCCCGGTGGAGCCGGAGATCAAGCTGCCCGCCGAGCACGCCGCAGCCGGCCTCGACCCGCTGCCGATCCTTCTGGACGTGATGAATGCCCGCGATCTGAACCGCGCCGACGCGCCGATCCTGGTCCAGTCCTTCGATGCAGGTTTCCTGCAGCGCCTGGATGCGGCCAGCCCCGTGCGCCTGGCCATGCTCTACGCCGGGCCTGACGAGGCGGGATACGACGCCGCCGGCCTCGGCCTTGAAGAGATCGCCGCCTTCGCCGAAGCGGTCGGAGCGAACAAGCAGGTGCTGTTCGATGCGGCCGGAGCGCGTTCCGGCTTCGTCGAGGCCGCGCACGCCAACGGGCTTGTCGTGCACGCCTGGACCGTTCGAGACGATCGCGCGCCGATCGTCGGCGACACGGTGGAGGACGAGCTTGAAGCGCTCTACGCGCTGGGCGTGGACGGGGTGTTCACGGACTTCCCCGCGACCGCCGTCGCGGTGCGCGACCGGCTGGCGGACTAGCCTAGTCGCACAGATCCTCGACCTGCTGCAGGGCCGCGGTCACGCCCATCAGCGAGAAGACATAGGCCGTCGCGGTGCCGCGCTCTGAGGTGGCCTCCACGCGCATGTCCGCGCCGCGGCGCATGGCGCGCACGAGCCGGGCTTCATCGCCGAGTTCCTCCAGAAACCCTTCTCGGCCCGAGACGTACATCTGGAACCGGCTCGACCCGACCCGCGCCTCGGGCGGGCTTTCAGGACGAAGGCCATAGCCGGCCAGGAAGCTTGGCTGCTCCTCAGCCGCGCCGGACGCCCAGGTGGAGACCAGGAAGTACACATCGCCATGGTCCACGCTTGCGGGCCTGGAATCCTCCGGCCGCGCCAGCGCGTAACACACCCGGTCCTCTCCGGAGCCGCGCGTGAAGACGCGCCAGTCGCGGTGCTCGCCCTGAAACTGCGGCGCGGATGCGGCGTTGTCCTGGGCGAGCGCTGGCGATGCGCTGGCGAAAAGCGCTGCGGCGAGCGCGATATGTCGAAGGGCGGACGGCATGGGAACACCTCGAAACTGCGGCCCAGCGCCGCTCCCGGCTGGCGCGCGCGCTTCTCGGGGGTTAAACGGATCAGTCAGGCGAATTCAAGGCGTGCGGCGCACCGAGGCCGCGCGCGGCCGGATACGCCGATGCGACAGACGTAATCCGACGGTGTCCCTTGCCGCCTGAAGCCCAACCGATTGCAGACCCCGGGTTGCCGGACCGGGACCGTCTCGACGGTCTGGTGGAGGACGTCGCACGTCAGGATCGCGGGGCTTTCGCGGAACTGTTTTCGTTTTATGCGCCCCGGGTGAAAGCCTATTTGAAGCGTCTGAACGCTGAAGACGCGCTGGCTGAAGAAATCGCCCAGGAGGTGCTGCTCACCGTCTGGCGCAAAGCCGATCAGTTCGATCGAAGCCAGGCCTCCGCTTCCACCTGGATTTTCCGGATCGCCCGCAACCGGCGCATCGACGCCGCGCGCCGCGCGGCCAAGCCGGAGCTGGATAGCGCCGATCCTGCGCTCATTCCGCCCGAGGCGCCGGCACCGGACGACGCCGCCCACGCCGCCAGCCGGGAAGATCGCGTGCGCGCCGCAATCGCGGCCCTGCCGGAAGAACAGGTCATGCTTTTACGCATGGCCTTTTTCGACGGGTTGTCCCATCGCGACATCGCTGATCGCAT
Organism: uncultured Caulobacterales bacterium; assembly: GCA_964550935.1. Classification (GTDB taxonomy): domain Bacteria; phylum Pseudomonadota; class Alphaproteobacteria; order Caulobacterales; family Maricaulaceae; genus JBCBSP01. The sequence goes on from CAZKBB010000007.1 coordinate 50,053, forward strand.
CGGCGCGCCGCTTGGTACGGTCAAATCTCGCTTAAGACTTGCATTCGACAAGCTTCGCAAGCGGCTTGATCGGGACGATTTGTAGATTTTTCTATAGAGACCGATAAAAACAAGGTGCCGGACTTGAAAGGCCGATCAAGCGGGCGATGTCACGCCTAGACATTTGGGGCATGATGCAGTGTTTGACGATATGACCAACCACCCGCTTGGTGACGAAATCTTCGCCGCCTACGCCGCCGGAGCGCTGTCCGGACCGATGCGCATGCTTGTCGATGCTCAGGCGCAGGCCAGCGATGACATCGCGCGCCAGCGAGGCGATGCGGACCGGCTCGCCGGCGCGTTGCTTGAAACAATGGAACCAGCAGAGCTTCGCGATGGCGCGCTCGACCGCGCGCTCGCCGTAATCGACGCAGAAAGCGTTGGCGCGGGCGAAGCGGGCCCGCTGACGCGCGATGCGCGCGCGAACGCGCAAGGCCGCAAGGCGGCGAACGCCGCTGGCGAAGCGCTGAACGAGCTCCTTCGTTTGCCAGACGCGGTGCGCGACGCCGCGCTGGAAAGTGCGGGCTGGACGTTCGCCGGCCCGGGCGTGCGCACCATGGAGCTGATGCGCGACGGCGCGGCCAAGGCCGAGCTGATCCGGCTGGAGCCGAGCCGCGGCGTGCCGCGCCACGGCCACGAGGGTCGCGAGTTCACGCTGGTCCTGTGCGGCGCCTTCCATGACGGCCGTGAGCGCTACGGCGCGGGCGAGCTTTGCGTCGCCGACCCGGAAGTGCACCATCGCCCGGTCGCTGAAGAGGGCGAGGTCTGCATCGCGCTCGCCGTGACCGACGGCCCGCTCGCCTTCACCGGTCCGCTCGGCTGGGTGCAGCGCGCGCTCGGGGGCGTCAACTGACGCCTGCGACAGCACGGCTTGCAGCTGCGGCTTTTCCTTAAGGCCCGCACAGTCCATCTTCCAGACCATGACCAAACCGCTTCACAGCGTCGACGTGGCGATCGCCGGCGGCGGCTTGGCCGGGCTGACGCTCGGCCTGGCGCTGCACAAGGCCGGCGTCTCAACCCTCCTCGTCGACGCCCTCCCGCTTGACGCGCGCACCGCGCCGGACTTCGACGGGCGCGCCAGCGCGCTCGCCTACACCTCCTGGCGCATGCTGGAGACGGTCGGCGCGGCCCGGCACATGGGCGGCGACGTCCAGCGCATCGAGGACATTCTCGTGGTCGACGGGCGCGCTTACGACGGCGTGAAGCCGGGCGGGCCGGGCGACCACGCGCTACATTTCGACCGGCGCGAGATCCATCCCGGCGACCAGGGCGAACCCCTCGGCTGGATGGCGGAGAACCGCCATACGCGCCTGGCGCTGGCCAAGGAGATCGAGGCGAGCGGGCTGACCGTTTTGCACCCGCGCCGGGTGTTGGGCATGAGCGCGCGCTCTGACGGGGCGACGCTGCACCTTGATGGAGGCGACGAGATCGCGGCCGCGCTTGTAGTGGCTTGCGACGGGCGCTTTTCCACCCTGCGCGAGCAGGCGGGCATCCGCACCGTGGGCCGTCGCTACGACCAGAAAGGCATCGTGCTCACGGTCGAGCATGAGAAAAGCCATGAAGGCGTCGCCTACGAGTTCTTTATGCCAGCCGGGCCGTTCGCCATCCTGCCGCTTCCGGGAAACCGCTCCAGCCTGGTCTGGACCGAACGCACCAAGGCCGCCGAGGCGCTCATGGCGATGGACGCGGCGGGCTTTCAGGAAGCGCTCGAGGCGCGCTTCGGCGACTTTCTGGGGGCGGTGAAACCGGTCGGCCCGAAGTGGGGCTACCCGCTGGGTCTGTTGGGCGCTGAACGTTACGTGGCCGATCGCATGGCGCTGGTGGGCGATGCGGCGCGCGCCATCCATCCCATCGCCGGTCAGGGCTTCAATCTCGGGGTTCGTGACGCCGCCGCGCTCGCCGAAACCATCGTGGAGGCCAAGCGCGCCGGGCTTGATCCGGGCTCTGAGGCCGCGCTTGCGGGTTATGAACGCTGGCGCAAGCTGGATTCAGCGCTGCTGTCGGTGGGCACGGACGTCTTCAACCAGTTCTTTTCCAACGACATCACGCCGGTGCGCGCGGTGCGCGAGTTCGGCCTAGGCCTTGTGGACCGGATCAAGCCGGCGCGGAAATTCTTCATGCGCCAGGCCGGCGGCGCGACCGGCGATCTGCCCCAGCTTCTCAGGGGCGAGCGGCTCTCGCTGTAGCGGTCACCCGCCGGCGAAAGCGCCGGCGCGCTTTCGCACCCAAGCCGGGACGGTCCTGGTCGCCTCGCCATAGATGCGCTCATCGAACAGGTGGCTCACCTCGCCGGGCTCCAGCGACAGCTCCACCGTCCAGGCGCCGGCGCGGCGCGCCTCGTCCACGAAGCCCGCGGCCGGATAGACCGTGCCCGACGTGCCGACCGCGATAAACAGATCGCAGTCCTCCAGAGCCGCGTAGATATCCTCCAGCGCGATCGGCATCTCGCCGAACCAGACCACGTGGGGCCGCAAGCCGCCGGCCTTGCCGCAATTCTCACACGGGCGCATCGAGGTCAGCGCGTCCTCATGCTCGAACAGCCAGCCGCAGTGCTCGCACCGGCTTTTCAGAAGCTCGCCGTGCATGTGCACCAGGCGCTGCGAGCCGGCCTTCTCGTGGAGATCGTCGATATTCTGGGTCACCAGCAGGAAGCGCCCGCGCTCGTCGCGCGTCCAGATCGCCTCCAGCTCGGCCAGCGCGTCGTGGGCGGCGTTGGGCGAGGCTTCGGTCATCGCCTTGCGGCGCGCGTTATAGAAGGCGTGGACCTTGTCGGGATCAGCCCCGAAGGCCTCAGGCGTGGCCAGCGCGCGCCAGTCGAATTGCTTCCACAGACCGCCCTCGTCGCGGAAGGTGCCGAGCCCGGATTCCGCGCTGATGCCCGCCCCGGTCAGAATGATCACGTTTTCCTTCATGCCCCGGGCGTCGTCCCGCATCGCTCCTTCAGCCCTGAGCGTCGCCCAACCGCCGCCAAGCCTCAAGGGCGCAGGCGCAGCACACGCTCTAGATGTGTAACGTACAACTGATTTGACCTGATGACGCTCTGGGATTATTGATTATTAAAGTTGCATAAAGGTCGCGTCATGGCGTTGCTCTTCCAGCTGATGGCGCTTGGCGCGGCCACAGGCGCGATGATCGCCCTCAGCGCTGCGCTCTTCGGCGTTTCGACCGCCAAGCTTTCGATCCAGGAGATTGACGCCGAAGCCGAAAACGCTGGCATGCGCGATGCCGCATCGCTTCTGTTCATCGACGGGAGCGGGCGTGCGGCGATCATCGTCGGTTCGGCTCTCGCGCTCGCGGTCATTCGCCTTGGAGATCGACGCGTCGCACGCCGGCTGCCGCTTGGCGCGCTCACGGTCCATGTTGACGCCGAAGGCGCGCGCATCGACGTCGCCGGCATGGCGCGCGCATGCGTACGCGTGCGCGCCGAACCGGGCGTCCCGCTCGGCGCTCTGGTGCGCCGGCTTCATGCGGACCGCGCGCCCGTGGAGCCAGCCCGGTCGCGCCGTCTGGAGGAGGTGCGCCCGTGATCGATCCGCTGACCTTCGCCTTGCCCGTCTATGTCATCTTGATGGTGGCCGAAATGGTCGCCGGACGTCTGTGGAAGCGCGCCCGGTACGAAGTTCGCGACACCGCCGCGAGCCTCGCGACGGGCGCGGGGGCCGCATTCGTCTCGACGCTCGGGGCTTCAGCCGTGATCCTCGGCGTCCTCGCACTGGCCGAGCGCGCAAGCCCGTTCGACATCCCTGTAAATGTGGCGACTATCCTGCTTTGTCTGCTGCTGAGCGACCTCGCGTATTACTGGTCTCACAGATTGTCCCACGAGCGGCGCTGGCTGTGGGCCTCTCACGTGGTCCACCACTCCTCCCAACACTACAACTACAGCACCGCGTTACGGAGCCCCTGGACGGATATCGCGTCCCTGGCCTTCCTGGCATGGGTTCCTTTGTGCCTGATCGGCTTCGACGCGGAACTGGTGTTTCTCTGCCGGGGCTTCGTCGTCGTGTGGCAATTCTGGTTCCACACCGAGGTGCTCGGTCGGCTCGGCGTGCTTGAGCGCATTCTGGTGACGCCGAGCCACCATCGCGTCCATCACGCGGTCAACCCAGCCTATCTGGACCGCAACTACGGCGGGGTCCTGATCGTTTGGGACCACCTCTTCGGCACGTTCGCGCCGGAGCGTGACGACGATGCGCCGCGCTACGGCGTCGTCCAACCCATCGCAACCTTCAACCCGCTGATCGTCGCCTTCCATGAATGGGTTGCGATGACGCGGGATATGATCGGTGCGGGCACCTTTCTCGGCGCGCTGCGCGCCGCCCTCGCAGCCCCTGGCGGCGGGCGCGATCGGTCCGAGCCACCAGATGGAGCCCGGCGATGACCCACCCCCGTCTCATGCCTGAAGTCTCCGACGCCGCGGCGCCGCGTTTCCCCGTATCGATCAAAGGCGTGCTCTTCCTGAATGGAAAGAGCGTTCTTCTGCGCAATGAGCGCGATGAATGGGAGCTGCCCGGCGGCAAGCTGGAGCCTGGAGAGGCTCCGCGCGACCGGCTGCGGTTGGAGGTGGAGGAGGAACTGGCCTGCCCTGTCCATATCGGCCCGATCCTGGACAGCTGGCTGTATTCCGTTCGGCCGGGCGTGGAGGTGTTGATCGTCACCTATCTGTGTCTCCCGGCCGAAGCGGCCTGCGAACCCCGGCTTTCCGACGAGCATGCCGAGCTGGGCCTGTTCACTCCGGGCCAGGTCAACGCCCTGCCCATGCCCGAGGGGTACAAGGCGTCGATCGCGCGCGCCCGCCTCATGATGCGATAGGAGACGCCCTCATGATCCCGGCCATGACAATCGAAGCGCACCGCTTTACGACGGAGACGGTCATCGCCGAACTTATCCGTTTCGGGCTGATCTTCTTTGAAGACCTACCCGTCGGCCGGCTGCGCGGCGTCCTGAGCGAGCTGGGCTCGATCATCTCGCACCCCGACGCAGGAGCCGATGGGGCCACCGCGGTGGAGGCGGGCTCAGGCCGCGAGCCGGTGCGCGAGGGCCGGCGCGGCTTGAGCCGTCAGGCGTTGTTCCCGCACACCGACAGAAGCGTGGCCTCGGAACCGCCCGCCCTATTGGCGTTCTGGTGCGAAGCGCCCGCCCGTCACGGGGGCTTTTCGGTGTTCGCCGACGGGCGACGCTTGCATCGCCGGTTGGCGTGCACACGGCCCGATACGCTTGAGGCGCTTGAGGCGTCGGGGCGTTACCTGTTCCGATATGACGACGCCCATACCGGCAGGGCGGTTTTCGAGACCATGGGCTCGGGCCGGCGACGGCTGCGTTATCGGAAAGACGACTTTCTCTACGCCGCACCGTCCGCTTGGGCCCATCTCGAACGCTTCGCCCGGCTCATCGAGGATAACCTCATTACGGTCAAGCTGGGCCGCGGGCAGGGCTATATCGTCCAGAACACCCGCTGGCTGCATGGTCGGACAGCCTTCATCGGCGCGCGCAGCTGCAAGCGTCTCCTCGCCTCGCCTGAAATCGCCTCGGTGTTGCAGGCCTTCGACGTCGAGGAGCCGGCGGACAGCCCGGCGTTCGCGGTCGCATGAGCGCCGCGTTGAGGGTGCGTGACTGGGCGAGCAACGGTTGCGGGGCGGTGAACGAGGACTTGTTCGGCGCGGCCGGGGACTGGGCGTGGATGATCGACGGCGCGACCGGGCTGGGCGGGCCGCCGCTCACGCCCGGCCCGAGCGACGCCGCCTGGCTGGCAGGCGAACTTGATGCGGCCGCCACGCGCGCTCACGGGCTCGCCCCGTCACGCTGGCTCGGCGTTCTTGAAGGCGCACTCGAAGAGGCGTTCACGCCGTTCAGACGCGGCGACCCGACCGGCTTTCCCGCCGCCGCGCTGGCCGCGATGCGTATTGAAGGCGGGCAGGTGACGGCGCTGAACATCGGGGACTGCGCCCTCTGGGTGCGCGAGCCTGGCGCCCGGGCGCGGCGGATCGGCTCCTCACGCGTCGACCGCTTCGACCGCAAGGTGGAGGCGATCCTCAAGCGCGCGTTCGCCAGAGGCGAGGACCACAGGACGGCCGAGCCGGCGATGCGCGAACAGATCCGGCGCAATCGCGCGCGCGCCAATACGCGCTTCGGCTACTGGGTGGTTCGTCCCGGCTCGCGCTGGTCGCCGCACGTCCAGCGCCGCAGCGCGCCCATGCGCGCTGGCGCCCAGGCCGTGCTCGCGACCGACGGCTTTCATCGCCTCATCGACGTTTACCGCCGCTATGACGACGACACCTTCATGGACGCGTGCCTTGACGGCCTGTCCCCGCTGATGGCCGAGTTGCGCGCGATCGAGGCGGCCGACCCGGACTGCCGGCGTCATCCGCGCATCAAACCGCGCGACGATGCGACGGCCCTGGTCATCGAGGCGGGCGATGGAGCCTAGGCGCGCCCCGTACGAAGGGCCCGGCGCGGGCGCGCGCGCGGTCGACGCGGTTCTGGCCGCCCGGCTCGGCCCGTTCACCGCCCACCCGGCCTGGCCGTTTCTGCGCCCGATCCTGCACGCGGTCATCGACCGCCGCGGCGCCGCGGCCCTGACTGACGACATCCACGCTTTGTCCGCCGATGCGATTTTTGCGCATATGTCGCGGCGCCTGAGCTTGTCGATCGAGGTCGAGGGCCTGGAGCACGCGCCAAGGCGCGGCGGCGCGATCGCGGTCACGAACCACCCGACCGGCGCGGCCGACGGGGTGATCCTGCACGAGGCGCTCAAACCCGTGCGCTCTGATCTGACGTTTTTCTCCTCCACGGAAGCCCTGACCATCGCGCCCGGTCTGTCGAGCTGCATCATTCCGGTCGAGCTCGACGCAGGCGCGCGCTCCCTCGCCGCGCGAAAACGCATGGCCGCGGCGATGCGCGGCGCGATCCGTGACGAACGGCTTCTGGTGCTGCTGCCCGCAGGCGCGCTGTCCGAGCTGCGCAGGGGGCGGCTGGAGGAGACGACCTGGAGCGAGACGCCGGCGCATCTGGCGCGGCGCTTCGCTCTTCCGCTTGTGCCGATCCGGATCGAGGCGCGGAACTCGCGGCTGTACTACCTCCTGCACCGGGTCTCGCCGAACTTGCGGGATCTGACCGTGTTTCGAGAGCTGATGAACAAGACCGGCGCCGCAGTGAAGGTGCGCATCGGAGCGCCGGTCCATCCAGCGAAGCTGGCGCGCGACCCCAGAGCGGCGACCGAGCGGCTGCGCCGCATCGTCATGGTCGATCTAGCCCAGGCTTGACTGGTCCGGCCGAGGCTGCGATCGGCCTCGCACCAAACGACCCGGCGGACTAGAAAACGCCCGCCGGCGGGGCCGGCGGGCGTGTGTCTTGGGCCGTTTCGCCTTGAGAAGAGCGCTCAGCCCTGGCGCGGCGCGCCCTTCTTGCCGCGCGGCTCGATACCGCGTCCGGTGGTGCGCTCGGCGATGCGGGCCGACTTGCCGCGGCGATCGCGCAGATAATACAGCTTGGCGCGGCGCACCTTGCCCTTGCGCACCACGTTGATCGACTCGATCAGCGGCGAGTACACGGGAAAGACGCGCTCGACGCCCTCGCCGAACGATATCTTGCGCACGGTGAAGCTCTCATTGATGCCACCGCCGGAGCGCGCGATGCACACGCCGTCGAAGCGCTGCACGCGCTGACGGTCGCCTTCACGGATCCACACGTTCACCGACAATAGATCGCCCGCGGAGAAGTCGGGGATCTGCTTGTCGCCGAGCACGCGCGCGGCTTCTTCCTGCTCGAGCTGTTCGATGATGTTCATCGCTCTTCTCCTTCGCGCCCCGGACCGTCGCGTTTCGCCCACAGGTCCGGCCGGCGCCGCCTCGTCGTCTGTTCAGCCTGTTCGCGCCGCCACCGCGCGATCCGTCCATGATCGCCCGACAACAGCACTTCGGGGATCGCCCGGTCCTCCCAAACCCGCGGACGGGTGTAGTGAGGATACTCGAGCAGATCGCCCTCGAAACTTTCCTCCTCGGTGGAGGCCAGCTTGCCGAGCACTCCAGGCAGGAGTCTCACGCAGGCCTCGACGAGGTATTGCGCCGGTATCTCTCCGCCCGCCAGGACGGCGTCTCCGACGCTGATCTCCTCCATTGCGCGCCCCTCGACGACCCGTTGATCGAGGCCCTCAAAGCGCCCGCAAAACAGAACGACGCCCGGTCCCGCCGCCCAGTCCCGGACTTGCGCCTGGGTGAGCGGCCGGCCGCGCGGCGTTAAGTGGATCAACGGGCGCCCGTTCAGGTCGACGCTGTCGATCGCATCCGCGGCGACATCGGGGCGCAGCACCATGCCTGGGCCGCCGCCAGCCGGCGTGTCGTCAACGGAGGCGTGCTTATGACGGGAAAAAGACCGTATGTCCACCGTCTCAAGCGCCCATAATCCCTTTTCCAGCGCGCTCCCGATCAGCGACACGCCGAGTGCGCCAGGGAAGGCGTCCGGAAACAGGGTCAGCACGGTCGCGGTGAAGGGGGGCGCGGTCATGGCCGGGGTTGATGGGCCAGAAGGCGCCGGCGCGCAAGCGCGCGAACGCCGCCGCGCTCAGTCCGGCTCGCGCTGGCAGAGGTCGTTCGGCAGGTCGGCGGGGTCGGGCGGGGGCGTGGGGGCTTCCGCACGCCGACCTGGCATCGCGATGACCTGAGCCGACTCAAATCGCTCGGTGTAAAGACAATACGCCATGTCCACGGGGAGCACGCGCGTTCCCTCGAGCGATCGCTCCATCGAACGCCGCATGTACCGGAGCCCCCGCCCACGCTGATCCCCGGTCTCGTCGATACAGGCGATGCGCGTCTTCGCGGGGCGGCCCTGCGCATCAGGCTCGAAAGCCGACGCGCACATCAGATGGCGCGCGCCGCGTTCGACGGCCCGCGGGGAGATCGCCGGCGTCTCTACGATGATCTCCTGACCGGGCGCGGGCGCCCAGCGCCCGTCCTCGCCGCGCACGAACACGGCCTGGTCGGCGAAGCTGCGCGAGCCGTCCGCACGGGGCAGATCGAGATCGAGCGCGGCCGCGGCGGCGTCGGCGGCGGCCTGAAGCCCGCCCGCGTCCGCGACGTCGCTCGGACACAGGATGCGCACCGCGTCCGGGTGCCGGTCGGTCTTGTCTATGCCTGAGAACTCAAGCTCGCAGACCGCCGGGTCGGCGGCCTGCAGCGCGAGGGCGGCGGCGATCAGGAGCATGGCGGCGAGGCGGCTGCGGCTTAACTGGAGTCAGCTTAGCCGAGCCTCGCGCCGGAGGCGAGTCCGGCTCAACCCGTCTCGTCTTCGTCATCCTCAAGAAGCGGCACCGCCACGATCACGCCGCGCTCGAGATCGACGACGGGCGCATGTTCGCGGGTGAAGGGGATGAGGAGCGTCTTGGCTCCCGCGCCGGGCGCGATCTCCAACAGATCGCCCGCGCCATGATCGAGCACGGCCTTGACCCGGCCGAGCGCCTCGCCTTCCGGCGTTTCAGCGCGCAGGCCCATCAGGTCGGCGTGGTAGTACTCCTCCTCGTCCGGCTCGGGCAGGGCCGAGCGCGGCACGTGCAGGAGCGCGCCCTTCATCGCGGCGACCTGTTCGCGCGAGAAGCCCTCGCGGAAGCGCACCACGGCGAAATCGCCCTGGAGGCGCGCCGTGTCAGGCGTGGCGAGCACCGCGCCGTCAGCGTCGAGGAAGGGTCCGTAGTCGCACAGCGCGCTCGCGTCGCCGAACGGCTTGACCCGCGCCTCGCCGCGCACGCCGTAGGCGCCGGCGATCGCGGCGATGACGACGAGGTCGGAACGCGCCATGGGCGAAGCCTTTCAAGCGATCCGCACACGCGCGCCGGGCGAGCGACCCGGCGCGCCTGGGACGGCGTCCTACTCGGCCTTCTTTTCGTCCGCGTCGGCCGCAGCCTCTTCAGCCGGCGCCTCTTCGGCGGCGGCGTCCTCGGCTGGGGCGTCTTCGGCGGCGGCCTCGGCGGGGGCCTCCTCAGCCGGGGCCTCTTCCTCTTCGGGTTCCGGAGCGGCTTCGGCCTCGGCGGCGGCGGCCTTGCGGGCCTCTTCCTTCTCGGCGCGCTCGGCGGCGCGTTCCTTGGCCTTCTCGCCCGGTTCGGCCTTTTGCGGGTTGTGGCCCGGCTTCCACTCCATCAGGCCTTCCGCGGCGAGAAAGCGCGCGACGCGATCGGTCGGCTTGGCGCCCTTCTTCAGCCATTGCGCGGCGCGCTCGACGTCCAGCTTGACGCGCTCCTCGTGGTCCTTCGGCAGCATCGGGTTATAGGCGCCGATCTTCTCGATGAAGCGCCCGTCGCGGGGATCGCGGCTGTCGGCCACGACGATGCGGTAATAGGGACGCTTCTTCGCGCCGCCGCGGGCGAGACGGATTTTAACGGCCATGGTTCAAGTCCTTTCAGTGGTTCGGATGTCGCGTGTTCGGGTTGATCAGGTCGGCGCAGGGGGCGCCGGAGTTACTTCTTGCCGCCTCTTGGAAAGCCGGGGGGCAGGCCGTCGGGGCCGAGCGGGCCGCCGCCTGGAAGGCCCGGCAAGGCGCCGCCGGAGCCCTTGGCGGCGCCGGGGCCCTGACCGGACAGCAGGTCGCCGGCGGCCTGATCCAGGCCCGGCGCGCCTTGTCCGCCCATGCCGCCCATGCCGGGCATGCCCGGGAAGCCGCCCTTGCCGCCCTTCTTGCCCATCTTCTTCATCATGTCCGCCATCTGGCGGTGCATCTTGAGAAGCCGGTTGACGTCGGGCACTTCGACCCCGGCGCCCTTGGCGATGCGGCGCTTGCGGCTGGCCTTGAGGAGGTCGGGCTTGGCGCGCTCGGCCGGCGTCATCGACAGGATGATCGCCTCCTGACGCTTAAGCGCCTTGTCGTCGAAGCCGGCCGCGTCCATTTGCTGCTTGGCGGCTTTGTTCATGCCCGGCATGAAGCCCATGATCCCGGACACGCCGCCCATCTTCTGCAGCTGTTTCAGCTGGTCGCGCAGATCCTCCAGGTCGAACTTGCCCTTCGCCATCTTCTTGGCGAGGCGTTCGGCCTTGTCCTGATCGACGTCGGCGGCGGCCTTCTCCACCAGGGAGACGATGTCGCCGCGCCCCAGGATGCGGCCAGCCAGACGCTTGGCGTCGAAGGCGTCGAGCCCGTCGATTTTCTCAGACGTGCCCAGGAACTTGATCGGCAGGCCGGTGACCCAGCGCATCGACAAGGCCGCGCCGCCGCGCCCGTCGCCGTCCATGCGCGTCAGGATCAGGCCGGACAGCGCCAGACGCTGGTTGAAGCGCCGCGCGGTCTCCAC
>CAZKBB010000008.1:0-60198 GCA_964550935.1 uncultured Caulobacterales bacterium
AAATTTACGTGCTCATAGTACCGCTCAATCCAAGCGCGCCTCGTTCGACGCGCCGGCGAAGAAGTTTCGGTAGACCCCACGAGGACTGAGATGGCGCGACACGGCGGCTCACCGCAGCAACGAATCGTTACTTGGAGACTCAGGGCGCTCACAGGTGCGGTTGGTCTCGCCGTTCTGTCCGCCTGCGCAAGCAATTCCGAGCGAGCCGAGTCCGCCCCGGCGGCGGGCGCGACCTCTACCTGCAACATCCAAAATGACGTCACCGGCCCCGCCGGCGGCTCGATCTCTAGCTTTCCGCTTGGCTCTATCTATGGTCTCGCCGCGGGTGTTTATGACGGGGAGATCATCGGGGCCGGGCAAACCGATCTCGCGTCGCCGCAAATTTTCTGGACGCTCGCGAGCGGTGCGATGATGACCGCGGAGAGCCCGAGCTTGCTCAGCAGCGTCTCGACGTTGACTTTCAGCGCCGGTCTCACCTCGATGAGCAACGGCGAAACAGCCAGCTTTCGGTTCGTGGTTCGCGATGTGCTCGCCCGGGTCGTGTGTGATGAGACGATCACGGTCCGCGCCGAAGGCCCCGGCGGCCCGGTCGAACCGGCGCCCCGATCAGGTGAGCACCAGGGCGCAGGGGCCGTTATCGCCGATCTCAACGGCGGCGCGCCGGAGCTGATCTTCGCGGCCTATGACAATTCGGGCGACGAGAACGTGTTCACCTACCGGGTCGGACGCGATGTCGGAACCGCCGGGGCGGCCAGCTCATGGGGTGATACGATATCGGTCGGCGGCGTCGGCTGGGAGGGCGAAGGCGCAGGCGTCGCCGTCGCTTCCCTGGACGCCGATCCGCGCACCGAACTGATTTTAATGGCCTACGACAATCCGCCTGAGGCCAACACCTTTCGCTATAAGGTCGGGCGCAATCTGAACAGTGACGGTGTCGCGCAATCCTGGGGCGACGTCGTCATCATCGACGGAGCCGGCTGGGGCGGGGACGGGGCCGGTGTTGTCGTCGGATCGCTAGATTGCGACCCACGAACGGACATGATCCTCATTGCTTATGACGATCCGGCGGAGGACAACACCTTCCGCTACAGGGTCGGATTGAACCTCGACGCGTCGGGTCGCACGCAATTTTGGGGCGACGTCGTTGAGATCGGCGGGGCCGGTTGGGGCGGCCAGGGTGCGGGCGCGGCGTTGGGCTCGATAGACGCCGACCCACGCCCTGACCTTTTGATGATGGCGTATGACGACGCGGCGGAGGACAACACCTTCCGCTACAAGATCGGCTTCAACCTGAACGCCGACGGCGCGGCTCAGTACTGGAGCGACGTCGTCGTCATCGGCGGGCTTGGATGGGAAGGCGCCGGCGCGGGGGTCGAGCTGGCGTTCTTAGATAGCGATCCGCGCCCCGAACTTATCATGATGGCGCTCGACGATCCGGACGGGCCGAACGCGTATCGCTACAAGGTCGGATGGAACCTCGACGCATCGGGACAAGCGTCCAACTGGAGCCCCTACCCGGAAATCCCAGTCGACAGCCCGTAACCCATCCGACCCGAGGCCCCGGCTCCGGTCGTCGGCTCAGACGTGACCGCAGCGTCTGAATTCTGGCGCAGCTCAGCGTGCCAGCTTCGAACCGGCACGTTTCGCAAGGGCGACCGCCCGCCGGCCGCTTATGGGCCGCCCGACTGTGCGGACGCGAGGGAGACCAAGAAAAATGGTGCGGGTGAGAGGACTCGAACCTCCACGGGTCGCCCCACTGGAACCTAAATCCAGCGCGTCTACCAGTTCCGCCACACCCGCAGCGCGACCTGTCTACACGCGCCCGGCGGCGGGGTGAAGCCGTCCGATACCGGTCAAGCTCACAGCGGCTCGCCGTTCGACCAGACCCGGGCGCTAAAGCGCAGCGCCTCGTCGGAGCGGTCCGGCAGGGCGCGCAGCTCGATCGCACCGTAGCGGCCGTCATCGCTCAAGACGCAGACATGATCGCCGGGGCTCAGCTCATCAAAACGCAGCGGCATGGAGCGCAGATCGCGGCGTATCGCGAGGCAGTCGTTATAGCCGGGGCGCTCCGCGCCGTAGAGCGCCATGCGCGCGCCGCCGTCCACCACCAGCATGTGCAAAGATCGCCCGATCGCGCGCAGCTCCAGATCCGCGCCGTCCGCGCCGCGCTCGGTCAGCGCCATCCGGTCGAGATCGAAGCCGCTGTCGCGATCGAGCGCCGCGCCGCCTTCGGCCATCAGATCGCCCTCCGGCACGTTGACGGGCGCCGGCGCGCCGACGCCGTCCGCGCCGCTTTCGCCGTCATCATCGCCGAACGGCGAGCCGCCCGGCGCGTCGTCTTCAGCCGGGACCTCCGGCGCGCCGGCCGAGAGCGCGCGGCAATCGCCGGACCAAACGCCCTCAAAGCCCGGCCCCGACCGGCCCGCGAGCGCGAGCGCGCCGCCGGCGGTTTCAAGCGCGACCCCCGCATAGGCTTGCGCGCGGCCGTCCGCGTCCGGCGCGTTGAAGCGCACCGTCTCGCCGGTCCAGACGCCGGCGAGCGCGCCCGGCTCGGTCACGTCCGCGCCGATCCACTGACCGGTCAGCGCCTCGCCGTCGCGCTGGAGCAGCGCGACCACTTCGCGATCGCCCCCGGCGTCTCGCACCGACAGCGCGCAGTCATAGCTCTGCGCCGACGCCATGGAGGCGATCGACAGCCCCGCGCCGGCGGCGAGAAGAAGGGTGCGGATCATGATCAATCCTCGATCGGGCGCAGGCGCGGCGCGGGCATGACGTACTCGACAAGCAGGAGCGCGGCGTCGCGCCCGGCGAAACGCACGGCGACCAGCTCGCCCTGATTGCCCTCGCGGGTGCGCACGCAAAAGCGCTCCCCGCCCTCGATGAAGACCGGCTCGTCGGTCCAGTAGCCACGCAGTCCGCGGCAGACTTCATCCGGGGCCGACAGCGGCCCGGGGCTCATCGGGAAGAGCTCAGCCCCTTCCAGCGGGGCCAGCGCGGGCCGGCCGCCCGGCTGCACATAGGCCACGTCGCCCGACGGATAGGGCAGATCGTCGGAATCGCGCGTCTCGAGGTCCAGCGCGTCGTCGACGCTGAGATACAGCGCGCCCCCGACCGGATCGAACCGGCTCCCGGCGTCGTCGCCGCGAAGGCTCGGATCCCAGCCCTCCTCGCAGTCCATGAAGGCCGGGTCGCCGTCGATGCGTCCAGCCAACGCGTAAGGCTCGCGCGGTGAGAACTCGTAGCCGTTGAAGCTGGCGAGCCCCTCCAAGAAGAAGGTCATGCCCTCGCCCTCCCAGACGCCGGTGACCGGCGTCTCGAAAACGCGGCCCTCGCCCTCAAGCCGGGCGAAGCCCTCTTCGGTGCGTCCGCCTCGGACGACCTCGATGACGCCGCGATAAACCTCGTCTCGGTCAGCGCCAGCAAAGATGACGGTGCGGCAGGAGACCTGCTGGGCGAGCGCCGGGGCGGTGAGCGCGGCGGCGGCGCAAAGAGCAAGCGCGGCGGCGGCGACCTGTTGGATGTGTTTGGTCATGACGCTCCCCCTCACCCGACCATCGTCCAGCGCACGTAATCAAAGCGCAGGAGCGGGTTCGCCCCGTCCCGCGCCTCGTCCACGCGCATCGCGGCGACATAGCCGTCGCTGGTGTAGACGCACACGATGTCGCCGCGGCGCAGATCAGCCAGCGGCAGGCTTTCGCGCTCGCGCTCCCAGATCGGCCCGCAGATGCGCGGGCCCAGATCGCGCGGGCCCGGCCCAGCGACTCCCCGGCGGCGGACCTCAAGGCGCGCCCCGTTCAGGGGATCGAGCGCATGGCGCCCGCCGCCCGAGGCGCGCAACGCGAAGTCGCCGCCCTCGAGCCGGCGCTCGCCCTGGCGCGTGGTGTCGATGTCGATGACATCCGTGCGGCGCATCAGGCGCTCGCGCGCGTCGATCGTGACCCCGTCGCGCGTCCAGTCCGGCATGCGCTCGGTCTCGTCGCAATCGGCCCACCAGGGCTGCTCGTCGGAGAAGTACCCGGTGAGGTAAATCTCGCCGCCATCTGAGAAGGCGTAGGCGGTCGCGAGCTGCGCGTTGATCTGGAAGTTCAGCCCGGCGCCGACCCAGCCCCCGGCGATGGGCATGGTGATTTCGATCGGGCCGTTCTCAAGGCGCGCATCGCCGGTGATGCGATCGTCCCGGCCGATCTCCATCGCAAGGCGACCCTCGCTGCGCCCGGTTTCTGAGGAGGCGAACACGACCTCGCAGTCGTAGACCTCAGCCCGCGCCGCGCCCGCCGCGCAGAGCGCAAGCGCCGCCGCTGCAACCGTATACCGCAGTATTCGCATGATGATGTCTCCCCCGAGCCGTCCGGCGCCTAAGCCTGTGCGCCGACTGTACCTTGGAACCCTGCAAAGGCCAGCGTGAAGCGGCCATGAACGCCGCGTTCAAGCCTTGCTCAAGCGGGCGCTCGGCCGCTTTCATGGGCGGATGACCGATCCAAACCCGCCCGTAGGCGTCGACTGGGAGCAGCGCTTCGTCGACGAGGACGCGCCCTGGGAGCGCGACCATGTCCATCCGGCCCTGGCCTATTGGAGCGAGGCGGGCGTGTTGAGGCCCGGCCTTCGCATCCACGTTCCAGGCTGCGGGCGGGGGCGTGAACCTGAAGCGCTCGCGCGGCTCGGGCTTGAGGTGACGGCGATTGATCTGTCCCCGACGGCGATGGCCTCGCAGAGCGAGCGGGTGGGCGCGGCCGGCCTGGATGCGCGCCTCGTCACGGGCGATGCGCTGACCTTGCGGCCCGATCCGCCGGCCGCTGTGCTCTGGGAGCAGACGTTCCTGTGCGCGATCCACCCGCGAGACCGTGAGCGCTACGAAGCCATGGCGTTTGAAAGCCTGACGGCCGGCGGGCGGCTGCTCGCGCTGTTCATGCAGAAGGCCGAGCGCGGCGGGCCGCCCTATGGGTGCGATCTGGCTGCAATGGGCGATCTGTTTCCCGCCGACCGGTGGGCGTGGCCTGAGGCGGACACATTCAAGACCTTCCCCCACCCGTCGATGGGGCCGCAGGCGGAGATCGGCGTCGCGCTGACGCGGCGCTAGCCGGGCTTGTCGCCATCGGCGCGGTAGGCGCTCGCGCCGGCCGGCGCCGGGCCCGACGGCTCCTCGGGCGGTAAAGGCTTTTGTTTTGAGGATCGGGCCTTGCCCTCCACCGCGGTCATGGGAGCGAAGCGCAGGACGTAAGCCGCCGCGATCAGGCCTGCGGTGAGGTTCGCCAGCGCGACGCCGTAAACCACGCCTTGCGCTGCGCCTGCGAGCGCGCCGCCGATCCACGCCAGCGGCGCCAGCAAGATCACGCCGCGCAGGACGTTGATCGCGACCCCGTAGAGCGGCCGGCCGAGCCCGTTGAAGCCTGCGCTTGCGGCCATGGCGATCCCATAGCCGGCCACGGTGATCGGGACCACGTCCCAGTAAAGCTCAGCAACCGCCCGGCCCTCAGCCGACGGCAGGAACAGTGCGGCGAGCCAGTCGCCGAGGAAGAACAGGATGATCGCGATGAACACGCTCCACCCGACACAAAACGCAAAGGCCGAGCCGAAGGCCTGGCGCACCCGGTCGATCCGGTCCGCGCCGCCATTCTGACCCGTCACCGGGCCGATGGAGCCCGACAGCGCGAACAAGGGGATGATCGCCAACGCCTCGACACGCGCGGCGACGCCGACCCCGGCCACGGCCGCCTCCCCGAAGCGCGCCGTGGCGGAGAACACGACCGAGGTCGCGACCGGATTGATCATGTTGGACCCGGCCGCCGGCGCGCCGATGCGCGCGATCTCGCGCCAGTTCCAGTACAGCTCGTCGAAGCCCGGCCAGGACAGGTCCAGGAGCTTCTCCCGGACGATCAGGAGCCCCATCGCAATCACGAACACGACAAGGTTGGAGATCAGCGTCGCCGTCGCCGCTCCGGCCACCTCAAGACGCGGGATCGGCCCGAAACCGAAAATCAGCAGCGGGTCCAGCGCCATGTTCAAGATCGCAGCGAGGATCATGATGATGCTTGGCAGGATCGCGTCGCCCAGCGCGCGCAGAAGGTTGGAGGCGACCATCGGACCGACCACGAAGACGATCCCGGCGAACCAGATCGTCATGTAATCGCGGATGAAGGGCATCATCTCCTCGGTCGCGCCCATGGCGGGGAAGAGCCAGTCGATGCTGGCCACGCCCAGCGCCGATGCGGCGAGCACGATCACGAAGGACAGGCACACCGCATCGGTCGCCAGCCGGCGCGTGCGGGAGAAGTCCCCTCGCCCGGCCGCGCGCGAGACCACCGAGACCGTGCCGGCGCCCAGCCCGATCGCAATGCTCATCACGGCCATGGAGACGGGAAAGACGAACTGGACCGCGGCCTGCTGCACCGTGCCGAGCTTGCCGACCCAGTAGGCGTCGACCACGCCGACGAGCATCATCGCGGTGATCCCGAAGCTCATCGGGATCACGAGCCGCATCAGATGGCCGAAGACCGACCCTTGGGTGAGATCGCGCGAGGCGCGTGACATGGCGTCGCCTTGTCGGCTTCCAGCCTTCCGACATAGGCCGGTTCCGCTCCGCGCGCCATGTCGATGTGGTGAAAACTCGAACGTGTCCCGCGAGAGCTTCGCCGCCATCCTAGAGGAAGCCGACCGTCTGGGCATGAGCATAAGCGGCCACCCGGTCGAAGGGACCGAGGCTGATCCCATGGACATCGCTAGGACCCTGGAGTCGGCGTACCGCACCGTCGAGCATGCCGAATCAATCATCTGGCACGCCCTTGATGACGACACCGACCCTGAGGGCATGGCCCGCCTGGCCGAGCAGATCGCGCGCTCTGGAGTCGCGGTCACGCCAACGCTGATCGTGCATGCCAACCTGGCGAAGATCGTCGAGATCGGCTGGCCCCATGTGGAGCGGCCCGACATGGCCGGTTTCAATCCTGTGGTCTTGAACATCCAGCGCGGGGAATACGACTACTGGGCGAACCGGCAGGACAGTGATCGACCAGCCATGCAGGCGGCTTACGAAGCCTTCACCGGCATGCTCCATGAAGCGGGGGTCCCGCTCCTCATGGGCAGCGACGACGGCGTCATGGCGACGCCGCACGGCGTGTCGGCGCTGGAAGAGCTGGAGCGTCTGGTGCGCGCCGGACTGACGCCGGAAGCGGCTCTGCCGACGGCGACGCTCAACGCCGCTGAATTCGTGACGCCCGACGCGCACACCGGCAGGATCGCGCCGGGATACGCCGCGGATCTGGTGCTCGTCGACGCCGATCCGCGCGGGGATTTCCAGATCCTGCGCCGGCCGGACGGCGTCATGGTCGGCGGCTTCTGGTGCGATCAGGCGGCGCTCACGGCCTTGCGCGAGACCTCGCGCAGGCCTGGCGTCTGGCGATCAAGATGGCGTCTTCTGGTTCATTTCCTTTCACGCTAGCGCCGGCCGGGAGAACGCGCTCGCCTGCGCCCCCGAGAGAGGTCGGTCGCGCACCGCGAAGGAGACGCCAAGGTCCTCGCGGGCCGGCCTCACTCCCGGTGGGTGAGGTCGAAGCTGGCCAGGCCGGCGAGGTTGACGAGGTCTGAGACGCTGGCGCCGAGGCGCGCGACCTGGACCGATTTCTCCAACCCGATCAGGAGCCCCTCGATCACCGTGGCGCCGCCGGCGGCCTTCAGGAGCCGGGTGGAGATGGAGGCGGAGTGGACCGCGGGCATCACCAGCACGTTCGCCGCATCGCTTAGACGGGAGAAGCCGTAGAGCTCGTGATGGTCGGGGTTCAGCGCCACATCCACGGCCATCTCGCCTTCGTATTCGAAGTCCGCGCCGCTCTCGTCGAGGATCTCAACCGCGCGCTGGACCTTTTCGGTGCGAGAGCCCGGCGGATTGCCGAAGGTGGAATAGGACATGAAGGCCACGCGAGGGGTGAGCCCCAGCTTGCGCGCGGCCTTCGCCGCGCCTTGCGCGATCGCCGCGAGGTCGTCCGGCTCTGGAAACTCGGTCACGTTGGTGTCGGCCACGACGAGCGTGCGCCCGCGCGTGATCGCGATAGAGAGCCCCATGAGCTGTCCGTCCTCGGCCTCGTCGAGCACCAGTCGGATGTCTGAGAGCGTGTTCATGAAGTGGCGCGTGACGCCGGAGACCATGCCGTCCGCATCGCCGAACTTCAGCATGCAGGCGGAGAAGACGTTGCGATCCTGGTTGACCAGGCGCTGCACGTCGCGGCGCAGATAGCCCCGGCGCTGCAGGCGCTCGTAGAGGAAGTCCACGTATTCCGGGTTTCGGTCTGACAGGCGGGCGTTCCAGATCTCCAACTCGCCCTCGGGCAGGCCGAGCTCGCGCATGTTCGCCTTGGCCACGTCCTCGCGCGCGACCAGCACGGCGTGGCCGAGCCCCTGGGACTGGAAGGCGTGGGCGGCGCGGATCACGCTCGGCTCCTCGCCCTCGGCGAAGACGATGCGGCGCGGCTCCTTGCGGATCGCCTCGGTGATGCGCTGCTGCAGCGCGGCGGTCGGGTCGAGCCGGCGCGCGAGCGCGGCGCGATAGGCGTCGAAATCCTCGATCGGCCGGCGCGCGACGCCGCTCTTGACCGCCGCCTGGGCCACGTAGGGCGGGATGAAGGCGATCAGGCGCGGATCGAAGGTCGCCGGGATGATGTAGTCGCGCCCGAAGCGCAGCCGCTCCTGGCGGTAGGCGGCGGAGACCTCGTCGGGCACGTCCTGGCGCGCCAGCTCGGCCAGGGCCTGCGCGGCGGCGAGCTTCATCTCCTCATTGATCGTGCGCGCCCGCACATCGAGGGCGCCGCGGAAGATGTAGGGAAAGCCCAGAACATTGTTGACCTGGTTGGGAAAGTCGGACCGCCCGGTCGCGATGATCGCGTCGGAGCGCACCGCCTTGACCTCGTCGGGCATGATCTCCGGCGTCGGGTTGGCCATGGCGAAGATGATCGGGTCGGGCGCCATGGACTTGACCATGTCCTGCGTCACGATCCCGCCGGCGGAGAGCCCCAGCATGACGTCGGCGTCGACCATGGCGTCGGCCAGCGTGCGCCGGTCGGTCTCGCGCGCATGGCGCGCCACGCGCGGGTGGAGATCGTCCCGGCCCGTGTGACAGACCCCCTTCACGTCGACCACCGTGACATGCTCGTGCCTTACGCCGAGCGACTTGATCAGCTCGAGCACGGACAGGCCGGCCGCGCCTGCGCCGATGAGCACGACCTTGATATCCTCGAACTTGCGGTCAGTGAGGTGGCAGGCGTTGATCAGCCCGGCCGCGGCGATGATGGCGGTGCCGTGCTGGTCGTCATGGAAGACGGGAATGTCGAGGGCCTCGCGCAGGCGCTCCTCGATCTCGAAGCATTCCGGGCTCTTGATGTCCTCCAGATTGATCCCGCCGAAGGTGTCGCCGAACCCCTTCACGCACTCGATGAACTTGTCCGGGTCGGTGTAGGTCACCTCCACGTCGAAACAGTCGATGTCGGCGAAGCGCTTGAAGAGCACCGCCTTGCCCTCCATCACCGGCTTTGAAGCCGCTGCGCCGAGGGCGCCCAGCCCCAGGATCGCGGTGCCGTTGGAGACCACCGCGACCATGTTGCCCTTGGAGGTGTAGTCGTAGACCGCGTCCGGATCGGCCGCGATCGCGCGCACCGGCGCGGCGACGCCGGGCGAGTAGGCCAGCGCCAGGTCGCGCTGGGTCGCCATAGGTTTGGTGGGCGCGAGCGAGAGCTTGCCGCGCGGCTCCGCGGCGTGGAAGGCCAGCGCGTCCTCGTCGGTGTTCGACAGGCCTGATGGAGCGGGCGATCCGGCGGCCGGGCCGGGCTTGGCGTCGTCAGACATGGGGAGCGTCCTTAAAGGGCGGCGGTATCGCGGTAAACCGCAAGCGCGACGCGCACGCAAGCGCGGCGCGCCGCGCTCAAGTCAGCCTTGCGTCAAGCGCTTGAACGCCTCGGCGCGCCGGGCGTGGTCGAGCGCCTCTTGGAACGCCCCGGGCGCCCGCGCGAGCAGGTCGTGCGCCGTGGCGCCCTCTCCCATGCGCCGCCCGGCCTCGCCATGGATCCACACCGCCGCGCAGGCCGCCTCAAACGCATCCAAACCGCGCGCCAGAAAGGCGCCGGCGAGCCCGGCGAGCACGTCGCCGGTCCCGGCCGTGGCCAGCGCCGGATCGGCGTGAATGTTCACCGATACCCGCCCGTCCGGCGCAGCGATGACAGTGTCGGGGCCTTTGAAAACGACAACCGACCTGCTCGCCTTCGCGGCTTCGCGCGCGGCCTCGATCTTGTTGTCAGCGCCCTCGCGCACGCCGTGGAACAGGCGATCGAACTCGCCCTGATGCGGGGTGAGGATGCAGTCCGCGTGCAGCGCGTCGAACAGCGTCTGAGGGGTTTCGGCGAACGCGGTGAAGACATCGGCGTCCAGCACCAGCGCGCGGCGGTGGGAGAGCGCCTGCATGACCCGTTCGCGCAGGGCGTCGCCCGCGCCCGCGCCGGGCCCGATCACCGCCGCGTCGGCGCGCAAGGCGTCCAGATCGGCTGAAATCGCCTCCGGCTGCGAGAGCTTGGCGGTCATCACCGCAGCGGGGCTTGCGATCGCCGCTTCGAGATAGCTGGAGCCGGGCGCAAGCAGCGTGACCAGCCCCGCCCCGCCGATCAGGCCGGCCTGGCCCGCGAGCCGCGCCGCACCGGTCTTTCCAGCAGGCCCGGCGAGCACGGCGAGCCGGCCGCGCCGATGCTTGTGATCACCCGCCGTGGCGGACGGCAGGGACCAGCGAGCCGGCGTGTTGAGCGCGGCGCACGGCGCCGCATCGTCCGCCCAGCTCGGCGGGATCCCGATCTCGGCCAGCACCAGTTCGCCGCAGGCCGCGCGGCCCGGATGGAGGACGTGTGCGGGCTTGAAGCGGTGAAACGTCACGGTGAGATCGGCGCTGAAGGCCGGCCCGTCGCTAATGGCCCGGTCGCCGTGAACGCCGGAGGGCGTGTCCGCGGCGACGACGACGCCGCCTATGGCTCGAAACGCCTCACAGGCTTCAGCGCAACGCGCCGCCTCGCCTTCGAGAGGCCGCGCAAGCCCGGCGCCGAACAGCGCGTCGATGACCAGTCCGGCCTCTTTGATCGCGCCGGCGTCAAGGGTCTCGACGGGGCCGTTCCAGGCTTCGCCCGCCCTTCGCGCGTCGCCTGACAGTTCGCCCACCGGCTTCATCGCAGCCACGCGCACCGGCCACCCGCGCTCGGCCAGGCGCCGCGCGGCGACGAACCCGTCTCCGCCGTTATCGCCGGGCCCGCACAGAGCCAGAACCGGCCGCGGGCTCCAGCGCGCGGCGATCGCGCGCGCCGTGGCCTCGCCGGCCGCCTCCATGAGGGTGGCGCCGGATACGCCTTGGTCGATCGCGTGGCCGTCGGCGCGGGCCATCTGGCTCGTCGTGAGGATCTCGTCAGCCACGTCAGACGCTCCGTTTGGGGCTTCCTGCTCGAAGTTCGTGCAACGGCGCCGCGCAGGCGGGCGCCGCAGCGGTCGAGGCCGTCGCCGGCTTCGTGTTTGCTTGGCCGCCGCGCCCGCTTCGCTAGGGTCCGGGGCGAGCGGAGGACCATCCATGAAAAAGATCGAAGCGATCGTAAAGCCGTTCAAGCTCGACGACGTGAAAGAGGCGCTCCAGGAGATCGGCCTCCAGGGCATGACCGTGACCGAAGCCAAGGGCTTCGGCCGCCAGAAAGGGCATACCGAGCTTTATCGCGGCGCGGAATACGTCGTGGACTTCCTGCCGAAGATCAAAATCGAGCTCGTCACCCCCGACGACCGGGTCGAGGCGGCTTTGGAGGCGATCCAGAACGCCGCCCAGACCGGACGCATCGGTGACGGCAAGATTTTCGTCCTGCCCGTCGAGACCGCGATCCGCATCCGAACCGGCGAGTCCGGCGACGAAGCGCTGTAAGGGTCGCGCGGCCGAGGCTGCGCCGCTTCTTCCCCATCCAATCAACACCCGAGGACACAGATGACCGATAATATCCTGAAGAAAATCAAGGACGAGGACGTCGAATACGTGGATCTGCGCTTCACCGACCCGAAGGGCAAGATGCAGCACGTCACCTTCCACACCTCGATGGTCGATGAAGATTTCCTGGAAGACGGCGCGATGTTCGACGGCTCGTCCATCCAGGGCTGGAAGGCGATCAACGAGTCCGACATGACCCTCATGCCGGACCAGAACCAGTCCCTGGTTGATCCGTTCTTCCAGCAGACCACGCTGGCTGTCTTCTGCGACGTGCTCGATCCGTCCACCGGCGAGCCCTACAACCGCGACCCGCGCACCACCGCTAAGAAGGCCGAGAAGTATCTCGCCGCGAGCGGGATCGGCGACAAGGCGTTCTTCGGGCCGGAAGCCGAGTTCTTCGTGTTCGACGACGTGCGCTGGGACACGCTGCAGAACAAGACCGGCTACGAACTGGATTCCGAAGAAGGCCCCTACAATTCCGGCAAGCCCATCGAGGGCGGCAATCTCGGCCACCGCCCCGGCCCGAAGGGCGGCTACTTCCCGGTTCCTCCGGTCGATTCCGGCCAGGACATGCGCTCTGAGATGCTCTCCGTCATGGATGAGCTCGGCATGGAGCCGGAGAAGCACCACCACGAGGTGGCGCCCTCCCAGCACGAGCTCGGCATGCGCTTCGCCACGCTCACAACGATGGCCGACCGCATGCAGCTCTATAAGTATACCGTTCAGATGGTCGCTGCGGCCTACGGCAAGACCGCGACCTTCATGCCCAAGCCGGTCTACGCCGACAACGGCTCAGGGATGCACGTGCACCAGTCGATCTGGAAAGCCGGGACGCCGCTCTTCGCGGGCGACAAGTACGCTGATCTGTCCGACCAGTGCCTTCACTACATCGGCGGCATCATCAAGCACGCGCGCGCGATCAACGCGTTCGCGAACGCCACGACGAACTCCTACAAGCGTCTGGTGCCGGGCTTCGAGGCGCCGGTGCTGCTGGCCTACTCGTCGCGCAACCGGTCGGCCTCGATCCGGATCCCGCACGTGGCCTCGCCGAAGGGCAAGCGCATCGAGACCCGCTTCCCCGACGCGGCCGGCAACCCGTATCTGACTTATACCGCGCTCTTGATGGCCGGCCTCGACGGGATCGAGAATCAGATCGACCCGGGCTCGCCGATGGACAAGGATCTCTACGATCTGCCGCCTGAGGAGCTGACCGACATCCCGACCGTCTGCCGCAGCCTGCGCGAGGCGATGGAATCGCTCGACGCCGACCGCGACTTCCTGAAGAAGGGCGGCGTGATGGATGACGACCAGATCGACGCCTACATCGACCTGAAGATGGAGGAGGTGACGCGCATCGAGCATCACCCCCACCCGGTCGAGTTCGAGCTGTACTACAAGGCCTGATACCGGCCTGACTGCGACGAAGGGGCCGGCGGCGTTCGCGCCGCCGGCCTTTTCATGTCCGCTTGCGCCTGGGGCCGGCGGTTTTCGCCGGTCGACGCTTGACGCGCCATGGGCTAGAAAATCGCGACTGATCGGCGGCGGGGCGGGGCTCCGCGGCCGCAACGGCCTGATTTCGGCAGGCCGCCGACCGGAGTGACTTCATGCGCCGCAGCCTTCTCGCAGCCGTCTCCGCCTCAGCGATCGCGCTGTCCGCCGCGCCCGGCGCGGCCTTCGCAGACGACGAGATCGACGACGAGC
Source organism: uncultured Caulobacterales bacterium (assembly GCA_964550935.1). Taxonomy (GTDB): domain Bacteria; phylum Pseudomonadota; class Alphaproteobacteria; order Caulobacterales; family Maricaulaceae; genus JBCBSP01. Next base: position 13,679 of record CAZKBB010000008.1, read on the forward strand.
GCACAGCGCCGCAACGCACCTCCGACGCCGGCGACGGCGGCGGTCCGGACAATATCGTGATCACCTCGGACGGGCGCGTGGTGCTCGAAACGGCCGGGCCCGCGGTCATCCTGGACTCCGACAACGACGTGACGATCGAAAGCGGCGGCGAAGTCAGCATCGACAATGTCGACGGCGCGATCGGGGTGGAGATCCAAGGCGGCAATGAGGGGGACTTCACGCACGCCGGCGCGATCACGCTTCTGGAAGACTACACGCCGAGCGATTCCGGGACCGACGACCTGGCCGATCGCGACGGCGACGGAGACGCGGACGATCCGGATCGCGAGGCCGACGGCGAGTTTTCCCAGGACGCCGACAAGACCGGCGTGCTGGTCAGCGGAACCGACGTCTTCCTCGGCAATATCATCACCGAGAGCGGCTCGCTGATCCGGGTCTACGGCGACACCTCTTACGGCGTGCGCGTGCAAGCGCCGGTCGACGGCGATCTCAGCTTCGGCGGCGATATCGAGATGCGCGGCGACGACAGCCGCGCTGTCTCGATCGAGAACGAGGTCACCGGCGACGTCACCGTGGCCGGGCGCATCACCATGGCTTCGCCCGGCGGGACGGCCGTCGCGATAGAGGGCGACATCAACGGCTCGACCCTTTTCGGCGGAAGCGTGCTGAACACGGGCTATCGGCTGTCGCAGCGCTCGCTGGCAGGCGTATTTCAGACGCTCGATCAGGGCGATGACGACCTGTCCGGCGGCGCGGCTGTGTTGATCGAGGGCTCTCTGCGGGACGGCGTGTTCGTGCTCGGCGCAGCCGAAGACGGCTCCCAGGGCGGCGCGCGCATCCGCCAGTCCGGCGATGCGCCGGGCTTCGTGGTGCGCCCGGGCGAGACCGCGAGCGAGGACCTCACGATCGGGCGCGCGGTGGTGCCCGCCGGCTTCGACGCGGACCGCTCCGAAGACGAGGACGAGACTCTCGACCACGCGATCGTCAACGAAGGCGCGATCGAGGCCGACGGAATTTTCGACGGGCGCGACGCCACGGCGGTCCTGATCGCAGGGCGCGACGTGAACGGAACCTTGCGCGCCGTGATCTTAGAGGGCGGCTTCTTGAACGACGGCGTGATCCGTTCGGACGCCTATGACGGCGACTCGGTCGCAATGCGCTTCGGCGCGGGCGCTCAGGCCGATGAGGTGCGCAACACCGACATCATCGTCGCCCAAGGCCTGCGCGGCTTTGAAGAGGACGGCTTCGCCGACGACGCGCATAACACCGCCACGGCGACCGCTGTGATCATCGACGCAGGGGCCGAGATCGGCGCGCTGATCAACGAAGGCCGGATCGTGGCGGACCTCGTCGAGGACGGGGCGGCGGCGACGGCTGTGAAGGTGTCGGGCGACGGACTGGAGCGCATCGAGAACTCCGGCGATATCTCCGCCGGCGTGACGGCTCCCGACGAAGGCGTGCTTGACAAGATCACGCTCGTCGCCATCGACGCCTCGGACATGACCGGCGGGTTGACCGTGCGCCAGTTCGACGCGGATCTGGACGACGACGCTTCGCCGGTCATCGACGGCGATATTTTGTTCGGCTCCGGCGACGACGTTTTGCGCCTGGAAGCGGGCGCCATCAACGGCGACGTCTTCTTCGGCGACGGCGCCGACACGCTGTTTCTGCGAGGCGCCGATCTCACCGGCGAGATCGGCGACAGCGACGGCCAGCTGACGATCGACGCGGAAGACGCGACGCTGACGATCTCCACCGGCGAGCAATTGACCCTCTCCAACGCGCGCTTCGGCGAGGGCGCGACGCTCGACCTCACCGTCGACGGAGCCGAGCGCGACACCGCCTTCCTGATCGCCACCGACACGGTCAGCTTCGAAGAAGGTTCGGAGCTGCAGGTCTCGTTGACCGAGCTCATCGGCGAGAACGGCGTGTTCAGCCTGATTGATGCGGGCGCGCTCTCCTTCGAGGATGAGGATGCGATCCTGGAGACCACGGGCGCGCCCTATCTCTACGAAGCAACGATCGAACGCGACCCCAGCGACGCCGGCGCGCTTCGCCTGACCCTTCGCCGCAAGAACGCCGGCGAGCTCGGCATGAACGCCAACCAGGCCGGGACCTACGCCGACACGCTGGCCATGTTCGACGAGGTCGAGGCGCTCGGCGCGGCCTTCGCCGCGATCCGCACGCGCGAGGATTTCTTCTCCGCCTATGATCAGCTTCTGCCGGAGTACTCGGCCAGCGCGATCCAGTTCGCCATCGCCGCGAACGACGCCGCGCAAGGCGCCCTCGCCGCGCGCCTGCGCAACGCCCGCCTTGCGCCGGACGAGCTCGCAGGCCTCTGGGTCCAGGAATTCGGCTACTTCGCAGACCGCTCCGAGACCGCCTTCGGTCCGGGCTATCGCGGCGAAGGGGTCGGCCTTGCGATCGGTCTCGACCAGCCCATGGGCCCGTTCTATGCGGTCGGGGTGAACGTCGCGGCCGCAGCGAGCGAAGTTGAAGAGATCAACGGCTTCGACGAGCCCATGGTCGCAATCACCGGCCAGCTTGGCGCGTACGCCGCGATGGACATGGGTGGCATCGACATCTCAACCTCGCTCGCGCTCGGCTATGACAGCTTTGAGTCCGAGCGCCGGATCCTGATCGGCGACTTCTCGGCCGTGAACACGGCGGACTGGAGCGGCTGGCACGTCGCGGCCTCCGCCAGCGCCGGTCGCGACTTCACGCTCGGCAAGTGGGTCGTGCGCCCCGAAGCGGCGCTCTCCTACCTGGCGCTGTTCGAAAGCGGCTACGAGGAAGAGGCGATCGACGGCGCTGAGGAACTCGCCCTCATCGTGGACGACCGCGAGAGCACGGCGATCACGGCGGCCGCGACTTTGGAGGTGGCGCGCCGCTTCGGCACGGACATCTCCTGGTGGCTGCCCCATGCGCGTATCGGCTATCGCGGCGATTTCTCCGACGGGGAGAACGAGACCACGGCGCGGTTCAACGGCCCCGGCGACAGCTTCACGCTTCGCTCCACCGAGTTGTCCGGCTCCGGCGTGCTCGCCGGGTTCGGCCTGTCGGCGGGATCGAACTACTCGACCTTCACCTTCGCCTATGACGCTGACATCCGTGAGGATTTCATCCGCCATGTGGCCCGACTGGTGGTCCGGATCACCTTCTAGGCGTCCAGGTGACGCGTCAGAGGCGATTTCCCTTGCGACGCGCAAAGGGGCGCGCTAAGGTTTCATTGTCTTCACAGTCGTGACCCCATGCATCGGCCTGAAGACACTTGGGCCGGCGCGGCGCAGCGCCGGCCCGTTCCTCCTCATCCCGTCCCCGGTGATGCGGACCATGCGGCGGGCCACAAGCCCGCCGCATCTTATTTTCCCCGATCGTTCACGCGCGCTTCATCGCGGGTTAACCCCGGTGCGGCTCAATCGGCGCCGTCATGCGCGCGATCGCACTCATCATCGCCCTGTGTCTGGGCGTCACCGCCTGCGGGCATAAGCCGCCCGATCAGGTCCACGACGCGTGCTTGATCCTTGAAGACAACCGCGCCTGGTGGCGGGCGTTGAAGCGCACCGAGCGGCGTTGGGGCGTCTCTCCGGGCGTTCAGCTTGCGATCTTAAAGCGGGAGTCGAGCTTCAATCGAAAGGCGCGACCTGCCCGCACCCGGCTTCTGGGCTTCATCCCCGGCCCTCGCCCGACCTCAGCTTACGGCTACGCCCAAGCGCTCGACGGAACGTGGGATTGGTATCGGCGCGACACAGGCCGGCGCGGCGCAGACCGCGACGATTTCGACGACGCGGTGGATTTCGTCGGCTGGTACTCCGCCATGAGCGGCGAACTCTCCAGCATCCCTCTCACCGATGCGCGCGCGCTTTATCTCGCCTACCACGAGGGTCATGGCGGCTATAATCGCGGCACTTACCGGTCGAAGTCGTGGCTGACGCGCGTCGCCGCCGAGGTGGAGCGCGATGCATCGCGCTACGACGCCCAGATCGCGCGGTGCGAACGCCGGCTCGATCGCAAACGGTTCTGGATTCTCTGACCGCGCCGCTTTCCCGCGACGCCCGGCGTCGTGCACTGTGACGCCCGACATGACCGACGATTCGCAAAACGATCTGTTTGGCGGCGCCAGCTCGCCGAAATCCGCCGCGCCCAAGCCCGTCAAGGCCGAACCGGCCGCCAAGGCCGCCGCGCCCTCTGCCCCGCGCGCCGCCGCAAAGCCCGGCGCGGACGGCTATGACGCCGCCTCCATTGAGGTGCTTGAGGGTCTGGAGCCGGTCCGTAAGCGCCCAGGCATGTATATTGGCGGCACCGACGAGCGCGCGCTCCATCACCTCTTCGCCGAGGTGCTGGACAACGCGATGGACGAGGCCGTGGCCGGTCACGCCGACCGCATCGAAGTCAGCCTCGATGCCGACGGGTATTGCGCGGTCTCCGACAACGGTCGCGGCATCCCGGTCGATCCCCATCCGAAATTCCCGGATAAGTCCGCGCTCGAGGTTGTTCTGACCACCCTGCACGCGGGCGGGAAATTCTCAGACAAGGCCTATCAGACCGCCGGCGGCCTTCACGGCGTGGGCATCTCGGTGGTCAACGCCCTCTGCGAGTTCGTCGAGGTCGAGGTCGCGCGCGAGCGCACCCTGTGGCGGCAAACCTTCTCGCGCGGAACTCCTCAAGGCCCCGCCGAAAGGATCGGCGCGGCGCCGAACCGGCGCGGCACGACGGTGCGCTTCAAGCCGGACGCAGAAATCTTCGGCGCGCGCGCGGGCTTCAAGCCGGCCCGGCTCTTCACCATGGCGCGCTCGAAGGCCTTCCTGCGCCGCGGCGTGGAGATCCGCTGGTCTTGCCCGGCCGGGCTCGTTGAAGGAACCGACACGCCGTCTGAAGCCGTGCTCAGCTTCCCCGGAGGCCTCGCCGACCGGCTTGAGGAGCTGGTGGGCGGCGCGGCGCTGTTGACCGAGATCTTCGCTGGCCGCGTGGAGCGCGAGGACGGGCGCATGGGCGCGTTCGAATGGGCGGTCGCGTTCTCCGCGAACGGGTTCGGCGAGCTGGACGGCTTTCTTCAGTCCTATTGCAACACCGTGCCCACGCCCCAGGGCGGCACCCACGAGACCGGGCTTCGCTCGGCCCTCGCCAAGGGCCTTCGCGCCTATGGCGAGCTGTCCGGCGTGAAAAAGGCCGTGCAGATCACCGCCGAGGACGTGCTCGGCGGCGCCGGCGCGCTGTGCTCGGTCTTCATCCGCGATCCGGAGTTCCAGGGCCAGACCAAGGAGCGCCTCGCCACGGCGGAGGCCGCGCGCCTCGTCGAGCAGGCTCTGCGCGACCGTTTCGACCACTGGCTCGCCGGCCGGCCGAAGGACGCCGCCAAGCTGGTGGACTGGGCGATTGAGCGCGCCGAGGATCGCCAGCGCCGGCGCAAGGAGAAGGACGTCAAGCGCCAGAGCGCCACGCGCAAGCTACGCCTGCCCGGCAAGCTGGCCGACTGCTCCCAGACGCGCTCCGACGGCGCCGAGATTTTCCTTGTGGAGGGGGATTCTGCGGGCGGCTCGGCGAAACAGGCCCGCGACCGGCGCACCCAGGCCGTGCTCCCCTTGCGCGGCAAGATCTTGAACGTCGCCTCGGCCACGCCCGACAAGGTGCGCGCCAACCAGGAGATCAACGATCTTCTCCTGGCGCTCGGCGTGCAGCCGGGCTCGAAATTCGATCTCGACGATCTCCGCTATGAGCGCGTCATCATCATGTGCGACGCGGACGTGGACGGCGCCCATATCGCCGCGCTGCTGGCGACCTTCTTCTACCGCTACCTGCCGGGCCTCATCGAGGCGGGCCGCCTGTTCATGGCCCAGCCGCCGCTCTATCGCCTGACCCAGGGCGCCAAGACCCGCTACGCCAAGGATGACGCGGAGAAGGACGCCCTGATCCAGGCCGAGTTCAAGTCCGGCAAGGTCGAGGTCGGGCGCTTCAAGGGTCTTGGCGAAATGACCCCGCCCCAGCTGAAATCCACCACCATGAACCCGGCCACGCGCACCCTCGCCCGCGTGACTGTGGAGCTGGACGGGCGCGAACACGCGGACTCTCTTGTGGAGACGCTGATGGGCAAAAAGGCCGAGCTGCGCTTTCAGTACATCCAGGACCACGCCCCGTTCGTGGAGGACGTGGACCTCTAGGCCCCGCGCCGGGCGCGCCCTCGGGCGCTCAAAACCCTTTCGTATCAGTGGAATTGGCTTACAGTCGCCCTCAAAGCGCCGCGTTGAGCCTTGCGCGGTGCAGATGAAGACGGGGAGATCAGCACAGTGCGAATGACCGGTTACGCCGCCGGCTTCGCCTCCATGGCCGCGCTCATCCTGTCCGCCTGCGACGGCGGATCCGGGACGAGCGGCGCGGAGGCGTCCGGCGAGACACAGACTTCCAACAGCGACAGCGCCGACGCCGAGGTGGTGCGCTACGACGCGAACCCCTACCCCTCCACCTACGAGCCTTTCCCGTCTGAAACCACGCTGATTGCGAACGCGACCGTGTTCGACGGCGTGGGCGGGATGATCGAAGGCGGCGCCGTGCTGATCGAGAACGGCCGCATCGCCGCGATCGGCGCCGACCTCGAAGCGCCCGACGGCGCCACGGTGATCGACGCCGACGGGCGCTACGTCACCCCCGGCGTGATCGACATCCACTCCCACCTGGGCGTCTATCCCTCGCCCAGCGTCGGCGCCCACGCCGACGGCAACGAGATCTCCGGCCCCGTGACCGCTGAAGTGTGGGCCGAGCACGGCGTCTGGCCGCAGGATCCAGGCTTCGACACCGCGCTCGCCGGCGGGGTGACCACGCTGCACGTGCTGCCCGGTTCGGCGAACCTGTTCGGCGGACGCGGCGTGACGCTGCGCAACGCGCCCTCGCGCACGGTGCAGGGCATGAAGTTCCCCGGCGCGCCCTACACGTTGAAGATGGCGTGCGGGGAGAACCCCAAGCGCGTCTACGGCACGCGCCGCCAGGCGCCGGCCTCGCGCATGGGCAATGTGGCGGGCTATCGCGAAGCCTGGCAGCGCGCGGTGGAGTACCGGCGCAGCTGGAACGACTACTGGGAGGCGGCCGAGGCCGGCGAGGAGGCGAGCCCGCCGGCGCGCAATCTGGAGCTGGACACGCTGATGGGCGTGCTCGACGGCGAAATCCTGGTGCAGATGCACTGCTACCGCGCCGACGAGATGGCCCAGATCATGGATATGGCCGAGGAGTTCGACTACCAGGTCACGACCTTCCACCATGCGGTCGAGGCCTACAAGATCCCCGATCTTCTAGCCGATCATAACGTCTGCGCAGCGGTCTGGGCCGACTGGGGCGGGTTCAAGATGGAGGCCTACGACTCCATCCGCGAGAACCTGGCCATCACCCACGCCGGCGGCGCGTGCGCCATGATCCATTCCGACGATGACCTCGGCATCCAGCGCCTGAACCAGGAAGTCGCCAAGGCGCTTTCCGACGGGCGCCGACTGGGCCTTGAAATCTCCGACGCCGAAGCGGTCGGCTGGTTCACCGCCCGGCCCGCGCAGGGTCTCGGCATCTTCGAAGAGACCGGATCGCTGGAGCCCGGCAAGCGCGGCGACGTGGTGATCTGGTCCGATCATCCCTTCTCCACCTACGCCAACGCCGAACAGGTCTTCGTCGACGGTGCGCTGATGTACGACCGCAACGATCCGGAACGTCGAACGATCCGCGACTTCATGCTCGGCCAGCCGGGCGAAGGAGCCTACTGATGAAGACCCTTCTCTGCTCGCTCGCCCTGGCCGCCGCGACGACCGGCGGCGCGCTGGCCCAGACCGTTTTGTTTCAGAACGGCCGCGTGGTCACCAACTCCGACGCCGGAATCATCGAGACCGGATCGGTGCTGATCCGCGACGGTTCGGTGGTGGCGGTGGGCGCTGATATCGACGCCCCGGAGGATGCAGAAGTGATCGACGCCGAAGGCGGCTGGATCACGCCGGGCCTGTTCCACCCTCACACCTTGCTGGGCCTGATCGAGGTGGCGCTGGAAAGCTCCACCTCCGACGCCGCGGCCGAGGAGAGCAGCTTCACGGCCGCCATCGACGTGGCTGACGCCTTCAACCCGAACGGCACCCACATCGACGCCGCGCGGATCGAAGGGGTCACCCGCTTCGCGGTGTTCCCGGCGACGGGCTCGGCGATCATCGGCGGACGCGGCGCGCTTGCCGACAGCACCGGAGATTTCGGCTCCGTGTTCGCGCCCCGACGCTTCATGTTCGCAGACCTGTCCCAATCCGGCGCCGACATCGCCGGGGGCTCCCGGGCGGCCGCGTGGGCTTTCCTGCGCGCGGCGTTCGAGGATGCGCGCTTTTATCCCGGCCGCTTCATGTCCCACCATGAGGGCGATGCGATCGACCGCTTCGACGCCGCCGCCCTCGTCTCGGCGGCGCGCGGGGAGATTCCCTTCGTGATGCTCGTCGACCGGGCGAGCGATATCCTCACCGCGCTTCAGTTCAAGGCGGAGAACCCGTCTGTGCGCCTGGTGATCGCCGGCGGGGCGGAGGCCTGGCTGGTGGCGGACGAACTGGCTTCGGCCGAAGTCCCGGTCATCATCGATCCACAGCGCAACCTGCCGGGCTCGTTCGACACGCTGGCCTCCAGCCAGCTCGCCGCGGCGCGCCTGCATGAGGCCGGCGTGGCGACCGCCTACACCACCATGAGCTCGGACATCTACTTCAACGCGCGCCTGCTCGCTCAGCACGCCGGCAATGCGGTCACCGAAGGCGCGGACTGGTCCGACGCCTTCCAGGCGATCACCCTGACACCGGCCGAGATCTACGGCGTGGGCGAGCGCTACGGCGCGCTGGCGCCGGGCTACGCCGCGGACGTGGTGGTCTGGGACGGCGATCCGCTGGAGGTGATGAGCGCGCCGACGCACGTCTTTATCGACGGCCAGGCCCAGAGCTTGGAGACCCGCCAGACCCGCCTCGCCGAGCGCTACGCCGAGCAAGTGGACGACGGCGAATACGCCTACCGGCACTGACGCCGGGCGCGCCGCCGCCGTCTCTGAGGCGGCGGCGCCACAGGTGCGCCCAAGCTGCAACGTTTCACCGCCTGAGCTGCGTTGACTCAGGACGCGCGCGCCGTATGGTCCGCGCGTGCGGGAGCAAGCGAATCCCGTAACTCTGCAAAGACGATAGAGCGCTGGCGGATGGTCCGCGGCGCGTCAGCGAGGCGCATGACCTTCGAAGACCTGGGCCTGAGCCCGAAACTGCTCGGCGCGATCAAAGACGCCGGCTATGAGACGCCGACACCAATCCAGGAAGGCGCGATCCCCATCGCGCTTTCAGGGCGCGACGTGCTGGGCATCGCCCAGACCGGCACCGGCAAGACCGCCTCCTTCACCTTGCCGATGATCGAGCGCCTGTCGCGCGGACGGGCGAGAGCGCGCATGCCGCGCTCGCTCATCTTGGCGCCGACGCGCGAGCTCGCCGCCCAAGTGGCCGAGAACGTCGAGACCTACGCGAAGAACCACAAGATGACGATGGCGCTTCTGATCGGCGGCGTCGCCTTCGATCCGCAAAAGCGCATTCTGGACCAGGGCGCGGACATTCTGATCGCGACGCCCGGGCGCCTGCTCGACCATTTCGAGCGCGGCGGGCTGTTGCTGACGGGAGTCGAAATCCTCGTGATCGACGAAGCGGACCGCATGCTGGACATGGGCTTCATCCCCGACATCGAGCGGATCATGAAACTCCTGCCGCCGCGACGTCAGACGCTGTTCTTCTCCGCCACTATGCCCAACGAGATCGTGCGCCTGGTGAACACCTTCATGAAGGACCCGGAGCGCGTGGAGGTCACTCGCCCCGCCCAGACCGCGGAGACGATCGAACAGTTCGTGGTGCGCACGAGCGACGCTCAGCCCAAGACCAAGCGCGCCGCGCTGCGCGATGCGATCAATCGCGAAGGCGTGAAGAACGGCATTGTTTTCTGCAACCGCAAGCGGGACGTGGACACCGTAGCGCGCTCGCTTCAGCGCCATGGGTTCTCGGCCGCCCCGATCCACGGCGATCTCGACCAGTCCCTGCGCACCAAGACGCTGGCCGAGTTCAAGTCCGGCGAACTGCGCCTGCTGGTGGCCTCCGACGTCGCCGCGCGCGGGCTCGACATCCCGGCGGTGAGCCATGTGTTCAATTTCGACGTGCCGCGCAATGGGGACGATTACGTCCACCGCATCGGACGCACCGGTCGTGCGGGCTTGAAGGGCGAATCGGTCACGCTGATCACGCCGGAGGATCGCAAGGCTCTGGCCAAGGTGGTCGAGTTGATCGGCAAGGAGCCTGAGACGCTCAAGCTCGACGGTTCACCCGCCGAGGCGACGCCGTCAAAGCCTGATCAGGGCGATGACAGTCAGGGTGAGGCGAAGTCCTCTCGCTCGCGCCGACGCGGCGGCTCGCGCCGGAAAAACGCCGGCGATCGCGGCGGAGGTCGAGGCCCCGACCGGGGCGGCGAGAACCGGGGAGATCGCGGCGGCAAAGGCGGCGGTGACAGCGCCGGCGAGGCTAAGCCGGCCAAGGACCGAGAGCGCGATCGCGCCAAGGCCGAAGAGGCCGCACCGGGCTTCGGAGATCACGTGCCGGACTTCCTATTGCGCCCCGTCGCACGCGTGTGAGCCTGCGCCGGTCAGAATTTCCGGCCGGCGTTTACTCCATCTTTCCATTCCAGGCCTAGTCTCGCCACCACGATATACGTCGGGGGCGGCCCGGAGCGCGCTCCGGAGACGAAGCACAGGGGTTTGGAACGTGGACGGTCGACTGAGCACCCAGGAAGGCATCGGTCTGGCGCGCAAGGCGCTGGATCTGATGGACGAACACGGCGTCGCCCCCACCCCGCAGAACTATGCGGTCTGGGTCGCTTACGCGTCCGACTCGATCCCTGAGCTGTGTGAGGCGGTTCAGACGCGCATCGACAAGGGCGGACCGATCGATGACGCGTTCTGCGACGATCTCTACGACCACCACTTTACGTTCAAGCGCATCCAGGACGCGGTTCTGGACACCGGGGGCGCGATGAGCCGCGAGCTGGGCGCCGTCGTGAAAACGCTCGAGGCCGCCGAGCGCGACACGGCCGCTTACGGCGAGGCGCTCGCCGGAGCGTCGGGACAGCTTGACGAGACCACCGACGCGGCGACCTTCAAGCGCATGGTGGAGGGACTCGTCTCGGCCACCGCGCGCATGCAGCGCCGCTCGCGCGAGCTGGAGCGCCGCCTGCAGGAAACCTCCAGCGAGGTCAATCAGCTGCGCTCCAATCTGGAGAAGGTGCGCGAAGAGGCGATGACCGACGCGCTGACCGGCGTGGCGAACCGCAAGCGCTTCGATGAAGCCATGCGCAAGGCGCGCCGCGACGCGGAGATGACCGGCGAGCCCTTCTCGCTGATTTTGTGCGACATCGACCACTTCAAGCGCTTCAACGACACCTGGGGCCACCAGACGGGCGATCAGATCATCCGCTTCGTGGCCGCGTGCCTGTCGCGCTTCTCGAAGGACCACCACGTGGTCGCGCGCTATGGCGGGGAAGAATTCGGCGTGGTTCTGCCGGGCGGTTCGCTCGAGGAAGCGCGCGAAGTCGCCGAGCGCGTCCGCCAGACGGTGGAGTCCAAGCGCCTGCTTCGCAAGTCCACCAACGAGGACCTGGGCAACATCACGGTGTCGCTGGGCGCTTCGCAGTTCCGCACCAACGAGTCGGTGGAATCGCTGATCGAGCGAGCGGACACAAACCTCTACAAGTCCAAGCAGACCGGCCGGAACCGCATCACGATCGACGCAGCGGACGCCCGCGGCGGCTCGGACGCGGCCGCAGCGGCCTAACGCTTCGCCGCGCGGGCCACGTCGAGCGCGCGGCAGGCCCAGCCTTGCGCAATCTCGGGATCGTCCAGCGCGGCGTCGGGCAGTCGCCAGTAATTCATCCGGTGCGGCTTGCCCGACTTGCCTCCGTCATAGACGAATGGGCCGCACCCTTCCGCCTCCAGCGCATCGGCGAGAGCCGGATCGGCCTTGAGATAGATCACGTCGTCAGCGACGAGCGCGAACATCATACCGTCCGCATAGAGCCCGGCGCCGCCGAACATGCGCCGCGCACTGACCGGCCCGACGCCGGACAAGAGCTCGCAGGCGAAGTCGAGAAACGCCGGCGACGGCGCCACGGCTCACGCGCCCTCAGGCGGGCGGGTGCGGGTGAAGCTCTCCCGCGCGAACCAGCTCTGCGCGAACGACGCGAGGCCGGGGCATCGCGCGCGCCAGTCGAACTCAGGATAGCGGAAGTCGAGATAGCCAAGTGCGGTCGCCACCGACAGCGCGCCGAGATCGACCGAGCGCTCGAACTGGCCGCGCTCGGCTTCAAGCACGTCCACCGTGCGCGCGATCGCGTCCTGCCAGCGCTCCACCCAGAAATCCCATTTCAGCTTGTTCTCGCGCCCGAGCTCAATGCGTCGGCCGACCGTGATGTCGATCAGACCGTCCGCGATCGCCTGCTGGCGCAGCACAAGGAAGCGGCTTTCGCCCGAGGCCGGGATCCAGCGCTCGTCGTTCAAGGTGTCCAGAAACTCGCAGATCAGCGGGGAATCGATGATCGCCGGGCGGTTATTGCGGATCAGCGCCGGAACCTTGCCGAGCGGATTCGCCGCGGTCAGCTCGGCCGGGGTCTCCAGAGGAGCCGTGAACAGCACCTCCACCTTCGCCTCAAGCCCTTTCTCCATGAGGAGCGCGCGGCACTTGCGGCCATAGGGCGAGGTTTCGGAGGTGTAGAGCGTAAAATCCATGGCGTGTCCCCGGTTTGATGCAGTGCTCGCATCAAGACCAAGATCGGCTTCGGGTTCAAGCGCCTGGCGCGGCTCAGCCTTCCTGCAGCTCGGCCGGGATCAAGGTGACGCTTTCCCCGCAGCCGCACGCATCGGTCTCGTTCGGATTCCTGAACACGAACTTGGCGTGCAGCGGCGTGATCTCGTAATCGATCTGTGAGCCGAGGAGGAACAGCAACGCCTTGGACTCGATGACGATCTCCACGCCCTTGTCCTCGACGCGTTCGTCGAGCGCCTCGGGCTCGCAGACGTAGTCCATGACGTATTCCATGCCGGCGCATCCGCCGTTCTTCACGCCGACACGTAAGAAGCCCTTGCCGTTCTTCGCCATCAAGGACTTCACGCGTTCGGCGGCGGTGTCTGTCAGGCTCACGGCCTTGGGACGGGGTCGGGTCATCGCGTCGGCTCCTCTTAGAGCATGTTCAGCTGCAGCCGGGCCTCATCGGTCATCCGATCAGGCGTCCAGGGCGGATCAAACGTGAGCGTGACGTCGGCGCGCTGAACGCCGTCGACCGCCTCCACAGCGTCGCGGACCCAGCCCGGCATCTCGCCGGCCACCGGACAGCCCGGCGCGGTAAGCGTCATCTCGACCTTGAGCGTGCGGTCGGTCTCCAGGTCCACCTGGTAGATCAGACCCAGCTCGTAGATGTCCACGGGGATCTCCGGGTCGTAGACGCCCTTCAGCGCGGCGACCACGTCGTCGGTGATGCGCGAGATTTCGTCTTCGGGGATGTCCACGCCGGGCGCCCCGGACGCCTCAGCCGGCGCGGTCGGACGATCGGCCTTCACCGGCTCAGGTTTCGCTTCAGCAGGCGCGGAAAGATCGATTACATCGCGTTCCGGCGCGGCGGTGTCGGAGTTTGGCTGATCCATCGTCATCGTCCTTTAGATGAGAAAGCTGCGCGCCTTGTGCAACGCCTCCACGAAGGCGTCGACCTCTTCAGGCGTGTTATAGAGGCCGAAGCTGGCGCGCGCCGTCGCGGCGACGCCGAAGCGCTTCATCAGCGGATGGGCGCAGTGGTGGCCTGCGCGCACGGCGACGCCGTACTTGTCCATCAGCTGGGCGAGATCGTGGGGGTGAGCGCCCTCCACGGTGAAGGAGAGCACCGCGCCTTTGTCCTGGGCTTCGCCCATGGGCTTGAACCCGTCCATATCGGCGAGTTTGGCCATGGCGCGATCCAGGAGCGCGCGCTCATGGGCGGCGATGGCGGGGCGATCGTGCGCGCAGATCCAGTCGATCGCCGCGCCGAGCCCGATCACGTCGGCGATCGCCGGCGTGCCGGCCTCGAACTTGTGCGGTGCGTCGGCGTAGACGACGGAGTCCTCGGAGACCTCCGCGATCATCTCGCCGCCGCCCTGCCAGGGCGCCAACCGGTCGAGCCAGTCGCCTTTGGCGTAGAGCGCGCCTGCGCCGTTCGGCCCGTAGAGCTTGTGGCCGGTGAAGACATAGAAGTCGCAGCCGATCTCGGACACGTCCACGGGCAAGTGAACCGCAGACTGCGTGCCGTCGAACAGGATCGGTACGTCGTGGGCGTGGGCGATGGCGGTCAGCCGGCGCGCATCGTTCACGGTGCCGAGCACGTTGGACATGTGCACCAGGCTGACAAAGCGCGTCCTCTCGGTGAACAACGCCTCATAGGCCTCGATGTCCAGCTCGCCGGCCTCGGTGACCGGGACCCACTTGATCACCGCGCCCTTGCGCTCGCGCAGGAAGTGCCAGGGCACGATGTTGGAGTGGTGCTCCATCTGGGACAGGATGATTTCGTCTCCCGGCTCAATGGTCTCGCCGATCGATGCCGCCACCAGATTGATCGCCTCGGTCGCGCCCTTGGTGAAGACGATCTCGTCAGCGCGCTCTGCGCCCAGGAAGCGCGCGACCTTGCCCCGGGACTCCTCGAACGCCTGCGTCGCCTCGTTCGCCATGGTGTGAAGGCCGCGATGCACGTTGGCGTAGGAGGTGCGCCAGACATTGGCCACGGCCTCGATGACGGCCTCCGGCTTTTGCGCCGAGGCGGCGTTGTCGAGATAGACGAGCGGCTTGCCGTTCACCTCGCGCGACAGGATGGGAAACTCCCGCCTGACGGCGTAAGGATCGAAGGCCGCGTCGCTTTTCGGCGTGGGAACGTGGGCGGTCATGCGACCTCCTCAAGGCGCTTGCGAAGAAGCGCGGTGAATTGTTCGCGAAGCCCCTCATGCGCGATGCGCTGAAGCGGCTCGGCGAGGAAACTCTCGGTCAGAAGCGCGCGGGCGCTCGCCTCGGGCAGGCCGCGCTGGCGCATGTAGAACAGCGCCGTCTCGTCGATCGCGCCCAGCGCATTGCCATGCGCGCACACCACGTCGTCGGCGTAGATCATCAGCTCCGGCTTGGCGTCGATCTCGGCGTCGTCATCGAGCAGAAGCCCGCGGTGCTGCATCTGCGCGTCGGTCTTCTGCGCGATGCGGTCCACGTGGATCTTACCCTGGAACACGCCCTTGGCGCCGGACGCGGCCGCGCCCTTGGCCAGCTGGTTGGTGACGCCGTTCGGGCCGCGATGGGCGACCACCGAGGTGGCGTCGGCATGGCGCTTGCCGATGAGCAGGTAGGCCGCATCGATGCGCGCCTCCGCGCCCTCGCCGGCGTGCTCCAGATGGATCTCGCGCCGGCTCAGTCTCGCCCCGAAGGCGAGCCCGCACTCCCCGTAGCGCGCGTTCCTGGACAGCGATCCGCGCGCGAGCTTCACCGAGACCGCGCTCTCGCCTTCATCTTCGAGCACGAGGCGTTCAAGCGAAGCGCCCTCGCCGACCTCGAACGTGGTCAGTCGCGCGGCGAACCCTGCGCCGCGATGGTGCTCCACGAGCGTCAGCGAGGCGCCCGGCGAAACGCGCACGTCCAAGCGCGCGCCTGAGATCGCCGCATCGGTGTCGTAGACGATGAGGACGGGCTGCTCGACCGGCTGTGAGACCTCAAGGCGCACCACAGTGGTGGCGAGCGCCGAGGCGAGATCGGCGACGGCGTGAGCCTCGTCCGGATCGGGCGCGCTTGCTTCGGTCGACAACATCACGCCGTCGGGAGCGGTCACTGCCGCGCCGGCCGCAGCTTTCGCAAGGTCGATGACGCAAAAGCCCTCGATGTCGAGCGCATCGGCCCCGCGCGATGGCACGGCCTTGGCCGCGGCGACCTTCAGGTCGGACCACTTCCATTCCTCGACCCGGCGATGAGGCAGGCCCCGTTCGCCGAGGCGCGTGCGCGCCGGCCCTTCGGGCAGAAGGTCAAGGAGGTCGCGTTCGGCCTCGGTGAGTTTGACAACAGACGTCATGGATTACGCGGCCCTGTTCGCGTACTTGTCATAGCCTTCGCGCTCCAGCTCGTGAGCAAGCTCCGGCCCGCCGGTATCGGCGATGCGCCCGTCGGCCATCACATGCACCACGTCCGGCGTCAGATAATCGAGCAGGCGCTGGTAGTGGGTGATCACCAGCATGCCGCGCTCGGGGCTGCGCAGGGCGTTCACGCCCTCTGCGACGGTCTTCAGCGCGTCGATGTCGAGCCCTGAGTCGGTCTCGTCGAGGATCAGGAATTTCGGCTCAAGCATCAGCGCCTGGAAGATCTCCATGCGCTTCTTCTCGCCGCCGGAGAAGCCGACATTGACCGGGCGCTTGAGCATGTCGTTGGAGATGCCGAGCGTCTTGGCGTTCTCGCGCGCGGTCTTCATGAAGTCCGGCGCGGAGATCGCGCCCTCGCCGCGCGCCTTCAGCTGGGCGTTCAGCGCTTCCTTCAGGAAGGTCAGCGTCGGCACGCCAGGGATTTCGACCGGGTACTGGAAGGACAGGAAGAGCCCCTTCGCGGCGCGCTCCTCCGGCGCCAGCTCGGTCATGTCCTCGCCGGCGAAACGGAGCGACCCGTCGGTGATCTCGTAACCGTCGCGGCCCGACAACACGTAGGACAGGGTCGACTTGCCGCAGCCGTTCGGCCCCATGACCGCGTGGACTTCCCCGGCGGGGACGTCGAGCGAGACGCCTTTGAGGATTTCAAGGCGCTCGCCGAGCTCGGGAGCCACGCGGGCGTGCAGGTTTTCAATCTTCAACATCGCTTCACTCACTTTCGAACGGCGCCGATGCGGACCTGTGCTCCCCCGCCTGCGGGGGAGCTGTCCGCGAAGCGGACTTAAGGGGCGGCGGCGCCTCCCCCTCCGGCCTTTCAGGCCACCTCCCCCGCAGGCGGGGGAGGACACTGCGACGGTTCGCGCTCATCGTTCGCGCTCCACCCGCTGCGAGGTGGCGTAGGCGAACGCCATGAACCCGGCCACGCACGCCGCCAGAACGACGAGCCCGGCGAGCGTGGTGTTGGCCGGCGTCGCCGCCGCGAGCACGCCCCCGGCCACGATGATCAAAGCGACCGCCGCGACGATGAACACGGCGATCGACAGCCAGCCGACGCCGGAGACCGGCCAGACCTTGAAGGTCCCGCCGATCGCGGGCTCGCGCAGGAAGAGCGGATCGCGCGCCATCGCCTAGCCCACGCTCCCTTCCAGAGAGACCTTCAACAGCGCCTGGGCCTCCACTGCGAACTCCATGGGCAGCTCCTGCAGCACGTCGCGGCAGAAGCCGTTGACCAGAAGCGCCACGGCCGTCTCCTCGTCGAGCCCGCGCTGGCGCGCGTAGAAGAGCTGTTCTTCGGACAGCTTCGATGTCGTGGCCTCATGCTCCAGCGTGGCGCTGGGCGTCTTCGCCTCGACGTAGGGCACGGTGTGCGCGCCGCACTGATCACCGATCAGAAGGCTGTCGCACTGGGTGAAGTTACGCGCCCCCTTGGCCTTCTTGTTGACCGAAACCAGCCCGCGATAGGTCTGATCGGAGCGGCCCGCGGAGATACCCTTGGAGATGACGCGCGAGCGCGTGTTCTCGCCCAGATGGATCATCTTCGTGCCGGTGTCGGCCTGCTGCGCGCCGTTGGTCACGGCGATGGAGTAGAACTCGCCCTGCGAGTTGTTCCCCTTCAGGATGCAGCTTGGATATTTCCACGTGATCGCCGAGCCGGTCTCGACCTGGGTCCAGCTGACCTTGGAGTTGTCGCCGCGGCAGTCGGCGCGCTTGGTCACGAAGTTATAGACCCCGCCCTTGCCCTCGGCGTCGCCGGGCCACCAGTTCTGAACCGTGGAGTATTTGATCTCCGCGTCCTTCAGCGCGACCAGCTCGACCACGGCGGCGTGGAGCTGGTGTTCATCGCGCATCGGCGCGGTGCACCCTTCCAGATAGGACACGTAGGCGCCCTCGTCCGCGATGATCAGAGTGCGCTCGAACTGGCCGGTGCCCGCCGCATTCATCCGGAAATAGGTTGACAGCTCCATGGGGCAGCGCACGCCCTTGGGCACGTAGACGAAGGACCCGTCGGAGAAGACGGCCGAGTTCAGCGTGGCGAAGAAGTTGTCGCTCGGCGGCACGACCGAGCCGAGATACTCGCGCACGAGCTCGGGATGCTCCTGCATCGCCTCGGAGATCGACATGAAGATCACGCCGGCCTTCTTCAGCTCCTCCTTGAAGGTCGTCGCGACCGAGACGCTGTCGAACACCGCATCGACCGCCACGCGCGGCGTTTCGCGCGCCTCGGCCGCGGTCTTCTCCTCAGCGCCCTCGACGCCGAGCAGGACCTCGGCCTCCTTCAGCGGGATGCCGAGCTTCTTGTAGGTGTCGAGCAGCTCTTCAGGAACTTCGTCCAGGCTCTTGTATTTCGCAGCGTTCTTGGGCGCGGCGTAGTAGATCGCGTCCTGATAGTCGATCGGGGGATAGCCCACGTTCGCCCAGTCCGGCTCGTTCATCTCAAGCCAGCGCCGATACGCCGACAGACGCCATTCCAGCATCCATTCCGGCTCGTTCTTCTTGCCGGAAATAAAGCGCACGGTGTCTTCGCTGAGACCCTTGGGCGCGTATTCCTGCTCGATCTCCGTGGTGAAGCCGTACTTGTACTTGTCGGCTTCGAGCCGGCGTACGTCTTCGATGGTTTCTTTCACAGCAGGCATGGTGTGATCCTGTCTTCAGCGTTTCATCCGGCCGCGGCCGCTTTCGGCCGCGCCATTTCGTAGGCGTTCGCCCAGGCCGTCGCGAAGGCCTCGGCGTCGTCTGTGGTGTTGGTCCAGCCGAAGCTGACGCGCAGCGCGCTTCCGGCCTCATCAGCGTCGGCGCCCATCGCTTCGAGCACGCGGCTCTTGCGCACCTTGCCCGACGAGCACGCCGCCCCGGCGCTCACCTCGAAGCCGGCGAGATCAAGCGCGATCACCTGGATCTCGCTCGCCCAGCCCGGCGCTGATAGGCAAAGCGTGTTTCCAAGACGGTCTACGTCGCCGCCCCATATACGGACCTGAGGCGCGGCGTCGCGGATCAGCGCTTCGGCGCGATCGCGCATGCGCGCCTGTTCGGCCCGCTCAACCTCACCGGCCATGGCCAGCGCCTCAAGCGCGGCGGCGAACCCGATCGCGCCCGGCAGGTTCTCGGTACCGCCGCGCCGACCCTTTTCCTGGCCGCCGCCGTGCATGATGCGCGCGCTGGGCGCGTCGCACGCCAACGCCAATGCGCCGACGCCCTGGGGCCCGCCGACCTTGTGGGCCGACACCGCGGCTGAGTGGGCCAGCGAGCCGGCGAAATCGAACTTGATCTTGCCGAGCGCCTGGACCGCATCGACATGAAACAGGCCGCCGGCCTCCCGGATCATCCGGCCGGCCTCTTCGATCGGCTGGATGACGCCGGTTTCGTTATTGGCCGCCATCAGGGCGAACAGGGCGGGACCGTCGCGCGGGGCGTCGTAGGCGCTCAGCCGGTCGGCCAGCCAA
The DNA here is from genome assembly GCA_964550935.1 of uncultured Caulobacterales bacterium. Classification (GTDB taxonomy): domain Bacteria; phylum Pseudomonadota; class Alphaproteobacteria; order Caulobacterales; family Maricaulaceae; genus JBCBSP01. The sequence goes on from CAZKBB010000008.1 coordinate 33,302, forward strand.
TCGAGATCAGCGCGCCCATCGGGACGCACCGGCCAGATTTCGACCGGCAGGCCTGTCGCGTATGCGGCTTCGGCGACTGCGTCGTGCTCGACCGCGGAGATGACGAGGCGCCTCGCGCCCCCGGCAGCCGCGCCCGCCAGCGCCTGATTGTTCGCTTCGGTGCCGCCGGAGGTGAACACCAGGTCCTCAGCGCGCACGCATAGCGCCTTTGCGACCGTCTCGCGCGCCGCCTCCAGGCGCTGCTTCGCAGCACGCCCGCTGGCGTGCACCGAGGACGGGTTTCCGCCGTCGGCCAGCGCGCGCGCCATGGCATCGGCGGCCTCGGGGCGAACCGGGGTGGTGGCGTTATGGTCGAGATAGACGCTCATCAGGTCTGCAGTCGTTTCACCCTATTCCGCTGCTGCAGGCTGAGCCTGCAAGGCGACCCGCTCAGCCGACGCGCTGCGCGCTGCGCCCATGACCCGACGCTCGACCACGTCTTCAAGCGTGACCGAACTCAAAAACAGGTGGATGTGGCGGCTGAGCTCGTCCCACAGATCGTGCGTGATGCAGCGCTTGCCGCTTTCCATGCACCCCTTGGCGGCGTGCTGGCAGCGCGTGATGTCCACCGGCTCGTCCACCGCGAGCACGATGTCGGAGATGCGAGTCTCCGCCGCCGGGCGGGCCAGGCGATAGCCGCCGCCCGGTCCGCGCGCGGAGACCACGACCCCGGCCCGGCGCAGCTTGGCGAACAACTGTTCCAGATAGGACAGCGAAATTTCCTGGCGCGAGGCGATATCGGCCAGCGGCGCGGGACGTTCCGCGCCGGCCTGCGCCAGATCGGCCATCGCCATCACGGCGTAACGGCCCTTGGTGCTCAGTTTCACGGCTTTCACTCCTCCTGGTGGACGCCCGCCCATGCTCGGCCGTACGGGCGGCGTCGCGCACTCGCAATCGCGGCGCGGCCTGTGTTAAGAGGCCGCTTCGTTTCGGCCAGCGCGCCATGCCAGGACAAATAGGTGACCCAGCGCAGAGGTCAAGAATACGCGCAGACCCCTCGGCGGCGCAACGCTCGCCTACAGGCGTGAAGCCCATTCGCGCCGATCAGATATTTAGACAGGACCGCTCCGCCCATGCCCGACGTGATCATTCCAGGCCCCGCAGGACGCATTGAAGGCAAGTATTCTCCGGGGTCCTCCGAACTCGCGCCGGTGGCGCTGGTGCTGCACGCTCACCCGCGCGGGGGCGGACATATGGAGACCCCGGTCATGTCGATGCTCTACGACATGTTCAAGGCGCGCGGCTTCTCCGTCCTGCGGCACAATTTCCGCGGCGTCGGGCGCAGCCAGGGTACGTACGACCAGGGCATGGGCGAGCTCGCCGACGCCGCGACCGCGCTTGACTGGGCCCAGGCGCATAATCCCAACGCGCCCTACTGCTGGGTGGCGGGCCACTCCTTCGGGGCCTGGATCGCGATGCAGCTGCTGATGCGCCGGCCGGAGATCGCGGGCTTCATCTCCGTCTCCCCGCCCACGAACATGTATGACTTCAGCTTCCTGGCGCCGTGTCCGGCCTCGGGCGTCGTCGCCCATGGCGACAGCGACGCGATCGTGCCCTTCGACGAGATGGAGCGCGCGTTCGCCAAGGTGCGCACCCAGAAGGGTATCGAGATCACGCTGAACAAGGTGCCCGGCGCCTCGCACCTGTTCACCGATCATGTCGCAGAGCTTGAAGAGACGGTGACGGACTATCTCGATCCGCGACTGGCCGCTCTTGATGCGCCCAAGATCGAAAGCAAGCGCTAGGGCGACGCGATCCGTCCGCCGATCAGGGGCTCCGGCGCGCCGGTCGTACCGGCGAAGCTGATCGGCAGGCCTTCAAGCGTGCGCGCGGCGAGATAGGCGAAGGCCTCCGCCTCGATCAGTCCGCCGCGCCATCCCAACTGTTCAGCCGTCAGCGCCGGCAGGCCGCAGGCCGCTTCAATCAACGCGGCCATGGTGGCGTTGCGCCGCCCGCCGCCGCACAGCACGACCCGCTCGGGCCGCTCGGCGCATTCGGCCAGGCCCATCGCGACGGTCTTGGCGGTGAAAGCGGTCAGCGTCGCCGCGCCGTCCGCGGTCGACAGGTTGCGCACCGCATCCAGGCTGAAATCCCAGCGGTCGAGCGAGCGCGGCCCGCGCTGTGCGAAGTGTGGATGATCAAGATACTCGGTGAAGGCCGCCTCATGGACGCGGCCGGTCGCGGCCGTCGCCCCGCCCTCGTCGAAGGGCGCGCCGGTGCGCGCTTCCATGAAGGCGTCGATCAACCCGTTGGCGGGGCCGGTGTCGAACGCGGTGAGCGCGCCGTCGGACCCGACAAGGGTGATGTTCGCGACCCCGCCCAGATTGACCACGGCGAGCGGGCGCTCCAGCCCCGACCAGGCCGCCAGCGCGGCGTGATAGACCGGCGCCAGCGGCGCGCCCTGCCCGCCCGCCTCGACGTCGGCGCTGCGGAAATCATAGGCCACGCGAACGCCAAGCCGGCGCGCCAGCCCCTCGCCGTCGCCGATCTGGCGGGTGCGCCCGCGCCGCCCCCGGCTCGGGGCTTCATGGACCACCGTCTGGCCGTGAAAGCCGACAAGATCGAGATCGCCCGGCGACAGCCCGGCGGCCGCGCACACGGCCTCGACCGCCTCGGCGTGGCTTGTGGTGAGCACCGCTTCGGCTGCGGCGAAACTCCCAGGCTCCGCCCCCTCGAAGCGCCAGGCGAGCGCGTCGCCCACGGCGCGCTTCAGGAACGCGCGCTCGTCGGGCGTATAGGGCCGCTCCAGCCCGGGGCCGAAGCGCGTGAGGCGCGCCCCGTCGGTCTCGATCAGCGCCGCGTCCACGGCGTCGAGCGAGGTTCCGCTCATCAGCCCGACCACCTTCATGCGCGCGCCCTTTCCTTTTGACCGGCGATGTTGCTATCTCGCGGGCTTTCCAGCCGCCTTCAAGGATCTTGAAAGGATCGACCGTGAGCCAGACGGCCGCCGCACCGAAATCGGAGCTTGTCAGCACCCTCGTCGATCGCAGGTATCTCTACCAGTGCACCGATCTTGAGGGCCTCGACGCCGCCGCGCTTCAGGGCCCCGTCACCGGCTATATCGGATTCGATCTGACGGCGAAGAGCCTGCACGTGGGAAGCCTCGTTCAGATCATGATGCTGCGCCGCATGCAGCAGGCCGGCCACCGCCCGATCGTGCTGATGGGCGGCGCCACGACCAAGGTCGGCGACCCGTCGGGCAAGGATCAAAGCCGTCCGCTGCTGACCCCTGACGTCATCGCATCCAACGTAGAGGGCATCATGAAGCCCTTCCAGCGCCTGCTCGATCTCGATCGCGCGCTGGTGGTGAACAATGACGACTGGCTCTCCGGCTACGGCTACCTGGAGTTCCTGCGCGATTACGGAACCCACTTCACCATCAACCGCATGATGAATTTCGACAGCGTGCGCCTGCGCCTGGAGCGCGAGCAGCCGCTGACCTTCCTGGAATTCAACTACATGCTCTTGCAGGCGGTTGATTTCCTCGAGCTATACAGACAGCACGACTGCCGGCTCCAGCTCGGCGGCGGGGATCAGTGGGGCAATATCGTCAACGGGGTGGAGCTGTGCCGGCGCGTGGACGGGGCGGAGGTCTACGGCTTCACCACCCCGCTGATCACGACCGCGTCCGGCGCGAAGATGGGCAAGACCGCCGACGGCGCGATCTGGCTGAACGAGGACCTTCTGAGCCCCTACGCCTACTGGCAGTTCTGGCGCAACACCGAGGACGCGGATGTGGGCCGGTTCCTGCGCCTGTTCACCGACGTGGCGCTGGACGAGATCGCCGAGCTGGAGGCGCTGCCGGGCGCAGAGATCAACCAGGCGAAGGTTCGCCTGGCCAACGAAGCCACCGCGCTCATGCACGGGGCCGAGGCCGCGAACGAGGCCGAAGCGACCGCTGAGGCGACCTTCGCCGCCGGTGGCGCGGGCGACGCCCTGCCGAGCATCGAAGTGGCGCAGGCCGCGCTGGCGGCCGGCGAGGTGCAGCTCGTCGCGGCCCTGGCCGAGACCGGGCTCGCCGCCTCGAAGGGCGAGGCCCGTCGCAAGATCAAGGAAGGCGCGGTGAAGGTGAACGAGGTCAAGATCGCCGATGAAAAGCACGCGCTTTCGCCCGGCGACCTCGCCGAAGGCGCGATCAAGATCTCGATCGGGAAGAAGAAGCACGCGCTCGTGAAGCTCGGCTGAGACGGCTCAGCCCGGCGTCTCATCGGGGCCGGTCTCGTCTTGGCCGGCCTCGTCAGCTCCGGTCTCGTCCGATGACGGGGCGCCGGCCTCAGGCGTCGGCGCAGCCTCGTCCGGAGCGCCGTCTTCTCCGGCTTCGGCCTCGGCGGCCTCGCGGCGCGCTTCGAGCATCTCAAGCTCGCGCTCGGCCGAGGTGCCCTCGAAGATGCGCCGGAACACGCCGGGCGCGAGCGCGGAGAGCGGGTTGGCGAACACCCTCAGGGCGTCGAACGGCCCCTCGACCGAGAAGGTCACGCCGATCACGCCCTCGCCTTCGCGCGAGGTGAGCAGCCCGCCTACGATCGGCAGCGACCCGAGGACCGAGTTCACGCCGTAGGACGGCAGCAGCGTGCCGTCCATGTCCAGCCGGGCGTCGGCGAGATCAGCCACCCCGCTCCAGGTCACGCCGAGCGCGGGTCCCGCCGCGCGCGCGTCGCGCAGCTGCAACACGCCGTCGTCCCAGACGAAGTCGGTCTCGAAGCGCTCGAACTGGATGCCCTCCCCGCTTAACAGCCCGCCGAGCCCCTCCAGCGACCCCGCCGCCAGAACCCGCGCCAGAAGCGGCATCTCCTCCAGCGTGAACGCGCCGACTTCAAGCCGGCCCTCCACGCCTGCCGTCTCCGCGCCCAACTCAGGCGCGCGCCCTTGAAGATCGAGCACGCCGCCGCGCGCGTTGTCATAGCCGGTGAAAGCGGCGAGGAGCGCGCCGGCGTCGCGGCCCTGAGCCGTCAGGACCCGGCCGGGCGCGGCCTCGTCGGGTCCGAAATAGACCTCGACGGGCCCCGCCGGACCGATGGCGGACAGCGCGAACAGGGCGAGGCCCTGCGGGGTCGAGTCCGCCGCGAGGTCGACGTCTGAGTAAGTCACCCCGCGGGTCTCCACCCGGTCCACGGCGGCCTCGAAGCGCAGGGGTGCGCCGCCGTCCCCGCCGAAGCCGGTCAGGCCAACCTGATCGATCAGCCGCCCGCCATTGAGATAGTCGCCGGTGAGGCGGAGCCTCAAAGCGCCGTCGGCGCCCTCGGGCCGATCGGCGCGCAGAGCCAGGTTCATGAGCCCGTCGAGACGGACCTGTGACGCGTCGGCCTCAAGGATGCGCCCGTCCTCGGCCAGGCGTGCTGAGGCCTGCACGCTGACGTCGCCGGCCTCGAGGGTGAACCGGTCCAGACTGACGCCGCCGGTCTCGTCGAGCGCCACCGACAGCGCGGCCTCGGCCGGCCGGCCCGGCGGCTTCGCCCACAGATCAGCCGGCAGCGCGATCGCCGCCTCTTCAAGATCGAGCGAGAGCGCGGCGCGGACGAAGTCGAACCCGGCGCCCTCCACCTCGGCCTCCATCGCCACCGCACCATCGAGGAAACGCCTCAGCGGCAGACCCAGCTGGTCCAGCACGCGGCCGTCCACCAGCGCGGACACCGCGATCGTGGTCGACAGCGCGTCCGGGCCGAGCCCGAAGCGCTCGGTCCAGGTGATGTCGGCGCGCGCGCCCGCGAGCGTCGCCTCGCCGCGCCCGACGAGCTGATCGGGGTCCGCCTCGATGCGCACGACGCCGTCGGTGAATCGGGTCTCGGCGGGCCCGGCCGGTCCTGCGACATCCTCGAAGTCCGCGGTCACGGTGAAGTCGATATTCTCGGCCGCCACGAAACGGCGCATGGGCCGGCCGATCTCGAACTCGACCGTGCCTTGCCCGGAGAAAGAGGCCGGGTCGATGCCGTAATCGGTCGCGAACCCCAGCGGCTCCTGGTCCAGAAGCGCGATCAGCTCGGCCGTCCCGCCGCGTCCGGTCCCGCCGAAGCGCGCGATCGCGCCCTTCGGGTTCAGCCGCGGGATCTCCACGAAGATCGTGTCGATCTGCAAGGGCCCGATCGCTGCGCCGGTCCCGCTCAGCGAGAGCGAGTTGCCGCGCAGCTCCGCCGAGCCTGACAGACCGCGCAGCGGCGTCATCGTGGACACGTAGCTCACGTCCGCGCCGGCGAAGTCGAAGCTGAGGCTCAAGGCCGGGTCCTCGATGAAGCGCTCGGCCAGGGCCTCGGCGCTGATGTCGAGATCCAGCCTGGCGTTGGAGACCCGACCGGCGAGGATGCGGTCGCGGATCCAGTCGCGCGCGCCGAGCGCGAAGTCCACCGGCCAGTACTTCAGGACCGTGTCGGCCGTGACCGAACCGTCGATCGGCCCTTCGAGCTCCAGATCGGGAAGCCAGCGCCCGTCGACCTGTTCCAGCGAAACCGCCCCGGCGAACGCGCCGTCGGCATCGGGCAGGTCGATCTGCAGCGTATCGAAGCCGATCCTCAGATCGGCCGGCCGGGCCACGCCCTGCACAACCGCGCCGTCCCAGGTCAGCGTCTCGCGGAACACGCCGTCCAGCGTGATCGCGCCGGCGGCGAACTCAAGCGCGTAGTCGGCCCGGCCGGGCACTGCGTTGTCGAACTCGGCGAAATTCTCCACCCGGCCCGCCGCGCTGACGCGCAACAGATCCGCGTCTATGTCGAGCGCGCGCACGTCGAGCACGCCGGTGCGCGCGTCGAGTTCGAGCTGGGCCCGCGCGCCCGTCAGCGCGTAAGCCTCGCCGGCGCGGCGGATCACGCCCGCTCCAGCATCAAGATTGAGCAGCGCCGCGCTCAGTCCCGTCTGCGCGTCCGCGTCGATCACGAGATCGAGATCGATCGGAGCGTCGATCGCGCCAAGCGCGGACAACGTTCCCCTTTGGGGCGCGGCGGCGGCCGGGGTGAGGTCGCGCACGCGCAGATCGACGAACAGGCTGGAGAGGTCTCGCCCGGTCTCCAGCGAAGCCGCGACCGGCGCACGCCCGGCCGAGGTCAGCATCGCGCCGGACAAATCGGCCTCAATACGGTCCTCCTCAAGGACAACTTCCGCACGCGCGTCCGCCACCAGAAGGGTCAGCGCATCGACCTCGTCGACAAGGCGCAGCTCCACATCGCGCAGGTCCACCCGGCGCAGGCGGGTGAGCAGGGTGTCAGCAGCGCCCTCGCGCAGCGTCTCCAGAAACGGCGCGCCGGCGCGCGGCTCGACGGCTTGCGCGAGCACGCGCTCGGGTCGGCCCATGCCCGCCGCCACCGCCCCGTCGGCGCGGCGTACAAGCGAGAACAGACCTCCGCGCGCTTCCACCTCCACCGGGGCGAAGCGGCCGGTGAGCAGGAGATCGAGCGCGAACGCGGCCTCGATCCGGCGCAGCTCCACCGTGGCCTCGCCCTCAGCGTCCAGCACCGCGACGTCGCTGGCCGACAGCGTCAGCGCGGACAGAGCCGGATCATAGCCCACGGTCAGCGCGCCGATCTCGGCGGCTTCGCCCTCGAACGCGCGCAGAAGCGCGTCCTCGAACGGCGCGCGCAGAGCGTCGGCCGGGGCGGGACCGCTGGCCAGACGCCACAGCACCACCACCGCGGCGAAGATCGCCAACGCCAGCAGGGCCGCGAGCGCTTCGAGCGTATAAAGAAGGGCGAGACGGGCCGCGCGGCGCATGGGGCTTGAAGGCGCTCCGGTGAAAATCGGCGCAGACGCTGGACGCGGACGCATTCGCGCACGATCTTGCGCCGCGATGTCAGGCCGCTGCGAGGGCGGCCTCTTGATGGAGGTGTTGATGAGCGAACTCAAGCCCGGCGACAAGGCCCCCGACTTCACCCTGCCCGGAGACGGCGGCGAGGCGATCAGCCTGTCCGCGCTGAACGACGGCCCGGTGGTGGTCTATTTCTATCCGCGCGACGACACGCCGGGCTGCACCAAGGAGGCGATCGGCTTCTCCGAGCATATCGGCGACTTCCAGGCCGCCGGCGCGAAAGTGATCGGGATCTCCAAGGACACCCCCGCCAAGCACGACAAGTTCAAGGCCAAGCACGACCTGAAGGTCCGCCTGGCGAGCGACGCCGAGGGCGATGTGTGCGAGCGCTACGGCGTGTGGGTGGAGAAGACGATGTACGGGCGAACCTCGATGGGGATTGAGCGGGCGACCTTCCTGGTCAAACCCGGCGGCGAGATCGCCCAGGTCTGGCGCAAGGTGAAGGTGCCCGGCCATGTCGAGGAGGTGCTGAGCGCGGTGAAGGCGCTTTGACGCCGGCGAACACGACCATCCTTCACGCCGCGCGCGGCGTGCTCGCGACAGCCTCGGCGGAGGACAAGCCCGCCGAAGCGCGCCGGGTCGCCTCGGCTTGGCGCAAAGGCGCGCTTGGCTTGCCCGCAGCGGGCGAGGCGATCGAGGTTCCCGACCGTCCCGCGCGCCCGGATCGGCCCGAGCTGGTGTCACCAGGCCGGGTGAAGCGCCGCCGCCTGACCTCGCCCGCGGGACGCTTCGCGCTTCTGCATGCGGTGGCTCACATCGAGTTCAACGCCATCGACCTTGCCTTCGACCTGATCGCGCGCTTCGGCGGCGACCCGCGCATTGCGGACGCGGCGCGCGCCGACTTCGTGGCCGACTGGATCGGGGTCGGCGACGACGAGGCGCGTCACTTCATGATGGTGCGCGCCCGGCTGGGCGAGCTTGGCGGCGACTATGGGGACCTGCCCGCCCATGACGGGCTGTGGAGCGCGGCGGAGGCCACGGCCGACGACCTCGCCGCGCGCCTTGCGATCGCGCCGATGGTGCTCGAGGCGCGCGGGCTCGACGTCACGCCGGGCATGATCGAGCGGCTGAACGCGGCCGGCGATCCAGCCTCCGCGTCCCCGCTTAAAACGATCTACGCTGAAGAGATCGGCCATGTGGCCTCCGGCCGGCGGTGGTTCGAGCATGTCTGCGCCCGGGAGGGCGAGGATCCCCAAACCCGCTTCCAACGCTTTGTTTCACAACGCTTCAAGGGCGGGCTGAAGCCGCCGTTCAACGCCGAAGCGCGCGAACGCGCCGGCCTGCCTGAGGCGTTCTACGCCCCGCTGGCTGCGGATTAAGCGGCATAGAGCCGGCAAGCGCCTTGCATGGGGCGTATGTGAGCGATGTTGAAAAGGTCCGCGCCTTCGTGTTCCATACCGGCGCACTGAGGGGTGGATAAAACACGGCGGGCGCACGCGCATGGTCCAAAGGCTTCTTGAGGGCCCTTGGGAGGCGTTGAAACGACGCTTTCCCGACCGGCAGATTTATCATCGAAGCGACGGCCATGTCCGCTACTTCGCGATCACGACCCGCATGCAGGTCGCCGCGATCGCGCTCGGCTGCCTGGCCGCGGCCTGGACGGCGATCGCCTCGGCCAACATGGTCATCAACGCCCATGAACGCTCCCAGCAGCGCCAGCGCGTCGCCGCCATGGAGGCGCGCTACGAGCAGATGCTGGAGGAGGCCCGCGCCGCCGAGGCCGCCGCGCTGGCTTATGTGGAATCGCGCACTGAGAATTTTGATCGCGCGGCCGGGCGCTTTCAGGTGCGCCACGACATGCTGAGCCGGCTTCTGGACTTCGCCGACGAGCTTCAGGGCGGCGGCGATCGGCAGAGCCCGGGCCTTGACGGCGGGCGCATCCTGATGGCCGCGACGCCGGCCGATCCCTATCCGCGCACCGCGATCACCGATCCCACCTTGCCGCTGGGCCAAACCGACACGGCCGAGGCGCGCGTGGGCGCGCTCGTCGCCGAACAGGACGCGGTACTGGCGGAGGCCGAAGACAGCGCCGAGGCGCGCCTTGAGAATCTGCGCGCCGTGGTGCGCCTGACGGGCCTTCGCGTCGATGAGTTGATGGACAAGGCCGCAGACGACGGCGACGGGGAAGGCGGTCCCTTCATCGCGGTGTCCGACAGCGGGCTGTTCGGCGACCAGCTCGACACTGACGATCCGTTCAACGCCCGCGTGGCGCGTCTGGCCTCCCGGGTGTCCGAGGCGGAGAGCCTGGAACGCATGCTGGAGGCCCTGCCGCTCGGCCCGCCGGTGGACGGACCGCACCGCCTCACCTCAAACTACGGCGTGCGCATGGATCCGTTCACGCGCCGACCCGCCTTCCACGCCGGCAAGGACTACGCCGGCTCGCGCGGCACGCCGATCGTGGCGCCGGCGCCGGGTCGCATCGTTTACGCGGGCTGGCGCGCCGGATATGGTCGCACCGTGGAGATCGACCACGGCTACGGCTTTCGCACGCGTTACGGTCACCTTCACACCATCGACGTGCGACGCGGCGACCAGGTGATCCTAGGCCAGAAGATCGGCGGCATGGGATCCACCGGCCGATCCACCGCGACGCACCTCCACTACGAGGTGTGGTTCGATGACGCTCACGCCGATCCAGACCGCTTCCTCAGAGCCGGACGCTATGTTCACTAAAAAAGACACCCCTCCCCCCGCACAGACGCCCTCCGCCGCGCCGGAGCAAGCCCCGGCCTCTCCGAAAAGGAACGCCATGAAATCGAAAGCTCCCTCCATCCTCAGCGCCGATCTGACGGTGACCGGGTCTTTGTCCTCCGACGGCGAGGTCCAGCTCGACGGCAATGTCGAAGGCGACGTGCAGGCCGCCTCCCTGACCATCGGCGAGGAGGCCTCCATCAACGGCGAGGTGGTCGCTGAGAACGTCGTGATCCGCGGCCGCGTAAACGGCTCGGTGCGCGCGCGCCAGGTGCAACTCGCCGCCACCGCGCGCGTCGAGGGCGACATCGTTCACGCCACGCTGGCGATCGAAAGCGGCGCCTTCTTCGACGGTCACTGCAAGCGCTCCTCCGATCCGATCGCGGACAGCAAAAAGAGCGGCGGCTCCAGCGCGAAGCCGGCCGAGCGCGCCGCTCCGCCGACCCCGGGCGCGCCGCCGAGCGCGGCTGCGGCCTCATCCGGCGGGTCGGCTCAGGCCTCGGCCGCCAAGACCGGGGACGCGTTCGGTTCCAAGAGCTGACGCCGCCCCACTGCCGAAACCAGAAGACGGGACCGCTTTACGCGGCCCCGTCTTTTTTCGCCTCCAGGCCGGGGGTTACTGGGCGGCTTCGCCCTCGCCCTCCCCGCGCACGCGCGCGGCGAGCGCGGCGGCCATGAAGGCGTCCAGATCCCCGTCGAGCACAGCCTGGGTGGAGGACGTCTCCACGCCGGTGCGCAGGTCCTTCACCATCTGATAGGGCTGCAGCACATAAGATCGGATCTGGTGGCCCCAGCCGATATCGGTCTTACTGTCGGCGTCGGCCCGGGCGGCCTCCTCGCGCTTTTGCAGCTCAAGCTCGTACAGCCGGGCGCGCAGCATGGTCCAGGCGGTCGCGCGGTTTTTGTGCTGGGAGCGGTCGTTCTGGCACTGCACCACGATGCCGGTCGGCTCGTGGGTCAGCCGCACCGCTGAATCAGTCTTATTCACGTGCTGACCGCCCGCGCCCGAGGCGCGGTAGGTGTCGGTGCGAACGTCCTTGTCTTCAATCTCGATCTCGATGTTCTCGTCGATCTGGGGATAGACCCAGACGCTGGCGAAGCTGGTGTGGCGCCGGCCCGAACTGTCGAACGGGGAGATGCGCACCAGGCGGTGCACGCCGGACTCGGTTTTCAGCCAGCCATAGGCGTTGTCGCCCTTCACCAGAAGGGTCGCGGACTTCAGCCCCGCCTCTTCGCCGTCCTGTTCTTCGATGACGTCGACGGAATACCCGGCCGATTGCGCCCAGCGCGTGTACATGCGCGCGAGCATCGCGGCCCAGTCCTGCGCCTCGGTGCCCCCGGCGCCGGGGTGGATCTCGATAAAGGCCGGGTTGGCGTCGGCCTCGCCGGCCAGAAGCGCCTGAAGCTCGGCCTTGTCGGCGCGGGCCTTCAGGGTCTTCAGCGCATCCGACGCCTGGGCGTGCAGCTCTTCGTCGCCTTCGGCCTCGGCCAGCTCGGCGAGTTCGACGGTCTCTTCAAGCTCTGAGGCGATCTCGTCAACCTCGGCGACGGCGGCTTCGAGACGGTTGCGCTCGCGCATGAGCTTTTGCGCGTTCGGGGGATCGTCCCACAGCGTGGGGTCCTCGGCCTGGGCGTTCAGCTCGTCCAGGCGCTTTTGTGCGGTATCCCAGTCAAAGACGCCTCCTTAGCAGTTCCAGCGACTGCTTGATGGCGTCCTTCAGTGCGGCGAGTTCGGCGCGCATGCGTCGCGACCCTCCGGATCGTGTTGCTGAACGTGATGCAAGGACAAGCTCGATAACCGCGCACGCGGCTCAGTACAAGCCGCCCAGCTCATCCTCGTCCTCATCGTCGTCCCCGTGCGAAGACTCCTCGCGCTCAGCCCTGTTCGCGCCCGCCCCGAGCGCGGCCGCGCCGAAGCTCATCGCCTCCTCGTCCGGCGAGCGCCCGCGGGTGGGCTCGGTTCCGGGGCGGAACGCCTCAAGGATCGCGCCGTCGCGCCCGATCGCGCTCGGCTCGCCGGTGCGCCGGTCCACCGGCACCAGACGCACGCCTTCCGGCACGCGGAAGGGCGCGACCGGATACGCCTCAAGCACCGGGTCGAGGAACTCCGCCACGATCGGCGCGGCGACGCGGCCGCCGGCCTCACCGCCGCCCAGCGGCAGCGGCGTGTCGAAGCCCACATAGGCGCCGACGATCAGGTCGGGACCGAAGCCGATGAACCAGGCGTCGCGGAAATCGTTCGTCGTGCCGGTCTTGCCGCCCAGCGGACGGCCGAGACGGCGCAGCGCCGCGCCCGTGCCGCGCTCCACCGCGCCTTCCAGGATGTGCACGATTTGATAGGCGGTGACCGGATCGACCACCTCCTCGCCGAGCTCGGCCAGCCGGGGCTCGGGCAGATCCTCGCTCCATTCGGACTCGCAGATCGGACAGGCGCGCTGGTCGTGCAGATAGATCGTCTCGCCTGAGCGGTCCTGAACCCGGTCGATGATGGTCGGCTCGATCAGCTGGCCGCCGTTGACCATGGCCGCGTAGGCCGAAACCAGCCTGCGCAGGGTCGTCTCCCCGGCGCCGAGCGCCATGGCGAGGGTCGGGCTTAGATCGTCATAGATGCCGAATCGCTCGCCATAGGCGGTGATCGGCTCCATGCCCATCTCCTGGGCCAGGCGCACGGTCATGACGTTGCGCGAGCGCTCCAGCCCGAGCCGCAGCGTGGACGGGCCGTAATATTCTTCCGAATAGTTCTGCGGCCGGTAAAAGCGCTCCTCAAGACCGCCCGAGGCCGCGAAGGGCGCGTCCAGGATCAGCGAGGCCGGCGTGTAGCCGTTGTCCATCGCCGCGGCGTAAACGAAAGGCTTGAACGCCGAGCCCGGCTGGCGGCGCGCCTGCATGGCGCGGTTGAACTGGCTCTGCTGGAAGGAATAGCCGCCCACCATGGCGAGCACTCGGCCCGTGTAAGGGTCGAGCGCGAGGATCGCCCCGTTCACTTCAGGGACCTGGCGCAGACCGTAGACGGCCTCTAGGAGCTCGGTCTCGTCGGCGGCGCTCTCTTCGGTGACCGGCTCCACGAGGATCACATCCCCGCGCTCCAGCGCGTCGGAAGCGGCCCGGATCGAGGGGCCGAGCTCTGGAAAGCCGTCCTCGTCGCGCGAGGGCTCGCGCGCCCAGCGCAACTCGGACACGGGCACGGTCCCGCGGGACTGGTCGGCGAAGCCGATATCGGCGGCCTCTTCGGAGACCTCCAGCACGACCGCGACGCGCCATTGCGCATCAAGATCGGGCGGCGGCTCGACCGCTTCGAGCTGCGCCGGCCAGTCGTCGAAGCTTTCCAAAGTGGTCAGCGGCCCGCGCCAGCCATGGCGGCGGTCATAAGCCTCGAGCCCCCGGCGCAGCGCGGCGCGGCCGGCGAGCTGCATGGAGGTGTCCAGCGTGGTGCGAATGGACAGCCCGCCTTCGTACAGCTGGTCCTCGCCGTAAAGCTCGAAGGCCCGCCGGCGCGCCTGCTCCACGAAATATTCCGCGGCGAGATACTGATCGCCCTCCAGGCGCCCGCGCACTTCAAGCGGCATGGCCTGGGCCGCGTCGCGGGCCTCGGCCGAGATGAAGCCGTTGACGTGCATGCGCTCAAGCACCCAGTTGCGCCGGCCGATCGCGGCCTCGGTCTCGCGCGAGGGGTGGTAGTTGTTCGGCGCTTTGGGCAGGGCGGCGAGGTAGGCCGCCTCATGCAGCTCCAGCTCGTCCAGCGACTTGTCGAAATAATTCAGGGCCGCGGCCGCCATGCCGTAAGCGCGCCGGCCGAGATAAATCTCGTTCAGATAAAGCTCGAGGATCTGATCCTTGGTGAAGGCGCGCTCCATGCGCCGCGCGATGAAGATTTCCCGCACCTTGCGCTCGATGCGCTGCTCGGCGGTGAAGAGGAAGTTCTTCGCCACCTGCTGAGTGATCGTGGAGCCCGATTGCAACGGGCCGCCCTGGCCCGACAGAATCTGCATCGCCGAGCGCAAACCGCCGCGCGTCATGCCCATGACGTCGACGCCGCCGTGGGAATAGAAATTCTTGTCCTCAGCGGAGAGGACGGCGTTGATCAGGACCGGGGGAAACACCTCGATCGGCACGAACACGCGATGCTCGCGCGCAAACTCGGCGATCAGACGGCCGTCGCCGGCGTGGACGCGGCTCATGATCGGAGGCTCGTATTCGGCGAGCTGGCGGTAGTCCGGCAGGTCGTCGGTGACGCGCACCACATAGATCGCAGCGGCGATCAGGCCGACAAGGCCCGCCACGAACACCGCCGCGCCGCCCCAGATTCCGACGCGGAACGCATTTCTCCAGGTGAAAATCTGCATTTTGCTCGCCCGCGCCCGGGCGGTCCCTCGGCTGTCGCAACAGACACGCGCCTTATGACGCGCGTTCTCGGCGGCATTATGGCCCGGGAGGCCGGTTCAGGCCAACGCGCGAACGCGGTTCAGCGCAACTCGGCGGCGCCGGCGTCGAGGCGGGCGAAGGTCGTCGCGGCGCGGCGACCGCCCCCGCAGCGCTCGAAATAGGCGTCTACGGAGTCCACAACCGCCGACATCAGCCGCGCCCGACCGGCGGCCGTGTTCAGCATCCGCGAATCGTCCGGGTTGGTCAGGAAACCCATCTCGAACAGCACCGTGGGAATCTGACTGTCCAGCAGCACGTAAAGCCCGCGCTCAAAGGGCTGATCGCGCCACAGCCGGGTCACCTCGCCGGTTTCAGCCAGCAAGCGCTGGGAGAAGGCGAGCGACTGATTGCGCTTTTCGCGCACGGCGAGGTTCAAAAGGATGTTGTTTACATAGGCTGCGCGCTCGCCCCGGCTGATCAGCCAGTCGCCCTCTCGCTTGGCGCGGGTGACCACCCGATCCTCGGCGTACTCGGCGAGCGTGTAGACGCTGGCGCCGCGCGCTCGCGTACCCGAAGGCGAAGCGTCGGCGTGCAGCGAGATGAACAGGTCGGCCTCGGCCGCCTGGGCGAAGGCGACGCGCTCTTCAAGCGCAAGATAGACGTCGGTCTCGCGCGTCATGATGACGTCGTAGCGCCCGGTCGCGTTCAGCTGATCGCGAAGCTCCAGACCTGCAGCGAGATTGATCTCGGCTTCGGCTGCGCCGCCGAAGCGGCCCGGCGCACCCGGATCGCGTCCGCCATGGCCGGGGTCGATCACCACGCGCACGCGCCGGCAGGACGGCGCGGTGACGCCGCTTCTGGCGATCAGGTCGGTGATGGAGCGACCCGGCGATTCCGGAAAGCCTGACGCCGCGATGAAGGCGGCGCGGTCGGTTTCGGCGAGATCGACGTAGAAGCGGTGCCCGCCGCCTTCGGCCGGGGGCAGGGCGCGGCGCCCGACGATGACGGCGGGAGCGTCCAGATCGAACACCAGGCGCGCCTCACGCGCGGTCGGCTCGAAGCTGAACGCACCGAACACGCCGTGGCCGCGTCCTGAGCCCTCAGGCAGCGAATCGACGCGCCAGGCCGCCTGGGGCAGCGTCAGCACGAGGCGCTCAGCCGGTTCGGCGAGCGTGAAGGCCTCGAAATCGACCGGCGCGGTGGTCTCCACCACGACGCGCGTGAAATCGCCATGCGCGCCGAAGCGCACGTCCACCACGTCGCCGGCCTGAGCCGGTGCGAACGCGACAAGCGCGAGCACCGCACCGGAAAGCGCGCGCAAAACTCTACGGATCAAAGGCTTATGAAGACTCATGCCCGTCCACCCACTTGCGCTTCGCCTGTTCTTACAGGTCTTGTTTCTCGCACCATAGGCCTGTTTGCTGAACATGACGTTAGCGATGGGCGAATTTTCAGGTGCGCTCCGGAGCCCGTCGCCCGATGCGCTTTCCAAGCCTTGAGCTTTCGTGCATGGTGCATCCGCTATGGCGTATCCAACGTCGCAGCCGTGTCCGGACTGACGTCGCACTCAAGCGGTCTTCCGGCGCGAGACGCCCCATTTCCTCAATGCGCCGCGCCGGAGCATCCGGCCTTTCAGCGGTGCGGAGAAGATCAATCGCAGGCGGCCCCGCGCAGCGCATGTCCGCGCGACCCGGCCGCCGGTTAGGAACCCCGACGATGCGCGAAGCGCGTGCGATCAGACCGATGCGAAGCGAGCCTCTCGCCCGCCGGCCGGCGCGCGTTCAGCGCCCCATCTCACACCGCTGGCGGACACGCCTGGCGTGCAGCACGCGCGCCCTGTCTCCGCCATGCGACGGAGTTTTACTGAATGTCCCGCAAAATGCTCATCGACGCCGCCCACCCGGAAGAGACCCGGGTCGTGGTCGTCGACTCCAATCGTGTTGAAGACTTCGACTTCGAAAGCGCCACCAAGAAACAGATCCGCGGAAACATCTACCTGGCGAAAGTGACGCGCGTCGAGCCGTCGCTTCAGGCCGCGTTCGTGGAGTATGGCGGCAACAAGCACGGCTTCCTGGCCTTCAACGAGATCCACCCGGACTACTACCAGATCCCCCACGCGGACCGTGAAGCGCTGCGTGAGGCCGAAGCCGCGCTCGAAGCGGAAATCCAGAAGGAAGCCGACGCCGCGCCTGACATCGGTGAGGACGGGTCCGGTGAAGAGGCGCCCGAGGACGAGGCGCTGGAGGCCTCCGAGGCGCGCGAAGAGGACGAGGACGAAGACGAAGACGAAAACGCAGACGAGGACGGCGAGGCTGAGAACGCCGCCGACGACGCGCCGGCGCGCGGCGCGGTCTCCAACATCGGCCCCGATGAGGAGGAGCTGCTTGAGGAGGTCGCGCGCAAGCGCCGCCAGCTCCTTCGCAAATACAAGATCCAGGAGGTGATCAAGCGCCGCCAGGTCATGCTCGTCCAGATCGCCAAGGAAGAGCGCGGCAATAAGGGCGCAGCGCTGACCACCTATCTTTCGCTGGCCGGGCGCTACTGCGTCCTCATGCCGAACACGCCGCGCGGCGGCGGGGTGTCGCGCAAGATCACCAACGCGTCTGACCGCAAGCGCCTGAAGTCGGCTGTGGCCGAGTTCAAGGTCGCCGCCGGCATGGGCCTGATCATCCGCACCGCGGGCGCCTCGCGCACGAAGGCCGAGATCAAGCGCGACTATGAGTATCTGCTGCGCCTGTGGGAGACGATCCGCGAGCTGACGCTGAAATCGAGCGCGCCAGCGCTGATCTACGAGGAAGGCAATCTCGTCAAACGCGCCATCCGCGACATGTACGACAAGGATGTCGAGGCGGTGCTGGTCGAGGGCGAGGCCGCCTACAAGGAGGCCAAGGGCTTCATCAAGATGCTGATGCCGAGCCACGCCTCGAAGGTGCAGCACTACCGCGACGACGCGCCGCTCTTCCTGCGCCACCAGGTCGAAAGCCAGTTGGAGGCGATCTACTCGCCGGTGGCCCAGCTGAAGTCGGGCGGCTACCTCGTCATCAACGCGACCGAGGCTCTGGTCGCGATCGACGTGAACTCGGGCAAGTCGACCAAGGAACGCAATATCGAGCAGACCGCGCTGCGCACCAATCTGGAAGCGGCCGACGAAGCCGCGCGCCAGATGCGCCTTCGCGATCTCGCCGGCCTCGTGGTGATCGACTTCATCGACATGGAGGAGAACAAGAACAACCGCGCGGTCGAGAAGCGGCTGAAGGACGCGCTGAAGAAGGACCGCGCGCGCGTCCAGATGGGCCGCATCTCACAGTTCGGCCTGATGGAGATCTCCCGCCAGCGCCGGCGCACCAGCCTGATCGAGGGCTCCACCCAGCCCTGCCCGACCTGCGGCGGGACCGGCCATGTGCGCAGCGTGGAATCGAGCACGCTCGTGGCGCTCCGCACGCTTGAGGAGGAAGGCGTGCGCGGTCGCACCGCTTATGCGCACCTCGCCTGCCCGCCGGAAGTGGCGCTCTACCTTTTGAACGAAAAGCGCGAGCACCTGCGCGCGATCGAACGACGCTACGACATGCGCGTCACGATCGAGGCCGACGACGACCTGACGCGCCCCGAGTGCCGCCTGGACCGCGTCGAAAGCCGCAAGGAGGCCGCCCGATCAAGCTCGGACGCGGTCGATAGCCCGAGCGTGACCGAGGCGGTCGTGGCCGGCGAGGCCCTGCCCGAGCTGGAGGCCTCACCCGAGATCGAGGAGACCCCCGACGAGGCGGAGCGCTCCGATGACGAGCGCGCGCGCGGCGGGCGTGGACGCCGCCGTCGAGGCGGGCGCGAGCGCAAGTCCGACGCCGCCGAGACGCGCAGCGACGACGCGCCGGGCGACGATGCGCCCACCGAGGCCGAGGATGATGGCGAGGGCGAGAGCCGCAGCGCCTCAGACGGCGACGACGACGAGGGCGGCGAGCGCAAGAACAAGCGCCGCCGGCGCGGCCGCCGCGGCGGCCGCAATCGTCGCCGCCGCAACGGTGATGAGGAAAACGGCGCGCAAACCGCAGACGGTTCGGGCGATGGCTCCGACCGTGATGGCGGCCAGCGCGATAACGACCAGCGCGGCGCCGGCGACGAGACAAGCGGCGAGCAAGCCCCTGAAGCCCTGGAGACCAAGGCCGCCGACGCCGGCGAACCCGATCCGCTGCAGGTGATCCAGCCCGTCGAGGGCGAGGACCTGCCAGCGAGCGAGCCCCCCGCCAAGCGCAAGCGTCCCGCGCGTCGCAAGAAGGCCGACGCCGAGCAAGCCGAGACGAGCGAGGCGCAGCCCCAGACCGGCGAGGCGCCGGCCGAGGACGATGCGCCGGCGAACGCTGAGGCGCCGCCGAAGCCGAAGCGCCGCCGCCGGAAGAAGCCCGATGCTGAGCCGGAGACGCCTGCGCAAGCGGAAAGCAGCTTCGAGCCTGAGGCCAAGGCTGAGGCGAAGCCCGAACCTTCAGCCGAACCCGAGCCGGCGTCCGAGCCTGAGCCGGATCAGGCCGAGGCGGATGTCGACGGCGAAGGCAAGGGCGACGGCGGCAAGGATGACGGTAAGGACGAGGGGTCGCGCCGGCGCGGCTGGTGGCAGAAATCTGGAAAGATCTTCGGCCTGGGCTCCTGAGCGTTTTCACTGCGGCGCATCCGCTCGCGCTCGGCTGAGCCCGGGTGGATGCGCGCGCGGCGTAAAGCGACTATCTTCCCGAGTATCGCTGGGGGAGCGAACGCAGGAGCACTGACGCGATGCGCATGGTCATCCGCGCGCTCACCGTTCTAGCGGCCGTTCTCGCCGCCGGCGCCGCGCACGCCCAGGGCCTGGTGCGCGACACCGAGATTGAGCGGGTGATGCGCGATTACGCCGAGCCGCTTCTCGACGCCTCCTCGCTGAACACCGAAGACGTGGACATCCATCTCATCGGAGACATGGAGTTCAACGCCTTCGTGACCGGCGGGCAGAAGGTCTTCCTGAACACAGGCCTGATCGTGCGCGCCGAGACCCCTTCGGAGATCAAGGGCGTCATCGCCCATGAGATCGGACATATTGAAGGCGCGCACCTGGCGCGCTTCTCAGACGCCAGCCGGCAGGGCATGGCCACCATGGCCGCATCGCTGGGCCTGGGGATCATCGCCGCGCTCGCCGGCGCGGGCGACGCCGGCGCGGCGATCATCGCGTCGGGCCCTCAATTCGCCACGCTCGACATGCTGCGCTACACGCGCGCCCAGGAGGCCGCCGCCGACCAGGCCGCGGTCCGCCTGCTCACCGGCGCGGGCGAATCCGGGCGCGGTCTGGTGCGCACCTTCGAGCGGCTGAGCTATCAGGAGGTCTTCTCCAACCAGCGCAAGTGGGAGTATTTCCGCTCCCACCCGCTCTCGCGCGACCGGGTGGACGCGCTGCGCCGGAACGTCGAGGCCTCCCCTTACGCCGATAAGGAGGACAGCCCTGAAGAGATGGCTGAGCTGCGCCGCATCCAGGCGAAGATCATCGGCTTCATGGTTCCGCCGGCCCAGACCTTCCAGCGCTATCCCGACAGCGACCAGTCCATCCCTGCGCGCTACGCCCGCGCGGTGGCCTACTACAAGCAGGGCCTCATTGATCGCGCCGAGGAGGAGGTGCTCACCCTCGTCGCGGACGAGCCGGATAACCCCTACTTCCATGAGCTTCACGGCCAGATGCTGTTTGAAAGCCATGAGATCGAGCGCTCGCTCACGCCCAACCGCCGCGCGGTCGAGCTGATGCCGCACGCGCCGCTTCTGCGCATCGGGCTCGCCTCCTCGCTGATCGCGCAAGGTGACGAAGACAGCCTTGAAGAGGCGGTCGATCATTTGCGCTTCGCGCTCACCGAGGAGCCCGACAACGCGTTCGGCTGGTTCCAGATGTCGCTCGCCCAGGAGGCGCTCGGCGAGCGCGCCATGGCCGAACTCGCCACCGCCGAGCGCGCCTATGCGGTCGGCGACAACGTGCAGGCTTTCCAGTTCGCCAGCCGCGCGCGCGACGACCTGGAGCGCAATACGCCGTCTTATCTGCGCGCGGTTCAGATCATTGCAGCGGCCCAGCCGAGCCCGCGCGAAATCCGCGAATACAATCGCCGCCGGCGCGGCCAACCCTGAACGCGCCCGGACCCTTCAGGAGTTTCACGACATGCGCATCATCCAGACCCTCGCCGCTTTCGCGCTGGCTGCGACCGTCTCGGCCTGCGGCCAAGCGGACGAAACCGAAGGCGACGCGCGCTCGCGCGGGGAGATCGAGGAGATCGTGCGCAGCTATATCCTGGAGAACCCGGAGATCATCGAGGAGGCGCTGATCGAACTTCAGGCGCGCGCCCGCGACCGGGAGCGACAGGCCGTCTCCGACGCCGCGCTGCAAAACGCTGCGGCCCTGGCCGAGGGCGAGGGCATGCCGAAATTCGGGCCCGAACCCGAAGCGGCGCGCGTCACGGTGGTGGAGTTCTTCGACTACAAATGCCCCTACTGCGCGGTCACGAACGACTGGATGCAGGGCGTCATCGCCGATCACGGCGATCAGGTGCGCGTGGTGCTGAAGGAGTTCCCGGTGCTGGGGGCGGAATCGGTCGAGGCCGCGCGCGCCGCGCTGGCGGTCTGGGACATCCAGCCTGACGGCTATCTGACCTTCCATGAGGCGATGATGACCGCCTCCGGCCCGCTGCCTTCGGATCGGATCGACACCCTGGCCGAGGCCTCCGGCGTCGACGTCGCCGCGATGCGCGCCGCAATGGAGGATGAGAGCGTGGGCGAGCGCATCTCGGAGGTGCGCGCGCTGGCGCGCGAGATTGGCATCACCGGCACGCCCTTCTTCGTGATCGGCCAAGAGGTGGTGCCGGGCGCCGACGTCGCCGCCCTGGAGCGCGCGCTGGAGGCTGCGCTGGGGCGTTGAGGGCGCCGGTCTAGATCAGCCCGGCGAGCGGGCTCGACGGATCGGCGTATTTCCTCTTGGCCATGCGCCCGGCCAGATAGGCTTCGCGTCCGGCGATGACGGCGTGCTTCATCGCCCGGGCCATGCCGATGGGATTCTTGGCCTCCGCGATGGCGGTGTTCATCAACACCCCGTCGCAGCCAAGCTCCATCGCTTCGGCCGCATCCGAGGCGGTGCCGACACCGGCGTCCACGATCACGGGCACCTTCGCCTCTTCGATGATGAGGCGGATATTGACCGGGTTCTGGATGCCGAGGCCGGAGCCGATCGGCGCGCCGAGCGGCATGATCGCACAGCAGCCGATCTCTTCGAGCTTCTTGGCGTAGACCGGATCGTCCGAGCAATAGACCATCACCTCGAACCCGTCCGCGAGCAGCATCTCGGCCGCGCGCAGCGTCTCGGCCATGTCGGGGTAGAGGTGCTTGGGATCGGACAGGACTTCGAGCTTCACAAGGCTCCAGCCGCCCGCCTCGCGCGCCAGGCGCAGCGTGCGCACGGCATCCTCGCCGGTGAAACAGCCCGCCGTATTGGGCAGGAAGACGTACTTGTCCGGGTCGATATGATCGGTCAGCCGCTCCTGATCGGGATCGGAGAGGTTCACCCGGCGCAGCGCGACCGTGATCATCTCAGCGCCGGACGCCTCCAGCGCGGCGGCGTTCTGGGCGTAGCTCTCATACTTGCCGGTGCCGATGATCAGGCGGGAGTTCAGCGTGCGCCCGGCCACCACCAGCGGCGCGTCGGCGCCGGCCGGGTTCGATGCGTCGTCCATGGCTCAGCCTCCTCCCACGAAGTGCACGATTTCGAGACGGTCGCCCGCCTCGATCGAGATGCGCTCATAGGCCGAGCGCGGCGCGATCTCCAGATTGCGCTCCACCGCGACCTTGCGCGGGTCCAGGCCCAACTCCTGCAACAGGCCGGTCAGGGTGAGCCCGGACGGCACGTCGCGGGGCTCTCCGTTCAAGGTGACGGTGAGCGAGTCCTGCGCGGCGGAGGGCGATGACATGTCCGGTTCGAAGCCTTGGTTGTTTTCCACGTCCGTCACGTCGTAAAACTCGCGCCCCGCGTCAAGGCGCTCTAACGCGAAGCTTCCATGCCGAACACCGTCTTCATCCTGAACGGCCCGAATCTGAACCTGCTCGGCCGGCGCGAGCCGGAGATCTACGGTCAGGCGACGCTGGCCGACATCGAGGCGGCCTGCAAGGCGCGCGCGGAGGCGCTCGATCTCGTCATCGACTTCCGCCAGACCAACCATGAAGGCGTATTGATCGACCAGCTGCACGAAGCCAACGAGCGCGCGAGCGCGGTCGTACTGAACCCGGCCGGTTACGGACATACCTCTGTGGCTTTGCACGATGCGCTGAAGGCGCTAGAGGTGCCTGCGATCGAGGTGCATCTCTCCCAGCCCGCCGCCCGGGAGTCGTTTCGCGCCCACTCCTACGTCTCTCCGGCCGTCGCCGGCACAGTCAGCGGCTTCGGCGCGCGCAGCTACATACTCGGGCTCGAGGCCGCGGCCGGTCTGATCCGGGACCGCGCCTGAAGCCTGGTATCCAGCGAAAGGTTTCCTCCATGCCGACTTCGCCAAAGTCCCCGATCGATCCCAAGCTCGTGCGTGAGCTCGCGGAGATCTTGAAGGAGACCGAGCTGACCGAAATCGAGGTGGAGCGCGACGAGCTGCGCATCCGCGTGGCGCGCGAGATCACCGCCGCGCCCCAGCAATATCAGGTCCCCGCCCCGGCCCCGGCCCCGGCCGCGCAACCGCCCCAGGCCGCCGTCGCCTCCCCGCCTGAAACGCCCGCCTCCACCGGCGCGGCCGATCCGGGAAGCCATCCCGGCGCGGTGCGCTCGCCCATGGTCGGCACGGTCTACCTCAAGCCGAACCCGGAATCGCCCGACTTCGCAAAGGTCGGCGACACGGTGAAGTCCGGAGACACGATCCTGCTCGTGGAGGCGATGAAGACCTTCAACCCGATCACCGCGCCGAAAGCCGGCACGGTCTCGGAGATCCTCGTGGCCGACGCCCAGGCGGTGGAATACGGCGAACCGCTCTTCATCATCACCTGATCGGGGCGCGCCATGTTCGACAAAATCCTCATCGCCAACCGCGGCGAGATCGCGCTCCGCGTGCACAGGGCCTGCCAGGAGATGGGCATCCGCACCGTAGCGGTGCACTCCGAGGCCGACACTGAGGCGATGCACGTCAAACTCGCCGACGAGAGCGTGTGCATCGGCCCGCCCCCGGCCGGGCGCAGCTATCTCAACGTGCCGGCCATCATGACCGCTGCGGAGATCACCGGCGCGCAGGCGATCCATCCCGGCTACGGCTTTCTGTCCGAGAACGCGCGCTTCGCCGAGATTGTCGAAGCCCACGGCATGACCTTCATCGGGCCCAAGCCCGAGACGATCCGGCTGATGGGCGACAAGATCACCGCGAAGAAGGCCGCCGCCGAGGCCGGTATTCCGGTCGTGCCCGGCTCCGACGGCGCAGTCGAGCACATGGGCGAGGCCCGGCGCATCGCCAAGTCGATCGGCTTCCCGGTGCTGATCAAGGCCGCCTCAGGCGGCGGCGGGCGCGGCATGAAGGTCGCCGAGGACGAAGGCTCGCTGGAACACGCCCTGCAGACCGCCTCCACCGAGGCCAAGGCGGCCTTCGGCGACGGCGCGGTCTATATCGAAAAGTATCTGGGCAAGCCGCGCCATATCGAAATCCAGGTTCTCGCCGACGAGCACGGCAAGGTGATCCACCTGGGCGAGCGCGACTGCTCGCTGCAGCGCCGCCACCAGAAAATCCTCGAAGAGGCCCCCTCGCCCGCGCTCGGGCCTGAAGAGCGCGCACGCATCGGCGAGACCGTGGCCGAGGCCGTCCGCGCGATCGGCTATCGCGGCGCAGGCACGGTGGAGTTCCTCTACGAGAACGGCGAGTTCTACTTCATTGAGATGAACACCCGCCTGCAGGTGGAGCATCCGGTCACCGAGATGATCACCGGCATCGATCTGGTGCGCGAGCAGATCCTGATTGCGGACGGCCAGCCGCTCGACCTTGAGCAGTCCGACGTGAAGATCGAGGGCTGGGCCATCGAATGCCGCATCAACGCGGAGGATCCGGCCACCTTCACCCCTTCGCCGGGCAAGGTCGGGGACTTCCACGCCCCGGGCGGGCTCGGCGTGCGCCTCGATTCCGCGCTCTATGCGGGCTATTCCATCCCGCCTTACTATGACAGCCTTATCGGGAAGCTGATCGTGCACGGGCGCGACCGCGACGAAGCGCTGATGCGCCTGCGCCGCGCGTTGCACGAGATGGTCGTGGACGGGATCAAGACGACGATCCCGCTGCATCTTGATCTGTTGCAGGAGCCCGATTTCCTCAGCGGCGATTATCACATCCGCTGGCTGGAGACCTGGCTCAAGGAGCGCCAGGCCTGAACGCGCCGGCGCGAGGGAAGGAGCGCACGGTGCGCGGCTTCGGCGTTGAAGAATTGCTGTCCTGCTACGCGCGCGGCGTCTTCCCGATGGCCGAAGCGCGCGACGATCCGCGCATCTTCCTGCTCAATCCGGACGAGCGCGGGGTCATCCCGCTCGATCAGTTCCACGCCCCGCGTTCTCTGCGCCGCGTGGTGCGCCGGGACGCCTTCCACGTCACGATCAACCGCTGCTTCGCTTCCGTGGTGACCGCGTGCGCCGCGCCCGGTCCGGGGCGAGAGGAAACCTGGATCAACGCGCCCATCGAGCGGCTCTACGCCGAGATGCACGCCCAGGGCCACGCTCACTCCATCGAATGCTGGCGTGACGGCGAGCTCGCCGGCGGGCTCTACGGCGTGAGGCTGGGTGCGGCGTATTTCGGAGAGAGCATGTTCTCGCGCGAGACCGACGCCTCGAAGGTGGCGCTGACCCATCTGGTGGCGCGTATGAAGGCCGGCGGGTTTCAACTGCTCGACGCCCAATTCACCACCGCGCATCTGGAGCGCTTCGGCGCGCGCACCATACCGCGCCGGGCCTATCTGCGCACGCTCACGAGCGCGGTGTCGAAAGAAGCCGACTTCCACGCCCTGCCCGAAGGCTTATCCGGGGAACGGGTGATGGAGATCGCGCTCGCCTAGCCGCGCGCGCCTAGAGCATTTTCATCCTATTCCGGCTTATATCCGCATGCAGTGAAGTAGCTTGCGCATTCGACGGGGCTGATGGCGTCGAGGGCTTCGGCGACGGCGGTGTGGAGTTCAGGAACGGTGCGTGCGGCGGCTTTGCGCAGCAGGGCCTTGAGCTTTGAGAAGGCGTTCTCGATCGGATTGAAATCGGGGCTGTAGGGCGGGAGATAGGCCAGGCGGGCTCCCGCCGTTTCGATGGCGTCGCGCACGCCGGCGACCTTGTGGGCGGGCAGGTTGTCCATCACCACCACGTCGCCGGACCGGAGTTCCCTGACCAGCATGCCGCGCAACCAGGTCAGGAAGGTCTCACCGTCCATCGCCCCGTCGACCAGGGCCGGGGCCGCCACACCGTTCAGGCGTACGCCGGCCACCAGCGTGATGGTTTTCCAGTGTCCGTGGGGAACCGGCGCCCGGCAGCGTTCGCCCCGCAGAGACCGGCCGCGCAGGCGCGCCATCTTGGTCGACACCCCGGTCTCATCAATGAAGACCAGACGGGCCGGGTCCAGATCGGGCTGATGCTCGAACCACTTCAGCCGGCGCTCGAACACGTCCTCGCGGCTCTGCTCGCTCGCGTGCGCGGTCTTTTTTTAAAAGTCAGGCCGCGCTTGCGCAGGAAGCTCCAAAGCGTGCTCAGCTGAACCCGCACGCCATGGTCGGCGTCCAGACGCTCCACCATCTCGGCCAGTGTGATGTCGGCGCGCGCCTCGATCAGGCCAAAGATATAGCCTTCAAAAGGGTCAAGCCGGGACCGGCCCGGGTTACCCCTCGGCCGCGCCGCAACGCTCCCCGTGCGCCGGTACTGGCGCGCCCAGCGCCCAACCGTCGCCTCACCGATGCACAGCCGCCGACCGACCGCGCGCAGCGACAGACCGTCCTCGACAACCAGCCTCACAGCTCGAAGCCGCAGATCTTCGCTCAACGTTCTCATGGC